>JBEPUC010000014.1:0-77638 GCA_041691675.1 Hyphomicrobiales bacterium | reverse complement strand
CAGGCTCATGCTGAGAAAGCTATGCAATCCCGTATGATCTCTCCGGACAGACACTAAAGCACACGATCGGTTTCTTGGTAAGAGTTCATGGCAGGCGTAGTAATCGATTAAAGCGCGATTTTCTCGACACGATGCCCGTCTAGATGATCGAGTAAGTCACACTCATCAAAGCGCAGTGGAGCGATCGGCCGCCGCAACCGCGCAAAACAAAACCGCCTCGCCGATTAATCGGCGAGGCGGTTTCGCTTGTCAGTCCGGTCAGTGAGACTTAGTCGCGATAAGAGACCTGGTCGCCACCCTCGTAACGGTCGCCACGGCTGTAGCGGGAGCCACCATCGTAGCCGCAGTTACAATTGACGCCGCGAACTTCGCGCCGCTCGTTGACGTACCGCACGCCACCCTGAACATAACGGTTCACGGTTTCATTGCGATTCTCGACGCGCAGCTTGTTGGTGGTGTTGACCTTATGCAGAGTGATGTTGCGCACCACCGTATTCTGACGATGCACCACCACTTCGCGATTGATCACCGGCTTCACATGCACGATCAGGCGGTTTTCCTGGATCAGGTTGGTCCGCCTGACCTCGCGGGTGTGATCCACGTAGCGCACGTGGGTGTTCACCCGCGCCGGCGCGCGCTCGACGCGCCGGGTGTTGTATTCGGAATCGGGTCGGCGGCAGTTACAGACCGTGTCGTAGTAGGTCCCGGCGGAAGCCGGGGTCGGAACGATGTTTGCGAGCCCGATAGCGAGCAGGGCACCGCAAAGTATCTTATAAAGTGTCGTCATCTTAACGCCCCGTTAACCATATAAGTGATGCCGCTGCCTTCATTTTTCCTTTATTAACCTTGTTTGTAAAGCCTTTTTGGGTTTGTGGCAGGCTCCTATACTTAGTATCGCACGCTAATAGTTGTGGGAGATTTCGTCTATATATAGTCCGAATTAGAATTCGGTCGGGCTGGCTTAGGGCAGCGTCGCAGGGCAAAAAGCCGCGATCTGAGGCTTTTTCGCTATGGCTCCGGCATCCGATCGCCGTCGCTTGACCATCGTCCGGCCGCGTCGGCGCCACACTTCATGCCGCCAAAAACCGACATGACGAAAGCATCGCATCATCACGCTGATATAGTTTCACAAGCAACGTCTTGAGGCGGTAAACGATCAAAGCAAAAATGACGCGCAGCCGGCGTCAGCGCGGCGCTGCAAGTGGGAAGGAAACATCCGTGGCCAGTAATCTTGTCGAGATCCGCCGCGAGCTGTCGCTCGCCAACCGCATCGTGGCCAATGAAGGCATCATCGACGCATTCGGCCACGTCAGCATGCGTCATCCCGACAATCCGAACCACTATCTGTTGTCGCGTTCGCGGGCGCCCGAACTGGTCGAGCCCGACGACTTCATTGAATATGACCTGGACTCGCGGCCGGTTCGCGAGCCATCGGCCACGCAGTACTCCGAGCGGGTGATCCACGGCGAAATCTACAAGGCGCGGCCGGACGTGAATTCGGTATGCCACCATCATTCGCCGGCGTTCATGCCGCTTCTGGCCGTCGGCGCCGATTACGTGCCAGTCTTTCACCTCGGCGCGGTCGGCGGCATCAAGCCGCCGTTCTGGGACCAGCATGACGAGTTCGGCGACACCAATATGCTGGTCGTCAAGCCGGAGGAGGGGGCGTCGCTTGCCCGCGCACTCGGCGCGCACTGGATGGTGCTGATGAACCGCCACGGCGTTACTGTCGCCGGCACCTCTGTCAGGGATTGCGTGTTCCGCTGTGTCTATTCGGCGCGCAATGCCGAGTATCAGGTTCGCGCCATGACCATCGGCGACAAGATCGACGCGCTTTCGCCCGGCGAAACCGAGAAGTGCGGCAGCATCAGCGTGCAGACGACAGGCCTGACCCGCGCGTGGGAATACTGGTCGATGCGTGTGGCCAAGGCCGGCGGCATGCCGGATGCTCCGGCGAAAGCGAAAGCCCAAACCAAAGCCAAGAGCAAATCCAAAACGGCCGTGTCCCGGCCGAAAAAGAAGACTACGGCGCGGCGGCGCTGACATTCGTAGCGAAAACAATAACGACAATCGGAGGAGACACTATGAAATCTTTGACTCGCATCGCGGGCGCACTCGCTTTGCTGGCGCCGCTCGCACTCGGCATGAGCGCGGCCTCGGCCGAGGACACGTTGAAACTGGCGATCGGCCAGATCAACAATTGGGAAAACCAGCCGCCGACGCTCGGCCAGGATGCCGGCATCTTCAAGAAGCACGGACTCGTATTGGAGAACGTCGGCACCCAGGGCGCCGGCGAGACTATTCAGGCGGTGATCTCCGGCTCCGCCGATATCGGCGCCGGCGTCGGCGCTGCCGGCGTCATGCGCGCCTTCGCCAAAGGCGCGCCGGTGCGCATCCTGGCGCCCGCCTTCACCGGCACGGGCGACCTGTACTGGTACGTGAAGGCCGACTCCAAAATCAAAAGCCTGAAGGACGCGACCGCCGACAACACCATCGCTTATTCGACCAACGGTTCGTCGTCGAACAACATTGTCGTCGCCTTCACCAGCGAACTCGGCGCCAAGGCCAAGCCGACCGCGACTGGCGGCCCCGCCGCCACCCTGACGGCAGTGATGTCCGGCCAGATCGACATCGGCTGGGCGGCGCCGCCGTTCGGGTTGAAGGAAATCAAGGAAGGCAAGATCCGCATCGTCGCGCACGGCAGCGACGTGCCATCGCTCAAGGGACAGACCGTGCGTGTGCTGCTGGTCAACGCCAATTCCTGGAAGACCAAGCACGACGCCATCGTGCGCTTCATGGAGGCTTATCGCGAGACCGTGGACTGGATGTATTCCGATCCGAAGGCGGTCGATATGTATTCCAAGAAGGTAAAGCTTCCGATCGATCTCTTGAAGGACTCGATGGCGAAATTCCACCCGAAGGAAGCGTTGCAGTCAGACGACTTCAAAGACCTCGACGGCGCGGTGCGCGATGCGGTCAAGCTCAAGTTCCTGGAGAAGCCGCTGACCAAGGAGCAACTCAGCGAACTCATCGTGACGCCGCCGCGCAAGAAATAGCCGGGGCGCAAATCCCTAAGAAAAAACGGGCCGCTACCGCAACGTGGTGGCCCGTTTTCTATTAGATTCCGGTCTAATAGAGAGGCAGTTCAAATACCGCCCTTCATCTTGCTGATGGCGTTCAGCATCGCCACGCGGCCGTCATTGAGCGTGGCGCGCACGCTCTCCTCCTTGCCGATGGCGCCCATCTCGCGGTGACGCGGGATCATCCCTTCGACCATCAGCGGATCGAGCCCCAACTCGCGCAACGTGACGGCGGATTCTTCCATCTCGGCGGCGCGGCGTTCGCCGTGGCTCGCCATGCGCTCGATGTTGTAGTCGCCCATCGCGGCGAAATCGAGCGTCGGATAATTGTTCTTCATCGACACGATCACCTCGTCGAGAAGTCCGGCGCGGGTTGCGGCGAGATAGCATTCGAGCGTCAGCGCTTCCATGCCCTTGATCATGACGCTACGGATCATTTTGACCGCCGCCGCCTTGCCGATCTCGGAGCTGACGATCTTGAGTTTCATCTCCAGCTCTTCGAGCAGCGGCGCAATCGCCTGGGCATGCGGGCCGGCGATCAACAGCGGCGTCTGGTGGCGCTTGGGATGGATCGGTGCGATCACCGCAATATCGACATAGCGCGCCTTGCCGTCGAGCAGTTCGGCGGTCGCCTGCTTGCGGCCGGGCGACACCGAATTGATGTCGAGGTAGTAAGGATTGCCAGCAAGGTGCGGCTCGACCGAACGCGCGGCTTCGAGGCTCGATGCCGCCGTTACGGCGGAAATGATCAAGTCGGCGTTCGCGACCGCATCGGCGGCGGAGGCCGCCAGCCGCACGCCGACCTTTTCGCCGGCGGCCTTGAGCTTCGCGCCGGCCGCCTCGGGGAATAAAATATCCCAGGCGGTGATCTGCTCGATGCCGCTTTCCCGCAGGCCTGCGGCAATCGCCTGTCCGGCCTCGCCGAAACCGATGAAAGAAATGCGCGGGGTGTTGTGACCGGTCATGGCGTTTCCTTTTTCTCCGTCACGACGGCTAGGCCGCGACGGCCTACGTTACAACATATCCAGCGGTTTTGCCTTTGTCGGCGCCGGGAATTTGGCATCGAGCGTCTTGAGGTCGTCCGGCGTCAATTTCAATTTCAGCGCGCCGAGGTTCTCATCGACATGGGCAAGGTTCGTCGCCTTCGGAATGGTCACGACGCCGTCCTGACGCATCAGCCATGCGAGCGCGACCTGCGCCGGAGTCGCATCGTGTCGTTTGGCCACCTCGCGCAACGCCGGACGGTTAAGCATGCGGCCCTGTTCGATCGGCGAATAGGCCATGATCGGAATACGGCGCTTGCGGCAAAACGGCATCAGATCGTATTCGATGCCGCGCCGCGTCAGATTATACAGCACCTGGTTGGTGGCGCAGCCGTCGCCGCCGTCGGTCTCGGCCAACGCCTGCATATCGTCGAGATCGAAATTGCTGACGCCCCAGTCGAGAATTTTCCCCGCTGCTTTCAACTCGGCAAATGCCGCCACCGTCTCCGACAGCGGCGCCGCGCCGCGCCAATGCAGCAGGTACAAGTCGATGCGTTCGGTCTTTAGCCGCTTCAAGCTGCGTTCGCAGGCGGAGATCGTGCCGCGCCGCGACGAATTATGCGGCAGCACTTTGCTGACAATGAACAGCCCATCGCGCTGCGAGCCGACCGCGTCGGCGACGATCGATTCAGCCTCGCCGTCGCCATACATCTCGGCGGTGTCGATCAGCGTGATGCCGCGCGCGATGCCGTGGCGCACCGCCGCGACTTCGTTGGTGCGTGTGCGGGCGGTTTCGCCCATGCGCCAGGTCCCGAGTCCATAGGCCGGCATCTTTGCGCCGGAGGGCAGGGCGACGGTCGGGATGAATGCGTCGGGCAATACGAACGCCTCGCTATTTCTTGATCGCGCTCTGCTTAATCGTGCGCGCTTTCGGCTTCCGGCGTGCCGTGGGTATGGAACGACTCGATGGTCTTGAGGCCCCAAGCCTGGCCTTTCTTGCGCTCCTCCTCGGTCCAGGTGATCGGCTTCCAGTCCGGCGCGAGAATGAGCTTGGCCCCGGCATTGGCGACCTCGACGCGGTTGCCGCCCGGCTCATAGACATAGAGAAAGAATGTCTGCTGCACTGCGTGCTTGTGCGGTCCGGTCTCGATGAACACGCCGTTCTCAAGAAAGATATCGGCCGCCAGCAAAATCTCCTCGCGCGAATTGAGCGCGTAGGTGATGTGATGGAAGCGCCCCGGAATGCCGGTGTGGTCGCGGGTATAGGCGAAGTCGTAGGATTTGTTGGTCGCGGTCAGCCAGATGCCGGCTTCGCTGCCGTCGTTGAGAACGATGCGTTCGGTCAGGCGGAAGCCGAGATATTTCTCGAAGAATTCGCGGCAGGCGGAAATATCGGCTGCCAGGCCGTTCCAGTGGTCGAGCCGGCGCACGTTACAGCCGCGGCCCTGAAATTTCTGCGCCTGGTTCTTCAGCGACGGCTTCTGGCCGGCCGGTGCCTCATACCATTCGGTGTCGTAATAAAGTTCGATGACGTGACCGTCCGGGTCCTTGCAGACGAAGGTCTTGCCGTGCCCGAGATCGCCATCGGTCCAGCCGATGTCGAAGCCTGAGCCTTTGAGCGCGGCGGCGCGCCGCTCCAGCGCCTGCGGGGAGCGCGTGCGGTAGGCGACATGTTTCATGCCGTTGGTCTTGGACGCGGTGAGCTTGAGCGAATAGCGCTCGTAGTCGTCATAGGCGCGCAGATAAATGCTGTCGCCTTTCTCGCCGCTCTGGGTCATCCCCATGATGTCGATGAAGAACCGCGCGCTCTTGTCGAAGGTCGGCGTCAGCAGTTCCAGATGTCCGAGATGAGCGATGTCCATGATCGGTTCGGGCGGAAAGTTATCGGTCATCTCGAGCCTCAATGATTCTTGTCGTGTCGATCTAGTGACGCTGGAAGGCGAGCACCAGATTATTGGCGGGCATCTCGATCGTGTCGGTACGGATCAATCCGTTCTTCTGCGCCAGCGCGGCGACGTCGGTAACGTCGCGCACGCCCCATTCCGGATCGCGGCCTCTCAACGAAGCGTCGAACGCCTCATTGCTCGGCGCGGTATGGACGCCGTCCCGCTTATAGGGACCATAGGTCAAAAGATAGCCGCCTTCGGCGAGCTGGCGACCGGCCCCGCGCATCAGGTTCTCCGTGACCCGCCACGGCGAAATGTGGATGACGTTGAAGCAGAGGATCGCGGTAAGCTTGGCGTCGCGGTCAGCGTCGTGACCTTCCCGACCTTCGTCCCGATGCCATTGCCAGTCGGCCTCCATCAGGTCGATGCGCTGGGGACAGCGCAAATTGCCCAGGGCCGCCGCCGCCCGCCACGCCGATATGCTGGCGAGATGCGAGTCCACCATGTCGCTCGGCCACCAGGTCAGCTTTGGTGCGCGACGCGCGTAATCGGCAATATGCTGGCCTGTGCCGCTGCCGATCTCCAGAACGTCACCGGTTTTCCCATCGAGAAAGCCCGAAATCGCCGCCCAGATCGGCTCGCGATTGCGATGAAATGCCGGCGCATCGAGGCGGCCGTCCTTCGCCGGCGGCGGGGTTCCGTGAGTGCCGAATTCGAAGGTCGCCTTAGCCATGGTTGCACGCGGTCTTAGTTTTCGACGCGAATTAGGCACGAACCGGCGGCCCGGTCAAAAACGATTGCGATTTCGCCGAGAGCGCCGGGAATACCCTCGCCGTTTTCATTGTTTATCGGCCATCGATCAGGCAGGATTGTGCCATCAGCGGGAATACCCGCGATTTCGTCCGTTGTGCGGAAGCGTTGCACGAAAGGACAAAACGGGAGGATCACATGCGAATGTTCTATTCGATTTTGGCGGCGGTCGCCGCCGTTGCGATGATGTTTCCCGGCGTGGCCGGCGCGCAGACCCCGAAGTTGACCGTGGGCTTACCCACCACGCCGCCGAATATCGTGCATATGCCGGTGATCGTGGCCAAGGACCTCGGCCTCTATAAGAAATACGGCGTGGATGTCGAAACCGTTGCGCTCGAAGACGGCGTCAAGGTGTTTCGCGCCATGCTCGCCGGCAACATCGATATCGGCATGTCGCCGGGCGCGGTGACCATCGTCGGCATCTCCAACGGTGCCAAGGTCAAGGCGATTATCGCGACCTTGCCCAAGTACGAAGCGTCGATGGTTGTGCGCGATAACGTCAAGGACAAGGCCGACCTCAAGGGCAAGCGTATCGGAATCCAGCAGCCCGGTGGATTCGCCGACATCAATAGCCGCGCCGTGTTGCGCGCCGCCAAGGTCGATCCCAAGGATGTGAGCTTCGTTTCGATTGCGACCGAGGACGTACCCGCACTGGTGGCCGATCAGGTCGATACCGCGATCCTGCATGTCGAGCAGGAAATGCTGGCAAAGTCGAAGGTGCCGAGCTTGCATGCGATTGCGCGGATGTGGGAGTTGCAGCCCAAGACGCTCTATACGGTGGCCGCGGTGACCGACAAGACGCTGGCCGATAAGCGGGCGGCTCTTCTTGCCTTCGTCGAGGCCAACATGGAGGCGACGCGCATCATGTATACCGACAAGGCCAAGGTCATGCCGATCCTGGTCAAGCACACCGGCTATCCAGAGAAAATTGTGTCGGACAGCTTCGACTTCCTGGTCAAGAGCTGCATCTGGGACGCCAACAGCGGCCTAAGCCCCGAGCGCGTCAATTTCACCGCCAATCTGATGACCAAAGTCGGCAACATCAAAGAGGGCAAGACGCCGAAATACGAGGACGTCGTCGATACCAGCCTGGCGAAGGAAGCCATCGCCAAGATCGGCGAATGGAAAGGCCCGGTCTGCCCGACCGCGGCTTTCTGACGACGCGCGCAGCCTCATCCTGAGAAGCTCCATCGGAGCGTCTCTCAGGATGAGGACGATAATGGTCTTTGAATCAGGAGCCGCTTGATGAGCGTCGCGAATGAGGCCCGTACTGGCGCGCTTGCTCCGGCACATCCGCCGGCCAAGGCCGCGGCGACGCCTTGGTACGAGCAGCAATCGGTTTTCCGCTATGGATTTGTGGCGCTCATCCTCATCGTCTGGGAAATTATCGGACCGTTCATCAGTCCAATCTTCTTTTCGTACCCGTCGCAGATTGCGATCGCGTTTTACGATCTGACGATTTCCGGCGAGCTGCCTTACTACCTCGCCCAAAGTCTCGAAGTCATGGTCTATGGCTTGAGCGTGGCTCTGGTCGTGGGCATCCCGCTTGGTATCGCGATGGCGCGCTTCCGCCGGCTCGACTGGGCGCTCGATCTGCCGATCAACGCGCTGTATGCGACGCCGCTTGTGGCGGTAGTGCCGCTTCTGGTGCTGTGGTTCGGCATCTATCTGAAAGCCAAGATCATCGTCGTATTTCTGTTCGCCGTATTCCCTGTGCTCATCAATACGTATCAGGGTGTGCGCGAATGCGACAAGAACATGCTCGAAGTCGCGCGCTCGTTCCGCTCGAGCGAATGGCGGATGTGGCAGGACGTGCTGTTTCCTTTCGCCGTTCCCTACATCGTCGCCGGCATCAGGCTCGCCATCGGCCGCGGTTTGATCGGCATGATCATCGCCGAGTTCTACACCACGATTTCCGGCCTCGGCTTCATGATCACGCGGTATGCCAACATCTTCGCGATGGACAAGGTGTTCGTGCCGGTGATCGTGCTGATGGTGCTCGGCGTGTCGCTGACGAGTCTGCTGAAATGGGTCGGCCGCCGCATTGCGCCGTGGAGCCAGGCCAACCGTTAATTGCTGCGCTGCCAAATAAACAGCCGAATAGTGCCTATTTAATCGCCAGCGGTGCCTGACTGAAAAACAGGCAACTCTACCGAGCGTCCTTATTGCTGCAGTAAATCAGTGGCTTGGTGGCCTTATCGCGGCTTGGCACAGAGCTTGCGAAACCCCTACTGCGCGACGCGCCAAACGTGCGCGTCACAAGCAGGGGTCTCAACGCATGTTCACGTCAATCCATACGGCCGTACGGCCGACCGCCCGGAAGTGGCTTGCCGCCGCTGCCGGCTTTGCTTTCGCGGCCACGGGAGCAATCTCGTCCGCTCAAGCTGAAGATACCATCAAGGTGGGTGTTCTGCATTCGCTCTCGGGCACGATGGCCATCAGCGAAACGACGCTGAAGGATACCGTCCTGTTCCTGATCGATCAGCAGAACAAGAAGGGCGGCATCCTCGGCAAGAAGCTCGAAGCCGTCGTCGTCGATCCGGCTTCGAACTGGCCGCTGTTCGCCGAAAAGGCGCGCGAGCTGATCTCCAAGGACAAGGTGTCCGTGGTGTTCGGCTGCTGGACGTCGGTGTCACGCAAATCGGTGCTGCCGGTGTTCAAGGAGCTCGACTCGATCCTGTTCTATCCGGTGCAGTACGAGGGCGAGGAGTCCGAGCGCAACGTGTTCTACACCGGCGCCGCGCCGAACCAGCAGGCGATTCCGGCTGTTGATTACCTGATGAGCAAGGATGGCGGCTCGGTAAAGCGCTGGGTGCTCGCGGGCACCGATTACGTCTATCCCCGCACCACCAACAAGATTCTTGAAGCCTATCTGAAATCGAAGGGCGTCAAGGACGACGACATCATGATCAACTACACGCCGTTCGGTCATTCCGATTGGCAGACCATCGTGTCGGACATCAAGAAGTTCGGCTCGGCCGGCAAGAAGACCGCCGTCGTCTCCACCATCAACGGCGACGCCAACGTTCCGTTCTACAAGGAACTCGGCAACCAGGGCGTCAAGGCTACCGACATTCCGGTCGTGGCGTTCTCGGTCGGTGAAGAAGAACTCGCCGGTCTCGACACCAAGCCGCTGGTCGGCCATCTCGCCGCCTGGAATTACTTCGAGTCGATCAAGACGCCCGCCAATGCCGCGTTCATCAAGGAATGGCAGGCCTATACCAAGAACCCGAAGCGCACCACCAACGACCCGATGGAAGCGACCGTCATCGGTTTCAACATGTGGGTGAAAGCGGTCGAGAAGATGAAGTCCACCGAGGCCGACAAGGTCATCGAGGCGCTTCCGGGCACCACAGCAGCGAACCTCACCGGCG
This sequence comes from Hyphomicrobiales bacterium, assembly GCA_041691675.1. GTDB lineage: Bacteria > Pseudomonadota > Alphaproteobacteria > Rhizobiales > Xanthobacteraceae > Pseudolabrys. Next base: position 67,505 of record JBEPUC010000014.1, on the reverse strand, counting down.
GCACGTCCACCATGCTGCCGAACCATCACATCACCAAGCCCGTCTTCGTCGGCGAAATCCGCGGCGATGGCCAGCTTGACGTGGTGTGGAAGAGCAAGGGTCTGGTCCCCGGTGACGCCTGGTCGGACTACCTGCCGGGCTCCAAGGACCTCGAGTCCGATTGGGTCAAGCTGAAGTGCGGCAACTACAACAAGGTCCTCAAGAAGTGCGGCGGACAGGCCTCCTGATCCTTCGTATCCGACGACGCTAAAGAGGGAGGCGGCGCACATCACAGCCGCCTCCCGAGTTTCCTCACAGTCGCCTTGCCCTGCCGAGAATGAATATTATGCGCCGGTTGTTCGACTGCTTCGCTGCCGTCCTCCTTGTCGCCGGCGTGCTGATGACCGGTTCGATGGCAGTCCATGCCGGCCCTTATGAGGACGCGCTGGCGGGTTTTACGACCGATAGTTTCAGCGATACCGCCGATGCCGTTGATGCCGTCGTCGCGAGCGGCAACCCGTTGGCCATCCAGGTGGTGCATGCGCTGAAAGAAGGTCGGCTGCAATTCAGCGCCAGCGCCAAGAAAGTTTTCATCAAGACGACCGACGATACGCTTCTTGACGCAGCGACGGGCCAACCCGTCACCGCCGGCGTGCCCGACGATACCGACAACGTTCGCCTCAACAATCGCCTGCGCAATGTGCTCGCCGCCGCTATCGGCGGGCTGACGCTGATGGCCCCGGAGCCGGGCAGGCGGATGGATGCCGCGCAGTCCGTCTTCAAATCGCGCGACGCCAGTCTGTTGCCCGCGCTCGACAAGGCGCTCACCGCCGAAAACAACGCGCGCGTCAGGAAGGCGATGAATGAGGCCCGCGCCGCCATCACGCTCGGCAGCGAAGACACGCCGGCCGCCGACAAGATCGCCGCCATCGAGATTATCCGCGACCGTGGCGATCAGGATTCGCTGGCGCTGCTCGATAACATTCCAGCGAATGCGCCGGCCGATGTGCGCGCTGCCGCCGCCGCAGCCAAGGCAAAAATCGAACGCACGCTGGCCATCTGGAATACGGTACAGAACCTCTGGTACGGATTATCGCTCGGCTCGGTGCTGCTGCTCGCCGCGATAGGTCTTGCGATTACCTTTGGCGTCATGGGCGTCATCAACATGGCGCACGGCGAAATGGTGATGCTGGGGGCTTACGTTACCTACGTGGTGCAAGACATCATCCGCACCAGCCACCCGGCGCTGTTCGATTATTCGCTCGCCATCGCGCTGCCGCTCGCCTTTCTGTTTGCCGCGGCCGTAGGCATCTTCATCGAGCGCACTGTCATCCGCTTCCTCTATGGACGGCCGCTGGAAACGCTGCTCGCCACCTGGGGCATTTCGCTGGTGCTTCAGCAGGCGGTGCGCGTCGCCTTCGGCCCGACCAACAAGGAAGTCGGCAATCCGCCATGGATGTCGGGCGCGTTCGATCTCGGTGGCATTCTCATCACCTATAACCGGATGTGGATCATTCTGTTCACGGCCATCGTCTTCGCCGCGCTGCTTGCGATGCTTCGCTTCACCCGCCTCGGGCTTGAAATGCGCGCGGTGACGCAGAACCGGCATATGGCCGCCGCGGTCGGCATCCGCACGTCGCGCATTGATGCGCTCACTTTCGGACTTGGCTCCGGCATCGCCGGCCTTGCCGGCGTGGCGCTGTCCCAGATCGACAACGTCTCGCCGAACTTAGGCCAGGGCTACATCATCGACTCGTTCATGGTCGTGGTCTTCGGCGGCGTCGGCAACCTGTGGGGCACGCTGGTCGGCGCACTGACGCTCGGCATCGCCAACAAATTCCTCGAACCCTTCGCTGGTGCGGTGCTGGCCAAAATCGCTATTCTGGTTTTCATCATCCTGTTCATCCAGAAACGCCCGCGGGGCATGTTCGCGCTCAAGGGCAGGGCGATCGAAGCATGATGAAGGTCGCGCAATACGTGCCTCTTTTCCTCTCCCCGCGTGCGGGGAGAGGTCGGCTTTCAAGCGAAGCGAGGAAGCCGGGTGAGGGGGCATTGAAGCTCGAGCACTGCGGCGACGCCCCCTCACCCGGCTCGCAGCTTTGCTGCTCGCCACCCTCTCCCCGCACACGGGGAGAGGTAAGGGTGCCCCACATGACGACCTCGCATCCGCTCATCCGTCTGCTCGACCGCGGCTCGACGCTGTTCCTCGTTCTGCTCGCCGCTTTCGCCATCGCCATTCCGGTGCTCAATCTCGTCGTGCCGGCCGGCAATCCGCTGCATGTGTCGACCTACTTCGTCGCGCTGTTCGGCAAATATGTCTGCTACGGCTTGCTGGCGCTCGCCATCGATCTGATCTGGGGCTATGTCGGCATTCTGTCGCTCGGCCATGGCGCGTTCTTCGCGCTCGGCGGCTACGCCATGGGCATGTATCTAATGCGGCAGATCGGCAGCCGCGGCGTCTATGCCAATCCGGTCCTGCCGGATTTCATGGTGTTCCTCAATTGGCAGGAACTACCGTGGTTCTGGTACGGCTTCAATCATTTCGCCTACGCGATGCTGATGGTGCTGCTGGTGCCAGGCCTGTTGGCCTTCGTGTTCGGCTGGTTTGCCTTCCGCTCACGCGTTACCGGTGTCTACCTGTCGATCATCACGCAGGCGATGACTTACGCGTTACTGCTCGGCTTCTTCCGCAATAATTTTGGTTTCGGCGGCAATAACGGCCTGACCGATTTCAAGGACATCCTCGGTTTCAACGTGCAGGCCGAAGGCACGCGCAATGCGCTGCTGGTGATGTCCTGCGTCATGCTGGCGATCTGCTTTCTGATTTGTCGCGCCATCGTCACCTCGAAATTCGGCAAGGTTTTGATCGGTATCCGCGACGCGGAGTCGCGCACGCGTTTTCTCGGCTATCGTGTCGAGGCCTATAAGCTGTTCGTGTTTACCGTCTCCGCTTGCATGGCCGGTGTTGCCGGCGCGCTCTATGTACCGCAGGTCGGCATCATCAATCCCGGCGAATTCGCGCCGGCGAACTCGATCGAAGCCGTGATCTGGGTCGCGGTCGGCGGTCGCGGCACGCTGACCGGCGCGGTGCTGGGCGCCTTTGTCGTCAACTACGCCAAGACCTACTTCACCTCCGGATTCCTCGCGCCGTATTGGCTGTTCATGCTCGGCGGGTTGTTCATCGGCACGACGCTGCTGCTGCCGCGCGGCATCATCGGCACCTACAATAATTGGCGTGCCGGTCATCGCGAGAAACGCGCGGTCGAAGACGGCGTGACGGTATCGCCACAAATGACGCCGAGCGCGGCGGAGTAGGAACCATGATCGCAATTCCCGCCGACCCGAAAACCACCTCGTCGCTGTTGTACCTCGATGGCATCAGCGTGTCGTTCGACGGTTTCAAGGCGCTCAACGAGCTGTCCCTCATCGTCGAGCCGGGCGAAATGCGCGCCATCATCGGGCCGAACGGCGCCGGCAAGACCACAATGATGGACGTCATCACCGGCAAGACGCGGCCGGATTCGGGCGACGTCTATTTCCAGCAGGGCGGTTACGACCTTTCCAGGCTGGACGAGACCGAAATCGCAACGCTCGGCATCGGCCGCAAATTCCAGAAGCCGACCGTGTTCGAGATGCACACCGTCGAGGACAATCTTCTTCTCGCGCTCAGAAACGACCGCAGCGTCAAGGCCACGTTGTTCTGGGCCTCGTCGAATGAGCAGGAAGCGCGCATCGACGAGGTGCTCGAAATCGTGCGACTGAAACATCTCCGCTCGCGGATCGCCGGCAGCCTGTCGCACGGCCAGAAACAATGGCTGGAGATCGCCATGCTGCTGGCGCAAGACCCGAAATTGCTGCTGGTCGACGAGCCCGTCGCCGGCATGACCGACGTCGAAACCATGCAGACCGCCGAGCTGCTGCGCGAGATCAACAGGACCAAGACCGTGGTCGTGGTCGAACACGACATGACCTTCGTGCGCGAACTCGGCGTCAAGGTGACGTGCCTGCACGAAGGCGCGGTGCTGGCCGAAGGCACCATCGATCAGGTGTCGGCCAACGAGCGGGTCGTTGAAGTGTATTTGGGAAGGTAACCTATGCTCGAAGCCACCAACATCAACCTTTATTACGGTGCGGCGCAGGCCTTGCGCGCCATTTCGCTTAAAGCCGAGCCCGGCAAAGTGACCTGCGTGCTCGGCCGCAACGGCGTCGGCAAGTCGAGCCTGCTGCGCGCGTTGGTCGGCCAGCGTCCGGTGAAGAACGGCACCATCATGTTCGAGGGTAAAGACATCACCCGGTTCTCGACGGTGGAACGGGCGCGGAGTGGCATCGCCATCGTGCCGCAGGGCCGCGAGATATTTCCGCTGCTCACGGTGCAGGAAAACCTCGAGACCGGCTTTGCGCCGCTGCGGCGCGACCAGCGCAAAGTGCCGGACGACGTGTTCTCGCTGTTTCCGGTGCTGCAAAGTATGCTCGGCCGGCGCGGCGGCGACCTGTCCGGCGGTCAGCAGCAGCAATTGGCCATCGGCCGCGCGCTAACGATGCGGCCGCGCCTGCTGCTGCTCGACGAGCCGACCGAAGGCATCCAGCCGTCGATTATCAAGGACATCGGCCGCGCCATCGATTACCTGCGCTCCTTAAAGGAAATGGCGATCATCTTGGTCGAGCAGTATCTCGACTTTGCTCAGGAGCTTGGCGACCATCTTGTCGTGATGGATCGCGGCGCCATCGTCTATGAGAGCGACAAGGCCAACCTCGACGAGATTGCTCTGAAGCGCGCGATGGCGATTTAAGGTAGTGTCATTGCCGGGGATGGCCCCGGTGATGACAGAGTAGGGCAAGGCGTGTCGTTTTCCGGATCACCGACAGAACAGACCTTTGCCGCCAACCGTGCCACCGGCCACATCGGCCTGAGCGTCTCTGCGCATGACGGCATCACCCGCCGCACCCGCGTTCACGAAGACGGCTCGCTGCGCGTGCGCTTTCCCAACACCACCCCGGACGCCCTCGAAGCCGTCATCGTCAACACCGGCGGCGGCATGACCGGCGGCGACAGGTTCTCAATCGCGATGACGGTGGGCGAGGGCGCGAGCCTTGTTGCCGGTACCGCGGCGGCGGAAAAGATTTACCGCTCCACCGGCCCCGATGCCGAAATGGACGTAACGCTGTCGGTCGGGCAGGGCGCTCGGCTGGCCTGGCTGCCGCAGGAGACCATCCTGTTCGATCGCGCGCGGCTTTCCCGTCGTATCGACATCGATCTAGCCGAAGGCGCGTCGCTCATCATGGCCGAGGCGGTGGTGTTCGGCCGCGCCGCCATGGGCGAGGCGATTGCCTCGGGCGCGTTCACCGATCGTTGGCGGGTGCGGCGGGCAGGCCGGCTGGTTTATGCCGATACCGCGCGCCTCGACGGCGCCATCGCGTCGCAGCTCAACGACCGCGCGGTCGCAAACGGCGGCATCGCCATCGCCACGGTGCTGGTCGCGCCCGGCGCTGAAGACACGCTTGAACACGTGCGCGCGCTCGGCGAGACTTTTACCGGTGAGGTCGGCATCTCGGCCTGGAACGGCATTGCGGTGGCGCGGCTTTGCGCCAGGGATGGCGCGGCGCTGCGCCATGATCTCATTGCGGTGCTCGCCGCGCTCGGCATCGCGGTGCCGCGTTTGTGGCTTCAATAATATCCGCTTGAGGAAAAAATGAATCTGACACCCCGGGAAAAAGACAAGATGCTGATCGCGGTCGCTGCGATGGTGGCGCGCCGCAGGCTGGAGCGCGGCGTCAAGCTGAACCATCCGGAGGCGGTGGCGCTGATTTCCGATTTCATCCTCGAAGGTGCGCGCGACGGCCGGACTGTCGCCGATTTAATGCGCGACGGCGCCCATGTGGTTACGCGCGCGCAGTGCATGGACGGCATCGCCGAGATGATCCACGACATTCAGGTCGAAGCCACATTCCCCGACGGCACCAAGCTGGTAACAGTGCATGAGCCGATCCGGTGACCTCACGTGCCCCATGCGTTGTCATGCCCGCCCGGCCATGACAAGGAAAGAGCAAACCAATGATCCCCGGCGAGATGTTCATCCAGGATGGCGAGATAGAGCTCAATGCCAAGCGCAAGACCGTGACCGTCACGGTTGCCAATAGCGGCGACCGGCCGATCCAGGTCGGCTCGCATTATCATTTTTTCGAAACCAATCCTGGACTCAAGTTCGACCGCAAGAAGACGCGCGGTATGCGGCTCGATATCGCCGCCGGCACCGCGGTACGTTTCGAGCCCGGTCAGACTCGCGAGGTGACGCTGGTCGCGCTTGCCGGCAAGAAGACGGTTTACGGTTTTCGCGGTGGTGTGATGGGGAAACTTTAGCCGTAATTTCCGAACCTAATGGTGCAACAAGGGATCGCGCGAGGGAGAATGATCGTGAAGCAGAATTACACCGGCGGCTGCCAGTGCGGCAACGTGCGTTACGAAGTGCAGATGGAAATAAACAAAGTCATCTCATGCAATTGCTCGCGCTGCGGCAAGCTCGGTTCGCTGCTTGCGGCAGCGCCGGCGGCTGATTTCAAGCTGATCTCGGGCGCAGACGACGTGACAATATTTCAGTTCAACAAGCACGTTATCAATCATCCGTTCTGCGCCACCTGCGGCATCCAGTCTTACGCGAGCGGGAAGGGTAAGGACGGCCAGGATATGGTGATGATTAATGTGCGCTGTCTCGACGTCGTCGATCCGGACTCGTTCGAAGTCATGAAATGGGACGGTCGCAGCATGTGATGCCGACGTCGGCCGTGTTGTGCTTGACGATAACGGTAAGGATGGCCTGATGCCGACGAAAATGAAACGCGCGGCCTATGCCGACATGTTCGGCCCGACGACGGGCGACCGCGTGCGCCTCGCCGACACCGACCTCATCATCGAAGTCGAGAAGGACTTCACCGTCTACGGCGAGGAGGTGAAGTTCGGTGGCGGCAAGGTTATCCGCGACGGCATGGGCCAGTCGCAGCTCACCAATAAGCAGGGCGCGGTCGATACCGTTATCACAAACGCGCTGATCCTCGATCACTGGGGCATCGTCAAGGCCGACATCGCCATCAAGGACGGCCGCATCTTCGCCATTGGCAAAGCCGGCAATCCCGACATCCAGCCCGGCGTCACCATCCCGATCGGGCCGGGCACCGACATCATTGCCGGTGAAGGCAAGATCATCACCGCGGGCGGCTTCGACTCGCACATTCATTTTATTTGTCCGCAGCAGATCGACGACGCGCTCAATTCCGGCGTCACCACGCTGCTCGGGGGTGGCACCGGCCCCTCCCACGGCACCTATGCTACCACTTGCACACCTGGCCCCTGGCACATCGGCCGCATGCTGCAATCCTTCGATGCGTTTCCGGTCAATCTCGGCATCGCCGGCAAGGGCAATGCCTCGCGCCCGGCGGCGCTTGAGGAAATGGTCAAAGCCGGCGCCTGCGCCATGAAACTACACGAGGATTGGGGCACGACGCCCGCTGCCATCGACAACTGTCTCACCGTCGCCGAGAAATACGACGTGCAGGTGATGATCCACTCCGACACACTCAACGAAAGCGGTTTTGTCGAAGATACGGTGAAGGCGTTCAAGGGCCGCACCATCCACGCCTTCCACACCGAAGGGGCGGGCGGCGGTCATGCGCCGGACATCATCAAGGTCGCGGGCCTCAAGAACGTGCTGCCGTCCTCGACCAATCCGACGCGGCCGTTCACGCGCAACACCATCGACGAGCATCTCGATATGCTGATGGTGTGTCACCATCTCGACCCATCGATTCCGGAGGATCTGGCCTTCGCCGAAAGCCGTATCCGCAAGGAGACCATCGCCGCAGAAGACATCCTGCACGACCTCGGCGCACTGTCGATGATGTCGTCGGACTCGCAGGCCATGGGCCGTATTGGCGAGGTCATCATTCGCACCTGGCAAACGGCCGACAAGATGAAAAAGCAGCGCGGCGCGTTGCCGGGCGAGAAAGGCGACAACGACAATCTGCGCTGCAAGCGCTACGTCGCCAAATACACCATCAACCCGGCCATCGCGCAGGGCATGTCGAAGCACATCGGCTCCGTCGAGAAGGGTAAGCTCGCCGATCTCGTGGTTTGGTCGCCGGCTTTCTTCGGAGTCAAACCGGACATCGTCATCAAGGGCGGCACCATCGTCGCGGCCGCGATGGGCGACCCCAATGCGTCCATCCCGACTCCACAACCGGTGCATTACCGGCCGATGTTCGGCGCTTTCGGCAAGTCGCTTACGGCGTCGTCTCTTGTTTTTGTCTCGAAGGCGGCAGCCAAAAGCGACCTGCGCAAGAAACTTGGCTGCGAGAAGACTTTCGTCGGCGTCGAAAATACGCGCAAGATCAACAAAAAGAGCATGGTGCTCAACGATGCAACGCCGCACATCGAAGTCGACCCGGAAACCTACGAGGTCCGTGCCGACGGCGAGTTACTCACTTGCGCGCCTGCCGAAACCTTGCCGATGGCGCAGCGCTACTTTTTGTTCTAAAGCCGCGGATCGACAGACCTGAGGAAGCTCCCCGTGATTTATGTCGTCGCCGAACTGCGGCTGAAACCCGGTACGGCCGAGACGGCCGCCGCAGAGGCGCGCAAGGTGGTCGCCGGAACAGTCAAGGAAGATGGCTGTCTGGCCTATGATTTTCATGTGAGCGTGACCGATCCGGACCGCCTGGTTGCCGTGGAGCGGTGGCAATCGCGCGAGGCGCTGGAGCGCCATAATCTGATGCCGCATCTTCTGGCCTGGCGCGCGGTAGTGAGGGAAATCGTTATCGACCGCAAGATTCACATCATCTCGCCCGAGTCCGTCGAGATTAAGTGATGAATTACGGAGGGCCTGCGCGGCTGCTCTAACCGAGAATGGTTCCCTTGCCGCGTCCGTCGCTGCTCTGCTCGATCATCACCGTGTCATGCTCGAGGGCCAGGGTTTTGGTGAGTTCGGCGTTCATCAGTTGCTCATGGCTCAAAGCGTGCATTGCGGCGAACATGCCCTCGGTGCCGGCCGGCGCGTAGATCATCAGCATGCGCACGCCTTCTTTCGAGGTCACCTGATGCGTGACTCCCGGCGGGATATGCACGCAGGAGCCTTTCGTGGCGTGAAACAATTCGTCACCAACCTGAAAATCAGCGCTGCCGTCGAACAAGTAAAACGTCTCATAGGCTTTGACATGATAATGCGCGCGCGATTGAAAACCCGGCTTGCAGTTTTCTTCGACGATCTCGAAGGTCTGGCCGGTGTCGGCGCCGGTGATCTTGACGATGACCTCGTTGGCCTTGGCGTAGATATTGCCTTGACCCGGCGGTGAATGTTTACCCTTGGCGGTCATGCGTTATTCTCCGATGGCGGGCGGTTGCAAAGACGCTAGCCTGACGCGTGTCAAAATGAAATGGTTTGAGAATGACTAGGGTCAGGCGAGCGTGAAACGCATATCCGGCATCAAACACGCGGGCGAATGGAATGCGGCGACGGCGATCGACCGCGTGACGCTCGATGCCGGCGATCGCAACCGCCGGCGCATTGTCCTGACCGGCGAGCAGGGCACGACCTTTATGCTCGACTTCGCCGCACCCGTCAGTTTGCGCGATGGCGACGGGCTGGTGCTCAACAATGGCTTGATCGTGCTGGTGCGGGGCGCAACGGAGCCTTTGCTGGAAATCGCCGCGCATAACGCATTCGAGACCATGCGGCTCGCGTGGCATCTCGGAAACCGCCATACCGATGTTCAGATCGTCGCCGGCAAAATCCGTATCCGTCGCGATCATGTGCTTGAGGAGATGTTGCGCGGGCTTGGCGCGGAGGTGACGGCGCTCGACGCGCCGTTCGATCCGGAGCCAGCTTCGCCGAGCCATGAGCACGGTCATGAATGACGGGCCGCGACAATCTCGCACCCGTCGTCCCCGCGAAGGCGGGGTCCCAGTATCCTCAGTGTCGGTTGCCGGGGCAGACGCGGGACGGGGGCTACTGGATGCCCCGCCTGCGCGGGGCACGACGCCTGAGGATGAGGGGCTGCAAGCGCCCGCCCTCTACCGCCTGATGGCCTGGCTGTCTCCCGCCTTTCCGGTCGGCGCCTTCTCATATTCCAGCGGAATCGAATGGGCGGTGGAGAGCGGCGACATTACCGACGCCGCAACGCTGCAAAGCTGGCTGACGACGATGCTGGCGCAGGGCGGCGGCTATTGCGATGCCGTGCTGTTCGTCCATGCGCATAAGGCAATTCTTGGGGCACTGTGCGACGAAAACGACAAAACCTTGCGAGACGTCGCCGAATTCGCCGCCGCGTTCGCGCCGACCCGGGAACGCCATCTGGAATCGACCGCACAGGGCAATGCTTTCATCGAGGCGGCCCGTGCCGCCTGGCCCGCGCCGGCGCTCGACAGGTTAACGGCGGTATGGAACGGTCCCGTCGCCTATCCTGTCGCCGTTGCCGTTGCCGCTGCCGGTCACGGCATTTCGCTTGAGCCGGCCCTCGCCGCTTATTTGCAGGCTGTGGCCGCCAACTGGGTGTCGGCAGGCGTGCGGCTCATCCCGCTCGGCCAGACTCAAGGGTTGTATGTGATGGCCGCGCTCGAATCCGTCATCGCCGCAACCGTGCAGCGCGCGTGTGTCGCGACCCTCGACGGCATCGGCTCGTCGGCTTTCCGTGCCGATCTCGCCTCGACTCACCACGAGACGCAGTACACCCGGTTGTTCCGCTCCTGAAAACTGCACATGACTTGCAGGAAAAATTGAACAATCTCCGGCGCATTGCTTTGACTTCAGGGAGGGGAGGTAAACACACTGGAGATGTTCCATGCAGACAAAATGGCTACTGACGTCCGCCGCCGTGCTGGCGCTCGCCGCGTCACCGGCGCTCGCGGCTAACGACTCGATCACCAAAGCAATGAAGAATTCTCAGAGCACAGCCGGCACGATGGTATCGCCCGATGATCAAACGGATGGCTCTTCGGCCGGGTCGCCGGCAGCTTCATCGAGCCAATCCTCACAGAGCCAAAATTCTTCGGACCATAACGCATCGGACCAAAGTTCTTCGGACCAAAACTTTTCGGACCAAAGTTCTTCGGATGAAGCCGCATCGGGTAAACCCCTCGACAAGTCCGGGGATCAAGACGTCGACCAGTCCGCGCAGAACGATGACGGCGCGAAAGGCTGGCACCGTCACGCCCGCGGCATGACTCAGCATAAGCTGCGAAGCGCGCTCAAGAAGGCGGGTTTTACGCATATCCGCGTGCTTGATGCGAAATATCTGGTCCAGGCCAAGGACAATGAAGGCAACACGGTGTTCATGGCGATCAACCCTCCGTCCATGAGCAGAAATGGCGAAACCACCGGCTTTAACGGCAACGCCGGTGCCGATGAGCGGTCCGGCGCATCGCGCGACGATGAGACCGATTACACCGATAACGCCGACGACAACCGATATGGCGGCGCCCATGCCCAAGGCGGTTGGCGGAACAAGGGCGGGCAACTTTACAAGCGCGGTTATGACCAGGGTTTCCGCGAGGGCTATTCGCGCGGTTTTGACCGCGGATACGGCAACTAAACATCGCGGACAACGCAATCGGGGCGGGGCCAACAGGACCCCGTTCCGGGCGGTGCGATTGTCGTCGCCGGACTTGACCCGACGATCCCGATAAGAGAGCAACGGTCTTGCTCTTCCAAGCGGGACGGCCGGGACATGGTCGAGCGAAGCGAAGCCGTCCTTCGGACGGCTAAGCCCGGCGATGACAGGTGAAATATGAAGGCAAGCTCCCACGGCCCGCTTCGCGTCGGCATTGGCGGCCCGGTCGGTTCGGGCAAGACCGCGCTGATGGATGCGCTGTGCAAGAAATTGCGCGACCGCTACCAGATTGCCGCCATCACCAACGACATCTACACCAAATGGGACGCCGAATACCTGGTGCGCTCCGGCGCGCTGTCGGCCGACCGCATTGCCGGCGTCGAGACCGGTGGTTGTCCCCACACCGCGATTCGCGAGGATGCCTCGATCAATCTGGCCGCGGTCGCCGAGATGCGTGCGAGATTTCCCGATCTCGACCTGGTGCTGATCGAATCCGGCGGCGACAATCTGGCCGCGACATTTTCGCCCGAACTTGCCGACCTCACGATCTATGTCATCGACGTCGCGGCGGGCGACAAAATCCCGTCAAAGGGCGGCCCGGGCATCACGCGCTCGGATCTGCTGGTCATCAACAAGATCGACCTCGCGCCTTATGTCGGGGCTTCACTCGACGTCATGCAGCGCGACGCCAAAAAGATGCGGGGGCAGCGGCCATTTGTCATGACCAACCTGCGCGACGGCAAGGACGTCGGCGGGGTCGTACAGTTCATCGAGGAGAAGGGTGGGCTCGGGCACTGATCGCGGTCCGGAGAAACTCAAAGAAGAAGGGCGCCCCTCGCGGAGCGCCCTCTTTGACTCGTCGTCCAAACAAGTCAGAAATACAAACTCGGCGCCCCTGAATGGGCATGCCGGCTTCCTGTCGATTTAACGGCCGGAATCGAATAGCTTCACTCCGTCCAACGTTCATCCCGGAGTCTTGTTCCATGATAAAATCGTCCGCGCGCGACCGGCTGGCGCAAGCGCTAGCCCGCATCGATGATGCCGGCGGGGAGGGTGCGCGGACCTGCCTCACGGTGTATCGCGAAGCGGCAGCGGCCGCGGCCGATGCCTCCGACGCCAGGGCCCGCGCCGGGGTTTCGCTCGGACCGCTCGATGGCGCCATCGTTTCGATCAAGGATTTGTTCGACGTCGCCGGCGAACCGACCCGGGCCGCCTCGAAAGTGCTGGCCGAGGAAGCCAAGCCCGCTGTGCAGGATGCGCCGATCGTGCAGCACCTGCGCGCCGCCGGTGCCGTCATCGTGGCCAAGACCAATATGTCCGAATTCGCGTTCACCGGTCTCGGCATCAATCCGCACTATGGCACCCCCGGCAACCCGGCCGACCGCGCGCGCTGCCCCGGCGGCTCGTCGTCCGGCGCTGCGGTGTCGGTGGCCGACGATATGTGCGAGATCGCTATCGGCAGCGACACCGGCGGATCGGTGCGCATTCCGTCGTCATTCTGCGGCGTCACCGGCTTCAAGCCGAGCCGCCAGCGCGTGCCGACCGACGGTGCATTTCCGTTGTCCTATTCGCTCGATTCCATCGGTCCGCTGGCCAAGTCGGTCGCCGAGTGTGCCGATGCCGACGCCGTGATGGCAGGTGAGGCGCCCTGGAGTCTGGAGGCTGCGCCGCTCGCCGGCCTGCGGCTTGGCGTGGCGCAAGGCTTGCCCTTGGAAAATCTCGACGACACTGTCGGCCGCCGTTTTCCCGAGGCGCTCGACCGGCTGGAACGTGCCGGCGCGCGGCTGTCCTACGAGAAGCTTCCGATATTCGACGACATGATGCAGGTGCTTGGACGCGCCAGCCTGCTCGTCGCCGAAGTCTATTCGATCCACAAGGACCGGCTGGCGCGGCGTGGCGATGACGTTGACCAAATCGTGCGTGCCCGTGTCTCCAAGGGCGCCGACATCACTGTGGCCGATTACATCATCGCCGCGCGTGCGCGCGCCGACTTGATCAAGGCGATGGACGCCCGGCTTGCCGATCTCGATGCGCTGGTAATGCCGACGACGCCGATCGTCGCGCCGCGTATCGACGAGGTCGCAACGCCGAGGGAATTCATGGCGAAGAACGCGATGGCGTTGCGCAACACGACTATCGCCAATTTCTTCGACCTGACGGCGGTCACGATACCGCTGCCGCGCGAGGGCGGCCTGCCGACGGGGCTGATGTTTTTTGCCCGCAACGGCCATGATCGCCGTCTTTTGCGCATCGCCGCGGCGGTGGAGAGGATGTATGCGTAATTCTGCCGTCGCGGGAAGGTCCGGGCGGTCATATTTTGTGAAGTTTTGACAACTGGAGCAAATCCGGCATCATCGTGAACAACGGCCCTGCAGGGCTCAGGGAGGACACAACAATGAAACGCAAGTCGCAGACAAAACGCTCCACAAACGCGGGTTCGCTGAACCGCCGCACCTTCGCCGCCGGGCTCGGCGCTGCCGGCTTTGTCGCCGGCACCGCGCCGTTCAATATCGTGCGCGCGCAAGCAAAGGCTCTGAAGGTCGGCGTGTTGCTGCCGCGCTCGGGCTATCAGGCCGGCATCGGTCAGGACTGCCAGCGCGGCGTCGATATCGCCGGCGGCATCCTCAAGGATCTCGGCATGCCCGACTTGCAGATCATCAACGCCGATACCGAGACCAATGTCGATGTCGCGCGCTCGCGCGCCGAGAAGCTGATCGGCGAAGGCGCTGAACTGCTGGTCGGCGCGTTCGACTCCGGCCAGAGTTCGGCGATCGCGCAGGTGGCCGAGCAGAAAGGCATTCCCTTCGTCATCAACATCGCCGCCGCGCCGCCGATCACCGAGCAGGGCTACAAGTTCGTCTTCCGCAACTTCCCGACCGCGCAGATGATCCTGCGTGACGCCTTCATCGACCAGAAGGAATTGTTCGCGATCACCGGCGCCGCGCCGAAGACCGCGGTATTCATGCATGTCAACGATACGTTCGGCGCCGCGATGGCCGGCGGCATCGGCGCGATCATGCCGAAGTTCGACATGCCGTACAAAATCGTCGAGACGATATCCTACGATCCGGCGGCGCGCGACCTCTCGGTCGAGATGGCCAAGGCCAAGGCGACCGGCGCCGACGCTTTGCTGATGGTCAGTCGCCTCAACGACGCCATCCTCTTGACCCGCGAACTGGTCAAGCAGCGCTGGTCGCCGATGGCGATCATGAGCATGGGTCCTGGCTGGTATGAGGATCAGTATCTCAAGACGCTCGGCAAGCTATCCGACGGCCCGCTGAGCTTTGCGCCCTGGTACGACCCTAACAAGAAGCTGTCGAAGCAGCTCGAGGCCGCGCTTGCCAAAGCGAGCCCCGGCGTCAACCTCAACACCAACCACGTCTATACCTTCGAGGCGCTATTGATCGCCGCCGACGCCTTCAAGCGCGCCGGCTCGACCGACCCGAAAGCGCTGGCCGACGCCATTCGCAAGACTGACATCAAGGACAATGTCAGCATCGGCCCCGGCATCCAGTTCAACGCCAAGGGCCAGAACGACAAGATCATCGGCGGCGCGATTCAAAATCGCGGCGGCAAGCTGGTGACGGTCGCGCCCAAGAGTGCCGCCAATGCCAAGCCGGAATGGCCGCTGAAGCCGTATAACAAGCGGGCGTGAGCCCGCGACGTCGGCCGAGCGCAAACATCTCCGTCATGGCCGGGCATAGCTGTCCGAAGGACGGCGTCACTTCGCTCGCCTATGTCCCGGCCATCCACGTCTTGCTTAGGGGCGAAGATAAGAAAGACGTGGATGCCCGGCCCAAGGCCGGGCATGACGGTGGATAGGTCGGACGAAGCCTAAGGATTTGTGATTGTCCTTCGATGTCTATCTCAACGTCGCCGTTGGCGGCCTTCTGACCGGCCTGGTGTACGGTCTGATGGCGCTCGGCCTGTCGGTGATCTTCGGCGTCGTGCGTGTCGTCAACTTTGCCCACGGCGAGATGATGACCATCGCGATGTATATCGCGGTGACGCTGTTCGCGACATTGCATCTCGATCCGCTGGTCATGCTGCTGCCGATCGCGGTGGTGCTCGGCGTGTTCGGCTATATCCTGCAAGCGCGCATCATCAACCCCTTTATCACGCGGCCGGACTACATGCAGTTTCTGCTGCTGGTCGCCGTCGCCATCATCATCGTCAACGTGCTGCTGATCCTGTTCGGTCCCGACGCCAAGAGCGTGCAGACGTCGTACTCCTATGACAGCTTTCAGGTCGGCCCGCTGATCGTCGATGCCACCAAAGCCTATGCCGCGCTCGCGGCGCTGGTGGTGGCGGCTGCGCTCTATGCGTTCTTCCAGTTCACCCGGCTCGGCACGGCAATTCGGGCCTGCGCCGACAATTATACCGGCGCGCTTGTCGTCGGTCTCGACGTCAAGCATCTGTACGCTTTGACGTTCGGCCTGGGGGCGGCCTGCGTCGGCGCCGCCGGTGTCATGCTGGTGCTGATCGTCGATGTTACGCCGTCGCTCGGGCCGGCCTATACGCTGCTCGCTTTCGTCATCGTCATCACCGGTGGACTCGGGTCGATGCCAGGCGCGTTGCTCGGCGGCATCCTGATCGGCATGACCGAGGCGATGGCGGGCCTGCTGTTTACGCCATCGGCCAAAACCATGTTCGCTTTCGCTATTCTGGTTCTGGTGCTGCTGTTTCGCCCGCAAGGCATCATGGGCAAGAAAGCCGCATGATGGGTACGGCGCGCAAAAACAGGCTCCTGCGGCTGACCGAAGGCGTCTCGCCGCGCGCACTGATCCTGCTCGCAGCGTTGCTGATCGTGCTTCTTGTCGCGCCGCTTTTCGCCAGCGACTACCTGCTGACGGTGCTGATCCTCATTTTGTACTTCGCCTATATCGGCCAAGCCTGGAATATCATGATGGGCTTTGCCGGGCAGTTGTCACTCGGCCACGCGCTCTATGTCGGCCTTGGCGCCTACACGTCGGCGGCGCTCTACGTGCATTACGGCATCGGCCCGTGGCTCGGTCTCCTGGTGGCGGTGCCGGTCGCGGCGCTGGCCGGAGCCTTCATCGGCTTCCTCGCGTTCCGCTTCAAGGTCGCCGGAGTCTATTTCGCCATCCTCACCATCGCGGTGGCGGAATTCGCCCGCGTCGGCTTCGACCATTTCGCTTTTACCAAGGGCTCGTCCGGTCTGTTCCTCCCCGTTGCGCAATATACTCATAATGATCTGTGGCACCTGCGCGGTCAGCCGGCGATGTTCTATTACGTGCTGCTGGTCGCGACGGTCGCCGCCTTCATCTTTTGCCGTGCATTGTTACAAAGTCGTATCGGCTATTTCTGGCTGGCGATCCGCGAAGACGAGGAAGCCGCGCGCGCGGCCGGCATCGATACGTTCCACTATAAGATGATCGCGGTCGTCATATCCGCCTGCATGACATCGTTTGCCGGCGTCATTTATGCCTTCTATTACAATAATTTGTTTCCCGAGCAGGTGTTCCACATCGCCCGCTCGATCGAGATCATCCTCGGGCCGATCGTCGGCGGCGTCGGCACCTTGTTCGGGCCGATCCTCGGCGCCTTCGTCCTGACCGGCCTCGCCGAAACCTTGACCAGTTGTCTTGCCGCGCTTGGGATCGATCTGCCGGGTGCGAAGCAGGTGTTCTACGGCGTTTGTCTGCTGTTCGTCATCATGGCGTTGCCGGATGGTATCTGGCCGTGGCTGCGTGCGCGCATCGGCTTGAAGGAGCGCGAGTCATGACCGCGCTTCTCGCAGTCGATGGCGTCACCAAACGGTTTCGCGGGCTGCTCGCGGTCGACAGGCTGAGTTTCGCGGTACCGGAAGGGGCCATCTTCGCGGTGATCGGGCCGAACGGCGCCGGCAAGACCACACTGTTCAACATGATCGCCGGCGTCAATCCGCCCGACCGTGGCGGCATTACATTTGCCGGCGAGCGCATCGAAGGACTTGCGCCGGATCGCATCGCGCGCCGCGGCATTGGGCGCACCTTCCAGATCGTGCGGCCGTTTCCGGCCCTGAGCGTCGTGGATAACGTTATCGTCGGCGCGCTGATGCACCGCGATGATGTCGCGGATGCCCGTGGTCATGCCGGCGAGGTGCTGCGTCGCCTAGACCTTTACGACAAACGAAACGCGCGGGCGTCGTCGCTGACATTGCCCGACCGCAAGCGTCTCGAAGTGGCGCGTGCGCTCGCCACCGATCCGAAGCTTCTGCTGCTCGACGAAGTGATGGCGGGCTTGCGGCCAACCGAGACGGACCGCATCGTCTCGATCCTGCGCGAATTGAACCGCGGCAGCGGCTTGACGATTGTCTTGATCGAGCACGTCATGCGCGCGGTCATGGCGCTGGCGGGGCGCATCCTTGTTTTGCACCACGGCGCGGCCATTGCCGAAGGAGCGCCGGAGGAGGTGGTGCGCGACAAGGCGGTGATCGATTCTTATCTCGGCGCGGAGGATATCTGATGCTCCGCATCGAAAACCTCGACGTCTTCCACGGCGATGCCCAGGCGCTCGACGGCGTGTCGCTGGAAATTCCCGAAGGCGCGATCGTCGCCATCGTCGGCGCCAATGGGGCGGGCAAGACCTCCTTGATCCGTGCCATTGCCGGCATGCATAAGCCGTCGGCTGGCCGCATCCTGTATCGCGGTCAGGACATCGCAGGGTGGCCGAGCCACAAGGTCTGCGATCTCGGCATCGGCCAGGTCGCCGAAGGCCGTCAGGTATTTCCGTCATTGTCGATTGCGGAAAATCTGGCGATGGGCGCGATGATCCCGCGCGCCCGGGCGATGCGCGAGCGCAATCTGGAAAAAGTCTATGCGATGTTTCCGCTGCTCACCGAACGGCGCGATCAAGCGGCCGGCACTTTGTCGGGTGGCGAGCAGCAGATGCTGGCGATCGGGCGATGCCTCATGGGCGCGCCCGATCTGGTGATGTTTGACGAACCGTCGCTGGGCCTCGCGCCGACCATCGTGCAGCAGGTGCTCAAGACCGTGCGCGATCTCAACCGCGAGGGGCTGACCTGCGTGCTGGTCGAGCAGAACGTCGCGGTGTCGCTGCGGCTGGCGAGCCAAGCTTATGTTCTGGAAAACGGCCACGTCACTTTGTCGGGCACCGGCGAAGCGCTGCTCGGCGATGACCGGGTGCGGCAGGCTTATCTTGGCATGTAGCTTTTATCTGGGAATGTAGCCTTTGCCGCGCACGCGGCGCTGGCGGCGCATCAGGAGGTCGAGCGCGGCGACGCGCATGCTCAACGGGCAGTGCGGAAAGCTGGCGCGCAGAAGCTTGAGCGCTTCGGCATCGGTGGCCGGTGAAAATTGCAGTACGGTTTCCGCCATCCTGGCGGCATCGACGGCCAAAGGAGCCGGACGTCCCAAAATTCTAATCGCTTCATCCATCGAAATCGGTCCTCTTCGCTGTCAGATCCACAGACGGGAACCGGCACATCCAATGTGCGGCCTTGACCGTTAGCGCTGGGTAAACAACGCAAAACGGCCGGCGGTTCCGTCCGCCGGCCGTCCTTAAGTGCCAGTACGTATTGCGATTACTTCAGCGCCGGCCCGATGGTGACGGCGCAGGTCCCGATGCCCTCGACCGAGCATTCCAGTTTGTCGCCGGCAACCGTCGCGGCGACGCCCGACGGCGTTCCGGTCATGATGATGTCACCGGCGGCCAGCTCGACCATTTTCGACAAGTCGGCGATGATTTCAGGAACGTTCCAGATCATCTGATCGAGATTGCCGTCCTGACGGACCTTGCCGTTGCAGGAAAGTGCGATCCGGGCCTTCGTCGGGTGACCGATCTCGGAGGCCGGCTTGATCGCACCGCAAGGCGCGGAATGGTCGAAGGCCTTGCCGACTTCCCACGGCCGCTTGAGGTCGCGCGAGGCGATTTGCAGGTCGCGGCGGGTAAGGTCGATGCCGACGGCGTAGCCGTAGATGCAGTCATTCGCCTTTTCGAGCGGGATATTGCGTCCGCCGGACTTGAGCGCCACTACCAGCTCGACCTCATGGTGCATGTCCTTGGTCAGCGACGGGTAGGGCACGGTGCCGCCGTCGGCAACGATCGCGTCGGCAGGCTTGGCGAAATAGAACGGCGGCAGGCGCTCGTCCTGGCCCATCTCGCGGATGTGCTCGATGTAGTTACGGCCGACGCACCAGATGCGGCGAACCGGGAAAGTCTTGGTAGTGCCTGCGACCGCGATAGCGGCCTGCGGCGGCGCCGGAATGACGTAGTCCGCACTCATGGATTTTTGCCTTTACGATGGTGAAAAATGGCGTTTCCGCCGCGATTGGAGGCTCCCCGGTATCGCATTCCGAAGACCCGAACAAGCCGGGCAGGCGGAAGTCGGACGCAAGGACTACGCGGAAGCCGCTAACATGGCCGGCGCGCGGGGTTCCTGCTGCTTGAGCTGGAGCCGGTAGAACGAGGCGTAGCGCCCGTCCTTGGCCAGCAATTCGTCGTGGCGACCGGATTCGGTCGAATGCCCGTCCTCGATCACATAGATGCGGTCGGCGTGCGAGACGGTATGCAGCCGGTGGGCGATGGCCAGCGTGGTGCGGCCCTCGAACAGATGATCCATCGCCTCACGGACCTGCAATTCGCTCTCGGAATCGAGCGCGGCGGTGGCTTCGTCGAGGATGATGATCGGCGCGTTCTTGATCAGCGCGCGGGCAATGGAGATGCGCTGGCGCTGGCCGCCCGACAATTGCAGGCCGTGCTCGCCGACCGGCGAGTCGTAACCGAGCGGGAAGGACATGATGAAGTCATGCGCGTAAGCGCCCTTGGCGGCGGCGAGGATCTCGTCGTCGGTCGCGCCCGGTTTGCCGAAGGCGATGTTTTCGCGAATGGTGCCGCGAAACAGGAAGACGTCCTGTCCGACATAGGCGACATGCTGGCGCAACGAACGCCGCGAAACCCCGGTAATGTCCTGGCCGTCGATCAGGATGCGGCCGCGTTCGCTGTCGTAGAAGCGCAGCAGCAGATTGAACACGGTCGATTTGCCGCCGCCCGAGGGGCCGACTAGCGCGGTGAGCTTGCCGGGTTCGGCGACGAACGACATGCCGCGCAGGACCGCCTCATCGCCGCGATAAGCGAAGTGGACGTCGTCGAATTCCAGCCGCCGCGTCTCGATCATCAGATCGGGCATGCCGGTATCGTCCGGCTCGCTCGGCGGGCTGTCGATCACCTCGAACAAAATGCGCACGCCAACCAGCGCGCTGTTCAGCTCGATGTTGAGACGGGCGAGACGCTTGGCGGGCTCGTAGGCGAGCAGGAACGCGGTGATGAAAGAGAAGAACTGCCCCGGCGTCGCGCCGGTGTTGAGCACGCGGTATCCACCATACGTGATGGCGAGCGCGATGGCGCAGCCGCCGAGCGTCTCCATCAACGGGCTGGCGCGGGCGGCGACGCGCGCCATCTTGTTGGCCTCGTGCTCGACCGCCGCGACATTGCGATCGAAGCGTTCGCGCATGATGTCTTCGAGCGTAAAGGCCTTGACGATGCGCACGCCTTGCAGGGTTTCCTGCAACGTCTCGAGAATGCGCGTGCCGCCCTGGAACTGGCTGCGGCCGATCTTGTAGACGCGGCGGATCAATTTGCGCAGCACCAGAAACGCCGGCGGCGCGACCACGAAGCCGAAGAAAGACATCAACGGGTCCTGCACCACCATGACGATGACGAGGCCGATCAGCGACAACAGATCGCGGCCGAGCGAGGTGATCAACAGGTTCATGACCTGCGTGGCGGCGGCGGCGCCCGCGGTCAGGCGCGCGATAAATTCGGTCGAGTGCCGGTCGGAGAAAAAGCTCAGGCCTTCGGTGAGCAGCTTTGCGAACACCGCGCGTTGATTGTTGGCGACGATACGGTTGCCGATCTGCGAGAGCAGGACCGTGTGGCCGTAGGTCGCCAGCCCCTTGCCGGTAAACAGCAGCGCGGTGATAGCACCGAGCGTGATGATACCGGTGAGGTTGCGGTAGACATAAGCTTGATTGATGACGTCGCCGATCAGATAGGCGCTGAGCGCCGTGCAACCGGCGGAAATCGCCATGAAAATGAAGGCGACCGCGTAGCGCCGCCAGTGCCGGCTGCCCTGTTCGGTCAAAAGTCTTTTGACCAGGGGCCAGGCGCGATAGCGCTCGTCGTCGGAAGGAGGCGGCTTCGGTCCGTTCATGATGCCCTCTGTCGGGCATTGATTATGGCGCGTCAAGCGCACTTTGAGGGGACGTCCCGAGAACCTCGCACCGGCCCGATTTCAGCGCAAATACAAAGCTGTATTCAACGCCGCGCGCGATCCGGACGCGCGGCTGCGGCGTCGGCGTTCAACCGTTTTTCCCAGGCCAGCGCATGGACGACGATGGTATCGAGGTCCTGGAACCGGGTCTGCCACGGCAATGTCGCGCGTATGCGGTCGACGTTCGCGACCAGTGCCGCCGGGTCGCCGGGACGGCGGCCTTCGATCTCGACCGGAAAGTCGCGACCGCTGATGCGGCGCACCGCATCGACCACCTCGAACACCGACGCGCCGCGGCCATAGCCGCAGTTGAATGTCATGCTGGCGCCGCCGCGGCGCAGATGGCCGAGCGCGGCCGAATGGGCGCGCGCCAGATCGCTGACGTGAATGTAGTCGCGGATGCAGGTTCCGTCCGGCGTCGGATAGTCGGTGCCGAACACCGCCATCTTTTCCCGTTTGCCGACGGCGGCTTCGCAGGCGACCTTGATGAGATGGGTCGCGGCCGGGCTCGACTGTCCGGTTCGTCCGAGCGGATCGGCGCCGGCGACGTTGAAGTAGCGCAAGATAACGAAGCGCAGGCCGTGCGCCTTGCCGGCATCGTGCAGCATGATCTCCGACATCAGTTTGGAATTGCCGTAAGGCGAGATCGGCACCGTGTCCGCATCTTCGCGCAAGGACGGCACCTCGGCGTTTCCGTAAACGGCGGCGGTCGACGAGAAGATCACCTGACGGACGCCGGCCTCGATGGCGGCATCGAGCAGCGCACATGTGTTCATGGTGTTGTTACGGTAATAGCCGAGCGGATCGCGCAGCGAGTCCGGCACCACGATGGATGCCGCAAAATGGATAATGGCGGTGACGCCGTAGTGCGCGATTGTCTTGGCGACCAGCTCGCGGTCGCCGGTCGAACCGTTGACCAGCGGCACCGTGGCCGGAAACAGGTAGCGGAAGCCCGTCGACAGGTTGTCGAGGACGACGACCGGTTCGCCGGCATCGACCAATTCATGCACCATGTGACTGCCGATATAACCGGCGCCGCCTGTGACCAATATCGTCATCGTTGCCCCCGCATGCGTTAAGCCTGTACCGGTGAGTCGAAAAAGAGGCGTTATGTTGACCGGAAAAGGGTCAGGGTTATGGCGGCCATTGTTAATGGCAGGTATAGGATCGTCGTTAATCGTGCAAAACCGACGCTAACGACCGGCGCCAGAAGCGATAATGCCCGACATCCTGTTCATCAAGACATCTTCTCTCGGCGACGTGGTTCATCACATGCCGGCGCTGACCGACGCGCGCAAGGCGCTGCCGGGCGCGCGCTTCGTGTGGCTCGTGGAGGAGGCGTTCGCGCCGCTGGCGCGCTTGCACCCGGCGGTCGATGCGGTGATGCCGGTGGCATGGCGGCGCTGGCGCAAATCGCCGCTGGCGCCGACGACGCTAGCCGAAATAGTCCGCAACGCCCGCGCCGTTCGCGCAAAACACCATGATGCGGTGATCGATACGCAAGGGCTTCTGCGCACGGGGCTGATGGCGCGGATCGCACGCGGGCCTCGTCACGGCTACGATCGCAACAGCATTCGCGAACCGCTGGCGTCGCTGTTCTATGATGTTCGCCATCAGGTCAGCCGCGACCTGCACGCCATCGAGCGCAATCGCGCGTTGACAGGACTGGCGCTTGGCTACGCGCCGCAAGGCGCGCCGGATTATGGGCTCGATCGCGGTGCGCTAGCTGACGCCGCTGCGCCTTACGCGGTGCTGCTGCATGCGACGGCGCAACCGCAGAAGGAATGGCCTGTGGCGAACTGGATCGCGCTCGGCCGGACTATCGCCGCGCGGGGCTTGGAGATCGTACTCCCGTGGGGCACGGAAGCCGAACGCATGCGCAGCGAAACAATCGCCGCCGCGCTGCCGGGCGCGCGCGTGCCTGCGCGCGCGCCGCTCGATCAGGTCGCACGGCTGATTGCGGGCGCGACTTGCGTCGTCGGCGTCGACACCGGTTTGCTGCATCTTGCCGCGGCGCTCGGCGTGCCGTCGGTCGCGATCTTCGCCGGCAGCAACCCGCATCTGACCGGCCCGGTCGGCAACGGACCGTTGGCCGTCCTCGGCACGCAAGGAATGCCACCAGCATTGGATGAAGTCGTCGAGGCGTTGCAGCGGATCGGCCGCTAGCTCACTATCGTCATCGTCCCCCTACGCGAAAGTCAGGATGCATGCCGAAGACCCGATTGGAAGCATTCAGCGACGGCGTTCTCGCCATCATCATCACCATCATGGTGCTGGAACTGAAGGTGCCGCATGGCGAGGACCTGGCCGCCTTGTCGCCCGTGCTGCCGGCGTTTTTCAGCTACATCCTGAGCTTCATCTATGTCGGCATCTACTGGAACAATCATCATCACATGCTGCACGCTGCCCGGAAGGTGACCGGCGGCGTGCTGTGGGCAAATCTTCATCTGTTGTTCTGGCTGTCGCTGGTGCCTTTCGTTACCGGCTGGATGGGCGAGAACCATTTCGCCGCGCTGCCGACCGCATTTTACGGTGGCGTCCTTCTGATGGCGGGTGCTGCCTACTGGATTTTATCCAGCACCATCATTCACGATGAGGGCAAAGACTCACTCCTCGCCAAGGCAGTCGGCAAGGACCTGAAAGCTAAGCTGTCGGTCGCATGTTACGCGGCGGCGATCGCGCTCGCCTTCGTCCAGGAGTGGTACGCGCAGGCGATCTATGTGCTGGTCGCAATGATGTGGCTGGTGCCGGACAAGCGGATCGAACGGGTCATGGGCGCCTCGGCGTGAGACGAAACCGCAGCGATCACGCCGCGCCGGCGCGCAGCAGGTCATGGATGTGAATGACGCCGGCCGGCTTGCCGGCGTCGATGACGAACAGCGCGGTCACCTGGGCGGTGTTGAGAATATCCAGCGCCTCGCTGACGAGCTGATTGGGCCGCACCGTCTTTGGCGCGCGCGTCATGACCGCGTCGACCGGGGTATCGAGCAGATCGTTCCGCATGTGCCGGCGCAGATCGCCGTCGGTGATGATGCCGACCAGTTTGCCCTGCGCATCGACGATGCCGACGCAACCCAGGCCCTTGGCCGACATTTGCAGGATCGCGTCCGACATCGCCGTGCCGACAAGCGTGAGCGGCACCTGTTCGCCGGTGTGCATGAAGTCGCTCACGGTCTTGAGTAGCGCGCCGAGCTTGCCGCCGGGATGCAGCCGGCCGAAATCGACGGCGGTAAAGCCGCGGCTTTCCAGGAGCGCAATCGCGAGCGCGTCGCCAAGCGCAAGCTGCATCAGCGAGGACGTCGTCGGCGCCAGATTATGCGGACAGGCTTCGCGCGCCTGCGGCAGCGTCAACACCACGTCGGCGGTCTTGCCGAGCGTCGAGTCGGCATTGGCGGTCATCGCGATCAGGCCGATGCGGAAGCGGCGCGAATAGTCGGTGAGGTTTTTCAGTTCGGCGGTCTCGCCGGACCACGACAGCGCCAGGATCACGTCGCCCTTTGCGATCATGCCGAGGTCGCCATGGCTGGCTTCGGCCGGATGCACGAACATCGCCGGCGTGCCGGTCGAGGCGAGCGTCGAGGCGATCTTGTTGCCGACGTGTCCCGATTTGCCCATGCCGGTGACGATGACGCGGCCGGGAGCTGCGCGGATCAGATCGACGGCGGCGGCGAAGGGCGTGCCGAGCCCGTCGCGCAGCGCCGCGGTCAAGGCGTCGATGCCGGAACGCTCGGCGTCGAGCGTGCGCAAGGCGCAGTCGATCGCTGCCTGGGCCTGTTCGCTTCGCATGTCGGCAGGTTGCGGTTTCGCCATCGGGCGTCAAGTTCCTTGAGATCGGATCGATAGATAGCACGGAACCGGCGAGCCGTCAGGATTGCCGGAACGAATGCGTTAACGGGCGACGGCGGGCTGCGAAAGGACCGAGCGGACCGCCGCGAGCACGTTATCCACCGGCACGTCGGCGGTCCGGTGGTGCCGCACGGCGTCGTTGCCCTCGGTGCGGGCGCGCAAGCGGGCTGCCTCGTCGCCGGGCGGCTCCAGGATGGCGGCGACCGGGTTGAGCGGTTTCCAGTGCCACGGGCTGGTCGGCCCGAAAATGGCGACGGTCGGCGTGCCGAGGGCGGCCGAGATGTGCATCAGGCCGGAATCGTTTGTCACCGAGACGTCGGCGGCGGCCAGCGCCAGAATGGCATTGCGCAGATCGGTGCCGGTCATGTCCCGGACGCCGCGACCGACGGTTTCCGCGATCTGGCGGGCGGCGGCGGTTTCGGCCGGCCCGCCCAAAACCCAGACCGACGCGCCTTCGCCTGTCAGTGCGCGGGCGAGAGCGGCGTAATGGCCGGCCGGCCAGGCCTTACCGGCACCGACGGCGCCGGGCGACAGGGTGACGATGGGCCGAGGCTCGCCTGAAAGGCCGCGCCGGTCGCGCCATTGCGCCAATTCGTTGGCCGGGACCTTCAGTTCGGGCAGCGGCCAGTCCGCGGGCAGGGCGGCGCCTTTGGCCAGCGCCAGCGCCCCCATCTGGTCGATCATGCGGGGCAGGCTGCGCTCGCCCCAGCGCATGTCGTTGATGAGGCCGAATCGGGCCTCGCCGGCAAAGCCGGTGCGGACCGGAACGCCGGCGAGGAAAGGGGCCAGCGCCGCCTTCCACTTGCGCGACATGACCAGCGCCTGGCCGTAGCCTTCGCGGCGCAGGCGGCCCGCCAGATCCCGCTGGATCGCCCAGCCGAGCCGCCGGCGCGGCTGATCGCTGACGATGGCCTTGCGGACGCCGGGCATGTAGTCGGCCAGCGGCGCGCACAGGCTTGAGGACACCATATCCACCGGCCGGTCCGGCGCTTGCGCGCGCAACAGCCTGACCACCGAATGGCAGCGGACGAAGTCCCCGATCCAGACAAAGGGGACAATCAGCACCGGTCGCTCGGTATTGTCTGAATTGAAGTTCATTTTAACCCGGGCGGCGGTTCGCAAGCCGAACTGAACAGCCGGTAGCCTGCACCAAGCCGGCCTGTCCAGCCGCAATTTTTACCGTTTCCCGTACGATTTACCCCCGGCATTTGCGCCAATGGCCGGACTGAGGCAAAGGTTTGCGGGCGCAGGGTCCCGGAAAGTGGGGACCGGTTTTCGGAAAAGGCCATGCGCAATTAAGGTGCTTCGGGGTTTTGGGATGATTTTAGTCACCGGCGGAGCCGGCTTCATCGGCTCGAACATCGTCGCCAGCCTCAACGAGGCGGGGCGGACCGATGTTGCCGTCAATGACTGGCTTGGGGCCGGGGCGGACGCCAAATGGCGCAACCTCGCCAAGCGCCAGATCGCCGATTTTGTGCCGCCGGCCGATCTCGCCAAATGGCTCGACGGTCGCAAGCTCGATGCCGTTATCCACATGGGTGCGATCTCCGATACGACGGCCTCGGACGGCGATCTGGTGATGGAGAACAATTTCCGGCTGTCGCTGCGGCTGCTGGACTGGTGCACCGAGACGGGTACGCAGTTCATCTATGCGTCGTCGGCCGCAACCTACGGCGAGGGCGAGCAGGGCTTCGCCGATGACTGGTCGTCATCCGCGCTGCGCAAATTACGGCCGATGAATCTCTACGGCTGGAGCAAGCATCTGTTCGACCTCGCGCTGGTCGATCGCGTCGTCAAAAAACAAAAGCTGCCGCCGCAGTGGGCCGGCCTCAAGTTCTTCAACGTCTATGGACCGAACGAATATCACAAAGGTCACATGGCGAGCGTGCTGTCGAAAGTCTTTGCCGGCGCCAGGGCGGGCAACCCGGTCAAGCTGTTCAAGTCGCATCGCGACGGCATTGGCGATGGCGAGCAGCGCCGCGATTTCATCTATATCGATGACGTCGTCGCGGTGATCCGCTGGCTGATCCATACGCCGTCAGTCAACGGCATTTTCAATGTCGGCACCGGCAAGGCGGAAAGCTTCCGTGACATGATCGCCGCGATGTTCAAGGCGCTCGGACGCGCGCCGAACATCGAATACGTCGACATGCCGGAATCGATCCGCGGCCAGTATCAGTATTTCACGCAAAGCAGCATCGAGAATCTGCGCAAGGCGGGCTACAACGCCGGCTTCACGCCGCTCGACAAGGCGGTCGCGCAATACGTCACGGGCTATCTCGACCAGGCGGATCGATATCGATGACCATGTCTGAGAGTTGCATCGCCGTAAAATCCGCTCGTCCCGGCGAAAGCGGGGACCCAACTCTACGTATTTCTGTTTCTGAGTTTTTGACGCTGGATTCCCGCCTGCGCGGGAATGAGCGGAGTATGAGGCGGCACCAGCGGGACGTTCGGTAGATGTTCGATTTCGACAAAAATCTTGCCGAACTCAGTCAGCAGACGGTGCTGTGCATCGGCGATCTGATGCTCGACGAATTCGTTTATGGCGACGTGTCGCGCATTTCGCCGGAAGCGCCGACCCCGGTGATTGCGGTCAAACGCACCGAGGTCATGGTCGGCGGCGCCGGCAATGTCGCGCGCAATCTGGTGGCGCTCGGCGTGCGCTGCATTTTCGTCGGCGTCGTCGGCGATGACGATGCCGGCAACGCGCTGACCAAGGCGCTCGCCGCCCATCCGTTGATCGAATATCACCTCGCTATCGATGCGGCGCGCGTGACGACGCGCAAGGTGCGTTTCGTTTCCGAACATCATTCCGCGCACCTGTTGCGCGCCGACTGGGAGCGGGCGGCGGCGATCGATGCGGCAAGCGAAGACGCGCTAATCGGTCACGTCATCAAGGCGCTGCCGCGCGCCGGCGCGGTCGTTCTGTCGGACTACGCCAAGGGCACGCTGACCCCGCGCGTCATTCGCGCCGTGATCGAGGCCGCGAACCGCTTGGATAAGCCGGTGGTGGTCGATCCGAAAGGCCGCGACTATCGCGTCTATAATGGCGCGACGCTGATCACGCCGAACCGGCAGGAATTAGCCGAAGCAACCGGCACTCCCGCCAAAACCGACAAGGAAGTCGCCGACGCCGCCACAAGTCTGGTGCGCGATTTCGGCGCGAAAGCCGTGCTGGTGACGCGCAGCGAAGACGGCATGACGCTGGTGTCCGGCTCCGATGCGGCCGTTCACGTCCCGGCCTATCCGGTGCGGGTGCGCGACGTCTCGGGCGCGGGCGATACTGTGGTTGCGGTGTTGTCCGGCATGCTGGCGATGGGCGCGGATTTCGAGAGCGCGATGCGCGCCGCCAACGCGGCTGCCTCGGTGGTGGTCGGCAAGCGCGGCACCGCCACGCTGTCGGTCGTCGAATTGCGTTCGCGCATCCTGCCGGCGGCGTTGCTCGCGACCGAGGAAAAGATCGTATTCGACTGGGCGGCGCTGGACGAACATCTGGACGTCTGGCGCAAGCAGGGTTTGCGGATTGGCTTCACCAATGGCTGTTTCGATCTGCTGCATCCCGGTCATGTCAAACTATTGGCCGGCGCGCGCGCGGCCTGCGACCGGCTGGTGGTGGGCTTGAACGGTGACGCTTCGGTGACCCGGCTCAAGGGCGCGGGCCGTCCGGTGCAGAACGTGCAGTCGCGCGCCGACCTGCTGGCGGCGCTGGAAGCCGTCGATCTCGTCGTCGTATTCGATGAGGACACGCCGGCGAACCTGATCGCGCGCGTCAAGCCGACGGTGCTGGTCAAGGGCAGCGACTACAAGCGTGAAGACGTGGTGGGCCACGACATCGTCGAAGCGCTCGGCGGGACCGTGGTGCTGATCGATCTGGTGCCCGGACAGTCGACCACGTCGATGGTCGAGCGCTCGCGCGCCCTCAAGCCACAATAGCGCAGAAAGAAATTCCGTGTCAGGCGCTCCGCTCGATCCCGAGATGCAAATGGTGGCCGCCTTCTTCGGTGGCATCAAAGGTTATTTCGTCGAGGTTGGCGCCAACGAACCGCGTGTGCGTTCGCAGACCTGGCATCTCGAACAGGCCGGCTGGACCGGCGTGTTGATAGAACCGCAGCCGGACCTCGCACGCGAACTGCGCGCCCTGCGCACGGCCAAGGTGTTTGCGGTCGCCTGTTCGGGTCCCGAGCACGAAGGCGGCACGCTGCCGCTGCATGTCGCGGGGCCGCTGTCGTCGCTCGACCGTTCGGGCATGGCGCCGGGTGCCAACCCCGAGGCTGTCATTCAGGTGCCGATCCGCACCGTCGATAGCGTGCTGACCGAGGCGGGCGCGCCGACGCATTTCGACTTCCTGTCCATCGATGTCGAGGGCCACGAGATCGAAGTTCTGCGCGGCTTCGACATTGCGCGCTGGCAGCCGCGCCTCATTCTGCTGGAAGATCACGTCGGCGATCTGTCGAAGCACAATTATTTGCGAGACGCCGGATATCGCATCGTGCGGCGCTATGAAAATAACGGTTGGTACGTGCCGAATGGCTCCGCCGTTCGCATGCAGGGCGGCGACTGGTGGGAGATCGCGCGGAAATATTATCTGGCGCTGCCGTTTCGCTGGTTTCGCAATTTCTCGCGCCGCCTGCGCGGGAAGTAACTATTCCAACGGTTCGCGCCGTAGGGGTTCGCTCGGCGGCGGCTGCCAGTCTTGCATTTCCTCATATCGCTTGGCGTAGCGATAGAACGTGCCCTCGAAATTGCCGAAGGCGATGACGAAGCCGGCCCAGCCGTCGATGAAGCCACGTTTCAAAATGTAATGCTTGAAGAACGACCACAAGCCGTGGCCGAGCGCGCCCGCCATCGACACCCGCTTGCCGGCAAGCTTGGGCACGCCGAGCGAGGAATAACGGTTCATCTTCTTGATGACTTCTTCGAGATTGCGGAACGGAAATTGCCAGACCGCATTCGTGAGCGTGCCAAGCGGCTTGCCGCTCAAATTCTCGAAGCCCTCATGCACCGGCTCCAGCGTGTAGCGCATCGCGCCTTTGCGAAAGAGTTGCGGCTGGCGGAAATTTGGATACCAGCCGGAGCCTTTGATCCAGCGCCCCATCATGTAGCTGCGGCGCGGCACGCGGTACACGTCATGGGCCGGCGCGCCGCCGATCAAGTCTAAAATCTCGTCGCGCACTTCGGGGGTGCAGCGCTCGTCGGCATCGAGGCTGAAAATCCATTCGTGTTGGCAGGCTTCCAGCGCACGGTTGC
Organism: Hyphomicrobiales bacterium; assembly: GCA_041691675.1. Classification (GTDB taxonomy): domain Bacteria; phylum Pseudomonadota; class Alphaproteobacteria; order Rhizobiales; family Xanthobacteraceae; genus Pseudolabrys. Next base: position 36,604 of record JBEPUC010000014.1, on the reverse strand, counting down.
GCAGGTCGCCGAAACCGTTGAACGGCACCTCCACCACGCGGGCGCCCAGCGACGTGGCGATCTCGGCGGTCTTGTCGACGCTGAAGCTGTCGACCACGACGACTTCGTCGGCCCATAAAACTGAGCCGACCGCGGCCTCGATCTTCTCGGCCTCGTTGTAGGTCAGGATATAGGCCGAAATCTTCGCCACTGGCTTTGCCCTCGGGCGGGAGGGATGCCAGTTGGATCGGGCCAGGGCAATGGGGAAAATTTGTCGCAGAAGGGCAGTTCGGCTAAAGCCTGCCTGCGGCGCGTGGGTGTTTATCCGGTTCGAGGGGCTAAGTGGCCGAGCTGATTTCCGTTATCGTCACGACCTATAATCGCGAGGATGCGCTCGCCGCTGTGCTGCGCTCGCTTGGCTTTCAGACCGATACCGATTTTGAAGTGATCGTCGCCGACGACGGTTCGGGGCCGCCGACGGCCGCGCTTGTCGAGTCGATGAAATCGGCGGTCGGGCATCGGGTCGAGCATGTCTGGCACGAGGACGCAGGTTTCCGTGCCGGTGAGATCAGGAACCGGGCCGTGCTGGCGGCGCGCGGCGATTACGTCATCTTCCTCGACGGTGACTGCATCGCACGGCCGGATTTCGTCGCCATCCATCGCAGACTGGCCGAGCCGGGCCGCTTCGTCACCGGCAACCGCATCCTGCTGTCGCGCGGCCTCACGGAGACAGTGCTGCGCGACGGCGAGACGCCGGAGACTTGGCGCGTGGTGCGCTGGCTGACCGAACGCGCGCGCGGCGGTGTCAACCGGCTGGCGGCGCTGCTGGTGCTGCCGCTCGGGCCGTTGCGGCGGTGGCGGGCCAAGGCGTGGCAAGGCGCACGTTCCTGCAACATGGCGGTGTGGCGGCGCGATCTCGAAACGGTGGATGGCTTCGATGCCGACTACAGCGGTTGGGGCAAGGAAGACTCCGACATCATCGTGCGGCTGTTGCATGCCGGCGTCCGGCGCAAGGACGGCAATTTCGCCACCGGCGTTATCCATTTGTGGCATGCCGAGGCCGACCGCTCGGCGCTCCCGGAAAACGAACGTAAGCTCACGCAGATCATCGAGAGCGACAGCGTGCGCGCCAAGCGTGGGATGTCGGCGGTGAAGGTCGCGGCTTCAACCGCGGCCGAGGGTTGAGCGCGATGGACCGCATCGAGCTGCCGTCGCGGCCGCGCATTCTGGTGATCGCCTTGCGCCGGCTCGGCGATGTGCTGTTGACCACGCCGCTGATCGCCAGCCTGCGGCAGGCCTTTCCCGACGCCACCATCGACGCGCTGGTCTTCGCCGACACGGCCGGCATCCTGCAAGGCAACCCCGACCTCAACGGCGTCGTCACCATGCCGGCGCGGCGCACCGCGATGCAAAGCCTTGCGCTCGCGCGCCGCCTGTGGCGCGGCTACGATCTCGCCGTTTCGACGCAGAGCGGCGACCGCCCGACTTTCTTTGCCTGGGTCGCGGGACGTCAGCGCGTGGCGCTGGTCGAAGAAAAATTCAACGGGCGGATCAAGCGACGGCTCCTCGACCGTCAGCTCGTTTATGAACCCGGCGTGCATCGCGTCGAGGAAATGTTACGCTTCGCCGACCTGCTCGGCATCCCGCGCGTGCCGAAGGTCACGCCGCCGCGCTCGCGCGATTCCGTCGATGCCCCGAAAGATGGCTACGCGGTGATCCATGCCGCGCCGATGTTTCGCTACAAGCGCTGGACCGAGCGCGGCTGGCGTGATCTCGCGACCGCGCTGGCCGTGCGCGGATTTGAGATCATTGCGACGGGCGGCCCCTCGACAGACGAGCGCCAATATCTCGACCGGGTGTGGACCGGCGCCGACGTTCCCGTCACGCGGCTCGACGGTACGCTCGACTGGGGCCGGCTGGCCGGCCTGTTGGCGAAGGCAAAGGTTTATGTCGGCCCCGATACCTCGGTGACGCATCTCGCCGCCGCCACCGGATGCCTGACCGTCGCGCTGTATGGGCCGACCGATCCGCGCCTGTGGGGACCGTGGCCCGCGGCCGGACTCGACCTGCCGTGGTCGGCGACGGGCAGCGTCCAGCGGCGCGGCAATGTCGCCCTGGTGCAGCATGCCTTTCCGTGTACGCCGTGTCAGCTTGAAGGCTGCGAGCGGCGGCTCGAAAGCGACAGCGCCTGTCTCGTCGAATTGTCGGTCGAGCAGGTGATCGACGCGGTCGATCAGGTGTTGCGCTCGAAGCGATAGAGCAGCCAGCCGACCACAACGCAGCCCGCGACCAGCGCCAAAGCGTGGATCGCAGGCGATGGATGCAGCAGCGTCGTCACCGCGAGTGCGATCAGGACGACGTTGACCGCCATGATGCGAACCACGATCCGCATGACGGTAAGCCCGCCACCGCCATGCAGCGCGCGCTGATAGAAATGACTGCGGTGCGCCTGTGTGATCTTCTCGCCGGCCAAAGTGCGGCGGATCAGCGTGATCGTGGCGTCGGCGAGATAATACAGCGGCAGCAGGAGAGCGGCGGCGAGATGGCCCGCGCCCGCCAGCAGCGCCAGCAGCCAGAACAACAGCAAGCCGATCGGCAGGCTGCCGACATCGCCGAGAAAAATCCGGGCGATGGGTCTGTTGAACGGCGCAAAGCCGAGCATGGCGCCGAGGAGGGCGACGGCTGCGACGGTTGCTTCGGCGGGTATGGCGCCGAGCGCGCCGGCGATGGCAAGGCCGATGGTGACCGGCACGACTTCGGCGGCGGTCATCCAGTCGATGCCGTCCATGAAGTTGACGAGGTTCACGAACCATATGCCGGCTATCAGCATCAACGCTCGCTCGAGCCAGAGCGGCACGACCGGCAGCGCCCGCATGTCATTGGGCAGCACGGCGATGATCGCCGCGACCGCCAACGCTTGCAGGATCAATCGGGGCAGTGCGCCGAGCGGCCGCATGTCGTCGATCATGCCGACGACGGCAAGGACGATCACGGCAACGAAGACGACGATGGGCGCGCTCGTCGCTGTTTCCGGCAGCAGGAAATAGCCGCAGGCGACCGCCAGCACGGTGGCGGCGACCACCGCGACGCCGCCGCCCTGCGGGGTCGCGACCTTGTGAGACGAGCGCGCGTTCGGCGCGGCCATGACATGGCGGATCAATAGCGGGCGCAGGATCGCGACCAGGACGGCGGAAACGATTAGCGCCAGCGCCAGAACCAGCCCGAGGACCAATGCGGCGTGGCTGCTGGCGATTTCGGTGAAGGGAGTGCCGGTCATGGCTTGTCAGCGGCTGGGATCGTCATGATTTAGCATTGAATTGTAATGGGATAGCGAGTTGGCCGAGGCTTTGACCTTGACGTTCATCCGGTGAACGCGATAGCCTCACGTCATCTATCAGTATCGGCATGCCGGTCTCAATGCTAGGCATGGCGCGGACCCCTGATATCCACTTTGTTTGGACGGGCCATGACCCTCGAACGCCTGAACTGGTACGCCGTCCTGACCCAGCCCCACGGGGAAGCCAAGGCTTTGGCGCATCTCGACCGTCAGGGCTTCGAGGGCTACCTGCCGCGCTTCATCAAGCGGCGGCGGCACGCCGGCAAGACCGACTTCGTCGCCAAGGCGCTGTTCCCGAGCTATCTTTTCGTCGCCATGGATGTCGAGGCGCAGCGCTGGCGCGCGGTCAATTCGACCGTCGGCGTGCGCAAACTGGTCTGCAACGGCGATCGTCCCGCCATCGTCGATCCGAAGATCATCGAACGGCTGCGCGGTCAGCATGACGAGCGCGGCTTCATCAAGCTCGATCCCGGCCCCCGTTTCGCCGCCGGCGACACGGTGCGCGTGACCGAGGGAGCGTTCTCGGATCTTTTCGGCATCTACGAAGGGACGGGCGACAACCAGCGCGTCGCCATTCTGCTCGATCTTCTCGGTCGCAAGGTCCGCGTGAGCGTCGATATCGATTCGGTTGCCGCCGCTTAGACCGTGACTTCGCGAGCCCCCATACTTTTGTATCTGGTGACGGAAGATTGGTATTTCCTGTCGCACCGGATTCCGATGGCCTCGGCGGCGCTCGCTGCCGGCTATGAGGTCCACGTCGCGACCCACGTCGTACACGGCGGCGCGGCCATCGAGGCGCTCGGCTTTAAGCTGCATCCGCTGGCGTGGCGGCGCGGCAGTCTCAATCCGCTCGACGTTTTCAACATCGTGCGACAAGTGCGCAAGCTTTATCGCCAACTCAAGCCCGATCTCGTTCATCACGTCGCCCTGCAACCTTCGGTGATCGGCTCGCTCGCTGCCCGCGGGCTGCCGATCGCACAACTCAATGCCTTCGCCGGACTGGGCTCGACCTTCACGTCGCAATCGGCCAAGGCGCGCGTGGTGCGTCCGGTGTTCAAGGCGCTGCTGCGCTGGATCTTGAACGGCCGCCACGCCGCGGCGTTGGTTCAAAACGGCGACGACCGTGATGCCATGGCGGCGACCGGCGTCGATCTGGACCGGATATTTCTGATCCCCGGCTCGGGCGTTGATGTTGCCAAGCTGACGCCGCTGCCGGAGCCGGATGGACCTGTGACGGTCGCCTTTGTCGGCCGCTTGCTCGAAGACAAAGGCCTGCGCCCGCTGATTGCCGCACATGACGCACTGATGGCGCGCGCGCCGCCGATCAAGCTTCTGATCGCCGGTCAGGCCGATCCGGCCAATCCTGCCTCGATCTCCGCCGCCGAAATCGAAACCTGGAAGCGCAGGCCGAACGTCGAACTGCTCGGCCACGTCAGCGACATCGCCACGGTCTGGGCGCGGGCGCATATTGCCGTGCTGCCGTCGCGGCGCGAGGGCCTGCCCAAAAGCCTGCTCGAAGCCGCGGCCTGTGAACGACCGATCGTCGCCAGCGATGTGCCCGGTTGCCGCGAAATCGCCCGCGATGGCGTCAACGCCCTCCTGGTGCCGCCCGACGATGCCGCCGCCCTGGCCGACGCCATCGCGCAACTGGCTGGCGATGCGGCGCTACGTCGGCACTACGGCGCCGCCGGCCGGCGCATGGTCGAGGCCGAATTCTCCAGCGACCGCATCGGCGCTCAGACGGTAGCGCTCTATGACCGGCTTTTGGGCCGGCCGCTTGCAGCGGCCGCACATTGACGGTTAAAGACCGGCATCCGAAACCGGGTAGGGCTAAAAAGTGGCGCACGGACGTAAAATCGCGGTCATCGGGCTGGGCTATGTCGGGCTGCCGGTCGCGGTGTCGTTCGCGCGATCGGGCGTGCCGGTGGTCGGCTTCGACATCAATGCCGTCCGTATCGCCGAACTCAAATCCGGCATCGATCGCACCCGCGAAATCGATCCGGGCGACCTCGCGCAGCCGTCGCTCGAACTGACGGACAAGCCCGAGGCGCTCAAGGCGGCGGACTTCTACATCGTCACCGTGCCGACGCCGATTGACGCGGCGCGGCGTCCGGACCTGCGGGCGATGCTGTCGGCGTCAGAGACCGTCGGCCGCGCGCTCAAGCGCGGGGATATCGTGGTCTATGAATCGACCGTGTACCCCGGGGCATGCGAGGAAGATTGCGTGCCGGTGCTGGAAAAGCATTCCGGCCTGAAGTCGGGCAGCGACTTCACCGTCGGCTATTCGCCCGAACGTATCAATCCCGGCGACAAGCAGCATCGGTTCGAGACCATCATGAAGGTCGTCGCCGGTCAGGATGCCCGCACGCTCGATATCGTCGCCGACGTTTATGGCTCGGTGGTCACCGCCGGCATCCACCGCGCACCGTCGATCAAGGTGGCGGAAGCCGCCAAGGTGATCGAAAACACGCAGCGCGATCTCAATATCGCTTTCATGAACGAACTGTCGGCCGTCTTCCAGACGCTCGGCATCGATACCGGCGACGTGCTGGCCGCCGCCGGCACCAAATGGAATTTTCTCAAATACGAGCCGGGTCTGGTTGGCGGTCACTGCATCGGCGTCGATCCGTATTACCTGACCTATCGCGCCGAGAAGGCCGGTTATCATCCGGAGATGATCCTCGCCGGCCGCCGCATCAATGACGGCATGGGCGCGCGGGTGGCGCGCGAATGCATGCGGGCGCTGTTGCAGCGCGGCTCGAGCAACGCGACCGTGACCATCCTCGGCATGACCTTCAAGGAAAACGTGCCCGATATTCGCAATACCAAGGTGATCGATATTGCACAGGCGCTGACCGAGGTTGGCATTGCCGTGCAGGTGCACGATCCCGTGGCGTTGCCGGAAGAGGCCGCCGAGGAGTATGGCATGGCGCTGACGCCATTCGAGGCGCTCAAGCCGGCCGACGCCGTCATTCTGGCGGTGGCGCACAAGGAATATGTTGACGGCGGCTGGCCCTTGATCGCCGGCCTGCTGAAAGACGGCAAGGGCACCGTGCTCGATGTGAAGTCGCGGCTCGACCGCGCGCAACGGCCAAAGGAGATCGAGCTGTGGCGGCTGTAGACAGCGTTCTTGTCACCGGCGCCGCCGGCTTCATCGGTTATCATGTGGCGCGTCGCCTGCTGGAGAACGGCCGCGCGGTTGTCGGCATCGATAATCTGAATTCCTATTACGATCCGAAGCTCAAGGATGCGCGGCTTGCCGAGCTTGCAAAATTTCCCGGCTTCCGCTTCGTCAAGCTCGATCTCGTCGACCGCGCCGGAATGGAAGCACTGTTTGCCGAGCATCGCTTCGCGCGCGTCGTGCATCTCGCCGCGCAAGCCGGCGTGCGCTATTCGATCGTCGACCCGCACGCCTATATCGATTCAAATCTGATAGGCTTCACCAATATTCTCGAAGGCTGCCGTCATAACGGCTGCGGTCATCTGCTCTACGCCTCGTCGTCGTCGGTCTACGGCAGCAACACGAAGATGCCGTTTTCGATCCACGAGAACGTGGATCATCCGTTGAGCCTCTATGGTGCGACCAAGAAGGCCAACGAGCTGATGGCGCATTCTTACTCTCATTTGTTCGGATTGCCGGCGACGGGCTTGCGTTTCTTCACGGTCTATGGGCCGTGGGGCCGGCCGGACATGGCGATGTGGATTTTCGCCAAGGCGATCCTGGCGGGCGAACCGATCAAGCTGTTCAATCATGGCAAGATGCGGCGCGACTTCACCTATGTGGACGATGTGGTGGAATCGATTGCGCGGCTCGTCGACTTGCCGCCTGCCGGCGACGCGAATTATTCGGGCGATGCGCCAGATCCTGGCTCCAGCAGCGCGCCGTGGCGCGTCTACAATATCGGCAACAACAACCCAGTCGACTTGCTCGACGTCGTCGATCTGCTCGAGCAGGCGATCGGCAAGAAGGCGATCCGCGAACTGGCGCCGATGCAGCCCGGCGACGTGCCGGCCACGTTTGCCGATATCGACGATCTGATGCGCGATGCCGATTTCAAGCCGGCGACGCCGATTTCCGAGGGCATCGCGCGATTTATCGACTGGTACAAGGCGTATCACCGGCTTTAATTTTCCGGCGCTCCACCTGTAATGCAGTGAATCAAATCGTGTTCGCCGCGTTTACAGCCCGCCGTCGCCAAGCCCGCAAAGCGCATGCTAGGGGACGGCTGGGGAGTGATCGACACGAATCGTCCATTTTGACGGTTGATGATTGGGGTTAAGTTGGCAAATGGTACAGGCTAATCAATCGAATGCGGAGCGCGCGCTGCGCGTCGGTGTTGTCGGCGTTGGCGTCATGGGCTCAAACCATGCCCGCGTGTTCGCCGGACTGCCGGGCACCGAACTGATCGGCGTCGCCGATCCAGATCGCAAGCAAGCCGAATTCGTCGCCCGCACGCTTGCCTGCAAGGCGGTGGGCACCGTCGAGGAACTGCTCGATCTCGGCGTCGATGCGATCACCATCGCTGCGCCGACGCATCTGCATCGCGATGTTGCGCTGGCGGCGATTGCGCGCGGCGTTCACGTGTTGGTGGAAAAACCGATTGCGTCTACGGTCGAAGAGGGCAACGAGATCATCGATGCGGCCCGCAAGGCCGGCGTCACCTTGATGGTCGGTCATGTCGAGCGTTTCAATCCGGCGGTCGAGGCGATCAAGGAAGCGATCCGCGACGAGGACATTCTGTCGATTGCGATTACCCGCGTCGGTCCGTTCCCGCCGCGCATGTCGAATGTCGGCGTCGTCATCGATCTTGCCGTGCATGACATCGACCTGATCCGTTGGTTCACCGACAGCGACATCGTCGAGATCCAGCCGCAGCTATCGAGCGCGGTGGCCGAGCGCGAGGATATCGCGCTCTTGCAATTCCGCACCGCGTCCGGCGTGCTGGCGCATATCAACACCAACTGGCTGACGCCCTTCAAGGCGCGCAACGTCACAGTGGCGACACGCGGCAAATACGTCATGGGCGATCTGCTGACGCGGCAGGTCACCGAGTGTTTCGGTTTCCAGCCGGACGGCAGCTATTCGATGCGTCATCTGTCGGTCGGGCATGCCGAGCCGCTGCGCTCGGAACTGCTGGCATTTCTCGGCGCGGTGCGCGCCGGCACGACGCCGGCGGTCACCGGCGAGCAGGGCGTCACCAGCCTCAAGATCGCGATTCAATGCCTGACCGACCGGCCACCGGCGGTGGCGCCGGCCAAACACAAAATCCCGCGCGTCGTCGCCGGCTGATCGCCGTCCATATTCCACTTCGGATTTCCGTCATGAATGCCCGCACCGAACTTCCGCCGATCCCGTTCATCGATCTGGCCGCGCAGCGCCGCCGTCTCGGACCCGCGATCGATACCGCGGTCGCACGCGTCATCGACAGTTGTCAGTTCATTCTTGGGCCGGAAGTGCGGACCTTCGAAGCGGAACTGGCGAAATTCTGCGGCGCCAAGCATGTCGTGAGTTGCGCCAGCGGCACCGACGCGCTGGTGCTGCCGCTGCGCGCCCTCGGCATCGGCCCCGGCGATGCGGTGATCTGCCCGTCCTTTACCTTCTGCGCTACCGCCGAAGTGGCGTTACTGGTCGGCGCGACGCCCGTGTTCGTCGATGTCGACGAGGCGACGTTCAACATCGACGCCAACGGCATTGCCGGCGCGGTTGCCGTCGCCAAGGAAAATGGACTGAAGCCGAAAGCCGTGATTCCAGTCGATCTGTTCGGCCTTGCCGCGAACCACGGCGCGGTCGCTGCCGCCGTGGAGGCCCATGACCTCAAGATCATCGACGATGCCGCACAGGGTTTCGGCGCCAGCTTCAACAATCGCCGGCTCGGCAGCTTTGGGCACGCGACCTCGACCAGCTTCTTTCCGGCAAAGCCGCTCGGCTGCTACGGCGACGGCGGCGCGGTGATGACCGACGACGACGATCTCGCCGAACTGATGCGCAGCATCCGCATGCACGGACAGGGCAGCGATCGCTACGATAATGTGCGCATCGGGTTGGCGTCCCGCCTGGATACGATCCAGGCCGCGGTGCTGATCGAGAAACTCAAGATTTTCCCCGACGAGATCGACGCGCGAAACGTCGTCGCCCGCCGTTATGCCGAAGCGCTAGGCGACATCGTTGCGGTGCCGGTGGTGCCGGCCGGTTCGACCTCGGTGTGGGCGCAATATACCATCCGTCTGCAAGCGGGCCGGCGCGATGCCATTGCCGCGGCGCTGAAAGCCGACGGCATTCCGACCGCGATCTATTATCCGATCCCGCTGCACCGTCAGCAGGCTTACAAGGATTATCCGGTCGGCAAAGGCGGCGTCGCGGTCAGCGAGCGCTTGGCGCAAGAAGTCATCAGCCTGCCGATGCATCCTTATCTCGACGAAGCGACGCAAGGCCGCATCGTCGATTCCGTGCGCCGGGCATTGAAGGCTTAACTTTACGTCCGCCGGTAAATATCCTCGATGCGCTCGATGTCGTCCTCGCCGAGATAGCTGCCGGTTTGCACTTCGATCAGCTCGAGCGGAATCTTACCCTTGTTGGTGAGGCGGTGAACCGTGCCGATCGGGATGTAGATCGACTCGTTCTCATGCACGACGTGAACATCGTCGCCGGTGGTGACGTCGGCGGTGCCGCGCACCACGATCCAGTGCTCGGAACGGTGGCGGTGCTTTTGCAGCGACAGCACGCCGCCCGGATTGACGACGATGCGTTTGACCTGGAAGCGCGGGCCCATGTCGATCGAATCGTAATAGCCCCACGGCCGATGGCCGCGCTTGTGGTCGGTGGCCTCCGAACGCTTGGCGGCCTTGAGCTTGGCGACGAGGTCCTTGACGTCCTGCGACCGCGCGCGGGGCACCACCATCACCGCATCGGCGGTCGAGACGACGACGAGATCGTTGACGCCGATCAAAGTCGTCAGCCGTCCTTCAGAATGCACGACGCAACCGGCCGAGTCCATCGTGACGACCGAACCTTGCAGCACGTTGCCCTCGGCATCGGCCGGTGTGATGTCGAACAGCGCATCCCAACTGCCGATATCGGACCAGCGGAAATCGCCGGCGACGACCGCGGCGCGGTCGGTCTTTTCCATCACTGCATAGTCGATCGATTTGGGCGTCGCCGCCGCGAAACTCTTTTCCTCGAGACGCAGGAAGCCGAGATCGTCCTTGGCGTTGGCGACGGCGGCCTGAACCGCTTGGACCATCTCGGGCTCCAGCCGCTCGAACTCGGCCAGCAGCACATCGGCGCGAAACAGGAAGTTGCCGGAATTCCATAGATAGCCGTCGCGTAGGTAACCTGCGGCGGTGGCGGCATCCGGCTTCTCGACGAAACGCTGGACGGCGTGGACGCCGGTATCGCCGATGGGCGCGCCGGGCAGGATGTAGCCGTAACTGGTTTTCGGCTCGGTCGGCTTGATACCGAAGGTCACGATCTTGCCGGCCTCGGCGGCGGCGCGGCCGGCTAGACAGGTGGCGCGGAATTTATCGACATCGAGAATGATGTGGTCGGCGGCCAGCGCCAGCACCACGGCGTCGGGATCGCGCGCCAGCGCTATGACCGCGGCGGCGGCGATGGCCGGTCCTGAATCCCGCCGCAACGGCTCGATGACGACGGTGGCGTCAACGGCGACATCCTCAGCCTGCCGGCGTGCGAAAAAGTGGAAATTCGGTCCGGTGACGACGATCGGGGCGGCGAACATCGGGTTGGCCACGCGCAACAGACTCTCCTGATAGGTCGAATGCTCACCGACCAACGGCAGGAACTGCTTGGGCAGCGCATCGCGCGACACCGGCCAGAGCCGCGTGCCGGAGCCGCCGGCCAGAAGAACCGGGATGATGGGGGAGGAGGCTGTCACTGGTTGGCCACCGTTTCGGTTGGAATTTAAGGCTCGTAGCCCTCAAATGGATCCACTATGGCCCTAGGTTTGGGCTGGGAATCGTCCTAATGCAGTTTGGCCCCGGGGCCTGTAGATGTTCGCGGGTACGCCATAAGTCCATTTATACACTGCATTTTCGTGCGCGTAGCAACCGATCGGACCTATGATTAAACGCATTCTCACGGTCGGCGGCTTTACCTTGCTGTCGCGGGCGACGGGCTTTGTCCGCGATATCATTCTGGCGGCAGTTCTGGGTGCCGGGCCGGTGGCGGACGCCTTCTTCGTGGCGTTCCGGCTGCCGAACCATTTCCGCGCGATTTTTGCCGAGGGCGCCTTCAATGCTGCCTTCGTTCCGGCCTATGCGCGCATCCGCACGCAGGGTGGCGCCGAGCGCGCCGGATTGTTCGCCGACCATATTTTCACGGTTCTGTTGGCGAGCCAGGTCATCCTGTTGGCGCTGGCGCTGGTGTTCACGCCGGCGGCCATCGATCTGCTGGCGCCCGGATTCGTCAACGACCCCGAGCGCTACGCGCTGGCGGTCGATCTCACCCGCATCACGTTTCCCTATCTCCTTCTGATCACGCTGGTGACGCTCTACGGCGGCATCCTCAATGCCTTGCACCGCTTTGCCGCGGCGGCGGCAGCGCCCATCCTGCTCAACGTGTCGCTGATCGCGGCGATGCTGACGGCGGCGTATTTTCCGACGCCCGGTCATGCCGCGGCCTGGGGCGTGCTTGTATCGGGCTTCCTGCAAGCCTTTCTGGTCGGCGGCGCGGCCTTTCGCGCCGATGTGCTGGCGCGGCTGCGGCGGCCGCGTCTCGACGCCGACGTGCGGCAGTTCTTTCGCGCGCTCGGGCCCGCAACGCTTGGCTCGGCCGGCGTGCAACTGGCGCTGTTTGCCGACACGGTCATCGCCAGCTTCCTTCCTGCGGGCTCGTTGTCGGCATTGTATTATGCCGATCGCATCAACCAGTTGCCGATCGGCGTCATCGGCATTGCCGCCGGCACGGTGGTGCTGCCGGAGATGGCGCGACGTCTGGCCGCCGGCGACGAAGCCGGCGCCTCGCATGCGCAGAACCGGGCGTTCGAGTTCACGCTGCTGATGGCGATCCCTTGCGTTGCCGCTTTTTTCGTTATTCCCGAACTGATCATGCGCGGACTGTTCGTTCGCGGCGCCTTCACCGATGCCGATGCCGTTGCCGCGGCGCATACGCTTGTCGCCTATGCCTTCGGCCTCTTGCCTTTCGTGCTGATCCGCAGCGCCGTCGCCACGTTCTTCGCGCGCGGCGACACCGCGACACCGGTGCTGGCGGCGCTCATCGCGGCAGCGGTGAATATCGGTTTCAAGGTGCTGCTGATGGGACCCTTGGCTCAGGTCGGGCTGGCGCTGGCGACATCGATCGGCGCCTGGATCAACCTGCTGCTTGTGGTCGCCTTCGCGATGCGCGCAGGGCATCTGCGTTTCGATGCGCGGTTGCGGCAGTCTGCGGTCAAGCTCGGCGCCGCCGGCCTGGTGATGGCGGTGGTATTATGGTTTGCCACTGCGCCGGTCGCGGGCCTGTTCGCGGCCTCATCGGCGCCCGCGCTTGCGACATTGGGTGTCTTGGCCGCCATCGGCGGAATATTTTATACCAGCGTGGTGCTGGCGATATTCGGCCGGCGCTGGCTCGCGGCCTTTCGCGCACGAGGTCGCTCGTCCGCTGACGGAGATGCTCCGTAATTGAGTTTTCAAGGCCGTCTTTGGACTTTTTCGCCTCCCGTGGCCGTTCGGTAACGGTGGACATCTCGGGGGGCCCTCGCTATGTGACGAGATCACCATAAGCGTCGGCCATTTAATCGTCAGCCGTGGTTTCCATGAAGTCGTTCAGGATTGCGAATTCGCTCTCGGTCTCGCCAACGCTATTGCGCGTCGGCTACGCGGTCATGCTCGCGACCTTGGTTGCAAGCTGTGGCGGCGAACAGAAGAAAGCAGCCGCTCCGCCGCCGCCCGATGTCACCGTCGCGGAGCCGATCAAGCGCACCATCTTTGACTTTGACGAATATGTTGGGCGCTTTGTCGCCGTCAGTCTGGTCGAAGTGCGCGCGCGGGTGTCGGGATACCTTGAAGGGGTTCACTTCAAGGACGGTCAACTCGTCAAGCAGGGCGACCTCCTGTTCACCATCGACAAGCGGCCGTTCCAGAATGCACTCGACCAAGCCTCGGCGACGCTGACGCAGGCCAAATCGAACCTGGCTTTCGCCGAAGCCGATTTCACGCGCGGCCAGCAGCTTGTGCGGGAGAAAACCATCACCGACCAGACCTTCGAGCAGCGCTCGCAGGCCTACCGCAACGCCCAAGCCCAGGTCGCGGGCGCGGAGGCCGCGGGCCGCGCCGCCAAACTCGATCTTGAATTCACCGAATTGAAGGCGCCGATCAGCGGTCGCATCGGCGACCGCCGGGTGTCGCAGGGCAATCTGGTCACAGGCGGCACCAGCGGCAACACCACGTTGCTTGCCACCATCGTCACCAACGATCCGATTCATTTCGAGTTCACTTTCGACGAAGCGTCCTATCTGCGTTACGAGCGCATTTCCGAAAACGAAGGCAAGGACGTTGCCAGCCGCGGCGCCGGCGTGAAGGTGTCGCTTAAGCTGATCGACGAGAACGATTTTGAACATCCTGGCCACATGGACTTCGTCGACAACGTGATCGACCGCGCGACCGGCACGATTCGCGGCCGCGCGCTGTTCGACAATCCAAACGGTGTGTTCACGCCCGGCATGTTCGGTCGGGTCCGGGTGCCGGCCTCGCCGCCCTATGAGGGGTTGCTGGTGCCGGACGTCGCGATCGGCAGCGAGCAGGCGCGCAAGTTCGTGCTGGTGATCGACAAGGACAACAAGGCGCAACAGAAATACGTCACGCCCGGCCAGTTGATCGACGGCAAGCTGCGCGTCATCAAGGACGGCCTCGGGCCGGACGACCGTGTCATCGTCAACGGCATGGCGAAGGTACGCGCCGGCCAGGTCGTTAATCCACAGACTGGGGCGCCACAAACCGGACCGGCAAAAGGCGGTGCACAAGGTAGTTCGCCGCCGGCCGGCGCGAAAGAGACCGGCGAAGATGGTTCAAAGCCGGCGGCGTCATCCGCACCCGCGAAGTAGCCGGGCGTCATGCGTATCTCGCATTTCTTCATCGATCGCCCGATCTTCGCCTCGGTGATTGCGATCGTGATCATCATTCTCGGCGGCGTGTCCTACACGCGCCTGCCGGTGGCGCAATATCCCGAGATCGCGCCGCCGACGATCAACATTTCCGGCCAGTATCCGGGCGCCAGCGCCGAAATTGTCGCCGAGACCGTCGTGGCGCCGATCGAGCAGCAGATCAACGGCGTCGAGGGCATGCTTTATGTCTCCTCGAATTCGGCCGCCGACGGCAGGTTTTCGATTGCGGTGACGTTTGAGATCGGGACCAATCTCGATATCGCGCAGGTGCAGGTGCAGAACCGGGTGGCGACTGCGACGCCGCGGCTGCCGGACCAGGTGAAGCAGATCGGCGTCACCGTGGCGAAAAGCTCGCCCGACATCCTTATGGTGGTGAGTCTCTATTCAAAGGATAAATCGCGCGACGCGCTGTATATCTCCAATTACGCCAACCTTCAGATCAAGGACGCCCTGACGCGCGTCGATGGCGTCGGTTCGATCACCGTATTCGGCAGCCGCGACTACTCCATGCAGGTCTGGCTCGATCCCGACCGCATGCAGTCGCTCAATCTGACCGCGACCGACGTCACCCAGGCGATGGCGGCGCAGAATATCCAGGTTGCCTCCGGCGTTCTCAATCAGCCGCCCGTGCCGGACCAGCTTGCCTTCCAAGTGGCGATCCGCACCCTCGGGCGGCTATCGACGCCGGAAGAATTCGGCAACATCGTCATCAAGCAAAGCGGCAACGCGGTGGTGCGGCTGCGCAATGTCGCGAAAATCGAACTGATCGCGCAAGATTATTCTTCCAATTCCTATCTCGACCGCGACGAATCCGTGGCGCTGGCGGTGTTCCAGCGGCCGGGATCGAACGCGCTGACCACCGGCGACAATATCGCCAAGGCGGTCGCCGACATGTCGAAGGATTTTCCGCAGGGCATCGACTACGGAATTTTCTATAATCCGACCCAGTTCATCCAGCAGTCGGTCGAAGCGGTCATCACCACGATTTTCGAGGCGGTGCTCCTTGTCGTTCTGGTCATCATCTTGTTCCTGCAAACCTGGCGGGCGGCGGCAATTCCGCTGCTGGCTATCCCGATCTCGCTGATTGGTACCTTTTTCACGATGACGCTGTTCGGCTTCTCGCTGAACAATCTGTCGTTGTTCGGACTGGTGCTGGCGATCGGCATCGTCGTCGACGATGCCATCGTGGTGGTCGAGAACGTCGAGCGCAATATTGCTGACGGCATGAGTCCGCACGATGCCGCCTACCGCACCATGGACGAGGTCGGTACCGCGCTGATTTCGATCGCGCTGGTGTTGTGCGCGGTGTTCGTGCCGACGGTGTTCATCACCGGCATCTCGGGGCAATTCTATCGCCAGTTCGCGCTCACCATTACCAGCGCGACGGTCATCTCGCTGATGATGTCGCTGACATTGTCGCCGGCGATGTGCGCGCTTTTGCTCAAAGCCCATACCGCCAATCATGAGGTGCGCTGGTACGCCAAGCCGATGCGCGGCTTCTTCAATTTGTTCAACCGCGGATTCGAGGCGATGGCCGACGGCTATCGTGGACTGGTGCGGCGCGTCGTGCGCTTCGCGGTTGTGATGCTCGTGCTCTATGCCGGCATTCTCGCCTTCGGCCTTAATGAATTCCGCTCGACGCCGCAGGGCTTCATTCCGCAGATTGATCGCGGCATTCTTATCGTGGCCTCGCAATTGCCGTCCGGTTCGTCCTTGCAGCGCACCGACGATGTCATGCGCAAGGCGACCGATCTGGTGCTGGCGACGCCGGGTGTGGCGCACGCGGTTGTCATCGTCGGTTTTTCCGGTGCGACTTTTAGCAACGCGCCGAACGCCGGCGCCATGTTCGTGGTGCTCGATCCGTTCGAGGAGCGCGCCAAGGATCCGGCCCAATCGACGCAAGCGATCCAGGGAGCGCTGTTCAAAAAGCTCGGCGCGTTGCAGGAAGCGTTCATGATCATCGTGCAGCCGCCGCCGGTATCCGGCATCGGCAACGCCGCCGGCTTCCGCATGATGGTCGAGGATCGCTCCGGCGCCGGCCCGCAGGCATTGCAGAACGCGGTTTATGCGATGATGGGCAAGGCCGCCCAGACAGCGGGTTTGCAACAGGTCTATTCGCTGTTCGAGACGGCGACGCCGCAACTGTTCCTCGATATCGACCGCACCAAGGCACAGTTGCTTGGCGTCAATATCAGCGACGTGTTCCAGGCGTTGCAGGTTTATATCGGCTCGGCCTACGTCAACGATTTCAACCTGTTCGGCCGCACCTTCCGCGTTCAGGTGCAGGCGGATGCCGCGCACCGGCTGGAGCCGAAAGATGCTTTGGCCTTGCGCGTGCGCAATTCGACCGGCGACACGGTACCGCTGGCTTCGTTCACCACCGTGCGTAACATCTCGGGTCCGTATCGGCTGCCGCGCTATAACCTCTATCCGGCGGCCGAACTCGACGGTTCGCCGGCGGCCGGCTACAGCCAGGGCGAGGCCATCCAGATCATGCAGAAGCTGGCGGCGGAAACGCTGCCGTCAGGCTTTTCCTACGAATGGACGTCGCTGGCATTCCAGCAGATACGCGCCGGCAATACTGCGATCTTTGCCTTCGTGCTCGGCGTGGCTTTCGTGTTCCTGGTGCTGGCGGCGCAATACGAGAGCCTGACGTTGCCGCTCGCCGTCATCCTGATCGTGCCGATGTGTCTGGTCGCGGCGATCATCGGCGTGGTGTTGCGCGGGATGGACAACAACATTCTGACCCAGGTCGGCTTTATCGTGCTGATTGCGCTCGCTGCCAAAAACGCGATTCTGATCGTCGAGTTCGCGCGGCAACTTGAGGATCAGGGCCGCGACCGGCAGGATGCCGCCGTTGAAGCGGCGCGGCTGCGGCTGCGGCCGATTTTGATGACGTCGCTCGCCTTCATCTTCGGCGTCGCGCCGCTGGTCTGGGCCATCGGCGCCGGCGCGGAACTGCGGCAGGCGCTTGGCACGGCGGTGTTTTCCGGCATGATCGGAGTCACCGTGTTCGGCTTGATCTTCACGCCCGCTTTCTATGTGATATCGCGCTGGATGGCCGCCAAGTTCTCGCGCCGCAAGCCGGACGCTACGCCACCGCATCGGCAGCCGGCGAAATAGCAGAAACCCTCGGCCAAGGGAGTGCCGCGACAGCGGTAACGACAGCATGGCAACGATGAAATTCGGTTTCGGTCAGGCGCTCACTCGCAAGGAAGACGATCCGTTGGTGCGCGGCGAGGGCCGTTACGTCGCCGATGTCCTGCCCGCCGGCACATTGCATGCGGTGGTGCTGCGCTCGCCGCACGCACACGCCAAATTAAGCGTCGGCGATCTCGCCGCCGTCAAGGCGATGAAAGGCGTTCGGCTAGTCTTGACCGGCAAGGACACTGCCGACCTCGGCCCGCTGCCGACGCCGGGCGTCCTCGAAGGCGTCGATATCAAGGTGCCGCATTATCCCATTCTCGCGCTCGACGTGGTGCGCCATGTCGGCGACGCCGTGGTCTTCGTCGTTGCCGATACGCTCGAGCAGGCCAAGGATGCGGCCGAGTCGATAGCCGTCGATTACAAGCCACTGCCGCATGTGATCGGCGCCATCGCCGCGTTGAAAAATGGTGCGGCGCAGGTCTGGCCCGACCGGCCGAATCTGGCATTCGAAACCACCGCCGGCGATGCGAAAGCTACAAAGGCGGCTTTCGCCAAAGCGGCGCGCACCGTCTCGACCACGATCGTCAACCAGCGGCTGGTGACGAATTACATGGATACCCGTGGCGTCATCGCCGAATACGATGGCGAACGCTACACGCTGACTTTGGGCAGCCAGGGCAGCCACATCATCCGCGACATCATCTGCGGCGCCGTTCTGAAACTGCCGCTCGACAAGATGCGTGTCATCACGCCGGATGTAGGCGGCGGTTTCGGCACCAAGCTTTTTCCCTATCGCGAATACGCGCTCGCCGCCGTTGCCGCCGAGAAGCTGCGCAAGCCGGTGAAATGGGTGGCCGACCGCTCCGAGCATTTCCTTGGCGACAGCCATGGCCGCGACAATATTTCGACCGCGACTTTGGCGCTCGACGACAAGGGTAAGTTTTTGGCGCTCGATGTCGATATCGTCGCCGATATGGGCGCGTACCTGTCGTGCTACGCGCCGTACATTCCATGGCTCGGCGTCGGCATGGCGACGGGCTCCTACGATATTCCGGTCGCTCACATCCGCTTGCGCGCGGCCTATACCAACACCGTGCCGGTCGATGCCTATCGCGGCGCGGGGAGGCCGGAGGCGTCGTACCTCATCGAGCGCGCGGTCGATAACACGGCGCGCGAGATCGGCATGACGCCGGACGCCATTCGCCGCAAGAATCTGATCAAGCCGAAGGACTTGCCGTACACGACGCCAACCGGGAAGGTTTACGACTCCGGCGATTTCGCCGCCACGATGGTGCGGGCGCAGGAACTGATCGACTGGAAGGGCTTCGGCAAGCGCGCGACGCAGTCCAAACGCGCCGGCAAATTGCGCGGCATCGGCATGGCGACCTATATCGAAGCCTGCGGGGCCAATGGACCAGAAACCGCGCATGTGTCGCTCGACCGCGATGGCGGCGTCACCGTGCTGATCGGTTCGCAATCGACGGGCCAAGGCCACCAGACGTCCTACGCGCAGCTCGTCGCCGAGCGGCTCGACCTGCCGCCGGAGCGCGTGCGCGTCATTCAGGGCGATACCGACAGGATCCCGACCGGCGCCGGCACCGGCGGGTCGAGCTCAATCCCGGTCGGCGGCGTCTCGGTCGATCGTGCGTCGAGGACGCTGGCCGACCAGCTTAAGGAACTGGCGGCAGACGCGCTGGAAGCCGCGAGTGGCGACATGGAAATCGCCAACGGCGCCATCCGGGTGGCCGGCACCGACCGCGCGATATCGTTTGCCGACTTGGCCAACCACCCGAAGTCGACGCCGGAAAAGCTTTCCGCCGCGCGGGATTTCTCCACCGACCTGCCGACCTTTCCGAACGGCTGCCATATCGCCGAAATCGAAATCGATCCCGACACCGGCAACACCGAGATCGTCACCTATGTCGTCGTCGATGACTTCGGCGCCACATTGAATCCGCTGTTGCTGGCGGGGCAGGTGCATGGCGGGCTGGTGCAGGGTATCGGTCAGGCGCTGATGGAAGACACCGTTTACGACGAGACCTCCGGTCAGCTTCTCAGCGCGAGCTTCATGGATTATGCGATGCCACGCGCCACCGACGCGCCGTCGTTTGTTTTCGAGACTCGCAACACGCCCTGCAAGAACAATCCGCTCGGCGTCAAGGGCGCGGGCGAGGCCGGCGCCATCGGTTCATGTCCCGCGGTCATCAATGCGGTCATCGACGCGCTCGACCGCGGCCACGGCATCCGCCTCATCGACATGCCGGCGACGCCGCGCAAGGTGTGGGCGGCGATCGAAGCCGCGCGCACCGTGGCGGCCTGAATCAACGCGATCACGTTTACGTGAGCTGGCTGCGGCGTTTGATCCGTTTCGCCGGCGGAATAACCCCGTGCGACTGGTGTTTGCCCGTGACGGACACGCCAGAACCGAAGGGGATATTCATGAAGTTTGCCCAAGTTTTGACGGCCTCGGCGCTTGCCGTCGTCGTCTTCGGAGCGACCGCGGTCGTCGCGCAGGAGGATCCGATTGCCGCCCGTCAGGCCTTGATGAAGGCCAACGGCCGCAACGCCGGCGCGCTCGCCCGCATTGTCAAAGGTGAGAATCCCTACGATGCCGCCACGGTGAAGGCGGCATTCGATCAATGGGACGACACGGCGTCGAAGCTCGGCGCGCTGTTCCCCGACAGTTCGAAGACCGGAAAGACCAGGGCACTCCCGGCCATCTGGAGCGAGCGGGAGAAGTTCGAAGCAGCCATCGCCAATTTCAAGAAGGACGTGGATGCCAACCGCGACAAGGCGATGAGCGGGCTTGACGGCCTCAAGGTCGCGGTCGGCACGGTCGGCAAGGATTGCAACAACTGCCACCAGACCTTCCGCGAACCGCAATAAGCATCAACGGACATTAGAAAAAGTAATACTTGGCCTCGTCTAAGGGGCCATCGCGGGTCATAAGACCAATTGCCGGCTTGTTAATCCGGCGCCGGGCGGCCATCCATGGGGTGAGCCGCCCTTCGTTTGTCGCACGCCGCCGTAATCCTGTAGATTCAGCCGTCTCGAATCGAAGAGAGCAGAATGCAGCGAATGCTGATCGCCTTGGCGTTGGCGGCCGGTGTCATTGGTCTTGCCGCGTTCTGGTTTATGACAGCGCCGCAGACGGTGCCGGCGAGTGCGCTTGCCGCGACGCACACACCCGACCTCGCCAACGGCGAGGTGCTGTTCAACGTCGGCGGCTGCACTTCCTGTCATGCAATTCCCGGTGAGGAGGACCGCACCCGGCTCGGCGGCGGCCGTGCCCTGAAGTCGCCGTTCGGTACATTCTATCCGCCGAATATTTCGCCCGATCCGAAAGACGGCATCGGCGGTTGGAGCGAAGCGCAGTTCGTCACCGCTATGAACAAGGGCACGTCGCCGGAGGGCGAACATTATTATCCCGCGTTCCCGTACACCTCATACCAGCGCATCACGTTCAGCGATCTGCGCGATCTGTTCGGCTATCTCAAGACGCTGCCGCCGGTGGCGGGCCGCGTGCGCGACCACGATCTGCCGTTTCTGTTCACGATCCGGCGTCTGCTTGGCGGCTGGAAATTTCTGTTCCTCGACGGCAAGCCGTTCACGCCGAACCCGTCGCAATCCGCGCAATGGAACAGGGGCGCCTATCTGGTCAACGGCCCTGGTCACTGCGCCGAATGTCATTCGCCGCGCGACGCGGTCGGTGGAATTCTGCGGGCGCAACGTTTTGCCGGCGGTCCCAATCCAGAGGGCAAGGGCTGGGTTCCAAATATTACCCAGAAGGGGCTCGGCAACTGGTCGGTCAAGGACATCGCCTATCTGCTCGAAACCGGCATGACGCCGGAGGGCGATTCGGTCGGCGGCAACATGGCCGAGGTGGTGCGCAACACAACCCGGATTGGCGATGCCGATCGGCTGGCGATGGCGACGTACCTGAAGTCGCTGCCTCCGGTTAACGGACCGGCACGACCGAAGAAACAATAGTTTTCGGTGCTCTGTCTATTGCGGAACGACGAAAGGGGCGACAACCGTTTCGTAGCCGGATAACAATAGCTTTGTAATGCCGGCTACCCCGACTCATCTTCCCAAAGCCATCGGTTTCAAACTCCTGTCGGCGATGCTTTTTGCCGTGATGTCGGCGCTCGTGCGCCAGCTCGGCGATGTCGCGCCGGTTGGACAGATCGTGTTCTTCCGCTCGGCCTGCGCCATTCCGCCGGTGCTTTTGATTTACGCGATGCGCGGCGAACTGATGTCGGCCTTGCGCACCAACCGCGTGTTCGGTCATGTCGGACGCGGATCGCTGAGCGTCGTCGGCATGTTCGGCAGTTTCGGGGCGCTGGCGCGGCTGCCGTTGGCGGATGCGACTGCCGTGCAATTCGTGTCGCCGCTGATCACCGTGGCGCTGGCGGCGCTGGTCCTCAAGGAGCGCGTGCGCGTCTTCCGCTGGTCGGCGGTGGCGGTCGGCTTTGCCGGCGTGATCGTCATGCTGATTCCGAATTTCGACCCTCGCCACTATGCGGCGGAAGGCGCGGCAGCGGCCGCCGCCGTGGGTTCGTTGTTCGCCATCGTTTCGGCGTTCTGTAATGCCGGGACCGTGATCCAGACGCGACGGTTGACCCAGAGCGAGACCACATCGTCGATCGTGTTTTATTTTTCGCTGATCTGCGCGCTCGCCGGTTTGCTGACGCTGCCGTTCGCCTGGCATAGCCCGACCGGAACCGAACTGATCGCGTTGATCGCGACGGGCGTGCTCGGCGGCATCGGACATATTTTCCTGACGCAAAGTTATCGTTACGCCACCGCCTCGGTCGTGGCGCCGTTCGATTACACCTCGATGCTGTGGGCTTTGGTCCTCGGCTACTGGGTGTTCGGAGAATTGCCGAGTGTGCTGGTGTATGTCGGCGGCGTGATCGTCGCCGGCGCCGGGCTCGCGGTGATCTTTCGCGAGCGCTGGCTCGGCCTGCAACGCGCGCGCGAGGCTGGCGGCCCGCGGCGGCCGGAGATTTGAATTGCTTGTCCCGGGCGCAGCGCAGCGCGAGCATGCAGAGCGTGCGAGCGGAGCGTTGCAGAACCGGGACCATTTCAAACGCCCAATTCACGAAGCTCGAAACATTCTCCGCTCGTCCCCGCGAAGGCGGGGACCCAGAGCTGGATTCCCGCTTCCGCGGGAATGAGCGGAGTATGGGGGCTGCGCCTCATCCGGGACAGGTGGCCGCTACGCCGTGAACGCCTTGAAGGTGATGATGGTGTAGGTGTCCTTGATGCCGGAAACGCAATGCACCTTCTCGTTGACGAAGTGACCGATATCGGTGCCGGCATCGACGTAGAATTTCACCAGCAGATCATAGTCGCCCGCGGTCGAGTAGATCTCGGAGGCGATTTCGGCTTCGGCCAGCGCATTGGCGACCTGATAGGCCTTGCCGAGTTCGCATTTGATCTGCACGAAAAAGGGGGTCATTTCAGGATCGTCTCCGCTGCGTCCGCAAGCCTGTGCCTACGACCCTCGCAATCCAGCAAAATCGCGGCTCCCATGCAAGACGTTACCCTTGCCTTGGAGAGCCACGCGGACTAGGACTCTCGACAGCAATCTCGTGGGGTGTCCGGCTCGTTTGCCGGTCTGAGAGGCGGTTTTCAGGCCAACCCAACGAACCTGATCCGGGTCATGCCGGCGGAGGGATGAGAGATGCATCAGCCGGAAGCGGCCGCGCGCGCAAGCGTCACACGAGACGAACTGGTGTCGTCGGCGCAGGCCGTGCTGTCGCGCTTGCGGTCCAAAAGCCCGCGCGTTCATTGCATTACCAATTCGGTGGCGCAGAATTTCACCGCGAATGCGCTGCTGGCGATCGGCGCGGTTCCGTCGATGACGTTGTCGGGCGAGGAGATCGCCGCTTTCGTCACACGTAGCGACGCGCTTCTGGTCAATCTCGGCACCTTCGACCGCGAGCGCCGCGAGGCGACTTCGATTGCGGTCGACACCGCCGCGCGAAACGGTCTGCCTTGGGTGCTCGATCCGGTGTTTGTCGACCGGGCGCAGCAGCGCGCCGACTATGCGCGAGATCTTATTTTTCTGGCGCCGAAAGCGGTGCGGCTCAATGCCGCCGAATTCACCGCGCTCGCCGGAAGCGAGCCGGGGGCGGAGGCGGTCGCCCGGTATGCCGGCCCGCGCAAGCTGGCGATTGGACTTTCCGGCGCCACCGATCTGATTGCCGACGGAACGCGCGCCGTTGCTCTCGCCAACGGCCATCCGCTGATGGCCAAGGTGACGGCGATGGGCTGCGCCGCGTCGTCGATTGTCGCGGCATGTCTCGCGGTTGAGCCGGACGCGTTCGTGGCGACCGCAGCGGCGCTGCTGATTGTCGGCGTCGCCGGCGAGCAGGCGGCAGCGGCGGCCCATGGGCCGGGCAGCTTCGCCGTGGGCATTCTCGATTGTCTGCATAATCTCGATGGCCAGGCGCTGGCCGATTTTGCTCGCATTGACATTAAGCGGTGACCTCCATGGATCTCGATCTTCGTCTTTACGCGCTGGTCGATCCGGCGGTCAGCGGCGGCCGTTCGCTCGCCGATCTTGCAACGGCGGTCGCGCCGAGCACGACGCTGGTGCAATTGCGCGACAAGCACGGTTCAACCAAAACGATGATGGAAGAAGCGCGGGCGCTGATCGGCGTGCTGGCGCCGCGCGACATTCCGCTGCTGATCAACGATCGCATCGATGTCGCGTTGGCCGCCGAAGCCGACGGCGTTCACATCGGCTGGGACGACATGTCGCCGGCCGATGCGCGGTTGTTGCTCGGCAAGACCGCGATCATCGGTTTGAGCATCAAGACTTTGGAGCAGGCGCGAGCCGCGCCGCTCGATCTCCTCGACTATGTCGCCATCGGCGGCGTCTATGGCACCACCTCGAAGGACAATACGTCGGCGCCGATCGGCATCGCGGGATTGAAGGAAATCGCGCAGGCGGTGCGCGCGCGCAAGGCGGACTTTCCGATATGCGCTATCGCCGGCATCGGCGAGAGCAACGCTGCCGACGTCATCGACGCCGGCGCCGACGGCGTCGCCGTGATTTCGGCCCTGTCGCTTGCGCCGGATCCCGGCAAGGCGGCACGCGCTTTGCGCAATGTCGTCGATGTCGCGCTGGAGCGGCGAAGGCGTCGCGCATGATCCCGATTGTCGTGACCATCGCGGGTTCGGATTCCAGCGGCGGCGCCGGCATTCAGGCCGATCTGAGTACATTCGGTGCTCTGGGTGTTTATGGTGCGTCGGTCATCACCGCCCTGACCGCGCAGAATACGCAAGGCGTCAGCGCCATTCACGACGTGCCGGCGGAATTCGTGACGGCGCAGATCGACGCAGTGTTCTCCGATTTGAACGTCGCAGCAGTCAAGATCGGTATGCTGTCTCGCGCCGAGACGATCCGCGCCGTGGCAGCGGGTTTGGCCCGCCACAACGCGCGCAACATCGTGCTCGATCCGGTGATGGTCGCGACCTCCGGCGACCGGCTGCTCTCCGAAGACGCGATCGGCGCTTTGCGCAACGAACTGATGCCACGGGCTCTGGTGGTGACGCCGAATTTGCCCGAAGCCGCCGCGCTCACGAATACGCCGTTGGCGCGCAACGAGCAGGACATGGAAGCGCAGGGGCGCACCATTCTTGCACTCGGTCCGCAATGGGTGCTCGTCAAGGGCGGACACAGTGAGACGGATGAGAGCGTCGATCTCCTGATCGGCGAAAGCGATGTCATCAGGCTCGCGGCCAAGCGCATCGCCACCCGGAACACCCACGGCACCGGCTGCACCTTGTCCTCGGCGGTCGCCGCCGAACTCGCCAAAGGCCTCGATCTCGTCGCCGCGGTGCGCGAGGCCAAGACCTACGTAACCGGCGCGATTGCCGCTGCAGATCGCTTGCAGATCGGGCGCGGCCGGGGACCCCTCAATCACTTCTGGAGGCAGACATGACGACACGACGCGATTTCACCCTCGGCGCGGGGCTCACGGCAGCGGGCCTTGTCGCAGCGCCGGCCGTCGCCCGAGCGCAGACAACGCGATGGCGCATGGTGACGTCGTGGCCCAAGCGGCTACCGGGGCCCGGCATGTCGGCGGAACGCATCGCCGACCGCGTGCGCGCGCTATCGGGCGGCCGGCTCGATATCGCGGTGTCGGCGGCGGGGGAGGTGGTGCCGGCGTTCGGCGTGCTCGATGCGGTCGGCAACGGCGTCGCCGAGATCGGCCACACCGCATCGTTCTACTGGCAAGGCAAGATGCCGGCGGCGGCGTTCTACACCACGGTGCCGTTCGGCCTGACGCCATCCGAGCACGTCGCCTGGATCGACGCCGGCGGCGGCCAGGCGCTGTGGGACGAACTGTACAGACCGTTCGGCGTCAAGCCGTTCATGGGCGGCAATACCGGCGTCTGCATGGGCGGCTGGTTCCGCCGCGAACTCAAAAGCCTCGCCGACCTCAAGGGCCTCAAGCTGCGCTCGCTTGGCCTCGGCGGCGAGGTCTATCGCCGTCTCGGCGTCACGCCGCAGACCACGCCGCCCTCGGAAATCCTCACCAGCCTGCAATCCGGCGTCATCGACGGCGCCGAATTCGTCGGCCCCGGCACCGACATCGCGCTCGGGCTCTACCGCGTCGCGCCGTTCTATTACTACCCCGGCTTCAACAAGCCGAACGGCACCGGCGAATGCATCGTCTCGCTGAAAGCCTGGGAGGCGCTGCCGGCCGACCTCAAGGCGATCGTCGCGCACGCCAGCGCGGTCGAAGCCAATTACGCGTTGGCCGAAATGGAGTGGCTCAACGCGCAAGCGCTGCCGGCATTGACCGGCAGCCACGGCGTCAAGCTCGCCGCGTTTCCCGGCGATCTTGTCGCCGCCGCGCGCAAGCAGGCCGACGACGTGCTCGGCGAACTCAGCGCCCGCGACGGCATCACGGCCAAGGTCTACGGCTCCTACAAAAACTTCCGTGCCCGCGTGGCCGACTGGTCGCACGTGTCGATCGAGGCGGTGTTGAAGGGGCGCGCCGGTTAGGGGCAAGACTGGCTATTCTTTTCCGTCTTAAGGCGCGGCCGAAGGTCGAGCCCCTTGGCCATGAGCTTTGCCGTGCCGCCTAACTCTTTTGAGAGTCGTTCTGCCTCCTCATCCAGTAGTGCCATTAATTCTTGAAATCCAATCTTCTTGGCGGTGATAGGGTGCTCCCATTTCCGGTCTCTTGCGATTGTGACAAGGAGACATCCCGCTCGGCAGTCATCTGCTGCCATATATTTCGTCAGCAACTGATCGCGGAGAGTCTTAAAGAGGTCGGCTCCCGATCGTTCGTCACCAAGTTTGAGTTCAATCGTTCCTTGCTGGTTTGAACCGGTCGATCTGAATCGGATGTCAGTTTCTTTCTCATCTGCAGTCACGGCTTCTTGGTCGATGGTGTAGCTTTGGTTTCCGGTCTCTCGTAGAGCACGCGCCAGCTCTCGCCGCATAACATGTTCGTCGGTGATGCTAGCCCATAATTCGCGAGGGGAAATATCCTGGAGCAGGAGATCGTCTATATCGTCGAGCCGGTCCCGCATGAGCGTGAACATCGCTTCGCGCGTCTTAGGCGGCGCCTCGCCAGTCTTGTCCAGAACAGCGAACTCGACCTCTGTGACTGCTACGTTGTCCGCCTCCTCGGCGGCTCGTTCCTCAGCCAGAGCTATGGCCCGGTCCTTGATATGCTCAAAAAGGGGATCGCCGGCCATTTCGATCTTTGCGGCCCACCCCTCTGCGCCGGTTGTGGCAAATAAAGCACTCAGAATGGCGTTACGGCCTTTCTCCGCATTGTCCCGCGTGTCGGGCGAGTAGGAGCCCTCGTGATGCACGTCGTCCTCGATCCGAACCTGCTGGTAGGCCAGCCGAAGAAGCCGAAGTAGGAGTGGTGGCGTAAATCCAGGCGCTCTGAGATCGAGACCAATGCCGCCATAGTCATGGTCGAACAGCTTCGCGAACAACTGCACGCCCGTGCCCGCCTTCGAAGCCTCGCTTGCCTTGAGTCCTTTCTCAAAAGCTTCGATACCGACGACTGGGTTGAGATGAAGCAGAGCAGGCAGCCATATGTTTGCAAAGGGAGCCGCAATGCCATTGGCCAGATGCTGCTTCGCGATCATCTCCATAAAGCGGCGATCATCGTCATTGCCGTTTCTGACAAGGATTTCGATAGCTTGGCGCAGGTTCTGCTCGGGTTGCGGGCTGTTGGGCTTGATATCAACCGGCGCAATCTCCGACAGCCAAGCCCGAATTCGGGGAACGAAAAGCGCCGAGATGATTGCGGATGCGTGACTTATATTCTGCAAGAACATCGAATACGCGTTGGTGTTCGTCTGCTCGCGCAGCGAAAGACTCAATTCTTCTCCGAGCACGCGATCAATTGCAGCCGGGTGTTCGACAGCAAGGCTTTCAAGCCACGATGGAAAGCCGTTCAGCTCCATTGGCGCATACCGGCAGGCCAGCTCCGCTTCCTGCTCGGTCAGCCGCTTCGCCCAGTTCGTATCTTCCGCTTCCGCCGCAATTCCAGCGAGCCCGAATTGCCATCTTACCAAAAATGTATTGCGCTCGTCCTCGGGGCGCTCGCTGCGAAGTGTCGGTTTATCCTTGCGCCAGACGGTCATCATGATTTCGCGAAGTCGGTCGGCGACGGTCTTGCCAAATTGCTCCTCGATGAACTGCCGATTCCATCCAGAGGCCCGGCTTTCCTGGCCCGAACGCTCAACCGCCTGCCACAGATTCCAAGCAGTGTTCTCGGCGCGGCCTACGGAAAAAACTGCGTCTGGGTCTAGCGCTATCTCGCGCCAAAACATCACCCAACTTGCATGGGCCTTTGCGGTGCGTCGTTCAGTCTGCTTGGCCCGCTTGGCATTTGCCGCCTCCATCCGGCGCAATTCGGCGCTGCGTTCGTGCGGTTTTAAGCGGTTATCGATTATCGTTGTGAGGCTCGGCACGTCCCAGACGAGCGGTTTGAGACTTTCAAGCAGTTCCCGATGATCGGTCATGGCGCTGTTGAGGAGGAGCATTTCGCTCCATAGCATCATTTCCCGATGCTCCAACGGTTCATCCGGTTTAGAAAGCCGCTTACGAACCCAGGCTGCATCCTTTTCATCATTTAATTGAATGCCGCCGTAGTGCGAAAGATCGAAGACCCGGTGCCACGCGTCGTTAGACTGGTGCAGGTGCGCTAGAAAGGCATCTTCCTTCCAGAAGGCGGTTTCGCGCGCATCGGCTGAAAGCCCTGCAATCGCTCGTCTCAGGTCTGCCAAGGCGTCTTTCTCGCCGTATTCATCTTTAGAGAGGCGAATCGCAAGTAAGCTCGACGTAATCCATGGCTCGATTCTGATGCCTTCAACTGCCTGCCGATGGCAGACCGCAACAAGCGCGGCCATCAAGTCGGGCCGCGTTGTCCGAAGATGCGGAGATTTATCGCGTTCCCACGCTATCCCTTCAATAATCAAATCCGTTAACGCTTGGCGTAACTGATCAAGATATTCCGGCGAAAGGTCCGCCGTCTCAATTTCACGCGGCAACCGATAAGTCAGATCGCCGACATTGTGCGGCTTTTCTCGTACGCGCCGCAGTATCTGCGATAGACGCACGACGGGCATGTAGGAGGGAAACAGGTCGAGCACAGCATGGCGCGTCATCGCGTCCGGCCATCGCGCGATATCAATGTTAACTGAGATCGACAACGATTCAATGCGTTCGTCGTTCAACTGCAACAGAGCCTGGATGGCGAGGCCTCGCTCGCGCAGCGTTAGGGTCGGGTCCATGGCCGCTGTATAGGCAATGTCGGCGCATCCGCCGAGTTTTCCTGCGGCAATAATTTGCAACAGAAGATCGCGGACCTCGGGATTCTCGATGCCTCGATCCCACAGCCGCTTCACGTTGTCTGTGAGTTCCTGTGATGCAAAACGGTGCACCTGAATGCGCGGCGTGCTCAGACCACGCCACCCGCCACTGCCGTAACGATCCACGTAGGCTTCCAGCGCCCTGATACGTTGAGCCGGCCGCAATGACTGCGGGTCGCCGTGATCCAGAACAACGGCTGGATCGAGGGCAACGATATCGTCAAAAACAGTATCGCGCGAAAGCGCAAGCCACGCGGCAACCGGGCGCATCGACGGCCGGACTGTTCGGACGCCTTGAGCAGTCTCCGTGAACAAGAGCCGCTTGATCGACTTGATCGAGTCTCCGCGTTCGAGCAGCGCATCCAACCGCTTCGCAGCCAAAAATTCCACGACGGACCGATGATGGAAGCGGACACGCCCGTAACTCGCGAAGCCGAAGAGCGGGCGTTCTAGCAATGTGGCCCGTGTCTCGGCGCTCCAATTCTGCAAAATCTTGGATACATCAAGGGCGGCCTCACTCGCATGAACGCTATCAACGTCGGCGCTGTGCCGTAGCGTAAGCTTGCGGGTCAGCATCGCTGCCAGCGCGAGCCGGCTGGCACCCTCGATTGCCGTTTCTTGCGATAGCTCGGCTCTCTCCTTGCGCTCGATACTTGGCTTCAGTTTCGTCGCGATATTGGTCTCAACCTGCTCGCGATGGGAACGGATGCGGTGATACTCCCGCCAATCTGAGCACAACTCGACTAAATCTTGCGGTCGCTCGGCGAATTCTTCCGCGTCGCGCTGGCGAATGTCGGCCAGAAGCGCATCAGGGTCCAGAACGCCTTGAAGCGCCGCGAATTCACGCATTTGCTCGCGTGATAGCGGCATCAAGCCGACATTGCGCCAAGCCTTGGACCCCGCTTCATCCGCAGGCTTATTCTTGCTGCGATCCATTAAAATGTCAGCGAAGGCTTCCGCTGTGGGTGCGGCCTCTCCTGATACCGGAACCGGCAGGTATTTGACGATTAGCTCTCGATCAATTGGAACAGGGCGGGTCGTAATAACAATCCGGGCCCGCCCGAGTTGACCCGCGAGCGCCTTGTTGAGCCGCTTCAACGCTTGATCGAACGTGCCAAGAGTCAGCTTTAATTCGTCAATAGAATCCAGGAAAAACGTCGCAATCACGGATTGGGAACGTCGCCACGCGTCGAACCGTTCTTCCTCGTCCTTAGACAGCATGTCACGGACTGAGCTGCCCGCCAGTGTCGCCAGGTCCAAGAAGAATGCGGGGTTGCCCGCCTTCCAGAGCTTAGCCTGTTGCGCTTGGCACTCATACGTTTTGCCAGCGCCGGCTTCAGACACGATGAGAACGCGCTGGGAACGCAGTAATTCATCCCATCCAAAACCTCCCGTCCAACCCATTCGGCTTAGGATGGAAGCTTTTTCAATATCAGCAACTTCCTCGTCCGACAGGTCGCGAAATGAGCGTTGGACGATGAGCCGTTGGGACGAGGATTCGGTCATTGGAGCCGTCGATTCGGTTTCTATTAGAATAGCATCGAAAGGCATGGACAGCGCATCGTCAGGCGCTGCCCGCGCTGACCGGCAGCCACGGCGTCAAGCTCGCCGCCTTTCCCGGCGATCTCGTTGCCGCCGCGCGCAAGCAGGCCGACGACGTGCTCGGCGAACTCTCAAGCCGCGACGGCATCACGGCCAAGGTCTATGGCTCCTACAAGAACTTCCGTGCCCGCGTGGCCGACTGGTCGCACGTGTCGATCGAGGCGGTGTTGAAGGGGCGCGCCTGACGAATAAACAAGTCCCGCGCCGCCAGAATCGCTGTTTGTAGTTTCAACGCCGCCCTCAAATTAACAACTCGCGACTTGTTAATTGACGCTGCCAAAACCGTGCCAATGCTGAGTTTTCGTAATTAACAAGTATTAACGATGGCGGTGACGGTGCGTTGTGCAGGGGGCGCTTCCAGGGCGAAGCGCCGGAGTTTATTTGTTTGCTGAAGGCGCGCGACCGCCGGCCAATTAACAGGTCGCTAACCATACTTCGCTACCTTCAAAGGCAAGGGGGTTGGCCGGATCGAAGAATTTCGATCCGCCGCTCACGTCTCCAGTGCCGCGTGCGTGTTTTCCAATCAACCCGTCCGTGGGCCGAATGCCCGCGGTCTCAAACAACCGCGCGAGCGGCGGCGGCGCATTGCCTGCGACCGGCCGAGGGGGCTAACGAGTCATGACATCACGTTGGATGAGTATTTTCATTGCGACCGGCATTGCCGCCGCGTCGTCGCTGGCGGCCAACGCCGCCGACCTTCGCCCGAGCTACAAGGCGCCGGCCTATACGCCGTCTTATTTTAGTTGGACCGGACTCTATGTCGGTATCAACGGCGGCTACGGTTTCGGCAAGACAAACATCAGCACCGCCGGCATCACGAGCGGCGATTTCGACGTCAAGGGGCCGCAGGTCGGCGGCACCCTCGGCTATAATCTCCAGACCGGCACCTGGGTCTGGGGCCTTGAAGGCGATCTCGACTACAGCAACATCAAGGGTACGACATCGACCTTCTGCGTTCCGGATTGTACCGTCAGCAACACCTGGATGGGCACCGTGCGCGCCCGCCTCGGTTATGCCGGCTGGGATCGCTGGCTGCCTTACATCACCGGCGGCGGCGCCGTCGGCAACGTCAAGTTCGAGCAGGCCGGCTTCTCCGACAACCGCACCAAGTTCGGCTGGACCGCGGGCGCCGGCGTCGAATACGCCTTCCTCGCCAACTTGTCGGCCAAGGTTGAATATCTCTACGCCGATCTCGGCACCGCGACGTGCCCGGCCGGCACCTGCGGCGGCACCGACGTCGACACCAAGTTCAGCACCAGCCTGGTGCGCGCCGGCCTGAACTACCGCTTCTAAAAGCTTCAGGTCACGCATCAGCTTTGCGGCAAGGCCCCGGGCAGAAAGCCCGGGGTTTTTTGTTTTGGGCGTAGTCCCCGCACGTCGCGCCGCGTGGCGGCTAGTCCGTTGAAGGAAAATAGTCCTTGACAGCGTGACGCTGTTGGGCTAGACAAGCGGTACGGTCGGTCAATGTGCCCCAAGCACGAAACGCTCGGGTCCGGCCGCCCATCTCCAAAATCATCGGAGTTTATCCATGGCCAAACCAAGCCATGCCGCCGAAGGCACAGGTGCGCCCGGCAAACGGCGTTCGCCGTCGCCAATGAATTTCTCGCCCGAACTGCTGGTGGACGGACGCCGCCGCTACGAACAGACCAGCGAGCCGCTGTACGCAATCGCGGCCGATTTCGGCATTCACCGCACAACCTTTACCGACTTCGCGCAGCGAGAAGGCTGGGTACGCTTTCGGCCTTCGCCGCGCCAACTTTCGGCGGCAGCGCGTGTGCTGGCACAAACGGAAAGGCTGGAGGCCGAGGCGTCCACCCTTTGTCTCCCGGCTACCGGCGGCGCCGGGATAGTCGTTGAACGTGCCGGCGAAGCGGAAGTCCCTGACATTGCCGCTTCCGTCGACTGGCTGCACCGCGAAGTGCGCGGACAGATCGCTGCCGTCGAGGCGTTACGGGCGCGCGCGACGGGTAAGCGGCAAACGGCGCAAGAGGCCGCCGTGATTTCGCGCACGCTCGTCGCACTCACCGGCGCCCTGCACAAGTTGCAGCGAATGACATGCGGCGCTTCGCAAACAGGACAGAACGATGACGAACTCCCCGACAATATCGATGACTTCCGTAACGAACTTGCGCGGCGTATTCGAGCTTTCGTCGCAAGCCGGACTGGAACTGGAGATGCAGGTAGAGTTGAGCCCGTTCCGCCAATGGACGCGGTTCGCGAATGACTTCGTTGCGTTCGCGCACGCACATCAGGAGCCGCCCGCTGCCGCCAACAATGGTGGCGCATGGACCACCTGGCTGATGCTCGGCGGGCGCGGCGCCGGCAAGACGCGCGCCGGCGCGGAGTGGGTGAGGGCGCAGGTGCTGGGCCTGTCGCCTTATGCCGCCGCATGCGCCCGCTCCATCGCGCTGGTCGGCGAAACCGAGCACGACGTGCGCGAGGTGATGATCGAAGGCCCGTCCGGCATTCGCAACATTTCGCCGCCCGGCGAGCGTCCGCAGTTCGTGTCGTCGCGCCGCCGTCTCGAATGGCCGAACGGCGCGGTGGCTTATGCCTTCTCGGCCGAGGACCCTGAGCAACTGCGCGGGCCGCAATTCGACGCCGCGTGGTGCGACGAACTCGCCAAGTGGAAGCACGCCGACTTGACCTTCGACATGCTGCAATTCGGCCTGCGGCTCGGGCAGCGTCCGCGCCAGCTCGTCACCACGACGCCGCGCCCGATTGCGCTCATCAAGCGGCTGGTGAACGATCCGCGCACGGCGGTGACGCGCGCGCCGACGCAGGCTAATGCCGCGCATCTGTCGCCGGCGTTCCTCGACGAGATTCTGGCGCGTTATGCCGGCACACGGCTCGGGCGGCAGGAGATCGACGGCGAGATCATCGAGGATCGTCCCGACGCGCTGTGGACGCGCGACATGATCGAGGCCGCCCGCGTGTCTGGCGCGACGCCCAAAGAACTCAACTTGCAGCGCGTCGTTATCGGCGTCGATCCGCCCGGTTCGGCGCGTAGGGTTCGGATGCCTGCGGCATCGTCGCCGCCGGTATCGCCGAAAACGGCATCGTCTATGTGCTGGAGGATGCGAGCGCGGCAGGGTTGCAGCCCGCCGGTTGGGCGGCGAAGGCGATCGCGCTGTACCGGCGGCATGACGCCGACGCCATCGTTGCCGAGGTCAACCAGGGCGGCGACATGGTGCGTAGCGTGCTGCAACAGGTGGACCGGATAGTGGCGGTCAAGAGCGTACACGCCACGCGCGGCAAGTGGCTGCGCGCCGAGCCGGTCGCGGCGATGTATGCGCAGGGCAAGGTCAAGCACGTCGATCCGCCGTTGACGCTGCTCGAAGACGAGATGTGCGATTTCGGCCTCGGTGGGCTATCGGGCGGCCGCTCGCCGGATCGGCTCGACGCGCTGGTCTGGGCGGTGACAGAGCTGATGCAGCGCGGCGCGTGGCAGGGGCCGAGGATCAGGAGTCTCGGCAGCGGCTCACCGTTGGTGCCGAGGGGAGTTTCGGACAGGAGGTGGTGAGGTAATGAGCGTGGGGCGCAATAGAAAAGCGTATTGCGCCGAGGCGCTCCATTTGGTGGATTGGGCTTCGCTATCGCCCTGCGCGCTGTCATGAATGTGGCAACAGATACATGTCCAAGAAACAATCTTTACCGTTACAGCTTGAGAAAATCCGAAAGGCTGCCCTGCGGGCGCTAGGACCAGTCCAGCCGGCTAACGACAAGACGGAAGCGGACAAGAATTTTTTATTCGATGCCAAACGGTCTGAGGCTGGCCGCTCTCTTCCGCCTTACTACTTGGTCTATTTCCTTCTTGTAGACCTTCTTGGCTTTAAGAATTTGGGCCAATTTGAAAAGGTGTCTTGGTCTGTCCCAGTTGATTTTCAAGGCCGAGCCTACCTAATAGAACACCGAAAATTCGGACTCGGAGTCTTCGTACAGGACCCTGATCGAGACGAAGACGATGCCCGCAAGATCGTGCTACACATAAAGAAGGCCGTGAAGGCGGCGCGTCCATTCTTTGAATGGCTTGCCGCGCAGGCCGCAGACGCATCGGCGCTTAATGTTACCAACAATAGCGATGCGCTATTTAAGCGGTTCAGTTATTTCCTCGATGCCTATAAGAAGAAAGCTCAAGAGACTGACGACCGAAAAGATGAGAAAATCATCAAGGAAGGAAAATCACCGGATGGCGGCACTTGGACATCGATTAGCTACCCAGCGTACGCGCTCAGAGCGGAGGCGCAATGGTTGGCTCTTGCCGCTATCGAAGCCTTTTTCAGTTGGACCGAGCATGTTTTCATCCATATTGGAATTCTGAAGGGTGAGCTGACAACTGGAAAAGATGTCGCGCGCCTTGCGGAAGCGGACTGGTCAGCGAAATTCAAATGCGGGTTTGATCTGTCGGCCCCTACATCGAAAGGGTTTTTCGACCAATTGGTTGAAATCCGCAGAGAGCTTCGCAATTTCGTTGCTCATGGCGCATTCGGGAAAGACGGACAAGCCTTCAAATTTCACTCAGGAGCCGGTGCGGTGCCTCTATTGCTGCCGCACCGGCGAAACAGTCGAAGATTTATTTTTGGTGGCGGGCTAGCGTTCGACGACGGCAGTGCTTTGAAGGCAATCGAAGCATTTATTGAGCATTTGTGGGCTGATGACCGTGAACCTGCGAAGCTCTATCTTGAGAGCCAGCTTCCGGTAATTCTTTCGATGGCGACTGATGGGAGCTACTCGGCAGCTATGGCTTCAGTTGAGGATATGAAGCAGTTGGTTGATCATTTATCTCACGAATTTGACCGCGCTGCCAATATGGATTGGTAATAAAAGTAGCCCGGGTGGAGCGGAGTGAAATCCGCGGTCGGCCGCTAACAAACCCCGGGCGATGAACCCGAGGGTTTGTATTCAAGAACTGATCCCCGCTTTCGCGGGAATGAGCGGAGTGAGTTGCAGCGTACACATGACCAAAAGAAAATGGGCCGGAGTTTCCCCTGGCCCATTTCTTATTTCCAACGGAAGGTGCGTTCGAGTCTTATCCCTTAAACGCGACGATCTTCTGGCGCTGTTCGCCGAGGCCATCGATGCCGAGGGTGACGACGTCGCCGGCCTTGAGGAATTGCGGCGTCGGTTTCATGCCGAGGCCGACGCCCGGCGGCGTGCCGGTGATGATGATGTCGCCCGGGTTCATGACGAAGAACTGCGAGCAGTACCAGACGATGTGCTCGCAATCGAACACCATGGTCTTGGTGTTGCCGCGCTGGCGCTTCTCGCCATTGACGTCGAGCCACATGTTGAGGTTCTGGACGTTCTTGATCTCGTCCTTGGTGACGAACCACGGGCCGATCGGCCCGAAAGTTTCGCAGCCTTTGCCTTTGCCCCACTGGCCGCCGGAACGGTCGATCTGAAAGGCGCGCTCGGAGACGTCGTTGCCGACGAAGTAGCCGGCGATCGCGGCCTTGGCGTTCGTCTTGCTCAGATTGCGCGCGCGCTTGCCGATGACGATGCCGATCTCGACTTCCCAGTCGAGCTTGGTGGAATCCTTCGGCATCATGGTGTCGTCGTT
>JBEPUC010000013.1:0-89501 GCA_041691675.1 Hyphomicrobiales bacterium | reverse complement strand
ACGCCGACATACTGATCTCAGTTGACCAGGCTCGGGATAGCCAGCGAGAGCCATGGAACATAGGTAATGAACATCAGCGTAACGATACCCCAAGCAATGAACGGCAACAGGGCCCTGATCTGCTGTTCCAGCGTGATCCCCGCGATGCGGGCCGTGACGAACGCCGAAGCGGCGACAGGCGGCGTCAGTACGCCGATCTGCAGGTTCACGATGAGGATCACGCCGAAATGCACCAGATCGATGTGGAGAGACTTCACCAGCGGCAGCAGCAGCGCACAGGCCATCAGTACGGCCGGAGCGGGTTCAATGAACAGGCCGAGGATCAACAGCAGGATGTTGATAAGGAACAGCGTCTCCCACTGACTGAAGCCGCCGAGGAGTGCGATGAGTTGCTGCGGTAGTTGGCTGCGCGTCAGAACCCAGGTCAGAACATGCGCTGTACCGACCAGGATCATGATCACGCCGGTATCGATCGCCGTGCGCATGAACGCGTCGTAGATGTCGCGCCAAGGCTTGCGGCCCCGTAGCAGATCGCGAACGACGGCATAGGCGAGGGCGTAGGCGGCCGCAGCGCCAGCCGACTCGGTCACGGTGAAGACACCGCCGACAACGCCGGTGACGATAACTGCCGGAATCACCAGTGCAGGCAGCGCGGAAACAAATGCTTCGGCGGCTTTGGCGAAAACAAAGCCTTTCGACACCGAGCCGTAATTGTACTTCCGCGACAGGTACACCGACAGGAAAGCGAACACGATCGACAGAATGAGGCCCGGTATTATGCCGGCCAGAAACAGTTTGATAATCGATTGCTCTGCGGCAAATCCGTAGATCACCATCAGAATGCTCGGCGGGATGATGGGCCCGACAATATTTGCCGCTGCGGTCACGGCGCCGGCAAAGGCGGGCGGATAGCCTTCTTTGATCATCGCCGGAATCATCATCGAACCGACGGCAGTTGTGTCGGCTAGACAGGATCCGGAGATGCCGGCAAACAATGTCGATGCCGTCACGTTGCCGATCGCCATCGAGCCGCGGATATGGCCGATCAGCGAGTTGGCGAACTTCACCAGGGCGTTGGTGACGCCGCCGACGGTCATCAGGTTGGCCATCAGCAGGAACAGCGGGATGGCCACGAGCGGGAAAGATTTGAGGCCTTCAAACGTCTCCATCGCCAGGACGATGTAGCTGTCGACGCCAAGCATGACGAGGCCGAGCAGGGCCGCCAGACCCGTCGCGAAGACGAGCGGCGCGCCGACTAAAATCAGTAGGACGAAAACAACGAGAACCACCCCACCGATCATTTCCGCTCTCCGACAATAAAGATTAACAGGCGTTCGATCGTGAACAGGATGATGAACAGGGCGCTCACCAAAGTGATCGAGTACATCGCGGCCCATGACATATCGAACGGCAGACCCTCGACGGTTGCCGACTTGGTGACCTCCATGAGTTGCCAGGCGGATATCGCAAGTGCGATCGCAAAGACGATTCCCAACAGTAGCGAGACGACCTCCGCGACGCGGCGGCCGCCTTCGCTGAGCCAATTCCAGGTGAACCGGACATACATGTTGCCGTCCGATCGCACGGCGGCGGCCATGGCCACAAAGGTAAGCCAGGCCATCGCCGCTGACGCTACGGGGTCAGACCACATTGTCGCATTGTTGAACACGTAGCGCATGACGACCTGAGCGCAGACAGCGACCAGAACCACCGCTACGAGGAGAGCCCCGAGAAAGTTGAGGAGCCATTCCGCCCAGCCAAGAACGCGTGACATGATTTGTCCGACCTTACTTGCCGGCCAGCGTTTGGGCCCATTTCCAGACTTCGGGCAAATCTTTCTTGAGCGGTTCTTCGGCCTTGCGCATTTCCTCGACGCTCACGCCGGGTTCGACGAACTTGACGCCCTTCTTTTCGAAATCGGCGATCAACTGTTTTTCCTCATCCTGCGTCGTCTTGCCGTAGAAGTCGCTGGCTTCGTGCGCTGCCTTGACGAAGGCCTCTTTGTTTTCCGGAGTAAGCTTGTCCACCCATGGGCCATAGGCGAGGAACGCTTTCGGCGATAAGACGTGCCCGGTCTTGATCGCGGTTTTCGACACGTCCTGCATCGAATAGGTCGCCATGTCGGAGATGGCGCCTTCCATGCCCTCGACCACTTTCTGTTGCATCGCCGTGAACACCTCGGCGATGTTCATCGGCGTCGAGCTCAAGCCTAGATACTTGATCTGGTTGACGTAGATCGCGGTGCCCGGCACCCGGAGCTTCATGCCTTTGACGTCGTTCAGTGACGTTGCAACGCGCGAGGTGTAGATCCAGCGCGGCACATTCCATGACGGCGCGATCATGCGGTAACCGCTACGCTTCTCGACTTCCGCGATGAGGGCCTTGCCGCCCGGGCCGTTCCACGCCTTGAGCATGTCATCGGCATTGGCGAACAGGAACGGCCACGAATTGGCTGTGACGATGCTGACCTGCTGGCCGAGCGCATCCGGTTGAATAAACATAACGTTGACGAGGTTCACCTTCATCTGCGTGGCCATCGTGCCGAACGTGCCGAGCTGGCTGTTCGAGTAGATCTCGACCTGAAGCCCGCCGTTGCTGTATTTTTCGGCGCGTTCCTTGAACAGCGAAAGCGTGCGGCCGATGATGCTGGTGGGCGCGCCGGTGTCGCCGACGATGACCTTCTGCGCGGCGAGAGCCGGGGGCGCGACCAAGGCCGCGCCCAGAGTCGCGGCGACAGCCGCGGCACAGGCAAATTTCGTGAATTTGAACATATTGGTTTCTCCCAGTTGTCTTTTATTGGTTGGCGACGGCGGCCGAGGCCGGTTTGATGAGGCCTTCGCGCCTCATTTTTTCGATGCGTTGCGCCACCATCGGCTTCCATCCGCCGATGGCGATGGTCTCCAGCAGCGACGGGTCGAGCGGCTCGTATTGCTTCCTGGTCTTGCGCGTCAGGTTCTCGAAGACACCCGTTCTGAAATCGACGCGCAGTTCGTCGCCCGTTTCGCACTCCGAGGTGATGCCGACGCAATGCGGTAGAAACGGAACGCCGGCGTTGATGGCATTGCGGAAACTGCCGCGCGGGATCGATTCACAGCAAAAGGCGAGATCCAGCGATTTGAGACCAAGCAGTCCCTGGATGTGGGGGTTTCCTTGCGCGAAGCGGCGGCCGGCGACGACGATGTCGCCCGGCGAAACCTTCTTCGGAAAGTCCGGATCGATGCCGCACATGACGAAGTCGCGCAGCACTTCGAGCCGGGTTTCGCGCGCGGAGGCGAATTCCTTTTTTGTCAGGTCGGCATCGACCGCGAGATTGTCGCCGAACTTCCAGCAGCGTCCGGTGAATACGAAGTTCATGGTGTCCTCACAGATACTTGCGTGGATCGGCGATCTCGCCGGCGACCGCCGAAGCGGCGACCGTGAGCGGGCTGGCGAGATAAACATCGGCCTGGGTCGTTCCCAGCCGGCCCGGATCGTTGCGGGTGCCGGTATTGATCGACACTTCTCCGGGCGCGACCGGCGCGATACGGCCGCCGGCGCACGGGCCGCAGCCCGGCGCCGTCATGACAGCGCCGGCCTCCATGAAGATATTGATCAGCCCTTCGGAGCCGGCGCGCACCGCGATCTCCTGCGTCGCCGGCGTGATGAAGAGACGGACGGACGGATGTACCTTGTGGCCGCGCAGGATCGACGCGGCGTCGCGCATGTCTTCGATCGAGCCGTTGGCGCAGGAGCCGATAAAGGCGTGGTTGACCGGCGTGCCGGCGACGGTGGTGACGCCGACAACATTGTCGGGCCGTGGCGGTGCTGCGACCTGCGGCTCCATCATGCCGAGATCGTAGTCGTAGACCGCCTTGTAGACGGCATCGGCATCGGCATATTCCGCTTTGAATGGCTTGTCGCCGCGGCTTTTGACGAAGTCCAGCGTCCATTCATCGACGTCGACGAGCGCCGATTTGGCGCCCATCTCGAGCGGGTTGTTGCAGAGCGTCATGCGGCCGCCGAACCCGATGTCCTTGAGAGCAGGGCCGCCATATTCGACGACGGAGTAATCGAGATTCTCTTCGCCGATGTCGACGATCATGCGTTGCGAAATGTCGCGGATAGTCATGCCGGGCTTGAGGCTGCCGGTGAGGTTGACGCGAACGACTTCCGGCACGCGTATCCATACCGAGCCGCAAGCGAGAACTTCCGGAATCTCGAACACCATCGGGAAACCGAGGCAGCCGATCGCGCCGTAATTCGTGACATGCGTATCGTAAGCGAGCACGAACATGCCCGGCGTCACGATGCCTTTTTCCATTGGAAAAATGTGACCCAATCCGCCGCGGCCGATGTCGTAGAACTGTGTGATGCCGTATTTCTTGACGATCTCCCGGACTTTTTTCTGGCGTTCCGCCGAGGCCGGGTTGGTCGCGACCGGCTCGTGATCGGTTGAGATCAGAACGATCGAGGGATCGTACAACGCATCGACACCAAGCTCCTGCAATGCCTTGTCGAAGTTGACGACGTACCAGTCATGCACCGTCATCATGTCGGGCACCGGATAGATCGTTTCGCCGGCCTTCACGGCGCGGCCCATGACGCGTGAAAGAATCTTCTCTGTTACCGTTTGTCTCACATACTTCTCCTCGTTCATCGGGACGCGCGGTCCCGTCGTATTCCGGAATTTGGACGTTGAAAAATCAGTAGCCCAGGACGCTTTTGATCGACTCGCCGCGCGCCAGCCGTTCTTCGCGCGCGTGGTCGCTGGCTTGCTTCTTGACGGATTTTTCGGCGATCTCCTCGGCCCGTTCGGCGGCGACAATGACGATGCCGTCTTCGTCGCCGATCACGATGTCCCCCGGGTTGACCGGAGTGCCGCCAAGGGAAATCGGAATCTGGATCCAGCCGGGATGAATTTTCACAGTGCCGCGGACATTGATGCCGGCGGCGTAGACCGGGAAGCGCAGGGCCCGGATCTGTGCCACGTCGCGCACCGCCGCATTGGTGACGCAGCCGGCGATGTTCTTGGCAACGCAGGCGACGGTCGAGGTGCCGCCCCAGATTGTCGCGCGGTCGGTGCCGCCGCCGTCTATGACGAGCACGCTGCCTGGCGGCGCTTGCTCGATCGCCTTGAAGATCACCAGATTGTCGCCGGGCATTGTCTTGATGGTGAAAGCGCGACCGGCAACTTTGACGCCATCGACGATCGGTCGAATGTTCGGCTCGACATCGCCGAGTTTCCCCGCGCTTTCGTAAATGGTGGCGGTTGGAATCTTTGCCAGACAAGAGACGAGGGCATCCTCCATGACGTGATGAAAGTGAATAGAATCAACCGACATCGCGGACTCCTTCCATTTCCAGCCTCGCGCCGAGATCGGCGGCGGCGGCGCTGACTGCACCGCCGAGCGCGGCCATCTGTTCTCGCTTGACCTGGCTGGTGGCGAAGCCGAGCGAAAGAAAACACATGGCCTTGCCGGCGTAATTGCGAACCGGCGCCGCCACCGACGCGATGCCGATCGTGCGTTCTTCCCAATTGGTTGAAAATCCGCGCGTTCTGATCTCGGCGAGGCGCCGCGCCATGACGGCGCGCTGAGTGATCGTGTGCCTGGTCGGGGCATCGAGGCCGGTGCGCGCGATGATGGCGTCGACTTCGTCCGGTTCGAATTGCGCGAGTGCGGCCTTGCCGGTCGCGGTGCTGTGAACCGGCAGCTTGGTGCCGACCGGAATGCTGTATTTGATCGGTCCGGCGCCCTCGACCGAGAGCAGAATGAGCATCTGGTCGTCTCTGAAGGCCGACAGATAGCTCGTGAATCCAAACCGCTCGACCAGTTCTTTCATGACCGGCAGGGCGATCTGCTTCACCATACCGCCACCCAGATAAAGACTGCCGACGCGCGCGGTCTCCGGTCCCGGCCGATATTTTCGGCTTTGCGGATCCTGATCGACAAAACCATGCATCTCCAGTGCCTGGAGAAAACGGGCGACGCTGGTTTTCGACAGCGACAGCGCCCGGCTGATTTCAGAAAGGCCAAGTTCGGGCTGTTCCTGCGTAAAGCTCGACAGAATGCGAAGCGCGCGGCTTACGCTGAGCGAATATTCGGGCGATGACGAAGCGATGGCATGCATGCGATGTTCCGATTAACGGACCAATGAGCCGATATCTGGACCATTAAGGGCGGGAGAAATTGTTGTGTCAATACTGTCGCGGTCGCGGAAAGGCTGCATACATCGGAAAATGCCCACAAACGTTGAGCAAAATCAGCGCGTAAATGTCGCAGCCCTTGTGGAAAAAGAGATTGCGGGGACCTGTCATCTATGGAACGGTGTTCAGTAAGACTGAACGATGATGAGGCTTGCTGTGCAGAGTCGTTACCGGATCGGAATCGATATCGGCGGAACGTTCACCGACTTTACGGTGTTCGGCGAGCACGATGGTCGCATTCACGTCGAAAAGGTTCTCACCAGCACCGCGCAACCCGAACTCGCCGTGCTCGAGGGTTTGGCGAAGCTCGGCAAGTCGCTGCCGGATTTGCTGCCGAACTCGGACGATGTCGTCCATGCGACCACGCTCGTCACCAACGTTGTGCTCGAAGGCAAGGGTGCCAGGACCGCGCTGGTCACCACCAAGGGCTTTCGCGATATCCTCGAGATAGGCCGCGAGGTCCGCTACACCGTCTTCGATATGTTCATCCGGTATCCGAAGCCGCTGGTTCCGCGCAATCTTCGGTTCGGTGTCACGGAACGCGCGCTGTCCGACGGCAGCATCGTCGAACCGCTGGATGAACCGGAGTTGCGCCGCATCGCGGCTGAACTACGAGCGCAGTCGGTTGAAGCAGTTGCGATCTGCTTCCTGCATTCCTACCGAAATCCGGCCAATGAAATCCGCGCCGCCGAAATTCTTCGTGAAGAGCTTCCCGGCATAGAGATTTCGGCGTCGCACGAGGTTCAGCCCGAACCGAAAGAATATGAGCGCACCTCGACCACCGTCGTGGATGCCTACGTCAAACGCGTCGTCAGCCATTATCTTGAGAAACTCGCCGAAGGGCTGCGCACGCGCGCATACCGAAACAATCTGTTCGTCATGTTGTCGAACGGCGGCACCGCTACTGTCGACACGGCGAGACGCTATCCGGTGCAGATGCTGGAGTCCGGACCGGCGGCGGGCGTCGAGGCTGCCGGTTTCTTCGGTCGTCTCGTCGGTCTCGGCGCTATTCTCGCGTTCGACATGGGCGGAACGACCGCCAAACTGTGCATTGTCGAGGACGGGCGGGCGGCGCGCACGCGGGCATTTGAAGTCGCGCGCGTGCATCGCTTTATCGCCGGCAGCGGCTATCCCGTGACGATCCCGGTTTACGATCTGCTTGAGATCGGCGCCGGCGGCGGCAGTATTGCGCGCATCAACGACCTCGGACTGATCGAGGTTGGCCCGGCGAGCGCCGGATCGAATCCGGGACCGGCGTGTTACGGGCAGGGCGGTGAAAACCCGACCGTGACCGACGCCGATCTCGTTCTCGGCAATCTCAATGCCGACTATTTCCTTGGCGGTGAAATGGCGCTCGACAAGGCGGTCGCTGAAGCTGCGATCAAGAACAAGCTTGCCGATCCGACCGGCCTGTCGGTGATGGAAGCCGCCTCCGGCATCTATCAGTTGGTCAACGAAAATATGGCCGCCGCCGCCCGCATCTACATCACCGAGAAGGGCAAGGTGGCCGGTCGTCTGACGCTGGTATCGTCGGGCGGCGCAGGCCCCGGCCATGCGGTCGATCTTGCCCGCAAGCTCGGCATCGGCCGTGTGGTGGTCCCGCCGCACTCGGGTGTGATGTCTTCGCTCGGGCTGCTGACCGCGCCGCTTGCCTTCGAGCGCAGCCGCAGCGTCCATCAGTTGCTCGATACCGCGGACTTGCCGGCGCTTGATGCGATGTTTGCGGACCTTGAGCGCACCGCGGCCGCTTTGCTGCCGGTCGATGCCGACATGATGTTCGAGCGTTCGCTGGAACTGCGTTACGCGGGCCAGGACTACGCGCTCGAAATTCCGATTGCCCGCGCGACCATCGATGACGAACAACGTGCGAAGTGGAAGGCCGACTTCTTTGCCGCTTACGAGACGCAATACGGCACCGTCGACGCGGAAAACCCGATCGAAATTGCCGCCGTGCGCAGCCAGGTCAAACAACCGACCGCGGCGCCGCGGATTAAGGGACATCACGGCACTGCGGACGCGCCACCGAAGGGCCGGCGGGCGCTATTCGTTGCGAACACAGG
Organism: Hyphomicrobiales bacterium; assembly: GCA_041691675.1. GTDB lineage: Bacteria > Pseudomonadota > Alphaproteobacteria > Rhizobiales > Xanthobacteraceae > Pseudolabrys. The sequence continues at coordinate 81,257 of JBEPUC010000013.1, read as the reverse complement.
CGCCGTCGCGCAAGTGCCGGTCTACGAGCGCTCGACGTTGCGCTCGGGCCAGACCATCGCCGGCCCGGCGGTCATCGAAGAGCGGGAATCGACGACGGTCATCGGCGCCGGCGACACGGTGAGAGTGGATGGCTACGGCTGCCTCGTGGTGACCGTGGCGTTGCCGACCGCCATTGTCGAGGCCGATGTCACTTTCGAGAAGTTGGAAGCCTAGATCATGCAGCTCGATCCAGTCACCATTCAGGTTCTGTGGCAAAGGTTGATATCGATTGTCGACGAAGCGGCGACCGGCTTGATCCGCACCGCGTACACGCCGTCGGTGAAGGAATATAACGACTTCTGCTGTGCGGTTTTCGATCGCGACGCCAACATGCTCGCGCACTCGACGGTGACGACCGCCGGATTTCTCGGAATTGTGCCGGAGGTGATGCGCAATTTCGTCAAGATTCATCCGCCGGAAAGCCTGGAGCCGGGCGACGTCATCATCACCAACGATCCATGGCTGGCGAGCGGCCATCTCATCGACATTTCGATTGCCTCGCCGATTTTCCACCAAGGCCGGATCGCGGGCTACACGCTTTGTATCGTGCATCATCTCGACATGGGCGGGCGGATGTCGACGCTCGAGTCGAAGAACATCTACGAGGAAGGTCTCAAGATACCGGTTCTCAAGCTGTATGAAGCCGGCCGCCTGAACCGCGCGATTTTCGACTTCATGCGGGCCAACATCCGCGTGCCGGACAAGGTCCTCGGCGATGTGCGCGCGCAACTCGTCGCCAACCATGTCTGCACGCGCGAACTGGTCAAGCTTCTGCGCGAATATCAGTTGGATGGGCTCGAAGATCTGGCCCACGAAATTATCGAGCGTTCCGACGCCAGCCTGCGGGCCAAGATTCGCAAGATTCCGCAGGGCACCTACCGCAACGAGATAACGCTGCCGCCGATCCCGAGTTGTCCCGAACGCGTTACGATCAAGGCCGCCGTCACCGTCAAGGACGGCGAGGTGCTGATCGATTATGCCGGTACGTCGGGCGAGGTCGGCGCGGCCATCAATTGCGTCCTCAACATGACGCGCTCATATAGCGCCTATCCGATCAAGCTCGCGCTCGACCCGACGGTGCCGAACAACGACGGTGCGATGCGACCCATCAAGGTCGTCGCGCCGCTCGGCAGCGTCGTGAATTGCCGGCCACCGGTGGCGACCTGGGGCCGCACCATGATTTCGCATTTGTTCCCGGAAATCATCTTCGGCGCGCTTGAAGCGGCGATGCCGGAACTGGTGCTGGGCGCGAACGGCGGCTGCCCCGCCAACGAAATTTACCTGCATGGCCGCAGGCGGCGCGACGGCCGTGCCTTTCTGGCGATCCAGCAGCACAGCGGCGGATTTGGCGCCAGCCATCGTTATGACGGCTATTCGACACTCTGCTTCCCGAACAACACGCGCAACATCCCCGTCGAGGTGACCGAGAACGAAGCGCCGGTCCGGTTTTTGCGCAAGGAATTGGTCGCCGATTCCGGAGGCCCCGGTTTGAATCGCGGCGGTCTCGGCCAGAACGTCGAGTTCGTTGTGCTCGATGGCGACGCCGGACCGGAGGAGTTCGTCGAGGGCTCGGTGCGTCTCAATGGCCGCGCGGAAACCGGGGATTTTCCGTTGCAGGGCCGTTGTGGCGGTGGCAATGGCCGTGGCGGCGGGCTCTGGCTCAATGAGAAGCCGATCGATCACGGCATCTATCGCCGCTTCTGGCCGAACGACACCATCAGGTTCCAGCTCGGTGGCGGAGGCGGCTTCGGCGACGCCTATATGCGCGATGCCGCTCTCGTGGCCAATGACGTGCGTGCCGGCCTGGTGTCGATCGAGGCGGCGGCGCGCGATTATGGTGTCGTCATCGATCCCGAAACTCTCGATGTTGTGGTGACGGCGACCGAAGCGCTGCGGGCGCGTGGCGGGCCGCCGCAGGCCATTCGACGGACCGCGTGACGTTCAAACAGACGAGGGAGGGCGATCGGTTGTGACCAGTATAGCGGCGAATATCGACGCTCCCCCGCCGATGGTTGCCCCGGCACCGGCGTCGCGCGCTCGCCGCATCCGCTGGACCATGATCGCCTTGCTGGCGCCGGGCGTTATCTGGCTGCTCTTGTTCGTTCTTCTTCCGCTCGGTTTCACCGTGGCGATGTCGCTGTGGAAGTCGAGCATCTTCGGCACCACGCCGGATTTCCAATTCGGCAATTACGCTGAAATCCTGCGGACGCCGCTTTATCGGGATCTGCTCTGGAAAACCCTTCGTATCGGGATCGCAACAACACTGTTGTCCCTGATCATTTCCTACCCGTTCGCCTATTATCTTTCGATGCAGAGCGGAACGCGCAAGGCGGTGCTGCTGCTGCTGCTGTTTCTGCCGTTCTGGACCAGCTACGTCGTGAGAACTTTCGTCTGGCTTCCGATCCTCGGGCGGACCGGCGCCATCAATCAGTTCCTGCTGTGGCTGGGTCTGATCAACGAGCCACTGCCGTGGCTGCTCTACAACGAAGGCACGATCTATCTCGGTCTGGTCTACGTCTACACGCTGTTCATGACGCTGCCGATCTATCTGTCCCTGGACAAGATCGATCCGCGCCTGATCGAGGCCGCTGCCGATCTGGGCGCCACGCCACGTTGGGTTTTCTTTCGCGTCATCCTGCCGCTGAGCTGGCCCGGCGTGCTGTCCGGCTGCCTGATGGTGTTTCTCCTGGCCGTCAGCGCCTATGTCACGCCGCAACTGCTCGGCGGTCCTTCCGGCATCATGTTCAGCAACATGATCGCCGCGCAGTTTCTCTCCAATAACAACTGGGCGCTTGGCGCCGCGCTCTCGATCGTCCTGTCCGGGGTCGTTCTCGTGATTCTTGTCGTCGCCGGGCGATGGGTCGGCATTCAGCAAGTATTTTCCGGGGGGCGAAACTGATCATGCCCAACGTCGCGCAAATGCAGTTTGCCTCGACGCGCGGCTTCCGGGCGACGCTCTGGGTCTATGCGATCGTATTTTATGTCTTCCTGTACGGCCCGTTGCTGATGATCGCCGTATTGTCGTTCAACGATTCGTCGATCATCGGTTTCCCGCTCAAGGGTTTTACCACGCATTGGTATCGCCAGGTTTTCGATACCCCTGAATTCCTCGCTGCGCTCGTCAACAGCTTTGGCGTCGGAATTGTTGCCGCGCTGGCTGCGAGCGCGATGGCTTTGCTATTGGCGCTCGGCTTTCGCCGGCATTTTCCACTCAAGACGCCGCTGTTCAATCTCGTCCTGATGCCGATCGTGATGCCCGGTATCGTCGGCGGCATCGTCCTTCTTTTGTTTTTCGGATACCTGAACATCAGGCCGTCGCTGTTCACGACGGTTCTGGTCGCCCACATCAACTGGGTGCTGCCGTTTGCATTTCTGACGCTGTTTCCGCGCATTCACAATTTCGACGTCGCATTGGAAGAGGCGGCGATGGACCTCGGCGCGCGACCGTTACAGGTCTTCATGCATGTGGTGTTTCCGATCGTGCGTCCCGCGTTCGTGGCGACGGTTCTGTTCTCGTTCAGCCTGTCGTTCGACGAGTTCATCAGGACGCTTTTCGTTACCGGTTATGACCGCACCATACCGGTGATGTTCTGGTCGATGATTGTCGACCAGTTGGCGCCGGAGCTTCCGGCCATGGCGGTCGTCATCATTCTGGTTTCCGCAACGGTATCGTTTATCGGCGCGCTGATTTCGCGTCGCGCGACGATCCGTAGCCAATGAGGCGCCAACCGATGAGGGAACGGTTGAAGCTTAAAAATACGTCCCGGCACGTCCCTTGCATCGTTTGACATCAATCTCGGACCGAACAACGGCCGATACAATGAGGAGGCTTGTCATGAAACGCTCGTCATCGACGTTACCGCTTCTCCCGCGCCGCGACTTTCTCGCGTTATCCGGCGCCGCCGCCGCAGGTGCCTTCGCGGGACTTAATCCGCTGGCGCCGGCGCTTGCCGCCGACAAGTCGATCAGCGGCGTCATGCCGGGCGTCGTGCTGCCGGATGGCGCGCGCGCGATCGTGGAGAAAAAGACCGGCATCAAAGTGGAGAATGTGCCTTATGTCTCGCCGACGGATACCGTCGCCAAATTGCTCGCGCCGGGCGGAGCCTCGCGTTACGACCTGATGATCAGCGTCACCGAATTCGTGAAGGGCCCGATCCTTGGCGCCTCCGCGGGTGCGGAAAAGGTCAAGGCTTTCGATATGAGCAAGATACCGAACGCGGCCGATCTGCAATCCGTGTTCAAGGATCAGGTTCAGAGCCGCGACGGCAAGACCTACATGATCCCGATTTTCTATGGCTACGACTCGCCGCTGTTCCGCACCGATCTCGTACCCGAGCAGGATCCCGGCACGCAAAGCTGGGGGCTGCTGTTCGACGACAAATATGCCGGCAAGACGGCGCTGCGCGACGACGCCTATCAAAGCATCGTGGTGAGCGCGTTGCATCTCGGTCATGCCGATCCGGCGGCGATGAGCGCCAGCGACCTCGCCGACGTGAAGAAGTTTCTCATCTCAAAGAAAAAGAATTTCCGCACGCTCTGGACGAAATTCGGTGAGGCCGTCAACTTGATCTCTACCGGTGAGGTCGTCGCCATGTATGGCTGGATGCCGATGCGCGCCGCCTTGCAGCGCAACGGCGTAAAGGTCACGAACGCGTGGCCGAAGGAGGGCCTGCTGTTGTGGAATCAGGCCGCCTTCATTCCGAAGGATTCGCCGAACGCGGCGGCGACCGAAAGCGTCGTCAACGCCATGCTGTCGCCGGAATTCGGTATCGCGCTGGCCAAGGAATCGAACTATGGGCCGGTGTCGCAGAAAGCACTGGCGGCCTTCAGCCCGGAAGAGCAGAAAAAACTTGGCCTCGACGCGACGACGCGCGGCGTCAAACTGTATTCGATGAAATGGCCTGCCGACATGAACGCCTGGATCGAAGCCTGGGGCGCATTCAAGGCGGCTTGATCGTCTGCTGCCGCCGGTCTCAATGAGGCCGGCGGCAGCCACCTACAGAGGTTGCTACGCGCATGACGATGCCCATCACAGTGTCAAAACTCGCTCGAAACGATCGTGCCGCTCCGGAAATCGAAGCGCCGGCGTCACAGCCGGACGCGTCGCCGGCCGTTTCGATCCGTGGCTTGCGAAAGAGCTATGGTCCGGTCCTTGCGGTTGACGGCATCAGCCTTGATATCGCGCGCGGCGAGTTCTTTTCGCTGCTCGGCCCGTCGGGTTGCGGCAAGACGAGTCTGCTGCGGATTATCGGCGGCTTCGAGGACCTCGACGACGGTCAAGTTCTGCTCGACGGCCGCGATACCCATGGCGTGCCGGCCTATGCGCGCAACACGAATATGATCTTTCAGAATCTGGCGCTGTTTCCGCATATGACGGTGTTTGAAAACATCGCGTTCGGACTGCGGCGCAAGAAGGTGGCGCGCGACGAAATCGACCGGCGCGTTCACGAGGCCGTCGATCTCGTCCGCCTCAAGGGCATGGAAAGCCGGTTACCGGACCAACTCAGCGGCGGGCAGCGCCAGCGCGTGGCCATGGCGCGCGCATTGGTGAACCGGCCTTCGGTGCTGCTGCTCGACGAGCCGCTCGGCGCACTCGATCTTCAGCTCAGGCTGAAAATGCAGGAAGAGTTGCGCGTTCTGCATCGCGCGCTTGGCAACACATTTATATTCGTGACGCACGACCAGGGCGAGGCGATGGCCATGTCGGACCGGATCGCCATCATGAATCAGGGGCGCATCCAGCAGATCGGCAGCCCGCGGGAGATTTACGAAAATCCTCATAACCGGTTTGTCGCTGCGTTCGTCGGCCATACTAACCTGCTGGAGGGCAAGGTGAGCGACCTCGATGCGCAGGGCGGGGCGCTCGTCGAATGCCACAACACCGTCATTCCGTGCCGGACGCGCGCCACGCTCACAAAGGGGCAAAGCGTTACCGTCGCATTGCGTTACGAGAATGTCGTCATTGCGCCTCCCGGCTATGACGGCGGTGGGCCGACGGTGACGGGTGAGGTCATCGATCGGACTTATCTCGGCGGCTCGCTTCGCCTCAAGGTTCAATGTCCGGACCGATTGACACTTACCGCCGATATGGTCGATATCGCGGCTTCGCAGACGATCGCGATCGGCGACACGATACGATTGACGTTTGCTGCCAATTCGGCGGTTGCGCTATCCGCTTAGCGCGAACGCCGGATTTAGGACCGACGGTTATGGCGCGCAAGAAGACAAAACCGCTCAAGGGTGGCGATGGCGCGTCGGTTGCGAAGGCCATCGCCGTCTTGCGGGCATTTGTTGACGGGCAGAGTGCGTGGGGCGTTCGTGAACTCGCGAATGCGTTGGGACAGCCCGGAAGCTCGGTCCATCGGCTGCTGCAAATCCTGCGCAAGGACCGGCTGGTCGAGTGGGACCCGGATAACCAGAAATACAGCAGCGGCATGGAGCTTTTCCGCTGGTCGTCGATTTTGAACCGGAGGTTCAAGCTCGCCGAAGTGGCGCGGCCGATCATGGCCGATCTTTCCGCCACGTTGGGGGAAAGCTGCTGGCTTGGTCTGTATGACGCCAACGAGCAAGCTCATGCCTACGTTGCCGAAGTTCTCGCCGACCGTCCATTCAACTATGCCGCGCCATTGGGACAGTACGAAGCGCTCGCGAATTCCGCCGCGGGCCTCGCGATAATGGCCTTCGTCGGGGAAGAGGATCGCAACAAGCGCGAACGGCCGGGCGTCGTCAGCGCCGAGATGCGCCGCATCCGTAGCGATAGTTATGCGCTGCGTCAGAGCACGGATGAGGATGCCCCGGTCACCATCGCGGCGCCGATCTTCAGCGTCCGCAATGTTCCGATCGGCAGTTTGACGCTCGCCGTTCCACCGCACCGGTGTCCGGCCGACAAGGTCCGTGAGTTCGGCACCGCGATCGCGAGCGCGGCCGAGCGGCTGTCGCGCCTGATCGGATCGCAGGTTGTCGGCGCCGCCGGTACCGGCACATGGCATCAAGGTGTCAACGCGGTGGCCAATCTCATTCACCGCGAAGTGCCGGACATCGGCTCGACCATCGCGAGCCGGGGCGGGGATGGCGCGTTGCGCGACCTGCAAGCCGGCAATGGCGGTTATTGTTTCGCCGTCGCCGAAAGTCTTGGCGCCGCGTATCGGGGTAAGCCGCCGTTCGACAAGCCGCACCGCCGCCTGCGCGCAATGTTCAGTCTGTTCCCGCTGTACCTGCATATCGCCGTCAAGCGTGAATCGCCGATCCAGAGTTTCATCGATCTCAAGCGCGCGCGCATTTCGGCCGGCGACCGCGATTTCTCCACCGCGCGGGTCGCAATCGAACTGTTGCAACTGGCCGGGCTCGCTGCCAACGCCAAGGTGGCGCAGCGCCGCATGGTGTTCCTCGATTATGCGGAAGCGCACCGCGAATTCATCGAGACCAAGCTTGAGGCGGTGATGTCGCTGACGGGTCTCGATGACTCGTCCTATCGCAATCTCGCGCGGCGCGCGGATATTCGGTTGCTATCGCTCGACCGGGCACTGCTCAAGCGTTTCATCGACAGCCATCCGACGTATGAAATCGCGACCATTCCGGGGGCAATGTATCCAGGCTGCCAAAGTCCGACGCAGACGATCATGGTGCCGACCGTCATGGTGACTACCGCCGACCGCAGCGATGAAGAAGTCTACGAAGTGACGCGGGCGATTTTTGAAAATCGCAAGGAAATGGCATCCGCGCTGCCCGGCTTCAATGGCTTTGAGCCGGGCTCGATTTTTCGCGGGATCAACATTCCGTTGCATCCCGCCGCCGAGCGCTTCTGGCGCAAGCAGCGGCTGATCGAACGCCGCAAGGCGGAATAAGACCATTCACGAGAACCGGATTTGCCGATGAACGAAACGAAACAACCCCAGCCGCGTTTTCCGCAACTTGTCGCCGGCGCGCTTGCCGATGCGCAACGGCCGCTTGCCGAGCAGATCGAAAAGGTGTCGAGCGTCGGACTGGGCGGACCTTACAATTTATTGCTGCGCAGTCCGGTGTTCGGCCAAAAGATGTTCGACCTGTTGTACTATCTGCGCTGGCAAACATCGTTGCCGCTCAGCCTCAATGAGTTCGCCATCCTGATCGTCGGTCTGCACTGGCGCTCGCAAGTGGAATGGCTGGCCCACGCGCCGATCGCGATCAAGGCAGGATTGTCGCCGGATCTGGTGGCCGAGCTTAAAGACCATAAGCGTCCGTCATCGATGTCGGCCGAGGAAGCGGCGGTGTATGATTTCGTCAATGAACTCACAGCCGACCGCAAGGTGAGCGACGCAACCTTCGCCCGCGCCCGCGCGCTGTTCAGCGAGCAGCAGATTGTCGATCTGACGGCGGTGGCGGGAACATACGTCACCATCGCGATGCTTCTGGAGATGGCCCATCAGGGCGTTCCGGAAGGGCGGGAGCCGCCTTTCACGGATTAGGACGCGCCTCGCGCTTACGCCGCTTCGATGCGGATCGGCTTGGCGCCTTCGTACAGCGTCGCGCGACCGAATTCGTACAGCCGGTCGAGCCCCGAGGTCAGCGTGATGAAGTGGTTGCCGGCGAGCTGACCGAGTTTCGAGGCAAAATGCACCGCGCCATAGGCCAGGAGAATCTCGGTTTCGCTGATCCCGCCCGGATAGACGATCATCTGGCCTGGGGCCGGATAGCTGGTGTGGTTCTCGTAGCTCAGCCCTAGATCGAGATCGCCAAGCGGAACCCAGACGCCTTCGCCGCTCCAGCGCACATGGATGACCTTTTCCTCATACGGCAGCAGTTTCCTGAAGATGGCGCAGGTCTTCGGCGCCAGCGCGGTTTCAAACCGGGCGTCGAACACAAACGATCCGGCAGTGATGCGAAGCTTGTCCATCTCGACGCTCCTGGTCCGTTGAGGGCCGTCAAAAAGCGACGCCGGCGCAGCGAACTACTGTTGGCCGAAAACCCAGTGGAAGTCGAAGCCGGCGATTCGGGTCTTGCTCTTCTTCTCCTCCAGTGTGGCGAGTTCGGTATCGCCGCGGGACGTTTTCGCTAGGTCCCGGCGGTGGTGCCGGTGGTGACGTAGCTTTACGCTCGTTGCTTCGCGGTGCGCCACGACGCTTGCCTTGACGATGCGCGGCCAGCCCTGCCGTTGCTCACTGGCGATGGCTATGGGCCGCTCCGGCACCGACGACGGCCGCGGCCCGGCGGCCACCGCCTGGACGATACGATAGCCCTTCGCCTTGAGCTGCTTGAGCAATATCGGCAGCGCCATGGCGGTCGCCGGGTGAATGTCGTGCAGCAGCAGCACGCCGCGGTGGTCCTTGTTCTCGATGCGGCTCATCGCCAGGCGCACGATCTGGGCCGGCGTGATGCCGCGATGCCAGTCGTCGGCGACCTCGTCGGCGCTCCACACGGCGATATTCTGAGAGGCGAGGAAGGTTTCGGCCTGCTGCGAGCGTGCGAGGCCGGGAATCCGGAAAAACGGCGCGACCGCGCGCGGATCGCCGACGGCGTTTTGCACCGAAGCGATGCCGTCGTCGACTTCGCTGCTGATACGGGGCAGGCCGAGCCCGCCGAGCCTGAATGGGTGATGCTGGCTATGGGTGCCGATAGTGTGACCGGCATTGTAGATTTTGCGCACTTCGTTCGGGAACGAACGGGCCATCTGGCCGACGAGGAAATAGGTGGCCTTGACGCATTCCGACGCCAGCGTGGCGAGGATACGGTCGGTGTAGGGCGGCAGCGGCCCGTCGTCGAAGGTGAGGACGACCTCGTGATCGTTCAGCGGCAGGCTCTGTTTGTACTGCATGGTGCCGATGCGCGGGAACGTCGCGGCATCGACCGTAATGGTCCGGCTGGTGCCGAGGGCGTCCGGATTTCCCGGACAGACCGACTTCACCGCCACGGCCGCCGGCGGGTCCGGTACGTTGACCAAGGACGGCTCGGCCTGCGCGGGCCACAGGGAAAAGGAGAATCCTGCCAGCCCACCGGCCAGCACAGCCCCCCGCATCGCAAACCTGAACATACCAACCCCCGGCAAAACTAGTGACGGCTTTTGCGACGCATCGCTACGCGCTTCTGAGACGACATTTGGCACGCTAGCGGTTCGGGTCTTGATCGAAAACCGACCATCGCAATCGTCCACAGGCTTGTGTGGGAAGGATTTTTCAGCTCTGTGACAAATACGAAACTTGGGCCGTCGATCGCCTTACGGGATGGCGTCGGTGCCCGTGGCCGGCACCACATGGACGATACTGAAGCCGCGCTTTTTCAAGGCCCGCAGCAGGGCGGGGAGCATGTGGGCGGTCTCTGCCTTCGTGTCGTGCAGCAGCACGATGCCGCGCCCCACATGCTCGATTCGCCCGAGCAGCTTTTGCAGTTCGGCCTCCGGAGTCATCGGAACCCAGTCGCTGGCCCAGACATCGGCGCCGAAGACGACGATGCCGCGTTCCTGCAAGCGGGCGAGTAAAGGCGCGCTCGATGCAAAGCCGGGAAAGCGGAAGAACGGCGTCGAGGGCCGGGCGCGGGCGACGCCGGAGATCGCCTGCTCGTCGCGGGCGATGCCGCGGTCGATCTCGGCCTCCGCCTTGGCGAACGGCATATGGGCGAGCAGCGGGTGCGAATAAGTATGATGGCCGAGGCTGTGGCCTTCGGCGCGTTCGCGGCGGACCAGTTGCGGGTGGGCGTCGACGTTGCGGCCCAGCAAAAAGAAAGTCGCCTTCACGCATTCGGCCTTGAGCGCATCGAGCACTTTCGGCGTCGTGGTCGGCCACGGTCCGTCGTCGAAGGTCAGGACCAATTCCTTGTCCGCGAGCGGCAAGGTGTCGGGAAACTGTTTTCGGCCGACCCGGGGCGTCGTCCCGGCGTCAACCGCGAGCACCCGCGCAGTACCGAGCGCGTCCGGATTGCCCGGGCAGGGCTCGGCCCTTGCGGCAAAAGGTGTAGCGGCGAGGAGCCCGGCAAGGACCGTAGCAAGGATCGGGGCAAGGATGGCGGCCGAGAAGGTCGGCAGCGCGATAGTACGAAACATGACGATGCTCACTCACCGGACTTCACGGCTGCCGCCGGCGCCAGCCGTTCTAACCTGTGAGTTGACGATTTGTCTGGGCCACGTTTGAGTTTTATGCGCTAAACATTGCGCGGCGGCGTCAACGAAGCGTACAAGCGCGGGCGTCGCTTGCAGGCGCATGGCATGCGGCGCGTCCATGCCATAAGGCCAACACGTCAATTGTCGCCCTCGGGCCACACCGATCGATGAGCCGCGTCATGACTGAACAGGTCACCGAAAGGCTGCTGCCCCTGCGCGACGACGACGGCGCTATCCGCGCGGATTTCGTCGCCGAGGCGGCGCGCGCGGTGGAAACCGCCGACGTGGCGCGGCTGCGCGTATTGGTCGAGGACCTGCACGAAAGCGATCTCGGCGCGCTTCTGGAGGCCCTCGCGCCGGCCGACCGCCCGCGCCTGGTCGAACTCCTCGGGATCGACTTCGATTTCACCGCGCTCACCGAAGTCAATGACACCGTCCGCGAGGGAATCCTTGAGGAGCTTGAGCCGCAGACGGTTGCCGAGGGCGTCCGCGACATCGAGACCGACGACGCGGTCACGATTCTGGCCGATATCCCGCGTGAGGAACGCAGCGAAATTCTCGACCATTTGCCGGTCGAGGAACGCATCGCGCTCACGCGCAGCCTCGATTATCCAGAAGACTCCGCCGGCCGGCGGATGCAGACGGAATTCATTGCCGTCACGCCGGACTGGAACGTCGGCCGCGCCATCGACTACATGCGCGAAACCGCGGAACTGCCCGATCAGTTTTACGAACTCTATGTCGTCGACGAGACCCGGCGCTTTCTCGGCGCCGTGCCGCTCGACCGGTTGTTGCGCTCGAAACGTCCGGTGCTGGTGTCCGAATTGATGATCGAGGAGCGGCGGCGCGTTCGGGCCGACGAGGATCAGGAAAGCGTCGCTCGTTTGTTCCAGCGTTACGACCTGGTGGCTGCGCCGGTGGTCGATGCCGGCGAACGTCTGGTCGGCGTCATCACTCACGACGATGTCGCCGACGTGATCGTGGAGGAGGCCGAGGAAGACATCAAGGCGCTCGGCGGCGTCAAAGCCGACGAAGAACTCTCCGATTCTGTCTGGACCATTGCGCGGGGCCGGTTCAACTGGCTTGCGGTCAATCTCGCAACCGCGTTCCTGGCTTCTTCGGTGCTCGGCGCTTTCGAGGGCTCGCTTCAGAAGATGGTGGCGCTGGCGGTGCTGGCGCCGATCGTGGCGAGCCAGGGCGGCAACGCGACCACCCAGACGATGACCATCGCGGTGCGCGCGCTCGCTACCCAGGAACTCAGCGATGCCAATGCCCGTCGCGTCATCTTGCGCGAACTGATGGTCGGACTTCTCAATGGCATTGCTTTTGCCGTCATCACCGGCATCGCCGCCTATGTGTGGTTCGACGTGCCGGGTCTCGGCGTGGTGATCGGACTGGCGATGATCTGCAACATGCTCGCGGCAGCCGCCGGCGGCATTCTGATCCCGCTCGGCCTTAACCGGCTCAATATCGATCCGGCCGTGGCGTCCAGCCCGTTCGTCACCACGGTCACCGACGTCGTCGGATTTTTCTCGTTTCTGTCGATCGCGACCTTGTGGTTCGGTCTGCGCTGAACGCGGCCGGACCGTCTGATGGCCATAAGTGCCGCCAATCGGCACTCGCGTGAAAGTTATGATTACCGTTCGTTCACCTTGTTTCCTGACCCGCCATTAACGCTGCCACTTTATCCCTGTGCATCTGTTTCTCTTGCTGGGGCCGCAGGGTAACGCGGGGGAGTCGAGTTTGTGGCTGGCGACGATTCGATGAAAGCGACCCGGCGTCACCCGGGCCGCCGGCTGATGGCTTTACGCCGTCGCGTCGCGGGAGGCCGGCACAGCCGAAACGCCGCCGGGGTGCCGCGGGCCCGCGCCAAGCGGATTTTCTCGGCGTCTCGTCTGATCGTTTTCCTGGCAATATTGGTGGTAGGGGCAACGCTGGTGAGTGCCGGCGTCGGCTATGGCCTGGCGCAGCAGACCGACCAGCGGCTGTGGTCGGAGCAGCGCGCGGCACTGCGCAACGCCATCTCTGAATTCCGTATCCTGTTCGGTTCCTCGAGGGAGATCGATCCGCGTTTTGTACGCATGGTCGAGCAGAGCGCACGCCTCAAGAGTCTCAAGTTTGAAAGTGAGCCGGTCCCCGGCGAACGCGAAATGCAGCCGGTGCTGGACGCCGATGGCCGCATCGCCGGCTTCTTCACCTGGGACAAGACGCGACCGGCCACCACCGTGATGAACGGGTTGGTGCCGTTTATCGCCGCCATTGCGCTCGGGCTCGTCGGTTTTGCCGCTTTCTCGCTGTGGCAATTGCGGCGCGCCGGCCGCGATCTGGCGGCGACCGAAGCGTTGGCGCGGCGCGCCGCCGATGAGGACAAGCTGACCGGACTGCCCAATCACGCCAAGACGCTCGAACTGCTCGACCTGTTTCTGGCCGAGCGTCTCCCCGAAGAGGTGACGATATTCGCGCTGATCGAACTCGACGGTCTGGAAGACCACACCGCCGATCTCGGCGTCCTCGGCAGTGACGAACTCATCGTCGCGGTGGCGCAAAGGGTACGCGAGGCGGCGCCGGGGCCGGCCATCTGCGGCCGCGTCGCCGTGGACGAATTCGCCATGATGATGACCGTCAAGGATGGCGCCGACCCGATGGCCATCGTGCGCGCCGTGGTGGAAAACGTCGCGCGTCCGTATTGGTTCGATACCGTCGTTCGCGTCAGCGCCCATGCCGGGTTGGCGCTGGCGCCGGCGCACGCCACGTCGCGCGGCGAATTGAGCCGGCGGGCCGAGCTTGCGCGCCGGGCGGCGGCCAAAAGAGAGACCGGCGCCATCGTCGCCTTTGAGGACACGATCGACACCGTCTCGGCCGACCAGAAATTCATTCATCGCGAATTGCCGCGCGCGTTGAGCGCCAACGAACTGGAACTGCATTATCAGCCGATCATCGCGGCCCATGGTGGCCGCATCGTCGGCGTCGAAGCGCTATTGCGCTGGACCCATGCGGTCCGCGGCGCCATCGGTCCGGCGGTGTTCATTCCGGTGGCCGAGCAGATGGGGCTGATGGATACGCTCGGTGCTTTCGTCTTGCGCCGCGCCTTGCACGAGGCCAAGCGCTGGCCCGATGTCTATGTCGCGGTCAACCTGTCGCCGTTGCAGGTGCGCGACCGCAGCATCGTCGACCTGGTGCGCTCCGCGCTTGACGAGAGCGGCGTGCCGCCGTCGCGGCTGATGCTCGAAATCACCGAAGGCGTGCTGATCGACAATCCGGAAGAGATGGTCAAGCGGATCGAGGACCTGCATGCGCTCGGCGTGCGCGTCGCCCTCGACGACTTCGGCTCGGGCTATTCCAATTTGAGCTACCTGCAACGGTTTCCGCTCGACAAGCTCAAGATCGACCGTGGCTTCGTCGCCGCGCTCGGCAGTTCGGCCAATGGCGGCGTCATCATCCAAGCCATCGTGGCGCTCGGCCGCGCCCTCGGCCTCTCGGTGCTGGTGGAGGGCGTCGAGACCGAGCAGCAGCGCGTTTTGTTGCGGCTTGCCGGTTGCGACGAGATGCAGGGCTTCCTGTTCGCCAAGCCTGCGCCGGCCGCGGTCATCGATCGTCTGCTGGCGCAGCAGAAGAACACCGGTGGCGTCAGGGTCCCTGCCGCGCCGCCGCCGCAAGCCCTGACAGCCTGACCGCGAGGGGATAGGCTCAGTTTGGCAAGGCGCCCGGGCGGGCGTCAATTTCAAGGTTTGGCGGGAGGCGGCGCGTCATGAGCCCCAATGCAATTGCAAATGCTTGGGCGGGTTTCGACTTCGGCCTTGGCGCCGATGTCGACATGTTGCGCAAATCGGTCGGCGATTTCGCGCAGAACCGGATCGCGCCGCGCGCCGACGAGATCGACCGTAGCAACGCGTTCCCGCGCGACCTGTGGCCCGAAATGGGGGCGCTCGGCCTGCACGGCATCACCGTTGACGAGGAGTTCGGCGGCTCCGGCCTCGGCTATCTCGCCCATTGCGTCGCGATGGAGGAAGTGTCGCGCGCCTCTGCTTCCGTTGGACTGTCGTACGGCGCGCACTCCAATCTCTGCGTCAACCAGATCAGCCGTAACGGCAACGACGCGCAGAAACACAAATATTTGCCCAAACTGATTTCCGGCGAACATGTCGGCGCGCTGGCGATGTCGGAGCCGGGCGCGGGCTCGGATGTGGTGTCGATGACGACGCGGGCCGACAAGGTCAGCGACCGCTACATCCTCAACGGCTCCAAGATGTGGATCACCAATGGGCCGGTCGCCGATACGTTGGTGGTCTATGCCAAGACCGACCGCACCGCGGGCTCGCGCGGCATCACCGCCTTCATCGTCGAGAAGGGCATGAAAGGTTTTGCCCCGGCGCAGAAGCTCGACAAGCTCGGCATGCGTGGCTCGGATACGTCGGAACTGGTGTTCACCGATTGCGAAGTCCCGGCCGAGAACGCGCTCGGCGCCGTCGGCAATGGCGTCAACGTGCTGATGTCGGGCCTCGACTTCGAGCGCGTGGTGCTGGCGGCGGGTCCGCTCGGCATCATGCAGGCGTGTCTCGATGTCGTCATTCCGTATACCCATGACCGCCGTCAGTTCGGCCAGCCGATCGGGCGTTTCCAGTTGATCCAGGCCAAGCTCGCCGACATGTACGTGACGATGAATGCGGCCAAGGCCTACGTCTACGCGGTGGCACGTGGCTGCGATGAGGGTCGCGTCACCCGCGAGGACGCCGCCGGCGCCATCCTCTATGCCGCCGAGCGCGCCACCTGGATGGCGCTCGAAGCGATCCAGTGCCTGGGCGGCAATGGCTATATCAACGATTTCTCCACCGGCCGCCTGCTGCGCGACGCCAAGCTGTACGAGATCGGCGCGGGAACCTCGGAAATCCGCCGCATGCTGATCGGCCGAGAGATTTTCGAGAAGACGACGTAGGCCGTCCGCCGTTAACCCTTCGCTATCCCGACTCGCCTAGGTCATTGGCTGATCGTTTTTAGGGAGATAGCGATGATGCGGGTGCGATTGAAAGCGGACGGGCGGATCGTCGAAATCCTGGCCGACGGCACCGAGAAAACCGTCGAGCATAAGGACCCGGCCGCCTTCGTGCGCCATGTCCGCTCGCGCTGCGGGCTCACGCAGGCGGCCTTTGCCGAAAAGATCGAAGTGCCGATCGAGACCGTGCGCAACTGGGAGCAGGGCAAGCGAAATCCGCGCGGGCCGGCGCGCGCGCTGCTCAAGCTGATCGACAGCGCCCCGGAAGCCGCTTTCGCGGCGCTGGGTGGCGGCCGACGCTGACGCGCCGGTTGGTGGCGCCCGGTGCTAAACCGCGACCGGGCGCTCCTGCGGCCGGCGACGCGCAATCCACGTCAGCAGGCCCATCGCCACCAGCGTGGCGATATAGACGACGAGCTGTAGCGCCGTCGGCCGCTCGATGTAACCGATCAGCGTGTGCAACAGGCGGCCGAACAGGCTGCCTTCCGACAACAGCCACGACGTATCCCAGACGGTGCCGCCGAGCACTTCGGCGAAACCGGCATTGTTGAGAAACTGCACCGACTGCGCCGCCATGCCGGCGGCCAGCAGCGCGATCAGCCAGCTCGTCACCGTGAAGATATGGCGCTGCGGGATCGCCAGCAGGCCGAGATAGGTTAGGCCGGTGAAGACCGCGCCGGCGGCGATGCCGAGGACGCCGCCGAGCGCCAGCGACGATCCCGACGTACCCGAAGCAAGAATCCCGTACAGGAACAGCACCACTTCCGCGCCTTCGCGCAGCACCGCGAGCCCCACGACCACGGCGAGCGCGGTGAGCGGCCTCGCGCCATGGCTGACGTCGGATCCGATCTGGCGCATCTCGGCGGCGATCTCGCGGCCGTGCCGCGCCATCCAGGCGTTGTGCCACATCAGCATCACCACCGCGATGGCGAGAACACCGGCGTTGAAGAGTTCCTGTCCCGCGCCCTCGAAAGCCTGCGAAATTGCACCGGCGAAAGCGGCCACGATCGCGGCACCCAGTACGCCGGCGCCGATCCCGAACAAGATCCAGCGGCCACGTCCGGCGACGCCGCGGGTCGCCGCCATAACGATGCCGACGATCAGACCGGCTTCCAGGACCTCGCGAAAGACGATGATGAGTGCGCCAAGCATATTCGTTTATTCCGCGATCACTGTGCCCTTGGCGGTTTTTTCATGGAACTCGCCGACGAACGGGTAACGGCCGGGCTTGAGCGGCCCGATCCGTACCACGCCCTCGGACTTGCCGGGGATCACCTTTTCCACCTTCATCGCGTGGCTTTCAAATTCTTCCGGCGTGGCGTCGTCGTTGACGACGGTCAGCATCACTCGCTTGTTCGCCGGCACCTTGATCTCGGCCGGAAGAAAACGGTGTTCCTTGATGGTGACGGTGAGATCCTTTGCCTGTGCGTTTACGGGCGCGAAGGCGACGAAGGCGGCAAGGCCGCCAAGGGCAATCAGGGTGCGCATGATTTTTCCACGTTGTTATGCTGGCCTCACAGACGCAATAAAAACCATTGATGCAATAGCCTTTTTTCTCTCTTGAATTATTCTAATGAGAGAAGGCGAGCCAATCGCTTGCTGCTTCATGAATAGTCGGAATTGAGCCTGCCGGAATTCTTGCCATGCTTTTTCGCCGCACCCCTGCGGAAGGCAGGCCGGTTCGCCACCCCGAGCACCCCCCGTTGGCAGCCCGCAAGAGAGCGGGCATTCTCGCGCCCGGCCGGCCGGTGGCGAACCATTCAGAAAAGACCCTCAGGGAGATTTAAAGATGAAGTACGTTGACGCTCATGGTGCCCATATTCCCCAGATCGGCATCGGCACCATGACGCTGACCGGCGATGCCGGCATTGCCGCCATCAAGACCGCCCTCGATGTCGGCTATCGCCACCTCGACACGGCGGCCGGCTACGGCAACGAAAAAGAGAACGGCGAGGCGCTGCGGGCGTCCGGCGTCAGCCGCGCCGACGTCTTCATCACCACCAAGGTCCGGCCGACCGAGGCCAAACCGGCGGACTTCGCCCGCGTCGTCGACCAGAGCCTTGCCAATCTGCAAGTGCCTTTCGTTGACCTCTTGCTGATCCACTGGCCGAGCAAGGAAGTGCCGATCGCCGATACGATCGGCGCGCTATGCAAGGCCAAGAAGGAAGGCAAGACCAAACATATCGGCGTTTCCAATTTCACCACCGCGCTTCTGGACGAAGCCTGGAAGCACACCTCCGAGCCGCTGGTCTGCAACCAGATCGAGGTTCATCCGTTCATCAACCAGGACAAGGTGATCGCGGCTTGCGAGAAGCGCGGCATGGCGGTTGTCGCTTATGTGCCGATCGCGCGCGGCAAGGTACCGGGCGCCGACGCGCTGGAGCGCATCGGCAAGGCACATGGCAAAAGCGCGGCGCAGGTGTCGCTGCGTTACCTGATCGAACGCGGCATGGTGCCGATTCCGCGCTCGACCAAGCGCGAGCACCTGAAGGAAAATCTCGAAGTCTTCGATTTCAAGCTCAGTGCCGCCGAGATGGCCGAACTCAAGGCGCTCAATGCCACCAACATGCGTGTCGTCAACCCGCCGCATGCACCGGTCTGGGATACGCCCTGAACGCCAAGGACGAACAAGGACGTGGACGAACAAGTCATGCAATCCGTCGAAGCAAAAGGCTTTTCGATTCCCATCGTCGGTCTCGGCACCTGGGAATTACGGGGGCGCGATTGCGCGCGGCTGACGGAGCAGGCGATCAGGCTCGGCTACCGCCATATCGACACCGCGCAGATGTATGCCAACGAGGCGGAAGTCGGGGAGGGCGTGCGCGCCTCCGGCATCCGCAACGAGGTCATGGTCACCACCAAGGTGGCGCACACCTCGCTGGCGCCGCACGAACTCGAGCGCTCGGTCAAGGAAAGCCTGCACAGACTGCGGCTCGACATCATCGATCTATTGTTGATCCACTGGCCGAATGAGCGGGTGCCGCTCGCCGAAACGCTCGGCGCCATGGGCCGCATGAAGCAGGGCGGTTACGTCAAGCAGATCGGCGTGTCGAACTTCACCGTGGCGCTGCTCGACGAGGCGACCAGGATTACCGACGAGATCGTCTGCAATCAGATCGAGTATCACCCGTTTCTCGATCAGTCCAAGGTGATAGCGGCCTGCCGCAAGCACGACATCGCCGTGGTTGCTTACAGTCCGATCGCGCGCGGCAATGCCAAAGGCGATGCCGTGCTGGAGCGTATCGGCAAGGCGCACAACAAAAGCGCGGCGCAGGTCAGCTTGCGATGGCTCATTCAGCAGGACATCGTCGTGATCCCGCGCACCAGCAAGGTCGAACGCCTGAGCGAGAATATTGCGCTGTTCGACTTCGCGCTGTCGGATGCGGAGATGGCCGAGATCAGTGCGCTGTCGCATCAAAAGAAAAGGCGCATCGTCGATCTGGCCTGGTCGCCGAAGTGGGATTGAATTGGCAACGTACGAGACAACGCCGCGAACAGAGACCGTTCTATCCTTTCGAAGCGCTATAATAATCCGCTCGTCCCCGCGGAAGCGGGGGACCCAGGCTAAACCAGGCAGAACTGGATTCCCGCTTTCGCGGGAATGAGCGGAGATTGGAGTGAACCTTGTCATTGTTGACGGTGGCCGGGACATAGGCGTTCTGGAACACGCCGTCTCCTCGACCTCGTTGTCGAAGAGACCCATACCTGCTACCTCGGCGACCGCGCGCACCGGAGCCCTTCGGGTTACGGCTGCGGGCAGTGCCCGGCCTGCCAATTGCGTGCCCAGGGCTATGCTCAGTTCCTCGCCAGCTAACTTCTTCTCGAAACGACCGAACGAGAGACGGTAAACGAACGATGTTCCAACCTAAATCCATCGAGACGCGCAGGAAACTCGAAGGCGGCATTTTCCTCGTGCTTTTCTGTCTGACGATCCCGGCGGCCAACTGGCTCATCGGCCATGTCGGCCAAACCTGCACGCCCCAAGGCGTCTGTCTGGTGCCGGTCGCGCCGGGGATCATGGCACCGTCCGGCGTGCTGATGATCGGGGCGGCCTTGGTGCTGCGCGACCTGGTGCAGCGGCGGCTCGGGCCTGAGTTCGGTATCGGCGCGATCATTGCTGGCGCGGCCCTCTCGGCGGGCCTCGCGCCGCCGTCGCTGGTGATCGCCTCGGCGGCGGCGTTCCTGCTGTCAGAACTGGCCGACTTTGCAGTCTACACGCCGCTGGCACGCCGCCGGCTGGTGCTGGCGGTTATGGCCTCCAGCCTGGTCGGCCTGGTGGTGGATTCGTTTGTGTTTCTGTGGCTGGCCTTCGGTTCGCTCGATTTTCTCGCCGGCCAGATTGTCGGCAAGGCCTGGATGGTGCTTCTGGCGATGCCGCTGGTGGCCTATCTTCGCCGCCGCGACGAGCGGCTCGGTTTATTTCCGGCCTGATTGGACTTATCACGAGGATTAAGAATGACCATCGCGATTGAAAAGCTGCGCACCATCACCACCGGCACCATCACCACGATGCTGCTGAAAAAGGGCATCCGCCATTGCTGGATGGCCGGCGCGATGCCGTTCGGCACGTTCCGCGAGCGCGTGGTTGGCCCGGCCTTCACGCTGCGCTTCGTCCCGGTGCGCGAGGATCTGGCGACGCCGGCAAGCTGGTCGAACCCGATTTCGACCCGCTCGGCGATCGAGGCCATGCCGGACGGCTGCGTCGTCGTCGCCGACGCCATGGGCGTCACCGGCGCCGGCATCTTCGGCGATATCCTGTGCATGCGCATGGTCAAGCGCAATGTCGCCGGCCTCGTTACCGACGGCGTAATGCGTGACAGGCACGGCGTCGTTGGTACCGGATTGCCGGTCTGGTGCCGCGGCGTGGCGGCGCCGGCGTCCGTCAATCAACTGACCTTCGTCGGCTGGAACGAACCGGTCGGCTGCGGCGGGGCGGCGATCTTCCCCGGCGACATGATCGTTGCCGACGACGACGGCGCGGTGGTGATCCCGGCGGCTCTGGTCGATTTTGTCGCCGACGAGGGCGCCGAACACGAACTGCTGGAAAGCTGGCTGGTGCAGGAGGTCGAGAAGG
This sequence comes from Hyphomicrobiales bacterium, assembly GCA_041691675.1. GTDB lineage: Bacteria > Pseudomonadota > Alphaproteobacteria > Rhizobiales > Xanthobacteraceae > Pseudolabrys. The sequence goes on along the minus strand of JBEPUC010000013.1, from coordinate 60,085 downwards.
GCGAAAAGCTCCCCGGTCTCTATCCGCCTAACGAAGACAACAAGAAGCGTTACGAAGACTGGAAGAAGACCCGCAAATAGGTTCGTGACGTTTCCTCTCGTTCCCGATCGGCGGGAAGGATTGCGCTTGGATCGTCCTTGGATTGAGCATGTTCTTTATTCTGTCCAAGAGCGTTGCCCTGCTGATGTTGCCGTTGAATTTGCTTATCGTCGTCGGCATCGCCGGACTGATATTGACGATGACGCGGTGGCGGCGTGCCGGACTATGGCTGACGCTCGCGAGTTTCGTTTGTTTGATCGTCGCGGGCGTTTCGCCGCTGGGTTATGATCTCGCCCACGCCCTGGAAAGCCGTTTCCCGAAGTGGGATGCCAGCCACGGCGCGCCCGATGGCATCGTGGTTCTCGGCGGTGCGATCTCACCGGAGCTGTCCGATGCTCGCGGCACGCCGGTGGTTGACGCCGACGCCGACCGCGTTATCGCCATCGCCAAACTCGCGCGCGATTATCCGAACGCGCGCATCGTCTACAGCGGCGGCGATGGAACGCTGGCCGGGCAGGGCCCGCGCGAGGGCGATTTTGTCGGCCCCTTGCTCGACGCGTTCGGCATCGACCGCAGCCGCGTCATCATCGAACGGGACTCGCGCAACACCGCCGAGAATGCGGTTTTCAGCAAACAAGCCGCGCAGCCCAAGCCCGGCGAACGCTGGCTGCTGGTGACATCGGCGCAACACATGCCGCGCGCGGTCGGTTGCTTTCGCCGCGCCGGCTTTCCGGTCGAAGCCTATCCGGTCGCGTGGCACACGACGTTGAAATACAGATTCCTGCCCAGTCTCGACGTTGCGCGAAATCTGGCGCGGTTCGATTTCGCGGCCCGCGAGTGGATCGGCGTGACGGTGTATTGGCTGACCGGACGAACCTCGGCGTGGCTGCCGGCGCCGTGACGGCATTCTTTGCGTCAGGTGTGCGAGACGTCGAAGGCCAGCCGTGACTCGGAACTGAACTGCCGCCGCCACATCACGATCAGGACGCCGGTGGTGCTCAATGCGAGTTCGAGCGGACCGAGAAACCATCCGAGATAACCGAGCGCGAAGAAGAACGCGCGCTGACCGCGATTGAAGTGCAGCCCGGCGTTCGCGCACAGCCGCCCGGCACGATAGGCGAAGGCGCGGGCTTCCGGTGTGGTCTTTTCCGCTGGCGGCGGCGCGGCGCCGATCATGATGGCGAGATAATTGAACAGCCGGTACGACCACGCGAACTTGAAGAACGCATAGACGAAGATCACCGCGAGCCCGATGATCTTGAATTCCCACATCTCCGGCGTCACCGGCACGCTGAACGGCAGCGATGCGATCACCACGATGAGTTGTTCGGTAGCGCGCAACAGCGTCAGCGTGCCGCCGATGGCGATGAGGCTAGTGGAAGCGAAGAACGCGGTGCCGTTCTGCAAGGCGGCGGTAACCTGTGAGTCGACGATGCGGATCTCGCGCCCGAGCATTTCCGCCATCCATTGATCGCGGTAGCTGTTCATATACGCGTTGAGACTGCTGCGCCCCTTGGCGGTCTTTTCGATCACCAGCGAATAGGCGATCCAGGCGCAGATGAACCAGCCAAGCGCCAGCAGGTCGGGCATGGTAAAGGTCAGCATGGTCCCCCTCGCGCGGCTTCGGCTCGAGCGGCAATCGCCGCTCTGACAATATTATGCAAAAGCACAGTCTATGCCACAGACCATCAGCACCGGATAGAAGCGCCGGCATGGCCTGGCCGCTGCCTCCAGCTTGAACAGTCCTCCGCTCATTCCCGCGAAAGCGGGAATCCAGCGCTTCCTGATGCTGGCCGATCGATAACGTGAATTTCTGGCGGCCATCACAAGAATTCACTTGCGGCCACCCCGCATCGGCCCGCACCCTTGATCGAAAGGGCTTCGTCGCGATGACTTTGAAACTGATCATCGGCAACAAGAACTATTCGACCTGGTCGCTGCGGCCGTGGCTGGCGATGACCGTGAACGGCATCGCCTTCGACGAGGTCCTTTGCCCGTTCGGCAGCGACGTCTTCACGCAGGAGGTCGGGGCTGTGTCCGGCTCCGGGCGCGTGCCGGTGCTGATCGATGGCGAGGTTGCGGTTTGGGAATCACTGGCGATCCTCGAATACCTCAACGAAAAATTCCCTCAAGCCGGGCTCTGGCCGGCCGGCGCCGCAGCGCGGGCCTACGCTCGCAGCGTCGCCAACGAGATGCATGCAGGGTTTCAGAATTTGCGCCGCCATCTGCCGATGAACATCGCGCGCCGCGTCATGAAGCGCGCGCTGCCGGAGCCGGTCGTCGCTGACGTCAAGCGTATCGATGCGCTATGGACGGAATGCCGGGTCCGGTTCGGCCAAAATTCAAAATCCGGCGGCGACTTTCTGTTCGGCGCATTCTGCGCCGCCGACGCCATGTACGCGCCGATCGCGTCGCGGCTGCGGACCTATGATGTCGATGTCGGGCCGCAAGCGCGCGCCTATATCGACGCGGTGCTGTCGCTGCCGGCCTATCGGCAATGGGCCGAGGCTGGAATCAAGGAAACCTGGGTGGTGCCTGAGGACGAGGTCGATTGGCCGCAAGTTCATCGGGCGTAACGGCAACTCACAGCAGCAGAGCAAAGCAAATGTCCCTGACTCTCGTTATCGGCAACAAGAACTATTCCTCCTGGTCGCTGCGGCCGTGGATCGCGATGAAGGCCGCCGGCATTCCATTCGAGGAAATTCTCATTCCGCTTTATGGTCCGGGAAGCAGCGAAAAGATTCTGCAACGTTCGCCCGCCGGCAAGGTGCCGATCCTGATCGATGGCGACGAGACGGTGTGGGAATCGCTCGCCATCCTCGAACATCTGGCCGAACGTTTTCCCGACGCGCATCTGTGGCCGTCGGATCGCCGCGCCCGCAGTCTGGCGCGTTCCGTCGCGACCGAGATGCATGGCGGCTTTCAGGCGTTGCGTCAGCACGCGACGATGAATCTGTGGCTGCCGCCGAAGCCGCGTCCGATGCCAGAGGAGGTGCTGGTCAATGTCCGCCGCATCGACGCACTGTGGAGCGACTGCCGCGCGCGCTACGGGAAGGGGGGCGACTTCCTGTTCGGCAAAACTTTCGGCAACGCCGACGCCATGTACGCCCCCGTCGTGGCGCGCTTTCATAACTACGGTCTCACCGTCGGGCCGGTCGCGCGCGCTTATATGGACGCGGTGATGGCGCTGCCGGCGTGGCGCGAATGGTATGATGCCGCGATGAAAGAAACTTGGATATTGCAGCACAACGAGCCGGATTGGCCGCTGGTGCGCGGCATACCGTTCGATGCGACAAACGAAAAATCCGGCGCGTGAGCGCCGGATTTTCCTTCCTGAAAGTCTTGAATCGCAACTCTCAGGTCTCGCTCGGAGCAGCGTTAATTCATTTATCGACGGCGTCCTTCACGGCATCCTTGGCGCCGCCAACCGCGTTCTGAATCTTGCCCTTGACCTGATCGGCCTTGCCTTCGGTTTCAAGTTTGGCGTCTCCGGTCGCCTTTCCGGCGACTTCCTTTACTTTGCCCTTGGCCTGATCGAAACTGCCTTCGACACGATCTTTATTCATAATGTCGTCCTCTGTTCGTTTTCGAATTCGAAGACTCAACGTGTGGCGCACCGGCATGTTCCGGCACAATGAAGTTTCAGTTCGACCGGTCCTTCATGGAACCCGTGAACCCGAACAGAAAAGCCCCGCACCGGAACTTCCGATGCGGGGCTCGAATTCTGTCGCGCTGCGTGATCGCCGCGCGATCCTCGTTACTTACTTGTTACTTACTTGGCCTTGCCGCTCGTGGGCGCCGAACCGCTATCGACCGGCTTCTTGTCAAGCGCGGACGGATCGGCCGGCTTGCTTCCCGAACCTGTCGTCATCTTGTCGGCGGTATTCGGCGCGCCCTTCATGGCGGTACCCTTCGACTGCATTCCGCTCTTCGGCGCCGAACCGCTGTCGACCGGCTTCTTGTTGAGATCGGACGGGTCCGCGGTCCCGCTCTGCGCGGTGTTCATCTTGTCCTTGGTGTCCTTTTTCTTCATCATCGCGGCGCCCTTGGTCTCGGAACCGCTTTGCGCATTGCTGCCTTTCTTAACCGACGCGTTCAAGTTGCTGGGGCTTGAGCCGGCACCAGCCGGGCCGGCAGCATTCTGAGCATTCGCGAACGACACGCCAGCAATCAGCATGGCGACTGCGGTCATGGTGGTAAATGTTTTCATGCGTAATCCTCCTTTGAGAGAATTGTGAGAGGTTGCGAGCGCTGTTCCGCGCTGCTCCTGGTGGGCGCATCGAGACAACCCGCCGGAACCGCTAAAGTTCCTAGCGGGCTGCATCGGCTCTTTGAAAGTTCAGTACAGAAGATGCGCGGCCGTGCCCTCGAAGGCTCGGCCGCGCACGCGCGATCAAGCGTCGATGATCGCGACGATCTCATGCGTGCCCGGATCGATCACCACGATCTGATCGCCCACGAGAATGTAATCGTAGCCGCGCCACTCCGGATAAATGGTGATGACTTCGGTCGGCAATGGATAATAGCGCACGCTTTCCGGAATACGTGTTCCGACGCGCACCGATACGTTCAGGTGTACCGGTTGCACCTTCTTTTCCTTGATGATGGTGGTGATTTTCGTGCGCTGCTCGGTGGAGAGCTTCGTGGCACCCGCGGCTGCGCCCTGACCGGTGGTGTTGCGTTCGCTGCGCTCGTTCCGCTGGCTGCCTTCCGCCTTCTTGTTGGCGTCGGCATTGGTCTTGATGTCGGCCTTATGCGAGTCGGCAGAACCCTTCATCTCGGCCTTGTTGTCCGTGCCGGCCTTGCCCTTCGCATCGTTGTCCTTTTGGGCATCCTTCTGCGTGCCGCTCTTAGCATCGTTGCCCTTCTGGGCGTCCTTATGCATGTCACCACTTGCACCGGACTGGGCGCTTTGGCCGCGGCCGGATTCGGACTTGTGGTCGCCTTGCGCGGCGGTGCCGGGCTTGGCGTGCTCGCCGGCTTTCATGGAAGGCGCGGATTTCTCGGCCGGAGCGCTTTGCTGCGCTGCGGGAGCTGGCTGCGCTGGGGCCTGATCCTTGGAAGGAGCGGGCGCCTGCGCGTAAGCAGCGCCGCCGCCAAGCATCAAGAGGGCGGCGGCGGTCGAAAGAAGCTGAGTCCGTTTCATCGTAGTCTTCTCCATTGCATACCGCCCCGGCATCGAATGCATGGAGAAGAACGTAACCGCCGCATCTCCGTTCCGGGCGGTGCGGATAAATGTCCTGAATAACCGTTCATCGGTTTCCGTTGCGACGAGTATCAGCGCTCTTTTGCCGCAGCGGTGACGACGATCTCGACAAGATGCGGCGCCTCGAGATCGACGCCGAGACAGGCGCGCATCGGCGGGTTGGCGCGGTCAACCCATTCGTCCCAGGCGCGGTTCATTTCCTCTTTCTGCTTGATGTCGGCGATGTAGATAATGGACGACAGAATGCGGCTCTTGTCGCTGCCGGACATGGCCAGGCTTTCGTCGATGCGTTTAAGCGCGTTGACGGTCTGCTCATAGACGCCCGCGGGCGCTGGGTCGGGCGTCACCGCGACGGTGAGCACCAGTCCGTCATGGACGACGGCGCGGCTGCGGGTCGGGGTGAGGCCGGGAAAGCGGGTGGTCATCGGTAAAGCTCCTTGCAAGGGACGGTTCGGGCCGAAGCCTAGCCCAATGCCGTGGCGTTTCCTTCCTCGGGCTGGCGCGCCATAGTGGCCGCCCACAAGGATTCGAGACTTCGCGGGGGAGGCTTCCCAGGTGACGCAAATCGGCACTCCGGTTGACGGCAATGCGGCGGAATTCCGCGCCAATGCCGAGCGCATGCGGGCACTCACCGCTGAATTGCAGGCGCACCGCGCCGAGGCTGCGCTCGGCGGTAACGAACGCACGCGCGAGCGCCATGTCGGGCGCGGCAAGCTGCTGCCGCGCGACCGCGTCATGAATCTGATCGACCCCGGTTCGCCGTTCCTCGAACTGTCGCCGCTTGCCGCGCACAAGATGTACGACGACGCCATCCACGGCGCCGGGCTGATCACCGGCATCGGCCGCGTCGAGGGCCGCGAATGCATGGTGGTGTGCAACGATTCCACCATCAAGGGCGGCACCTATTATCCGCTGACGGTGAAGAAGCATCTGCGCGCGCAGGAGATTGCCCGCGAGAACCGCCTGCCGTGCATCTATCTGGTCGACTCCGGCGGCGCCAACCTGCCGCACCAGACCGAGGTCTTTCCCGATCGCGAGCACTTCGGCCGCATCTTCTACAATCAGGCCACGATGTCGGCGCTGCGCATTCCGCAGATCGCCGTCGTCATGGGCTCCTGCACCGCGGGCGGCGCTTATGTGCCGGCGATGTCGGACGAGAGCATCATCGTCAAGAACCAGGGCACCATCTTTCTCGGCGGCCCGCCTTTGGTGAAGGCGGCGACCGGCGAGGTGGTCAGTGCCGAGGATCTCGGCGGCGCCGACATTCACGCGCGCAAATCCGGCGTGGTCGATCATCTGGCGATGGACGATCACCACGCGCTGTCGCTGGCGCGGCGCATCGTCGCCAATCTCAACACCGCCAAGATGCCCGATATTCCGCTGACCGCCTCGCGCGAGCCAGTCTTCGACATCAACGAGCTCGACGGCATCGTGCCGGTCGATCTCAAGAAGCAATACGATATCCGCGAGGTGATCGCGCGCATTGTCGATGCCTCCGAGTTCGACGAGTTCAAGGCGCTGTACGGCACCACATTGGTCACGGGCTTTGCCCGTATCCACGGCATCCCCGTCGGCATTCTCGGCAATAACGGCATTCTGTTTTCGGAAAGCGCGCTCAAGGCCGCGCATTTCATCGAACTGTGCAGCCAGCGCCGCATTCCGCTGCTGTTCATGCAGAACATCGTCGGCTTCATGGTCGGACGCGAATACGAAGTCGGCGGCATCGCCAAGGACGGCGCCAAGATGGTGACGGCCGTCGCCAGTGCGCAGGTGCCGAAAATCACGCTCATTCTCGGCGGCAGTTATGGCGCGGGGAATTACGGCATGTGCGGCCGCGCCCACGGGCCGCGCTTCCTGTTCACCTGGCCGAATTCGCGCATCTCGGTGATGGGCGGCGAGCAGGCGGCCTCGGTGCTGGCGACGGTGAAGCGCGACAACATCGAAGCATCGAGCGGCAAGTGGTCCGAGGTCGAGGAAGAAGAATTCAAGCAGCCGATCCGCGAGCAATACGAGGAAGAGGGCAGCCCGTATTACGCCACCGCGCGGCTGTGGGACGATGGCATCATCGCGCCTTCCGAGACTCGCCGCGTTTTGGCGTTGGCCTTTTCCGCCGCGCTCAATGCGTCGGTGCCGGAAACGAGGTTTGGGGTTTTTAGGATGTGAGGGGAAGCGCCCCTCACTGTCATGGCCGGGCTTGACCCGGCCATCCACGAGTTGTTTGCCGCTCTCGAACAAGAAAATCGTGGATGCCCGCAACAAGTGCGGGCATGACGGGTCCCGTGTAGCCCGGATGGAGCGCAGCGAAATCCGGGGCTGTGCGCGGAAGCCCCGCATTTCGCTTCGCTCCATGCGGGCTACGGGCTGTTTTATCCGCCCCTGTGGCTATATTTGTCATCACCGGGCTTGTCCCGGTGATCCCGCTCAGGGACACACTGTGCCATCATAGGCGGGATGGCCGGGTCAAGCCCGGCCATGACGGACAACCATTTCAGCAGGTCTAATATGAATTTCAAATCCGCCCTCATCGTGGGCGCTGGCGCCGGGCTCTCCGCCTCGCTGGCGCGGCTGTTCATCCAGGCCGATATGCAGGTAGCACTCGCCGCGCGCTCCGCCGCCAAGCTTGCCGACTTCGTTCAGGCGACAGGCGCCCAGGCTTACGACTGCGACGCCGCCAGACGCGACGAGGTCGAACAGTTGTTCGCCGATCTTGATGCCGCCGGGCGCACGCCCGATGTCGTGGTCTACAATCCGAGCTATCGCACGCGCGGGCCCTTCCTCGAACTCGATCCGACTGAAGTCGAAAATACGCTTCGCGTTACCGCGTTCGGCGCTTTCCTCGTCGCGCAGCAAGCGGCGAAGCGCATGGTGCCCAAAGGGCATGGCGCGATCCTGTTCACCGGCGCGTCGGCCAGCGTGAAGGGCTATGCGCAGTCGGCGCCGTTCGCGATGGGCAAGTTCGCACTGCGCGGTCTGGCGCAGAGCATGGCGCGCGAACTCTCGCCGCAAGGCATTCACGTCGCGCATTTCGTCATCGACGGCGGCATCAGAAGCGCGCGCCGGCCGGTGCCGGCCGACAAACCGGATTCGCTGCTCGATCCGGATGCCATCGCGGCGAGCTACATGCACGTGCTGCAACAGCCGCGCAACGCCTGGACCCATGAAGTTGAACTGCGGCCATGGGTCGAGAAATTCTGACGGCGAAATTCTGACGGCGTTGTCCGTGCGATGTTGCGATAGCGTGATTGTGCCTCGCATGCTAAACGCCGCACCATGACAAATTTTCTCGATCTCGATCCCGCCGATCTCAAACAACTCATCCCCACCGGCACGCTGCGCGCCGCGGTCGTGCTCGCGCCCGTCGCGTCGGCGCTGTTCGCTGTCAAGGACGCGAACGGCGAGGCGCACGGTGTGACCGTCGATCTGTTCCGCAGTTTTGCCGAGACGCTGAAGACGCCGCTCGAACTGCATCTTTTTGCCAATTCCGGACAGGCGACCGACGCCGTCGCCGACGGTATCTGCGACATCGCCTTCATGCCGCGCGATCCGGCGCGCGAGGCCAAGGTCGCGTTCGGCCCGGCCTATTATTTCATCGCCAGCACCTATCTGGTGCCGGCGGGCTCCAATATTGCGACCATCGACGAGGTCAACCGCGCCGGCGTGCGCATCGTCGCGATTTCCAACACCACGACCGCGCGCAGCGCCCGCCGCACCGCGCCGCTGGCGTCGGTCACCGAAGTTGCCGGCGTCGATCTGATGACGGCAATGGCGCAGAACGGCGAGGGCGATGCCTTCGCGCTGTCGCACGATTCCTTCGTCGGCATGTTGCCGCAGGTGCCCGGCGCGCGCGTGCTGCCCGGTCAGTTTCAGCAGACGGGTATCGGCGTTGCGGTAAGTAAGGGCAGGCCGGGTGCGTTGAAACTCGCCAGCGCGCTGCTGGAAGATGCCAAGGCGTCTGGCCTGGTGCGCCGCGCGCTCGACGCCGCCGGTTTTCCGGATGCAGCCGTGGCGCCTCTCACCGATTAGATCGCGAGCGGCTCTCTCGACCCTGATGGTGCATCTCAGCGCGCTTCTCGTGCGCAGGAACGATGCAACTCAGCACGCTTCTCGTGCTGAGGGAACGATGCAACTCAGCACGCTTGCGTGCTGAGGGAACGATGGATGCCGGCTAACGTTTTCATAGAAGCACATTTTTAAAATCGGCAGGCGGGGGCAGAGAATCCCGGGCAGGGATAACTTCAGGAGACGACAATGACCTATCGCGTATACAGCGGACCCAAAGGTTCAAGCGACATCTCGCCGCTCGAAAAACAGAAGATGCTGTTCAAGCAGTTCGGCGGCATGGACGAAGCGCTGGCCTGGGCCGCGCATCTGGCCCGCACGGGACGCGTTGCGCTTTTGATCGACGGCGACGACGGCACCCACCTGAACCGCCGCGAAATCGGCGAGGCGCTGGGATCCGGCATGCATGAACAAGTCGGAACTTAAGTGAATCCCAAAACGAAAGAGCCGGCTGGTGTTGCACCAGCCGGCTCGAAGCTGCGTTAAAAAGTGGTTCGCGAGGTTAGTTCGCCCGCGAACTGTCCGTGCGTGAATTATCCGTGCGATTGGCGAGTTTGGTCCATTCGGCGTGCGCGCTATCGGTAAGATGCTGCCATTTCACGCTGACCACATCCCAGTTCACCATGGGGCGTTGCGCGGCGGGGCTGCCGGGCGCTTCGGCGACATCGAGGGCCGAATGCGACGAGTCGTAAACGTAGGCACCGCCGATCGTCAGCAAGATGCCGAGGATGATTCCAAACAAAAGTCGCATGACTGTTTCTCTCCGTTGACCCGGACAGAAACGTGCGGCTGCTGCAAAGAGTTCCCCGGATATTAACTGTCTCGGCCGGGCGCTTTTTGCCATTATGAGCCTGCCGGGAGGGGGTCCGGAGCCGATTTGGCGAGGAGCGCCCGGCTCGGAATTAATTATGGGCATCGCAACAAACGATTGATAATATTAGATTTATTGGTCAAAAAACTTCGCCCATAAGCCAAATTAACTGCTATATTACTGTCATGAGTACACAGTCGAACAAAGCCGCCCGGCGGACCACCAAAACCGCCCGCGGCACCGTGAAAAAGGCCGCGAAACCCGCTCTCAAGCGCGCCCGCGCGTCCAATAAGAAGTCGCCCGACTCGGCGCGCCGCAGCACCGCCAGCGTACGCACGCTGCGCCCGGCCGCGCTCGCCTCGCAAAGCGCTGCGACCAAGCCGGTGCCGTCACCGCGGACGACCGCCAAGGCGGTCACCAAGAACAAGATCAAGAACCGTTCGAAGACGGCCGTCAAGGTGGATAAGTCGGTCGATAAATCCGCCAGCAAGGCGGCCGGCAAATCGTCAACGAGTGCCGCGATCAAGACCGTCGCCATCAAGAGCGACAGCCGGCCCGAGATTCAAAAGACCGCAAAGCCGGTGTCGAAGGTCGTGTCGCGGATCGCCGCGCAGATCGCCGCCAAGGTGGCGGCTGCCAAAGGGCAGTCCGACAAAACTCCGGACAGGGACCGCTCCGCCGCGCAGCCATCGAACGACGCGCCAAAAATGATCCGCACGGCGAGCCCGCCGATGCAGCCGATCGCGATGCCGGAAGCGCCGGTCGTGCGGCACAAATATCAGGTCGGCGAGAGCGTCTATTTCACGTCGCCGAATTTCGGCCGCGCCGCCGCGTCGGGCAACTATATCGTGGTCAAGCTGCTGCCGTCGGAAAGCGACGACTATCAGTACCGTATCAAGAGCGCGGGCGAGGCGTTCGAGCGCGTCGCCAAGGAAAGCCAGCTCGACAAGATCTAGCGCGCGCGATCTTGCGCGCGATCGGGTGGGGCCGCTTTGATGCGCCATTCAGACTAGCCATGCGCGCGCCCAGGGAATAGACACGGGCGGGGGGCGGCGTTAGTTCTGTATCAGAATAAGAAAACATCAAACCGGAGGAAAATTTCCATGCGCGTAAGCTTGCGACTGTTTGCAACGGTTGTTTCGTTGAGTCTTCCCGTTGCGCTGACTTTGCCTGTGAAAGCCGAGACCTATCCGAGCCACCCGGTCAAAGTGATCGTGCCGTTCGGTGCCGGCGGTCCGGCCGATGTCTACGCCCGCGTTCTCGCCAAGCATCTGACCGACGAAACCAAGGAATCCTTCATCATCGAGAACCGGCCCGGCGCCGGCGCCATCATCGGCACCGACGCGGTCGCGAAGTCGACGCCTGACGGCTACACGCTGCTGCTGATGTCGAACACGCAGACCACCAACGAGTCGTTGTTCGCCAAGAAGCCATATGAGCTGATGCGCGACTTCGTGCCGGTGGCGACGATAAATTATTCCGACCTGATCATGGTGGTGAACCCGTCGGTGCCGGCAAAGACGGTCGCCGAGTTCATCGCGCTCGCCAAAAAGGAACCGGGCAAGCTCAACTATGCCTCGTCCGGGCCGGGCACGCCGTATCACATGGCCGGCGAACTGTTTAAGGCGATGAGCAAGACCGACATCGTCCACATTCCGCACAAGGCTTCCGGCGAAGCCCGCAACAGCGTGCTGTCCGGCCACGTGCAGATGATGTTCGACGCCATGACGACGATGTCGGCGCTGGCCAAGGCCGGCAAGGTGAGGGCGCTCGCCACCACCGGCGCCAAGCGCTCGCCGCTGACGCCGGACCTGCCGACGGTCTCCGAAACGGTTCCGGGATACGAGGCGACCATCTGGCTCGGCGTCATGGCGCCGAAGGACACGCCCAAAGAGGTCGTGACCTACCTCAATGCCGCCATCAACAAGGTCATCAATCTGCCCGAGGTGAAGGAAGCCTGGCTGAAGCAGGGCGCCATTCCGCTGGTCAAGACGCCGGAGGAGTTCGACGCCTATCTGCGCAAGGACATCGCCAAGTGGGCCGAGGTGGTGAAAGTGTCGGGCGCGAAGGTGCAATAAGATTCGGTGAGGTTCAGCAATTGAAGGCTGACATTACCCCCAATCGCGCTTTGCGGTTCATCGTGCCGGCCGCCGCGCTTGCGGCGGTCGCGCTCGCGGTGTTTGTGGTGTTCGACCGCATGGCGCTGGATCAGCGCGCGGCCGAGCGGCGCGCTCTGATCGAGCGTGCCGCTGACCTGACCGGACGCAGTCTTGCACCCGGCTCACCGCTCGCTTGTCTCGACGCTGGAACAGGCGAGGCCACCGAGGCCGCCTGCGAGGCTGCGGTATTTGCAACCCCGCAAAGCACGGCGGCGGCGGTTGCCTATATCGGCGCGCGGCTGGCGCTGATCGCCGACGCGCAAGGTTTTGCCGCAGCCAACAAGAGTGCCGCGCCGCTGGCAGGCTTCGCCACCGCCCGCCGCGCGCTCGAACTCGACCGCTACGGCATCGCCGCGCATGTGCTGGCGGTGCGTGACGGCTGTGCGCCCGATCACTGCGCGGCGCTGGCGCTATTTACGGACGCCGCCGCGCTCAAGGCCAATATGAAGGCGCAGGCCTTCGATCAATATATTTCACGCCACGCGACCGCCTGGAATGCGCCCGTCGCGCCGGCGTCCCGTCAGGTTTCCCAAGGGCCAGCCGCGGCGCAAACCGCGTCGGCGGCGCCGCAGGCGGGACAGCCGGTGGAAGGACAGGTCGCGCATCCGCTCTCCGACAAATACGATTTCCCCTCGGCCGCTTCGATCCCGCCGGTCAGCATTATGAATTCCGAACCGGCGCTGCCGAAAAGCACGGCGGCCGCGCAAGCGGCCGAATTCAAGTCCGATGCCAAAGTCGCCGCGAAAGCCGGTGTTCCGGGCGCGACGGAGGCGGCAGGCGTTCCGGTGCCGCCAAAGCGTCCACAGGTTCCGCCCAGCGAGGCAGCGCCGCCCGCCCCGGTGCGCTAGGCTCGTGTTTCACCTCCCCCAAAAAGGGGGCGGTCGCATTCGTCTTGCCCGGGCGCCCGATGTTCAAATCCGTCCTCATCGCCAATCGCGGCGAAATCGCCTGCCGCATCATCCGCACCGCGCGGCGGCTCGGCTTGCGCACAATCGCGGTCTATTCGGAGGCCGACGCCAACGCGCTGCACGTCAAACTCGCCGACGAGGCGCATCCCATCGGCCCGGCACAGGCGGCGCAGAGTTACCTTGCCGGCGACAAACTGATCGCGGCGGCGAAAGCCTCGCACGCCGACTGCATCCATCCCGGCTATGGCTTCCTGTCGGAGAACGCCGCTTTCGCGCAAAGCTGCATCGACGCCGGCATCGCCTTCGTCGGGCCGCCACCCGCCGCCATGCTGGCGATGGGGCTCAAGGATCGCGCCAAGGCGCTGATGGAGCAGGCCGGCGTGCCGGTGGTGCCGGGCTATCACGGCGACAGGCAGGAACCGAAGTTCCTCAAGCAGAAAGCCTATGAGATCGGCTATCCCGTTCTCATCAAGGCAATCGCTGGCGGCGGCGGCAAGGGCATGCGGCGCGTCGACCGTCACGCCGACTTCGACGCCGCGTTGGCCGGCGCGATGCGTGAAGCCAAATCCGCTTTCGGCGACGACCGCGTGCTGATCGAGAAATATGTCACCGCGCCGCGCCATATCGAGATGCAGATTTTTGCAGACAGCCACGGCAACGCCATTCACCTCAACGAGCGCGACTGTTCGCTGCAACGCCGCCACCAGAAGGTGATCGAGGAAGCGCCCGCGCCCGGCATGAGCACCGCTTTGCGCGCCGAGATGGGGCAGGCGGCGGTCGCCGCGGCGCAGACCGCTGGTTATGTCGGCGCCGGCACGGTGGAGTTCATCGCCGACGGCGCGGACGGCCTCAAGGCGGGCCAGTTCTGGTTCATGGAAATGAACACCCGGCTTCAGGTCGAGCATCCGGTCACCGAGGCGATCACCGGCCTCGATCTTGTCGCGTGGCAATTCGAGGTCGCGGCGGGCGGCAAGCTGCCGCTCAAGCAGGACCAGGTGCCGCTTATCGGTCACGCCGTCGAGGCACGGCTTTACGCCGAAGACCCGGAGCGCTCGTTCCTGCCGTCGACCGGCAAACTGATTGCGCTCAAGCTGCCGGCGGGCGAGGGCATCCGTGTCGATACCGGGGTCGCCGAAGGCGACACCGTGACGCCGTTCTACGATCCAATGATCGCGAAGGTGATCGCGCACGGCGAGACCCGCGAACAGGCGCTGGATCGGCTCGCCGCTGCGCTCGACGCCACGGTGGTGGCGGGGCCGCGCAGCAATGCCTCTTTCCTGGCCGCTCTGGCGCGCGCCCCGGCCTTTCGCAGCGGCACGTTCGATACCGGCTTCATCGACGGCCATCTCGACGAACTCGGCGCCGCGCCGCAGCCGCTCGACAAAGCCGCCGCCGCGTTCGGTGTGCGCGAATTGCTGGCGCGTGCGCGCGCCCGTATCGCTGCCATGCGCCCCGCCACCGCCTTGCCGGCGTCGCCGTGGGACACCGAGGACGGCTTCCAGCTTTCGGGTCCGCGCCGGCAGATCGTTCCTGTGCTCGCCGACGGCGAGAAGGTCACCGCGCAGGTCGTGCAGGAGCATGGTGCGACGGCCGTCACCGTCGATGGTATTGCCGCTGCCGCCGATGCGGTCGCTGTCGCCGGTCCCGACGCGGTTTACGTCTTGCGCCATGGCCGCCAGACCAAGGTGGCGTTCCGCGACCTGTCGCTCGACGAGGGCGTCGAGGGTGGGGGCGGCGGACTGGTACGCGCGCCGATGCACGGCAAGGTGCTCAACATTCTTGTGGAGCAGGGCGATTCCGTCACGCGCGGCCAGCGTCTTGCCATCATCGAGGCCATGAAGATGGAACACACGCTGGTGGCCGCGATCGACGGCGTGGTGGCCGAAATCGCGGTGCAAAAGGACAGCCAGGTTGCCGAGGGGGCCAAGGTGATGGTGATTGCGGCCAGCGATCCGTCGTCCTTAAAGTAGCCTGTAGCCCGGATGGAGCGCAGCGAAATCCGGGAACGGCGCTGATGCAATCACCCCGCATTCCGCTCCGCTCATGCGGGCTACGGGCGCTGCTGAGCTTAAGGTAGAACGTTAGAATGCCGCTGCATCTCATTAAACTTTCAGTCGGAAGCGAAACCGTTGCCGATCTCGAAGCCTGGATCAAGCTCAAGGCACAGGAGCGCAAGCGGCGCGGCCTCAAGCCGCAGCGCGCCCACGTCACCCGCATGGTGCCCAAGCGCGTCGACGAACTGACCGCGGGCGGTTCGATCTACTGGGTCATCAAGGGCCAGATCATGTGCCGCGAGCGCATCCTCGCCATTGAGCCGTTCAAGGACAAGGACGGCGTCGGCCGCTGCCGGCTGGTGCTCGATCCGAAATGCGTCCTGGTCGAGCCGCGCCCGCGGTCGGCGTTTCAGGGCTGGCGCTATCTCGAGGACCAGGACGCGCCGCGTGACCTGTCGAAAGTCGATCGCGGCGCCGCCAAGATGCCCGAACAGATGCGCCGCGAATTGCGCGACCTCGGGTTGCTGTAGTCGGGAGCCGTAGACCGGGGCAGCGAAATCCGGGAGGTGCAACGCTTGTCATGGCCGGACAAAGCCGTCCAGAGGACGGCGTCGCTGTGCTCGCCTATGTCCCGGCCATCCCGCTTATGGACGCATCGTGCTCACCTAAGCGGGATCACCGGGACATAGGCGTTCTAAAAGAACGCCGTTCTTCGAACGGCTATGCCCGGTGATGACAAGCGGTAGCCTGAAAATAATCCTTGACAATCGTCCATCAATAGGACTATATACACGTCATCCCGTCCCAATCTACGAGGGGCGTTTGATCAGCGTCGTCAGACGTTGGGGCGGGCAGCGGTGGCCGGTGGGGGTGTCGGAGATGCGACGCAACAAACCCATCGGCGGTCCAAGCCGCTTGGTCCCGGCGCACCTCCGTGCGTCACGGGGGCCGTCGATGGGCGGGCTGACAACCGGTCGAGGTTTCAACGTCAGCCTGTTCCGGCCCCCAAAGCGGTGGATAGGCAGCCCGCCAATTCGAAAGAAGAGGCTGGGTGGTTGCCTGAAAGGTCGGTCCACCGGGGGCTTTGCGGAGCAAACCTATAAACACCGCGCGCGGAGCGCCGGGGAACCGGCATCTTCGTGGTGACTATGCTCGTGTGACAAAAATTTAAACATCACACGAGGCTGCGGGGCTGTTGTGGCCCCGGCGCTCCGCGCGCCCTCGTTTATGAGGGCGGGCAAGGCGTGTCCGTCGAAGCCCGATAGGGCGAAGACGGAAGACTAATTCAAGCGCCGGCGTCCCCGCGCCGCAAAGAACAGGGGCGATGAATCACGTCTGCTTCTTATCCCTCCCCTGAAAGGGGAGGGATCGGCGCGAAAGCGCCGGGGGTGGGGAGCGCCGCTGCGTCATGCATGCAGACCCCACCCGGCCGCTCGCAAGCGCTCGCGTCCACCCTCCCCGTAGGCGGGGAGGGATAAGAAGTCCGCTGTTTGACAATTGAATCGGTGGTGGACGAAGGCGCCGCGTCACACTCGGCTGTCGTCGATATTCCGGCTAAACCGCCAGGTTATCGATCAGCCGCGTCTTGCCGATCCTGGCGGCGACGAGCAGGCGGATCGGTCCGTCCTTCGTCGACGTCACCGGTGCCAATGTCAGCGCATGCCGCGCCTCGAGATAATCGAGCGCGAAACCGGCGGCCGAAATATCGACGCGACCGTTCGCCATCACCTCGTCGATCCTGTCGCCCACCTTGATGCGGGCGGCGCAGGACTTCATCACCCGATACAGCGTCGGCGCCCGCGCGCGTTCGTCATCCGACAAATAGACATTGCGCGACGACAGCGCGAGGCCGTCTTTCTCGCGCACCGTCGCCATGCCGATCACCTTCACGCCGAGGTCGAGGTCTTTTGCCATCTGCGTGACCACGCGCAGTTGCTGGTAATCTTTCTGGCCGAACATCGCGACATCGGGCGACACCTGCGTGAAAAGCTTGGCGACGACGGTGGCGACGCCGCCGAAAAAGTGCGGGCGAAATTTGTCTTCAAGCCCAGCGAGCGCCGCGCCTTCCGGCGCAACGCGGGTGGCGAAGCCTTCCGGATACATCGCGGCCGGCGAGGGCGCCCAGACCAGGTCGACGCCTTCGCCGGTCAAAGCCTTGATGTCGGCCTCAAACCGTCGCGGGTAGCTGCCGAAATCCTCGGTCGGCGCGAACTGGGTCGGGTTGACGAAGATCGACACCACCG
This sequence comes from Hyphomicrobiales bacterium, assembly GCA_041691675.1. Taxonomy (GTDB): domain Bacteria; phylum Pseudomonadota; class Alphaproteobacteria; order Rhizobiales; family Xanthobacteraceae; genus Pseudolabrys. The sequence goes on along the minus strand of JBEPUC010000013.1, from coordinate 42,666 downwards.
ACCGGCGGGCGCGTTTCTGGCCTTCGCGCACCAGCGCCAGATGGCCGCGATGCAAGGCGCCCATGGTCGGTACCAAAGCGATCGCTTCGCCGGCGTCCCGATATGGCGCGAGCGCGTTGCGAAGCGCGGCGACGGTGCGTGCGATTTTGGGACGTTTGGCCATGGTCCGGAATGTCCAGATACGGTCGCGGAAAACGTGCCGGCGAACTGTGCCGGTTCGGGTCACGGCCTTAGCAAAAAGTCGTTCACACGGCCACGCGGATTAATGGTTAAACTGCGATAAACTTGACTGAACCACCGTATTTCATCGACTACTGGCGCACCAGAGGACGCGTTCATGTCGGTCACGCCGATCCATAAAAATCATCAGTCCGCTCATGTTGTCGTGCTCGGCAACGAAAAGGGCGGTTCGGGCAAATCGACGACTGCGTTGCATATCGCTGTCGCGCTGCTCAAGGCTGGCCAGCGCGTCGCCACCATCGACCTCGACTCGCGTCAGCAGAGCTTCACGCATTATATCGAGAACCGGCGGGCCTGGGCCAAGCGCGCCGGCATCCAGCTCGAACTGCCGACGCATTATTGCGTGCCGCGCGCCGACGGCAATTCGCTCGACGCCAACGAAGCCAACGAGTTCGCCAGCTTCTCGCGCGCGATCGGCGCGATCGAGCATACCCATGACGTGGTGGTGATCGACACGCCTGGCAACGACACCTATCTGATGCGGCTTGCGCATTCGATGGCCGACACGCTGGTGACGCCGCTCAACGATTCATTCGTCGATTTCGACGTGCTCGCGACGCTCGATCCGACCGATTTCACCGTCACCGGCGAAAGCCATTACGCCGAGATGGTGCGCAATGCGCGCCGCCAGCGCCGTCTGGTCGACGGCCGGCTCACCGACTGGATCGTGGTGCGCAACCGGCTTTCGACGCTTGGCTCGCGCAACAAGAAACTGGTCGGCGAGGGCATCGACGCACTCGGCAAGCGCATGGGCTTCCGCAGTGTCGACGGTTTCGCCGAGCGCGTTGTCTATCGCGAGTTTTTCCCGCGCGGGCTGACCGCGTTCGACGATCTCGACGAGCAGACGCTCGGCACGCGGCCGAACATGTCGCATCTGACCGCCCGCGAGGAAGTCATCGGGCTGTTGAACGCGCTGCATCTGCCGATGTCGGAAAACGGCCGCCGCCGCGCCGCCGCCCGCGCCGAATGGTATTCGCTGATGGACCAGCCGATCCAGGTCCACGATTTGCTGGCGTAGCCGCGCCCTTTCGCACGGAAAACCTGCGCCTACGCCGCGCCGCAAATCGGTGTAGACTACCGCGCATGAATTCGCCCACCCGCAAAGACACCAAAGGCAGCGACACGCCGGCGCGGACATCCACGCGCGCCGACATCGACGGCTTTTTGGAGAAGGTCAAAAGCCTCGGCTCCGCGGTGACGGCCGGCAAGCGCGGTCGGCTGATCTTTGCGCTCGACGCCACCATGAGCCGGCAGCCGACCTGGGATAAAGCCTGCGCGCTGCAAGCCGACATGTTTCGCGAAGCCGCTTCGATCGGCGGCCTCGACATTCAACTGGTCTATTTCCGCGGCCTCAACGAGTGCCGCGCTTCCGGTTGGGTCTCCGGCAGCGACAAGCTCGCCAGCCTGATGTCGCGTATCGATTGCCGCGGCGGGCATACGCAGATCGGCAAGGTGCTCGGCCACGCACGCCAGGAGCAGACACGGGGCCGCGTCCAGGCGCTGGTGTTCGTGGGCGACGCCATGGAAGAGGGCATCGACAGCCTGTCGGCGGCGGCGGGCGAACTGGGTTTGCTCGGTGTGCCGGTGTTCATGTTCCAGGAAGGGTCGGACCCTGTGGCCGAGACCGCGTATCGCGAAATCGCCCGGCTGTCGCGCGGCGCCTATTGCCGCTTCGATACCGGCTCGGCGCAACAATTGGCGGAGCTGTTGCGCGCGGTCGCGGCCTATGCCGCCGGCGGCCTCAAGGCGCTGACCGCGCTGTCGTCGCGCAACGCCGGCGGCGCGCGCGCATTGCTGGCGCAGTTACGCGCATGATCCCGAAAAGTGGGAACCGATTTTCGGGCAAGATCATGCGCAAAAAAGCGAATCTTTAATGCCGATGCTCATTTTCGGATTGCTGGCCTTGGTCGGAGCCCTCTGGGTTCTCAATGTCGTATCCAAGGTCAATCCGCAGGTTGCCGCCCGCGTGCTCAAGGCGTCTGGCGGCTTGCTGGCGCTTGGCTTTGCCGCGTTTCTCGGACTGCGCGGCGAAATCGGCGTGGCGCTGCCGCTCGGTATCTTCGGCCTTGGCCTGCTCGGCTGGATACCGTTCGGACCGGCCGGTTTCGGCGACCGCACCCGGAAAAGCACCGGCCAAGTGTCGCGCGTGCGCACGGCCTACATCGAAATGGCGCTCGATCACGATAGCGGTGCGATGGGTGGGCTGGTGCTGGCAGGACGTTTCCAGGGCGCGACGCTGGAAAGTCTCGACGCCGGGAAATTGATCGAACTGTTGACCGAGGTCGACGACGAAAGCCGCGCGCTACTGATGCCTTATCTTGACCGCCGGGATCCCGGCTGGCGTGAACACGCGCAAGGTGACACGGCATCGGGGCGGGCTGCGCCGGGCAGCGGCAAAATGTCGGAACAGGAGGCCTATCAGATCCTTGGCCTGGAAGCCGGCGCGAGCGCCGACGCCATTGGCCGCGCTCACCGCACGCTGATGAAGAAATTCCATCCCGACCAGGGGGGCTCGACGTACCTGGCGGCCCGGATCAATGAGGCCAAGGAAATTCTGCTTCGCCGACATCGCTGATGTACTCCAAACGCAACAACACCAGCTCCCGACCGTTCAAAGCGTCCCGGTAACAAACTATTTTTATTGTCGCGCGCGCCGTTATCGGCCCGCGTCGCCGTCTTTTAGTTCCGCAGCATCATGCAGGGAATGTCGCTGCGCTTGAGGCTCTTACAGGCAGTCTCGGCCTGGCCCTTGTCGAGGCCGGCAAAGCGCGCGCGGTAGAGCGACTTGTCGCCCTTGGCCACTTTTTCGGTAAACGGATTGGCCTCGGCCAGTTGTTCCTTGGCTTTGGTTTGCGCCGTCGAGAGGCGCTCCTTGGCGCCATGCTCGTCGGGGAAGGCGCCGACCTGGATCATCCAGCCGCCGCGCGCGCGGGCAGCGGCCTCGGCGGTCGACGACACCGGCTCCTTGTCGCCTGCGGAAGCGACCTGCACGGGTTTGTGGTTCTTGCCGAGGTCGTGGGCCGGCAGCGTCCCGAGAATGCCGGGCGCCGCGCCTATCGGCTGGCCTAGCGGCTCACTCTTTTTAGTGGCGATCAACGTGACCTTCATCGGATTGGCGGTCGCCGGCGCCGGTCCAAGTCGCCGGCTGTCCGATGGCAGCGCCGAAAGCGTCGCCACGCGAACGGCTGCGGGATGGACGCTGACGGTTTTCACGGCGGTCGGTCTGATCGGATCGGTCGAGCCGGGTGCTGGCCCATCGGCCTCGGCGGCCTGTTCTTCGCGCGGGTCGTGCGACGGCGTCGGTGGCCGCGCCGGCAGCCTGAGTTCGGCCACCACCGCGGCGCCTTCGGCGATCGGAGGCGCGGTACGTTTGATCGAAGCGGTCTGGATGGTGTCGCCAATCAGGTCGCGGACCTTGGCATCGCGCGCCCGCGCGGTGTGGCCGCCGAACACGACGGCGACGATGTGGCGATTGCCGCGATTGACGGAGGTGACGATGTTAAAGCCGGAGGCATTGATGTAGCCGGTCTTGATGCCGTCGACCCCATCGACGCTGCCGAGCAGCCGATTGTGCCCACGCACGGTCCGGCCCCGGAAGACAAAACTGCGGGTGGAAAAATAATGGAAGTAGCCCGGGAACCGGTCCTGCAAGGCGCGGCCGAGCAAAGCCTGGTCCCGTGCAGTGGTCACCTGCTCATCGTCGGGCAGGCCGGAGGCATTGCGATACGTGGTGTGGCTCATGCCGAGAGTGCGGGCCTTGGCCGTCATGAGCCGGGCAAAGCTCGGCTCGTCGCCGCCGAGCGCCTCGCCGATAATGACGGCGACATCGTTGGCCGACTTGGTGACGATGGCGCGGATGGCGTTTTCGACTCGAATGGAGTCACCTGGCTTGAGGCCGAGCTTGGACGGCGCCTGTGCTGCTGCGTGCGCCGAAACAGGCATTTCGCTGTTGAGCTTGATCTTGCCTGCGTCGAGCCGCTCGAACAGGAGGTAAAGCGTCATCATTTTGGTCAGCGAGGCGGGATGGCGCGACGCGTCGGCGCTGGTCGCCTGCAAAACCGCGCCGGAATTGCCATCCACGACGATCGAGGAGTAGGGCGGTTCGTAGCCGTGGGATTTTGCGGCTGCGTGGTGGTGCCGCTTATGGCGGGAGCGAGCGTCAGCGGTGCCGGTAATGGCTGTGGCTAAAATGAGGCCGGCAAGACCGAAGGCAGCCCAACGGATCATACGTTGGTTCTGGCCTCCTCGACGCGACATGTTGTTGATTCCCCAAGCCAGTCTCGCGACGGTCCTTACGCCGCCATCGTGGCCATTTTATAGCGCAACACGTGCGCAACACCTGATGACCGTAGGAGAACGCGGTTTACAAAATCTTAAGTCATGCCTCTGATTTTATGATAAATTTTGCGGTGCGATATAACCGTTGACTTTATTGTGCATCGCAATATAACTCCTTCGGGTTGTTGGAATGTCGGGGCGTGAATCAGCGCATTGGCCCGCCGGAAGCAGGCCGGAAAAGGATGGGACATGGTCAAGAATTTTGACGACCTTCAGCAGGTCAGCAAAGAAAACGTCGATCTGGCAATGAAGTCGGTAGGCACCGTTTCCAAGAGCGCGCAGGCGATCGCAACTGAAATCGCCGACTACTCGAAGAAGTCATTTGAGGAGAGCACCGCGGCGCTCGAGAAATTGTTCGGCGTCAAGTCGATCGAGAAAGCTATCGAAGTGCAGACCGCCTACGCCAAGGGCGCTTACGAAGGTTTTGTGGCCGAGGCCACCAAGATCGGTGACATGTACACCGCCATGGCCAAGGAAACCTACAAGCCTTTTGAGTCGATGATGGCGAAGGCCAAGTAAGAAGTTAAGCAAGCGTCGTCGACGTATTTGCGTCTGTGATACAGGCCCGGCAGTTGAGCCGGGCTTTTTTTGTGCCGCGAAGCTGCACTTCCGGCGTCGCTTGAAACGCAACAAGCGCCCCCGTTTTCCATCGGGGCCGCTCGTTCGTCGATCCAGCTTTGGCGGATCGTTATTTGGCGACGCGCAACTTGGTCAGGTTGGTGCCGATGGCGCTGAAGACCGTGCCGAGACCGCTGGAATTCGTGACCATGTAGAACTTGGAGGGGTCGCTGAATTTATCCGGGCCGCCGGCGCAGTTCTGTAGCAACGTCGATGTCGGATCGCCGCCGGTATTGACCTGAATGGTATAGATCGTCACGCCGGCATTCTTGATATTGGCGCAAGTGCCAGACCCGTTGCCGGTCTGGTACATCCGATTATCCACGGCGGTGCTTACATCCGAGCCGTTCCCGTACCAGCGATCCTGAGTATTCAAGCCGTCGGACATCAGAATAATAACGTCGTGATAGGTGTAATTGGAATCCTTTGCCGGCGCGGTCAGTGGGCCGCCGCCGACCAGCGATTGCCACGCCCACACCAGGCCGATCGGCTGGTTCGTGGAGCCGTTCGGCTGCATCGAGTCGATCAGGTTGTTCATGGTGGTCCAATTGTAGCTCAGACCCATCATGGCCACCGGGCAGCCGTTGAACTGCTCGGCTGGAAACAGCGACGCAGCAGTGCCGGTTACCGGTGCTGTTACGTTCTGATCGTAGTTCTGCGTGTTGGGGCCCGACGAGCCGCCGCGATCGGTAATGCAGCCGTTCCAGGTGCTGTGGTTCGAGCTACCGCCGCTGGGGCACGTTCCGACATAGCTGAGGGTCGAGCCGTTCCAAAGCCACCCATTGTAACAAAAGCTGCCGTTGCCGCTGCTGCCGTTGCCGTTGCCGCCGCCGCCATTCGCGGCATCCCAGGCGGTCCAATCGATCCAACTTGCGGCGGAATTGGTCGCGCCGACGTTCACATCCTTGCTGAACGGAATGATTGAAACGTAGACGTCGCCATTGGTGGTTGCTGCGGATTTAAGCTGATCAAGCAGGCTTTTAGTGGCCGACTTGAGCGCCGTTATCTTGCCGTCAGCGGCCATCGATCCGGTGTTATCGAGAGCGAGAGCGACGCGCAGGCGGGTCGAACCCCAGGCCGCCGTCGATGATCCGTCCACATTAATTGTGTTGTAGCCGATGACGCCGAGGAAACTGGTCGGCACCGCCGCGGAACCGTTGACCACCACGTGCGAGCCGCCGGACTCGGTATATGAGGCGGAGATGGTAACATTGGTCGCCTCGGCCGGCGTGAACAGCGCCTTGAAATAAGTCGAGGCCTTGGTCTGAAGATCTTTTTTGCTGGTCGTCGCGGCGTCCTTCGACAGCATCAGCGCCGTCGAGTCCAGCGCCGCTTGCATCGCCGCCTTGACCTGATTGGCATGACTGTAATCGACGGCAAATCCGACGGTGCCGACGATGGGCAGGGTGGCGAGCGCGAATGTGATGGCAACATTGCCGGCGCTTGCGTTGCGGAATTTACGCAACGAAGGGGCAAATTTCGTCCAGAGAGTCATCTCGGTCACCAAAACGGTTGAATTCGTCCGCTTTGATAAACACAGCCATTAAACCGCTAGTGTACGGCAACGTCGTAAAAGCGCTGCCTGCGGTAACGCTTGGGTACGGCTGTCAGTGACATTGCCGCGCCCGGCCAATGGCTTGAATGGTAAACATCGCCTGCCCGGGATAGCGTGAATGCCGAATAGTTCTTATGCGACGTCGTTAATGCCCCGTTGGCGGCGATGAAGAAGCGTCGTGCCTTAGCGACCGCCTGCGCGTCTCAAGCTTTTCTTGCCAGTCGTTCCGGTTTCCTGAAACGGGGACCTTCGCCACGACGATGTCCGAGCGGAACCCAAAGAGGCGGTTCGGAATGCCAGAGCCTTCCGGCTTTGATGGAATCAAAGCCGGGGCTCTAACTTTTTGTTTGACGCGTTTTCTTCACGCGAACCGGTGCCCACTTCGCTCGAAAACGCTATAGACGCCGCGCGGATTGCGACCGGTGGCTCACCGACGGTAAATCGCCCGCGGAAAGGTGCGGCTCAAGTCCGCCAGAGGGTTGAAATATCGAGAGGAACGACAGTTCGGCCGGACTGAAAAGCTCCTGTTCCGAGGCCGAGAACATCTTGTGAACGTAAAAGCAGTCGCTATCTCACCGGATGTCGGGCGACAATTAGCGGGGACTGGAGCCAAGGCCAGGCCAAGAAACCTCGGCAGCGGGTGTAAAAACGCAAAAAAGGGGCGGCGTTGACGCCTTGAGCGGGCCCCCTAAATGACTCTTGATAACGGTTCGTCGCCCCGTGACGGCGCGATCGGCAGATGCAACGCTTGTCAGGCGCGGTTCTGTCGGGTTCGATATGACTTCGCGGAACTCGTTTGTTGGCTGAATGCGGAATACCTCGGCTAGACCATGATGCGCACAACCACCACGAACCTGACTGCCGATGCGCCACGCCAGCCGCCGCGCATGGCCGACGACGACCGCAAGCGCAAGGGCAACGATAAGAGCGTCAACGATCCGAACGTCGCGGTCATCACCAAGACCAAGCCGCAGACCAAGCGGCCCAATATGTACCGGGTGCTGATTCTCAACGACGACTACACGCCGATGGAATTCGTCACCCACGTGCTGGAGCGCTTCTTCAGCAAGGACAACGAGGCCGCCACCCGCATCATGCTGCACGTGCATCATCACGGCATCGGCGAATGTGGTATTTTTACGTACGAGGTCGCCGAGACCAAGGTGACGCAGGTTATGGACTTTGCCAGAAAACATCAGCATCCTTTGCAATGCGTGATGGAAAAGAAATGAAATTCGGGTCGGGGGACGCTCGATACAATTTGGGAATGGAACTCTGAATGCCGACATTCTCCCGCAGTCTGGAACAGTCGCTGCACCGGGCGCTCGCGCTCGCCAACGAGCGGCACCACGAATACGCGACGCTGGAGCATCTGCTGCTGGCGATGATCGACGACAACGACGCCTCCGCCGTGATGCGGGCCTGCAACGTCGATCTCGACAAGTTGCGGCGAAGCCTGGTCGCCTATCTCGAATCCGAGCTTGAAAATCTCATCACCGACGGCGCCGAAGATTCAAAGCCGACGGCCGGATTTCAGCGCGTGATCCAGCGCGCCGTCATCCACGTCCAGTCATCGGGCCGCGAGGAAGTCACCGGCGCCAACGTGCTGGTCGCGATCTTTGCCGAGCGCGAAAGCCACGCCGCGTTCTTCCTGCAAGAGCAGGACATGACGCGCTATGACGCGGTCAATTACATCAGCCACGGCATCGCCAAGCGGCCGGGCCTGACCGAGTCGCGGCCGGTGCGCGGCGCCGAGGACGAACCGGAGGCAAAAGGCAACGGCGGCGGCGATGAGCCGAAGAAAAAGGGCGACGCGCTGGAAGCCTATTGCGTCAACCTCAACAAGAAAGCCAAAGACGGTAAGATCGATCCGCTGATCGGGCGTGACAGCGAAATCAGCAGAACGATTCAGGTGCTGTGCCGCCGGCAGAAGAACAACCCGCTGTTCGTCGGCGAAGCTGGTGTCGGCAAGACCGCGATCGCTGAAGGGCTTGCCCGCCGCATCATTCATGGCGAAGTACCGGAGGTGTTGAAGAACGCCACTGTGTTTGCGCTCGACATGGGGACGTTGCTGGCCGGCACGCGCTATCGCGGCGATTTCGAGGAACGGCTCAAGCAGGTGATCAAGGAGATCGAGGCCTATCCGGGCGCGATCATGTTCATCGACGAAATCCATACCGTGATCGGCGCCGGCGCAACGTCAGGCGGTGCAATGGATGCGTCGAACCTGCTCAAGCCGGCACTGGCGGGCGGTTCGATCCGCTGCATCGGCTCGACCACCTACAAGGAATACCGGCAGTATTTCGAGAAGGATCGCGCGCTGGTGCGCCGTTTCCAGAAGATCGACGTCAACGAACCGTCGATCCCGGACGCCATCGAAATCCTCAAGGGCCTCAAGCCTTATTTCGAGGAATACCACAAGCTCAAATACACCGCCGAGGCCATCAAGGCGGCGGTCGAACTGTCGTCGCGCTACATCCACGACCGCAAGCTGCCGGACAAAGCTATTGATGTGATCGACGAGTCGGGCGCGGCGCAGATGCTGCTGCCCGAGGGCCGGCGTAAGAAAACGATCGGCATCAAGGAGATCGAGACCACGATCTCGACGATGGCGCGCATTCCGGCCAAGACCGTGTCGAAGGACGATGCCGCGGTGCTCCAGCATCTCGAGCAGACGCTCAAGACGGTGGTCTACGGCCAGGACAAGGCGATCGAGTCGCTGTCGGCGTCGATCAAGCTCGCGCGCGCGGGTTTGCGCGAGCCGGAAAAGCCGATCGGCTGTTACCTGTTCTCGGGGCCCACCGGCGTCGGCAAGACCGAAGTGGCCAAGCAATTGGCGCTGTCGCTCGGCGTCGAGCTGATCCGCTTCGACATGTCGGAGTACATGGAGCGTCACACCATCTCGCGGCTGATCGGCGCGCCGCCGGGCTATGTCGGCTTCGACCAGGGCGGTCTGCTCACCGATGGCGTCGACCAGCATCCGCATTGCGTGCTGCTGCTCGACGAGATCGAGAAGGCGCATCCGGATCTGTTCAACGTGCTGTTGCAGGTCATGGATCACGGCAAGCTCACCGACCATAACGGCAAGCAGGTAGACTTCCGCAACGTCATTTTGATCATGACGACCAATGCCGGTGCGTCCGACATGGCCAAGGCGGCGTTCGGCTTCACCCGTGCCAAGCGGGAAGGCGACGACACCGAGGCGATCAGCCGGATGTTCACGCCGGAATTCCGCAACCGGCTCGATGCCACCATCACCTTCGCGCATCTGTCGCAGGAGATTATTGCGCAGGTGGTCGAGAAATTCGTGCTGCAACTCGAAGCGCAACTCGGCGACCGCAATGTCACAATCGAGTTGTCGGAAGAGGCGGTGCGCTGGCTGATCGCCAGCGGCTACGACGAACTGATGGGCGCCCGGCCGATGGCCCGGGTGATCCAGGAGCACATCAAGAAGCCACTCGCCGACGAGGTGCTGTTCGGGCACCTCAAGAATGGCGGTCATGTGCGCGTCATCGTCGACAAGGACGAGCAGGGCCGCGACAAGATCGGCTTCGAGTTCCTCGACGGGCGCGTCACGCCCAAGCCGGAGAAGCTTCCGGCGGTGCGGCCGAAGGCCAGGCGGCGGTCCTCACCGCGGCCGAAGCCGAAGGCCAAAACCGACAAAGGTAAGGACGGCGGCGGCGGCGGCGGCGGCGAGGGCGGCACCAAGGACGATGGCAAGCGCGGCTCGGTGCCGAAGGTGCCGCTGCTCAAGACCTGACGTCAGCGCGAACGCAATACGATGAGAAAGGCCGGGCCGTTTGGTCCGGCCTTTCTGCTTGCAATCGAACGGCCCCTTTGAGGTCTGACGTCGCTGCAACGCAGGCACACGCGCAAAGGCAGGACGCGCCGGTTGCACCCGCAGCGATGCTGTGAGACAGGGAAGCCCCTCATGGATGCTTCCCGCCCATTTCCCTCTTCGTCTGCCGCCTTCGCCGGCGGTGTGCGCTCGGCGGTCCTCTCGGTCTTCTTCCCGGTTTTGATCGGCACCTATATCGGCCTTGGCGCGCTGGCGCATGGTTTCAACCTGACTGCGGGCTGGATGCTGGTGTCGACGGTCGTCGTCTGGGCCGCACCGGCGCAGGTGATCCTGATTTCTGGCATCGGCACCGGTGCCTCGGCGGTTGAAATTGCGCTCGCCGTTTCGCTGAGCGCGATCCGTTTGTTCCCGATGGTGGTGTCGCTGTTGCCGCTCTTGCGCGGCAAGGGCACGCGTTTACGCGATCTGTTGCTGCCGACGCATTTCACGTCGGTGAGTATGTGGATCGAGTCGCATCGGCGGCTACCGTCGCTGCCGCACGAACATCGCGTTGCATTCTGCAATGGATTGTCGGTCGCCTATATGTCGACGGCCGCGACCTTCGGCTTCGTCGGCTTCTATCTGGCCGCCGAACTGCCGCCGCTGTTTGCCGGCGCGCTGCTTTTCCTGACGCCGATGTCATTCCTGATTTCGACCGCGCGCAATGCCGGGCAGATGATCGACAGGCTCGCCATGGCTTTCGGCTTGGCGCTCGGCACGCTGCTCACCGCTTTGCATGTCGAACTGGACCTAATGTGGACCGGTGTCGGCGGCGACACGCTCGCTTATGTCATTCACCGCGTGCGCGAGGCCAAGGTGGCATGAGGGCCGCATGAGCGACGCGATGGCCGGGCTGTGGCCCTATCTCCTGCTGATCCTGATCGGCTATCTGCCGAATGAGATCTGGCGCGCGTTGGGCCTCGTCCTGGCGCGGGGGCTCGACGAAGACTCGCAGGTGGTTGTGTGGTCGCGGGCGGTGGCGACCGCGATTCTGGCCGGCGTTATCGCCAAGCTGATCCTGTTCTCGAGCGGCGCGCTGGCCAATATCCCATTGACCGTGCGGATCTCAGCGGCGGTGATCGGATTTATCGTCTATCTGGCGGTCAGGCGTTCGGCGTTCGCCGGGGTTGCCGCCGGCGAGGCCGTGCTGATGCTGGGCGGATATTTCTTCACGCCCTGACGGCACGGTGTAACGGAGGATGCCGATCAGGCCAGCGCAGCCGTCAGTTTCTTCGCAATTTCGGTCAGAGCTTCCGGCTTTTCCTTTTCGGAGGCCGGCGGCTTCATTGCGACGCCGCTTTTGCGCGGAATGACATGGACGTGCAGGTGAAACACGACCTGCCCGCCGGGGCCTTCGTTGAACTGCTGCACCGTGATGCCGTCGGCGCCGAGCGCGGTCATCGCAGCCTTCGCGATTCTTTGCGCGACGGCGGCGACATGGGCGAGGTCTTCCGGCGAAACGTCGAGCAGATTGCGGGCCGGCGCCTTCGGCAGCACCAGTGTGTGGCCGGGCGCGCGCGGCATGATGTCGAGGAATGCCAGCGTATGCTCGTCCTCGTAGACCTTGTAGCAAGGCAATTCGCCGCGCAGGATTTTGGCGAAGATATTATGCGGGTCGTAACTCGGCATTGGCGTTCCCCAGCTCACTTGCTCGCTTTTTAGAATCTTATTCCTGCTCGACCAAATCCTTGCGGAAAGGGGCTGCCGCCGCAAGCTCTTCGCCCGCCGCCTCGACATAAGCCCGCTCGCGGGCAAGATACTCGGCGACGGCCCGGCGCAGGCCGGGGTTGGCGATGAAATGGGCGGAATAGGTGGTGTGCGGCAGGTAACCGCGCGCCAGCTTGTGCTCGCCTTGTGCGCCGGCTTCGACCCATTTGAGCTTGTGAGCGATGGCATAATCGATCGCCTGATAATAGCAGACCTCGAAATGAAGGAACGGGTGGTGCTCGAGCGCGCCCCAGTTGCGGCCGTAGATCGTGTCGCAGCCGAGGAAATTGATGGCGCCGGCGATCCAGCGGCCGGCGCGTTTGGCCATCATCAGCAGGATACGGTCGGCCATCTTTTCGGACACGATCGAGAAGAAATCGCGGGTCAGATAGGGACGGCCCCATTTGCGTGACCCCGTATCCATGTAGAAGGCGAAAAAGGCGTCCCAGACATCTTCGGTCAAATCCGAACCGGTGAGCCAGCGGACCTCGATGCCGGCGGCAAACGCTTCCTTTCGTTCGCGGCGGATGGCCTTGCGCTTGCGCGAGGCCAGGGCCCCGAGGAAGTCCTCGAAGGTCGTATACTTGGCGTTCTGCCAATGGAATTGCTGGTCGGTGCGTTGCAGGAAACCGCGCTTGCCCAGCGCCTCCCATTCGGTCTCGGTGAGGAAGGTGATGTGCGCCGAGGACAGTTCGCTGGCGGTGGTGATCTCGGCCAGCGCATCGGCCAACGCGCCGCGTACCGGCTCGGCCAGCGGACCGGGACGGGCGAGCAGACGCGGGCCGGTCACCGGGGTGAAGGGGACCGCGACCTGGAGCTTGGGGTAGTACGCGCCGCCGGCGCGCTCGAAGGCTTCTGCCCATCCACGGTCGAACACGTATTCGCCCTGCGAGTGGGTCTTGATGTAGGTCGGCGCGCAGCCAAGCAGGGTGCCGTCGGCGGTCTCGGCCAATAGATGGCGCGGCTGCCAGCCAGTCCGGCCACCCACCGCATGCGATTGTTCAAGAGAGCTAAGAAAATCATGGGAAACAAAAGGGTTATATAGATTTCCTCGTGTTGATAATTGCGGGGAAAACTTGTCCTCACGTGCGGATGACTTCTCTTCGTCCAACGCTTTAACGTTTCGGGACGTGTCGCCCGGGGCGGGTCCGCTCGCACCGGCGCAGGCGTCCCAGTGCCCGGCAGGAATATCGCCAATCTTCGGTTCAATGCGGATGCGAATTTCGGTGTCGGTCATCGAGCCTTAAGTCGCGTGCGGGACATGGCGCCGCCAGGCGGGACTATGGCGCCGGATTTTGCACTGCATGATAGCAGCCAACGCGCCGGGGGACGATCAGCCGTTTGCGGGACGCAGCCCAGTCTTACGGACAGACGATGAACTGATAACCGGTCGGGCCTTCCCAGGTAAATTCGGTTTCGGCGTGACAATGGGGCGGCAGCGGCCGGCAACCGTATTTGGTGCAGATGATGTTCCCGGCACCGCCTTCTCGGACTGCATTGCGGTCGTCGTGTCGGTTGCGCGAATGTCGCATGACGCGTTCCGGAGCGGTCACGCCGCTCGATTCCGCCTTGGACGGTGCGGGCTGGCCAATGATTACCGCAACGATGAAGACCGCTGCGACGCCGCTGGCGTGGACAAGACTGTGTTTGCGCATGGACGGCCTCTGCGTTGATCCAGGTTAGTACAATCTCAAACGAAGCTTGCCGCAACCTGTTCCCGATCCCGTAGAGGCTCCGGAACTAAGACGGACGAAAGCCCTCGAAGATGATCTGGTCGGCCCAGCGCAGGCCATGAGCGCGGTCGGTCTGGTTTCGCACCGTCCAGGTGAGCAGCGGCAGTCCGAAAATAAGGCGGGCGATCAGCGTTGGGACCGTCGGCAGGTCCTTGACGGAATAAGCGAGAAACTGCGGCCGCGTGCGGGGTGCATGGGTCAGGAAAGTCATGCTGCGTTTCGCCGCCGCTGGCAAAGCATCCCATTCGGGATCGGTGTAGTGACGCTCGGCCACGATCCCGCGCGCAAGGCCCGGCGCGATGGCGCGCAACGCCTCGATCATCGCCGGGTCGAACGACATCAGCGCCACCGGCCCGCGATAAGACTTGAGAACCTCGGCGGCGCGCCGAACCAGGCGGCCGTCGCCGTCGAAGTGACTTTTAAGTTCGATCACGAGCGTGGCCCGGCCGGCCACCAAATCGCACAATTCGCCAAGTGTGAGAATCCGATCGCCCGTCGCCTTGAACGGCACCGCCTTGATCGCGGCGGCGCTCATCGTATCGAGACGTCCGGTGCCTTGCGTCAAGCGGCCGAGCGCGTCGTCGTGATGCACCATGGCCTCGCCATCGGCGCTGATCTGGATGTCGGTTTCGATGGCGTAGCCGTTGTCGATTGCGGCTGAAAAGGCGGTCGCCGTGTTCTCGACCGCGCCACCCGCCGCATCGTGCAGGCCGCGATGGGCGATCGGTCGGACAGTGAGCCAATCGAGGCCCGGCATGAACGTGTCCTGGTTGAATCAGGCGACCTCGAAAAGACCCTCGACCTCGACCGCGGCATCGGCCGGCAGCGCCGAGACGCCAACGGTCGAGCGGGCATGACGGCCACGATCGCCGAAGACCTCAACCATCAGGTCGGAAGCGCCGTTCATCACCTTCGGCCCGTCGGTAAAACCGGGCGCGGAATTGATGAAACCGCCGAGCCGCACGACCCGGGTGATGCTGTCGAGATCGCCGATTGCTGCCTTCATCTGCGCGAGCAGGTTGATCGCACAGGCGCGCGCCGCTTTCTGGCCGTCCTCGACCGACACACCGCCGCCCAACTGGCCTTTTGCGGCGAGTGCGCCTTCCGGGCCGAAACAGAGTTGACCGGACACCGTAATGAGATTGCCGCTGCGGACATAGGCGACATAATTGGCGATTGGCGCCGCCGGGGTCGGTAGGGTGATCCCGAGATTAACCAGCGCTTTTTCAACCAATCCTGACATTAAAACTCTCCGGCACTTCGGTGCTTTACGTGATCGAACATCTTCGCCGAAAGTCTTGGCCGATTGGCCGGTTGTGCGCAAGCGCAGGTGGCCGACAGTTGCCGGAAACCTTACCGCGATCTAGCCTGCCTCGCTCCCGCCCCGAATCCATGTTCTCCCGCTGGTGCTGTGTGCTGCCGGGAGAGGCCTCTTGATCATGATGACAATGACGGCGATTTCGATGAACGCGAGACGGATGGCTGCTCCGGCCTTGACGGCGCTGTGTGCCGGTGCCTGCATCGCGCTGCTGGCGGTTGTCGGCTACCATCCGGCCAAGGCGACACCGGCCGCCGTGCCGGCCATCGGCCAGGCCGCGCAACCGGGCACGGCTGTTCTGGCGCCGCACCGGGCGATCTACGATCTCAAGCTCTCCAAATCGAGCGGCAGCCGCGGCATTCAGGCCGTGCGCGGACGTATCGTCTACGATTTTTCCGGCAACGTCTGCGATGGCTACGAGTTGAATTTCCGTCAGGTTTCGGAACTCGACTCCGGTGAGGGCAAAGACGCACTCAGCGATCTACGCTCCACCACTTGGGAAGACGGCGACGCCAAGAACTTCCGTTTCAATTCCGAGAACATGCTCAATGACAGGCAGACCGGCACCGTCGATGGCTCCGCGAAACGCACTGCGTCGGCGGTGACGATCAATCTCAACAAGCCGAAGGCAAAGAAATTCAGCGTTCCGGTCGATGCCGTTTTCCCGACCGAGCATATGCGCCGCATCATCATTGCGGCGCGCGAGGGCAAATCGATTCTGGAATTTCCGGTCTATGACGGATCGGAATCCGGCGAGAAACTCTATAATACACTGACCGTTATCGGTCGTCCGATTGCTCCCGGCGAGAAACCGGTGACGGACGCAGGCGCGAAGATTCCGGAACTGGAAAAACTCACCCGCTGGCCGGTGACGATCAGCTATTTCGAGAAGAAGGACGAGCATGCCGAGCAGATGGGCGAACAGACGCCGGTCTACGCCATCACCTTCGAGCTTTACGAGAATGGGGTCTCGCGCGCGTTGATTCTCGATTACAACGACTTCACTATTTCCGGGGAACTGTCGTCGATTGAGATGAAAAAAGAAAAGCCGTGTAAGTGAGTCTCGGACTCACTCTTCGTCGAGCGCCAGCCCTTTGACCACCGCGCCCTTGCCGAACTTGGAGCGTAGTTTGTCGATGGCGTGTTCGGCCTTGGCGCCGCGGCCGTCGATGAGGTCGGAAAGATCGTCGCCGGTCGCATCTTCCAACGCACTGACGCCGATGCCGATCAGACGATAGCGGGTCGAGCCAACCTCGTGGCGCAGGAGATCGCGGCCGGTGGCGAAAATACGGGCCGCAAGTTGCGTCGGATTGCCGAGGGCGCGGGCGCGCGTGCGCAGCTTGAAGTCCGAGCTTTTGAGCTTGAGCGTCACGGTCGAGCCGGCCAGTTGCGCCTTCTTCAGCCGCCCCGACACCCGCTCGGTTAGTTCCCAGAGATGCTGTTCGAGCGGCCGCAATTCGCCGACGTCCGTATTGAAGGTGGTTTCGGCGGAGACGCTCTTGGTTTCGCGCGCCGGATCGACGCGGCGCGCGTCCTGTCCGCGCGCCAGTTGCCACAGCCGCAAACCTTCTTCGCCATAGCGCCGCATCAGATCGCTGCGGTCCGCGCGTTGCAGATCGGCGATCAGGCGATAACCGTCGTCGGCCAGTTTGGCAGCGCTGACGGCGCCAACCCCATAGATAAAACCGACCGGCTTCGGCGCCAGGAAGGCGACCGCTTCGGTTTGCCCGAGCACGGCAAAACCGCGCGGCTTGTCCATGTCGGACGCGATCTTGGCCAGGAACTTGTTGGCAGACAGGCCGATTGAAATGGTGATGCCGAGTTCGCGTTCGACGGAGGCGGCAAAGCGCGCCAGCACCTTGCCGGCTGTCATGCCATGCAGGCGCTGCGTGCCGGTGAGGTCAAGGAATGCCTCGTCGATCGACAGCGGCTCGACCTGCGGCGTCAGCGCCAGCATGCGACCGCGGACCTCGCGGCCGACGGCCACGTATTTCGCCATGTTCGGCTTTACCACGGCCGCGTGCGGGCAAAGCGCCAGGGCCTTGAACATCGGCATCGCCGAGCGCACGCCATAGGTTCGGGCAACGTAGCAGCAGGTCGCGACGACGCCGCGTTTTCCCCCACCGACGATCACCGGCCGGTCGAGCAGGGCAGGGTCGTCGCGCTTCTCGATCATGGCGTAGAAGGCGTCGCAGTCGATGTGGGCGATCGTCAGCGTGTCCAAATCCGGGTGCCGGGCGAGCCGCGGCGAGCCGCAGGCCCGGCAGCGCAAAGATCGCCTTATGTCCGCATCGGCGGCGTCGGTCAGGCAATCGCGGCAGAAGGCGCTCACGGCACCTCGCGCTCCCAGGGCTGGCCGCCGAGCGCAACATGGGCCTTGAAGAGGTCGGCGGGATCGCAGGATGCCTCGGCGGCGAAGTCCTTGGCCAATTGTTCGTTCGAGGCGAGATGTGACAGCACGCCGGCCAAAAATCCCGGCTCGGCGGCGGCCGCGCGAATCTGGTCGGGCCCAAGCCCGGTCTCCGAGAGGAAGCGTCCGAGCCGGTCGGGGTCCGCGGCTAGAAAGCTAAGTCCTTGTATAGCAAGATTTTCTGCCGTCTCGGGCGACATTGAGGGCGCGCGTCGCATCGGTTAATCTTTGCCTTTCCGTAACAAATCCGCACTAGGTTGAGACAGATCATGCCCGAGCGTGTGCGGTCTGGCGACGCCAACTTCGGCCCGGCCAACCGCTTTTAGAGGAATAATGGGGCGGCAAATGGCGAAGACCGTCCTGATCGTGGAGGACAACGAGCTCAATATGAAGCTCTTCCACGACCTGCTGGAGGCGCATGGCTACGATATCGTCGGCACCCGCAACGGCACCGAAGCGCTCGATCTGGCGCGCAAACATCGGCCCGACCTGATCCTGATGGACATCCAGTTGCCGGAAGTGTCCGGCCTCGAGGTGACCAAATGGCTCAAGGACGATCCCGAGCTCAAGGCGATCCCTGTGATCGCTGTCACCGCCTTTGCGATGAAGGGCGATGAAGAGCGCATCCGCGAGGGTGGATGCGAAGCCTATCTGTCGAAACCGATTTCGGTCGGCAAATTCATCGAGACCGTCCGCCACTTTCTGGGACCGGCGTGACGGGCATCGGGCCTAAGCTCGATGCAGATTTTGGAATGGTGAAGTTATGACCGCACGCGTACTCGTCGTCGACGATATCCCGGCTAATGTGAAGCTTTTGGAAGCGCGGCTGTCGGCCGAATATTTCGACGTGGCGACGGCCTATAACGGCGCCGAGGCCCTGGCGCTGGCCGAACGTGCCGAATGCGACATCATTCTGCTTGACGTCATGATGCCGGACATGGACGGCTTCGAGGTCTGCCGCAGGCTCAAGTCGAACCCGGTCACGCACCACATTCCCGTCGTGATGGTGACCGCCTTGGATCAGCCGTCCGACCGCGTGCGTGGCCTTGAAGCGGGCGCCGACGATTTCCTCACCAAACCCGTCACCGACGTGGCGCTGATTTCGCGGGTCCGTTCGCTGGCGCGGCTCAAGATGGTGACGGATGAGTTGCGCATGCGCGCGCTCACGACCAAGGAAATCGGCATCCAGAATCCGGAGCGGGAAGCGGTGGCGGAAGCCGGCCGCAACGGCCGTATCCTTATCGTCGACGACCGGCAATCGTCCTATGAGCGCCTGGTCCACACGTTATCGACCGAGCATAGCATCGACGTGCAGGACAATCCGAACGATGCGCTGTTCAGTATCGCCGAAGGCGATTATGAACTTGTGATCGTTTCGCTGACATTCAGGGAATTCGACGGCTTGCGGCTGTGCAGCCAGATACGCTCGCTTGAGCGCAGCCGTACCATGCCGATCCTGGCGGTGGCGGAAGCCGACAACAATGCCCGGCTAGTGCGTGGGCTGGAAATCGGCGTCAACGATTACCTGATCCGTCCGATCGACAAGAACGAAATGCTGGCGCGGGTGCGCACCCAGATCAAGAAAAAGCGCTACACCGACCGGCTGCGCGACAACGTCGCGGCCTCGATCGAAATGGCGATCACCGACGCGCTCACCAGCCTTCATAACCGGCGTTACATGGAGACGCATCTGGCGGCGCTGACCGAGCAAGCGGCACAGCGCGGCAAGCCGCTGTCGATCCTTATTCTCGATATCGATTTTTTCAAGTCGATCAATGACGGCCACGGCCACGACGCCGGCGACGACGTGCTGCGCGAGTTCGCTTTGCGGATCCGCAAGGCGATCCGCAATATCGATCTGGCCTGCCGTTACGGCGGCGAGGAATTCGTCATCGTGATGCCGGAAACCGATATGGCGGTCGCCGGCATGGTCGCCGAGCGCATTCGCCGCCGCATCGCCAACGAACCTTTCCAGATCCAGCAGGGCGCGAAAAACCTCGATGTGACGATTTCGATTGGCATCGCCGCGGTTTCCGGACCGGACGATACCGCCGCCGCCATGCTCAAGCGCGCCGATACCGCGCTCTATCGGGCCAAGCGCGACGGCCGCAATCGCGTCGTGCAGGACGCGGCGTAAGCGCTCAACGCGCTTTTAAATAACCGGCTAACCGGCTGACCCGGAACGGCTCCAAATCGACATGAGCGGCGCGGCCATCCGTCAGCCGCTGCGCCAGCGCCTCGCCGAGCGCGGCCGAGTGCTTAAAGCCATGACCGGAGCAGGCCGAGACGAACGTGATGCGTTCGTCTCGCGGGTCGGCATCAATCACGAAGCGCGAACGGTCGACGCGGGTATAGAGGCAGGTCTCGGTACGCAGACAGCGCGGCCCGAGGTCAGGCATGAACGGCTCAACATAGGTGCGATAGATGCGGTCAATCTCGGTTTCCTGATCGACCGCGCGGTTGACGCGGTCGGCATCGGTGACGCCGCCGCTTTCCTCCTGGCTGACCTTGACGCCCAGGCTGGGATCGCCGTGGATCGGGAATCCGTAGATGCTGCTCTGCGCGCCGTTTCGCTGCGGCACCTGCCAGATAAAGACCGGACAATTCTCGGGGCGGAAGCGTTCGGGATTGCTCTTGATCTCGAACCAATGGAGCACCTGGCGAGTCACGGTAAAATGTCCCGCCAGTTCGGCGGCGACAAAGCGCGGCATCCAGGCGCCAGTGGCAATCAGGACGCGGTCGGCGGCGAACATCCGGCCGTCGACGGTTCGCACCGCCAAGCTGTTCGACTCAGGTTCGATCGAGGCCACTTGCGTGTCGCGCAACAGCGTTGCGCCGGCTGCGGCCGCCAGTGCGAGTTGAGCCGCGATGCAGGCCTCGGGAAACAGGTAGCCGGCGTCCTCGTCGAGGATGGCCTGATCGCCGTCCTTGACCGCGAATTGCGGATAACGGGCGCGGATCGCATTGGCGTCCGGAAAAATCCGATGCGGAATGTCGTAGCGCCGCGCCGCGGTCTCGACATTGGCAAAGAAGTCATCGACGTCGTGCATCACCACGGCGTCGGCGCCAGAGATGGTGAGGCAGCCATTGCGCACGAACAGCGTCTTGCCGGTAGCGGCTTCGATCTCGCGCCAGAGCTTATGTGAGCGCAGGGCGAGTTCGGAATACTCGACGCCTTCGCCGATGGCGGCGCGGGTAATTCGGGTATCGCCATGCGACGAGCCAAGCTTATGCGGCGGCGAGAATCGGTCGATGCCGAGCACTGAAACGCCAGACTGCGCGAGCCGGTAGGCCGTCGCGCTTCCCATGGCCCCGAGTCCGACGACGATCACATCGTATTTCGTCATCGGTATCGCGGGCCCTGTGTGGGATAGACGGCTGAAGGATATCTATGGACGGACGATGGTCCAGCCTTTTTCGCCAAGCTCCATCAGCGTGACAACGCCGGCCGGCACGCGCTCGGCGTTATCGACCAGCGGCGGCTCCTTGCCTTCGTTGCGGGTCATGGAGTCGAGCGTATTCTGGCAGGCGATGAAGGCGACGTTTGGCATGCCCTGCTTGAACGACTTGAGGCGCGTGAGCACCGGCGACTTGTCCGCGCGCAGCATGTTGAGCCCGGCATTGAAGGCAATGATCTGGATTTCAGCTTCCTCGCCCTTCTCGGAATAATACTTCGAGACGTTGGCGGCGACGTTGAGCACGGCGTTCATCTTGCCCGGGTCGGAATCGCTGATCTGGAGCGCCAGCCGATGCTTGCTTTGGGCATGCGCGCCGGACAAGGCGAGCGGCAGCAGGACGAGGGCGGCGAACAAAGTGCGCAAGAGGTTTGGAAACAGGGTCGGCATTTGCGGGGCTCCCGGCGGCGTTCAAGGACCTGTCTATATCAGGTCCGCGCCAGCGCAGATATTCCGGAACGGCGCCTCCGGGAAGGGTGGCCTGAAAATAAGAAGGGCGCGCCTGCGCACGCCCATCCTCATGTGACCGCCGAACCGTAACCCGAGCCCGCGGTGGAAGCCTGTTCCACCGGTTAGCGCGACTACTTGATCTTCGATTCTTTGTATTCGACGTGCTTCTTGGCGATCGGGTCGTACTTCTTCTTGACCAGCTTGTCGGTCTGGGTACGCGAGTTCTTCTTGGTGACGTAGAAGTGGCCGGTGTCGGCGCTCGACACGAGCTTGATCTTGAGGCTGACGGCTTTTGCCATGGGACTTGTCCTTAATTCCGCGAATGGGGGGAGGCCAATGGGGCCTGCGGCGCGGACCCTAGCGCCGAAGCGCAAAATGTCAAGAAATGCGGGTTTTTGCGCGATTTAGACGATTTTACCGCTTTTTACAGCAGTTCCCGGAAAAACTGCTGGTCCTTCATGTAGTAAAACGGCACCGGTAGAGCATGGGTCATGCCGGCTTGGACCCGCGCACCCAGTTCCTCCAGGATGACGCTGGTGATGGTCGGCATATCGAACTGGGCGGCTTCCTCGATCGGCGCCCAGACCAGTTCGACCAACTCGGAATCCGGCCCCACCACGCCTTCGATCCTGTGGGCGATTGCGGTCGCGTCGGCGGTGAAAAAGCGGGTGTCGAAGCGTTTCGGCCGCCGCGGCGGCGTAATCGCCCGGGCGATGAAATGCACCTGACCGAGGTCGGGATGCACCTTCGCCTTGGCAAACTCCTCCCAGATTTCGCCGGGTGACGCCGGCGGCGTCTCGCCCTTGGAGCCGATCAGCAGACCCGTTTCCTCGGCCAGTTCGCGCACGGCGGCGAGCGCAAAGGAGCGCGCCAGTTCGGGCGAGGGGGAGGCAACACGCTCCAGGAGCTTGGCTTGCGTGTCGGGGTGCAATTCGCTCACCGCCGACATGGCACGGTCGAGCGTCTCGATGCGGCCACCGGGGAAGACGAACTTGCCCGGCATGAATTTATGGCTGTCATGGCGACGGCCAAGAAGCACCTTCGGCTTCGCGCCGGCGCGGTCGATCAGCATGACGGTGGCGGCGTCGCGCGGTTCTGAGTCCGGCGATGACTGATCGCGCTCCTGCTTGGTCATGCGCTCGAGAAGTTTGTCTGGGTTGCTGGTCATCGGGGCTTCCGTTGCTTGTTCTTGCTTTTGCGGCTGCCACGAGACGGGATGCCCCTCGGCCGCTTTTGCGGGTTCGGCAGGTGGGTTTTCTTGAAGCTTGCCTTGCCGCCACGCGAGCCGGCGCGGCCTTCTGATAAAAGCTCAAAACGCAGGGCGCCCGCAACCGGGGCAGCCTCGACCAGTTTGACGGTGACGGCATCGCCGAGCCGGTAGGTCGTTCCGCTGCGTTGACCGACCATGGCGTGGCCGGCTTCGTTATAGGCGAAATACTCGTCGCCGATGGTGCGTGCCGGCACAAAGCCGTCGGCGCCGGTTTCGCTCAACTTCACGAACAGGCCGGCGCGGTGCACGCCGGACACGCGGCCTTCGAAACTTGCGCCGATGCGGTCGGCGAGAAAATGCGCGATCAGCCTGTCCTTGGTTTCGCGCTCGGCCAGCATGGCGCGGCGTTCGGTGGCGGATATTTCCGCGCCGATCTCGGCCAGCACCGGCACCGCAAAGCTGTCGGGCAGCCCGTCAGCGCCTAATTTGAGCGCGCGGATCAGTCCGCGATGCACGATCAGGTCGGCGTAGCGGCGAATGGGCGAGGTGAAGTGCGCGTAGCGGCGCAGGTTGAGGCCGAAATGACCGTAGTTCTCGGCGGCATATTCGGCCTGCGCCTGCGAGCGCAGCACCACATCGTTGATGAGCTGCTCGCGCTCGCCTCCTTTGACCTGCGCCAAAATGCGGTTGAAATTTTCCGGCCGCAGCGCGCCGGATTTGGCGAGCGGAATCTGCAACGAAGCCAGAAACTCGCGCAGCGCGTTGATCTTTTCGATGCCGGGCTCGTCATGCACGCGGTAGACCAGCGGCACCCGCGCTTTTTCCAGCGTCTCGGCCGCGGCGACGTTGGCGAGGATCATCATCTCCTCGATCAGTTTGTTGGCATCCTGCCGCGCCGGAACGACAACCCGGTCGACGGTGCCGTCTTGCTTGAGCAGGATTTTCCGCTCGGGAATATCGAGGTCGAGCGGCTGTCGTTCGTTGCGCGCTCGCACCAGCGCTTCATAGGCCGCGAACAACGGTTTGATGACCGGCTCCAGCAATGGGCCGGTGGTATCGTCGGTGCGGCCGTCGATGGCGAATTGCGCCTGCTCGTAGGACAGCTTCGCCGCTGAGCGCATCATGATGCGGTGGAACGCGTGCGAACGCTTGTGGCCGTTGGCGTCGATGATCATGCGGACGGCCAATGCGGCGCGGTCCTCGTGAGGGCGCAGCGAGCACAGATCGTTGGAGATGCGCTCGGGCAGCATCGGCACCACGCGGTCGGGGAAATAGACCGAATTGCCGCGCACCAGCGCCTCGCGGTCGAGCGCGGAGCCGGGCGTTACGTAATGCGCAACATCGGCGATGGCGACGGTGACGATGAAGCCGCCTTTGTTGTTGGCGTCATCGTCCGGTTCGGCATGGACGGCGTCGTCGTGATCCTTGGCATCCGGAGGGTCGATGGTGATCAGCGGTAGTTTGCGCCAGTCTTCGCGGTCCCTCATCGTCGCCGGCGTGGCGGCTTCGGCTTCGTTGAGGGTCTCGCGCCGGAACACGGCGGGGATGGAATGGGCGTGAATGGCGATGAGGCTGACGGCCTTTTCGCTCGCCAGCGAGCCGAGGCGTTCGACGACGCGGCCATTTGGAAGACCAAAGCGCGAGGCACGTTGGGTTTCGACGGCGACCAGGTCGCCTTCTTCCGCATCGTTGGTAGCGCCCGGTGGAATGTTTAATTCCTTGCCGAGCATCTTCTTGTCGACCGGCTCCAACCGGCCGCCGCCATTCTGGGTCTTATGAAAAATGCCGAGCACGCGATGCTTGGGCCGATCGATGATCTTGATGACGCGGCCGCGATGGCGGATGCCGCCTTCCGCTTCGATCTCGTCGACGCGAAGCAGCACCTTGTCGCCGATGCCGGCGGCTTCGCCAGGCTTCATGCGGCGCGGCGTGAAGACGCGGATCTTCGGCGCGGCGCCGTGCGCTTCTTCGTCCCATTCGTCGGGCACGGCGATCATGTCGCCGTCGCGGTCACGCGAAATGACATCGGCAAGAACGGTAGAGGGAAGGGTGCCCGGATGATGCAGCCGGCGGCCTTTGCCTTCGACCGCGCCTTCATCGGCCATCTCGCGCAGCATTCGCTTGAGTTCGACGCGCATGGCGTTCTTGAGGCCGAAGGAGCGTGCGATTTCACGGGTGCCGACCTTGCCTGGTGTCTTGGCGATAAAGGCAAGAATGTCGGCTTTGGAGGGGAGTGTGGTTGTCTTTTTAGGTGGTTTGTTCAAATGTTAAGTCCTGTGCCAAAACGGCGCTGATCGTTGGCAATGTAATGGCCGCAGGCGCGCTGCGCCAGTTCCGGGCAAATGCCCGAAACCAGCGCGCGTCGGCGTTGCGGATGGATGTCTATTCTGCCGCCGAGACCTTGGCCGGCGGCTTTTTCGATTTTGCGCTCGGCTTGGTCGCGGGTTTTTTCTTCGCCGCCGGTTTTTTGCGCGCGCTTGCAGCCTTCGCTCCGGCTTTGGCTCCAGACTGGACCGCACGTCTTTCCGCGGCCTCATCACCGATTTCCGGCGTATCGTCGATCGCGGCGGCTTTCGCCTTGCCCTTCACCGCTTTTGGCGCGGAGGCCTTCTTGGCACCAGCTTTCTTGCCGCGCGGCGAATTGCCGACCGCGGCGGCGCGCGCGTCCAGAAGCACGATGGCCTCGTCGAGCGTCAGTGTATCCGGAGTCTTGTCGGACGGCAGCGTGGCGTTGATGCCGTTGTTGGAAACATACGGACCGAAACGGCCGCTCTTGACTATGATCGGCCCGCCTTTGTCGGGATGATCGCCGAGTGCCTTGCCGGGCGCGGCACCGAAGCGGCGGCCTTTCTTCGGGTTGGCGATCTTGTCGGCGATCAGATGCATGGCGCGGTTGAGGCCGACGGTGAGAACGTCGTCGCCTTCCTCCAGGCTTGCGTAAACCTTGCCGTGCTTGACGTAAGGCCCGAAGCGGCCAACGCCGGCCAAAATGGGCTCACCGTCTTCCGGCGACTTGCCGACTTCGCGCGGCAACGACAAAAGCGCCAGCGCCTTGTCGAGATCGATCTCGTCCGGCTCGACGCCTTTCGGCAGGCTGGCGCGCTTCGGCTTTTCTGGCGGCGGCGGTTTCGGCCCTTTCGATCCCTTGGGGCGCTTTTCGGCCGGCGCCTGTTCGCCCAGTTGCAAATAAGTACCGAAACGTCCGCCGCGCAGCGTGACGTCAAGCCCGGTCTCGGGATCGGTGCCGAGCACTTTGGTGGCCTGCGCGCCGGGGGCGCCGGGCGTCATTTGCCGCGTGTAATTGCATTCCGGATAGTTCGAACAGCCGATGAAGGCGCCGAACCGGCCCACCTTAAGCGACAGCTTGCCGTTGCCGCATTGTGGGCACTGGCGCACGTCGCCGCCATCGGCGCGGGCCGGAAAGATATGCGCGCCGAGCAACTCGTTGAGCGCGTCCAGCACCTGCGTGATGCGCAGTTCCTTGATGTCGTTGACCGCGCCGATGAAGTCGATCCAGAAGTCCTGGAGCACGCGCTTCCAGTCGATCTCGTTGTTGGACACCTTGTCGAGCTGTTCTTCCAGCGAAGCGGTGAAGTCGTATTCGACATACTTCTGGAAAAAGCTTTCCAGGAAGCCGACGACGACGCGCCCTTTGTCTTCCGGATAGAGCCGCTTCTTGTCGATGCGAACGTAACCGCGATCCTGCAACACCTGAAGGATTGAGGCGTAGGTCGATGGCCGGCCGATGCCAAGTTCTTCCATCCGCTTGACCAGCGCGGCTTCGGAAAAGCGCGGCGGCGGCTCGGTGAAATGCTGCGCGGCGTCGATGGCCTGCTTGGCAAGGATCTCGGCCTGCGACATCGCCGGCAGCCGGCGCTGCTCCTCGTCGTCGGACGCTTCGTCCTGGCCTTCCTGGTAGAGTGTCAGAAACCCATCGAACTTCACCACTTGGCCGGTGGCGCGTAGATCGATGGTGCGCGCGCCATTTTTGGCGACGATATCGACAGTGGTGCGCTCAAGCTCCGCTGACTCCATCTGACTCGCCACGGCGCGATTCCAGATCAGTTCGTAAAGGCGCGCCTGATCGCGATCGACAAATTTCGCGACCTGCTGCGGCGTGCGGCTGGGCGAGGTGGGGCGTACGGCTTCGTGCGCTTCCTGCGCGTTCTTCGATTTATTCTGATAGGTGCGCGGCGAACCCGGCACGTAATCCTTGCCGTAGTTCTTGCCGATCATCGCGCGCATATCAGTGATGGCTTCCGGGGCGATGTCGATGCCGTCGGTACGCATATAGGTAATCAGACCGGTGGTCTCGCCGTCGATCTCGACGCCTTCGTACAGCCGTTGCGCCAGCCGCATGGTGATCGCCGGGGCAAAGCCCAGTTTCCGGCTGGCTTCCTGCTGCATGGTCGAGGTCGTGAAGGGCGGCGGCGGGTTGCGGCGCGCCGGTTTAGCCTCGACGGAGGCGACCGTGAACTTGGCGCCCTCGAGCACATTCTTGAGGTCGTTCGCCTGAACGCCGGTTCCGATGTCGAGGCGCTGGAGCCTCTGGCCATCGGCGGCGACAACCCGAGCCTCGAATTCCTCGTTCCGCGGTGTATTAAGCTTCGCAACGATCGACCAGTATTCGCGGGGGACGAATTTCTCGATCTCCAGCTCGCGGTCGCAAACCAGCCGCAACGCTACGGACTGGACGCGGCCGGCCGAGCGGGCGCCCGGCAACTTGCGCCACAGCACGGGAGACAGCGTGAAACCGACGAGATAATCCAGCGCCCGGCGCGCCAGATAGGCATCGACCAGCGCGCTATCGATAGCGCGGGGGTGCTTCATCGCCTCGGTCACCGACTGCTTGGTGATGGCATTGAAGACGACGCGCTCGATCTTTTGGGACTTGAGGGCGTGTTTTTCGTTGAGGGCTTCCAGGACATGCCAGGAAATGGCTTCGCCCTCGCGATCGGGGTCGGTCGCCAGGATGAGGGTGTCAGCCCCCTTAAGGGCGCGCGCGATGTCATTGACGCGCTGCTGCGACTTGGGATCGACCTCCCATAGCATCTTGAAATCGGCGTCCGGATCGACCGAGCCGTCCTTGGCTGGCAGGTCACGAATATGGCCAAACGAGGCCAGAACCTCGTAGCCGGGACCCAGATACTTATTGATCGTCTTCGCCTTGGACGGCGACTCGACAACGACAACTTTCATGGTATTCCAATGGTTTAAACGCCCGGATCCGGCCATGTCGGTTCGGAATCGACCGCTCGCGCTGCCGGGAACATGGGGAAGCCGACCGTGACTGTCAAATCATGCCGGTTCCGGGAAAGCTTCAGAGCGGGGTTCTAACCAGTCAAATCGGGCACCGCCAAGGAGGTATTTTCGGGCACTCTTGAATGCAACCAATAGATGTATTATAAAAATGTGCTATTTTTGATATTTTTCTTTGCCTTTCCGTGTCATTTTCCTCTCGGGCAAGCAGGCGGTGCGAGCGTTCTTTCCTTGTCCCGCATGGAAGCGCGATGGCCGAGCAGGCGAAAGAATTAACGGCCGAGCAGATCGACGGATCAACCGCGGTCGCGAACTACGTGGCCTCGATGTCAAACGAGCTTTCCGGCATCGCGCGGCGAAACGGCCTCGACACGCTGGGCTATCTTCTCGACATGGTCCGGTTGGAGGCCGAAAGCCTCGCTCGCCAGGATGGACGCAGCGACCGACGCTCCTAGCATCGCAACTCATGGCGGGGCTTTGTGCAGCCGACTTCTTATCGGAACATAATGCGGTCTAAGGAGTTCCATTGCGGTGTTAACTCGGAGGCGGCAATGCATATTCTTTGGGTCATTATCATTGGGTTTATCGCAGGCCTTATCGCAAAATTCCTCCATCCCGGTTCGAACGAGCCAACAGGCTTCATTCTCACCACGATCCTCGGCATTGTCGGTGCTTTCGTTGCGACCTACATCGGCCAGGCGCTGGGCTGGTATCAGCCGGGCGAGGGTGCAGGGCTCATAGGCGCGGTCGTCGGTGCCGTAATTGTCTTGATTATCTGGAGTATGTTAGCGCGCCGGTCGGCGACGTAATTACAAAACGAAATCATGCCGATATTACCGCACTGCGCTAAGCGCAGTGCGGTTCTGACTCTTCGTCAGCAACGCTTTCAATGAATTATTGCGTGGAATTCTTGCGTGCTTTTCGGAACACGCCCGAAGCCGAGACGCTTCGTCAGGCTTTGCGGCCGTTCAGCAGTTCGGATGACACGAGTACAGGAACGTGCCGGTCCCGGTCGGCTGGAACTGCTGGTAGGAATAGTATTCGCGATAGTCGAACGGTTTGACCCCAGTCAGAAGTCCGCGCGGCGCATTCAGCGCAAGCGGCACGGAATATGAAAATTTCTGCTGCGTCGACGTAATGCCCAATATCTGAGCGCCGGCGACGAGCGGACCGTTCAAGCATTCCGTCCCTTTGTGGCCGAACGGGCACCTGCTTTGAGCCGCCGTGGGGCCGGCGTATCCGACGAAGGTGGAGGCGGCGAGGGCAATCGCCGTGATCAGAGCCGCGCGCTTCATGCAAATGCCTCCTCTAGAACTGGATGACGCCGCCGCCGGTCACGAGCCAGCCCTGGCTGTTGATGGTGGGAACGGCGAAGGCCGCGTTGTCACTCTCGTGTGTCCAGATTCGTTCGATCCGGAAATTGAGGGCTGACGTCGCGCTGGTCGCATAGCCACCGACGCCGCCGAGCGAACAGCGATGTTTTGCAGGAATGAACTGGAGCGTCACCGGGCTGTAGGCGTTGGCGTCGCGCTCCAGATAGCTTGCGGTGGGGCCAATCGACCAAGGTCCACGCGTATAAGTGTGATCGACGTTGATGCGGTAGACCGTGTTGTTGGAATTAAACGCTTCGAGGACAAGCGCGTTCACGCCGCCAGGATTGACGTCATTCTTCCTGCTGTAGGTCCAGTAGCCGGAGAGGCTCGACTTCCATGCCTCGGTCCAGGCATAGCCAAGCTCGTCGGCAACAGTGGCGGTACGCTGGTCGGCAATTCCGGTGGTACGATCATTAGCACCAACGGTGGCGGGATCATCAGTACCAACGGTGGCGGAATCATCAGTACCAATAGCGCGGGCTTCGTGCCGCGCGGTCCGACGTTCTACAAGGATGCCGCGCCTGCCCAGCCGGCGCAGGTAGCAAACGGCGCGCATGCTGCGACGACAATCCCGGCGCAAACCGCGAGCGCGCCGCGCGGCGTGGCCGGCGGCGGCTTTGCTCACGAGTCGACGATCACCATCAGCGGCAACTACGACTCCGGCACTGGCACCGGCCAAAGCACGAAACCAGCAACGACGGTCGTCGCCTCCGCGCCGGCGACTACCGCGCCGGCAGCATCCGTTACTGTCGCGACGAGCGCGCCGCCGAAGGGCTACGATCCGAACGACTGGACGACGTGGCCGAAGGCCGACGTCGCGAGCTTCCTGCCGCCGGGAAAGTCGGTTCAGCAATTCAAGGTGGGCGCCGAGAAGGATCTCGACACCTACCGGAAGAATCTCGCGGCGTTGCCCGCGACCGGTTTGACGTCTGCGCAGCAGAGTCAGAAGGCGGGAATGGAAGCGCAAATCCGCTCGCTCGAATTTCAGGTCGACACAGCCAATCGCGCGCTCGGGCTTCCAAGCGCAAGTACCACGACGGTCAATACGGCTTCGGCCGCTCCGGCCGCGCCCGCCGCGTCGCCGGGCCCCGCTGTCCCGGTGATGTCAGCCGCCGCGATTGCCGCCACCGTCAAACTCCAAACCAACCTGTCGGCGGCAGAGAAGACCGTCAACGACCGCGCGCAGCAGATTGCCTCGGCCAATCAGCAGCTCGCGCAGTTTCAGGCGCAGCGCGCTGCGGCGTCCGATCCGGCCCAGCAAAAGGGTCTCGACGCGGCGATCTCATCGGCGAAATTCCAGATCGATGTGATGCAGCAGGCGCTCGACCGCGATTTCCGTTACGGCACCTTCACGCCGATCTTGGCGAGCAGCGCCGACGTCGGATTGCCGTCCGGCACCATGCCGTGCCTGGCCTGCTCGGCGCGGATATTGTCGCGCAGGTCGAAATCGATGTGGCCCTCGAAGTCGGTGACCTTGTAGCCAAGGGCCGACAGCCGTTTTTGAAGTGCGATGCGGGCGTCGCGCGGCAGCGGGCGGTCGTCGGTGGGCCATGCGGCGCGGATCGGCCTGCCGCCATTCAGGCGATCGGCGAGATGGCCGACGGCGATCGCGTAGGCATCCGAGTTATTGTACTCCTTCAGGACCGCGTAATTGTCGGTGACGATGAAGGCCGGTCCTTTGGCGCCCGCCGGAAAAAACAGAATGCCTGGCCCGACGCCTTCGCCATCGCGCGGAAACGGCCTGCCGTCGGTGCGGCGCACGCCAAGCTTTTGCCACTCGGCGAAGCTGGCATGACTCTTCATGGTATCGAAGCCGGACGGCACCATGACCTCGAAGCCCCAGGGCAGGCCGTATTTCCATTTGCCTTTGTGCAGGTAGTTCGCCGTTGAGCCCAGCACGTCCGGTACGTTGTTCCAGAGATCGGCACGGCCGTCACCGGAGACGTCGATGGCGTAATCGACAACATTGCTCGGCATGAACTGGCTCTGGCCCATCGCGCCCGCCCAGGAACTGACCATTTCCTTCCGCGCGAAATGGCCGTTCTGCATGATGCTCATCGCGACGATGAGTTCGTTGCGGAAGTACGGATGGCGGTATTTCACGTAAGCGAGGGACGACAGCGACCGGAACACGTCCCATTTGTCCTTGGCCGCGCCGAAGTCGGATTCCATGCCCCACAGCGCCACAAGCACCCAGCGTTCGACGCCGAATTTCTTCTCGACGGCGTCGAAGGTCTTCGCCCATTCGCGGGCTTTGGCGTCGCCGCGCTTGATGCGGCCGGCGGAGACGATGTCATTGATGTAGGCGCCAACCGGTTTGCCGTATTCGGGCTGGCGTTTCGTCGCCGCGATCACTTTCGGATTGGGCGCAACGCCGGCCATCGCGGTATCGAATGTCGCGCGGGTGATGCCCTTGGCCTGCGCATCGGGCCAAAGGTCGTTGACGAAGGCGGCGAAGGATCGGTCTTTCGTTTCATGTTGCGCGCTCGCCGGCGCGTAAGAGCAGGCCAGGAGGGCCGCCACCAACGCAGCGCGTGCAATCCTGATAGGCTGCATCATGAGCGGTCCCTGCCGTCGCGATTCGACCGGCGCGCAGTCTACACCAACGACACCATCGCGCCGCCGTGGCGCTCCAGCCGGCCGGCGAGTTCGAGTTCGAGCAGCACCATGCGCACGATGGCCGGCGAGGCACGCGACAGCCGCACCAGATCGTCGATTGCCGTTGGCGTCGGCCCGAGCAGGTGGACGATGCGACTGCGCTCGTCCTCGCCGGGCTCACGGTCGTCCAGCGCGGGTGGGTCGTGATCGGGCTCGTGCGCCGGCAGGTCCAAACCGCGCCGGAGGATCGGCTCCAGCGCGGCGATGACGTCGGCGGCTTCGGTGACCAGTGTCGCGCCTTGCTTCAACAAACCGTTGGTCCCCTCGGCGCGGGGGTCGAGCGGCGAGCCCGGAACGGCAAAGACCTCGCGGCCTTGCTCGCCGGCAAGCCGCGCCGTGATCAGCGAACCGGAGCGGCGCGCCGCTTCGACGATGACGACGCCGACCGCCAGTCCCGAGATCAGCCGATTGCGGCGCGGGAAGTCGCGGGCGCGCGGCTCCCATCGCAACGGCATCTCCGAAATCGCCGCACCCGCCGGCAGCAGTGCCTCCAAGAGTTCGACGTGTTCGCTCGGATAGATGCGCTCGTGGCCGCCGGCGAGAACGGCCACCGTGCCACTTGCGATACTGGCGCGATGGGCGGCGGCATCAACGCCGCGCGCCAGCCCCGAGACAATGCCGAAACCGGCCGCGCCCAGATCGCGCGCTAGCGTTTGCGCGAATTTCTGGCCAGCGGCGGAGGCATTGCGCGAGCCGACGATCGCGACCAACGGCTGCGCCAGCAACGATACCCGGCCGCGCACCGCGACAAGCGGCGGCGGATCGTCAATTGTTTGCAGGCGCATCGGATAATCCAGTTCGCCGAGTGCGATCAGTTCGACGCCGCGCGCCCGCGACGCCTTAAGTTCGGCGTTGGCCTCGTCGCGGGTAAAAATGT
Source organism: Hyphomicrobiales bacterium (assembly GCA_041691675.1). GTDB lineage: Bacteria > Pseudomonadota > Alphaproteobacteria > Rhizobiales > Xanthobacteraceae > Pseudolabrys. The sequence continues at coordinate 9,627 of JBEPUC010000013.1, read as the reverse complement.
GCGTACCGGATGCGCCGCCACGCCGCGTCAGTCGCGGCAAGGCTTCAAGGGCGGCGCCGGCGCCGCCGAACGCATTGATCAATTCGCGAAACGTCCGTGGCCCGACATTGTTGCTACGGATCAGCCGCAGCCAATCGAGCCGCTGTTCGTCGGTGAGTTTAACGCTGTGGCCCAATAGCGCCCCCCGGCGGAATTGCAGAGGGGCAGTGTCGCTTAAGGAGCGGTGGGGCACAACCGAATATGTACGATTGCAACCGGAAGTCGGCGCCAAAAAAGCCTCAGCCCTTCGCGCCGATCTTGCCTTCGCGGCCGTTGAGCAGGCGGGCTATGTTGGCACGGTGCATGATCCACAGAACGATCGTCAGCACAAAAAAAAGCGCGGCCGTATCCGGCTCGCCCAGTCCCAACAGACCGATTGGCGTCAGTGCGCTCGCGATCAAGGCGGCCAGTGACGAGTAGCGCGACAGCCACGCCACGATCAGCCAGACGGCAATGAAGATCAGCGAAGCCGACCAGGCGAGACCGATCAAAAGGCCGATATAGGTCGAGACGCCTTTGCCGCCCTTGAATCCGAGCCAGAGCGGAAAGACGTGCCCAATGAACGCGCCAAAACCGGCGACAAGTGCCGCCGTATGCCCGGCGAAATACGCCGCGGCCAGCACAGCGAGCGTGCCTTTGAGGGCGTCGCACACCAGCGTCCCGGCGGCGAGACCCTTGCGGCCGGTGCGCAGGACGTTGGTGGCGCCGATATTGCCCGACCCGATGGTGCGCACGTCCGGGCCGCCGGCCGCCTTGGTGATCAGGAGGCCGAACGGAATCGAGCCGAGGAGATAGCCGAAGACAAAGGCGAGGGCGGTGACCAGCGGCGCGCTCATGTCGACTCGTAAATTGTGCGGCCGGCGACGATGGTACGCACGACGCGGCCGGTCATGCGGGCTTCGTCAAACGGCGTGTTCTTGCATTTCGATTTGAGCTCGTTCGGATCGACCAGCCACGGTACGTCGGTGTCGATCACGATTACGTCCGCGGGCGCGCCGCTGCGCAGCGTGCCGCCGGCAACGCCCAGGAGTTCGGCCGGCCGCGTCGACAGCGCGCGCAACAGCGCCGGTAGCGTGACATCGCCCGAATGCACCAGCCTCAAGCCTGCCGACAGCATCGTTTCGAGGCCGATGGCCCCAGCCGCGGCTTCCGAAAACGGCAGCCGCTTGGTCTCGACGTCCTGCGGATTGTGATCCGACATGACAGTGTCGATCAGGCCGGAGGCCAATGCCTCGACCAGCGCCTTGCGGTCGTCTTCGCCGCGCAATGGCGGCGTCACCTTGAAGAAGGTGCGATACGGTCCGACATCGTTTTCGTTGAGCGTGAGGTGATTGATCGAGGCCGAGGCGGTGACGTTGAGGCCAGCATCCTTGGCGCGGCGCAGGACTTCGAGCGATTCAGCGCAGGTGATCGAGGCGGCGTGATAACGCCCGCCGGTCAAAGCGACGAGACGGATGTCGCGTTCGAGCATGACGGTTTCGGCCGCCTTCGGAATGCCGAGCAGGCCGAGACGGGCGGCGAACTCGCTCTCGTTCATCACGCCGTCGCCGATGAGGTCGGGGTCTTCCGTGTGATGCACGATGAGCGCATCGAAGTCGCGGGCATAGGTGAGGGCGCGGCGCATCACCTGCGCATTGACGATGCTCTTTTCCCCGTCGGTGAAGGCGACGGCCCCCGCAGCCTTGAGCAGACCGATCTCGGTCATTTCGCCGCCTTCAAGGCCCTTGGTGATGGCCGCCATCGGATGAACGTGGACGATGGCCGTGTCGCGGGCGCGGCGCAGCACGAAATCAACCGTCGCCGGGTCGTCGATCGCCGGAGAGGTGTCGGGCTGGCATATGATGGTGGTGACGCCGCCGGCCGCCGCCGCTTCGCTCGCAGAAGCAAATGTCTCGCGATAATCGGCGCCGGGTTCGCCGATGAAAGCGCGCATGTCGATCAGTCCGGGAGCAATCACTTTGCCGCGGCAGTCGATCGCTTCGGTGCCTTCGGGCACGCCGGCCGCGCCGATGCCTTTTCTGGCTTCACGGATGACGCCATCGACGATCAGCAGGTCGCCCATAATGTCGAGATCGCGCGACGGATCGATGATCCGGGCATTGGCGAGCAGAATGGGGCGGCGGTCAGAGAGCATCATGCGTTCGGCAAGTTGCGCGACAGCGCTTCGAGCACCGCCATGCGTATTGCCACTCCCATTTCGACCTGTTCGCGGATCAGCGATTGCGCGCCATCGGCGACGATCGAGTCGATTTCGACGCCGCGATTCATCGGTCCTGGGTGCATCACCAGCGCGTCTTTCTTTGCGTAGGCGAGCTTCTTCTCGTCGAGACCCCAGTAACGGAAATACTCCGACACCGAAGGCACGAACGATCCGTTCATGCGCTCGCGCTGCAATCGCAGCATCATAACGATATCGGCATCGGCCAGCCCCTCGCGCATGTCGCGCGCGACTTCAACACCCATGCGCTCGATGCCCGGCGGCAGCAGCGTCGACGGCGCCACCACGCGCACGCGCGCGCCCAGGGTGTTGAGCAGCATGATGTTGGAACGCGCCACCCGCGAATGCAGAATGTCGCCGCAGATCGCGACCAGCAGGCCCTCGATGCGGCCCTTGTTGCGGCGGATGGTCAGCGCATCGAGCAGAGCCTGAGTGGGGTGTTCGTGGGTGCCGTCGCCGGCATTGATCACCGAACAGTCGAGCTTACTGGCGAGCAACGCGACCGCGCCGGACGCATGGTGGCGCACCACCAGAATGTCCGGGTGCATGGCATTGAGCGTCATCGCCGTGTCGATCAACGTCTCGCCCTTGCTCATCGACGACGACGAGGCGGACATGTTCATCACGTCGGCGCCGAGGCGCTTGCCGGCGAGTTCAAACGACGCCTGCGTCCGGGTCGAATGCTCGAAGAACATGTTGATCTGCGTGCGGCCGCGCAGCGACGCCTGCTTTTTCTCGATCTGGCGATTGAGGGCGACGAATTCCTCGCCGAGGTCCAGAAGACCGGTAATGTCGGCGGCCGAAAGCCCTTCGATCCCCAACAGATGCCGATGGCTGAGGACGAATGAGGATTTGGGCGCAATGGTCATTAAAGTCAGTTCTATAGGCGCAAGCCCCAAGGCGGGCAAGCCGAGTTCCCGGCGGTCCACAGGGCGTTCACGCAACCGTCAACGCCGCTTCGGAACCGATGGTGCGGTTCCCGGGTTAGCGCCCGGAATGCCCGATACGCGGGTCAAGGAGATAAAAATGAATAAATTTGTGAAATTTGCAGTCGCGGCGACATTGACTGGCGCGTTTGCTCTGGCTGCGGCATCGCCAAGTGAGGCGCGTAACGGGCGCAACACAGCGGCTGCTATTGGCTTCGGCGCGGGCGCACTGGTCGGTGCGGCGGTCGCCAGTTCGGCTAACAACGGCTATTACGGTCAGGGCTATTACGCCGAACCGGGCTACGCCTATGAGCCGGGCTATGCCTATGAACCCGCTTATGCCTATGAGCCGGCCCCGAGCTACGGCTACGATGTTGCGGCGCGTCCGGCCTATGCGTATGGGGCGCCGCGCTACTACGCACCGCGCTCGTCGAGCAGTGCGTGCGGCGGTTCGCCCGGTTCGCTCAATTATCGCCCGTGCGGCGACCACTAAGCGGTCTGAGTCATAATCAGTTGGTGGAGGTGGGCTGTCCGGCCCACCTCCACTTTTTTAAGACTGGTTCCTGCCGATATGGCCAAGGCGATCCAACGCGCCTTGGAGAATGAACATAGCCGCGTGCTGATCGATCACTTCGGCGCGCCGGTCGCGCCGCATGTCGGCTTCGATCAATCCGCGCTCGACGGCGGCCGTTGAAAGCCGTTCGTCCCAATACGCGATGGGCAAGTCGGTGATCTTGGCGAGATTACGTGCGAAGGCGCGCGTCGATTGCGCGCGCGGACCCTCCGAGCCATCCATGTTGATCGGCAGGCCGAGCACAAAGCCGACGCTGGCGCGCTCCTGCGCAAGGACGAGCAGGCGGTTGGCATCGGCGGTAAAAGTCTTTCGCGCAATGGTTTCGACGCCCGTCGCCAGCCTGCGGTCGGGATCGCTGGCGGCAACGCCAATCGTTTTGGTGCCGAGGTCGAGCCCCAGCAGGGCCCCGCGCGCGGGAAACAACGGTGCCATTTCAGCAAGTAGACCGATCATTCTCAATGCATCTTCGCGGGCGGGTGGCGGAATTGGCGCGACTCGGACGAAACATAGGCCTCTGAGCGCCTGTTCGGCCAAGGTATCATCGGGTTGTTGCCAGAGCGATGGTTTGGCGGGGCTGCGCGCTCGAAAACGCTCTAACACCGCCAAATCCGGCCCGAATGCCTTGCGCCTGCGGGTGCGGGGTGGCAAATCGCGCCGAACCGCTTTACCTAAAGCAGATGGCCGGGCCGGGACCCGGCGACCGAGAGTGCATATTCCCGAGAGTGCATATTAATGTCCGTCGATGCATCAACCGTCCGCCGTATCGCCCATCTGGCCCGCATCTCGGTCAGGGAGGATGAAGTCGAGCATTTGCAGGGCGAGTTGAACGCCATGCTGGCCTTCGTCGAACAGTTGTCCGAGGTCAATGTCGAGGGCGTCGAGCCGATGACCTCGGTGACGCCGATGGCGATGAAAATGCGGATCGATGAGGTGACCGACGGCGGCAATGCAGCGGCGGTGCTGTCGAACGCGCCGCGGAGCGAGGACGATTTTTATCTGGTGCCGAAGGTGATCGATTAAAATGTGCATGGCCTGCGAGCAGGGTGACCAAGAGCGCATCTGGGAGTTGGTGGAAATTATTTCTACCGGCAAGATGCCAGCCGGCCATACGGCCGATGACTTGCGCGCCATGGGCTTGCCGCAGCCGGGCGAACTCTTTCGCGAGGAGCAGCCGGACGGCACCGTGTTCATCAAGCAATATTCGCCGTCCGAAATTGCCGCGATGAAGAAGACCAAGAACGCTTTTGTGTGCGACGCGCCGGAATGATTTGCCTCCATGACTGAACTGACCGCCCTGACGCTGTCGCAAGCGCGCGACCGGCTCCGCAACAAGGACATTTCCGCCGTCGAACTTGCCGACGCGCATGTCGCGGCGGTCGAGAAGGCACGCTCTCTCAATGCCTTCGTGCTGGAGACCCCGGAACGCGCCATCGACATGGCGAAGGCCTCAGACGCGCGCATCGCCAGGGGCGAGGCGGGGCCGCTCGAAGGCATCCCGCTGGCGATCAAGGACCTGTTTGCAACTGAAGGCGTGCGCACAACGGCCTGTTCGCACATTCTCGGCAATTTCGTTCCGACCTACGAGTCGACCGTCACCTCGCAACTCTGGCGCGACGGCGCGGTGCTGCTCGGCAAGACCAATAATGACGAATTCGCCATGGGTTCGTCGAACGAGACGTCATATTTCGGCCCCGTGCAGTCGCCGTGGCGCAGGGAAGGCTCGAACACGCCGCTGGTGCCGGGCGGCTCGTCGGGTGGCTCGGCCGCGGCGGTCGCGGCGCAATTGTGCCTCGGCGCCACCGGCACCGACACCGGCGGTTCTATCCGGCAGCCGGCGGCCTTTACCGGCACAGTCGGCATCAAGCCGACCTACGGCCGGTGCTCGCGCTGGGGCATCGTCGCCTTTGCCTCGTCACTCGATCAGGCCGGGCCTTTCACCAAAACGGTGCGCGACGCCGCGATCATGCTGCGCTCGATGGCCGGTCCCGACGTCAAGGACACCACCTGCGCCGATATTCCGGTGCCGGATTACGAGGCCGCCGTCGGCAAATCGGTCAAAGGACTGCGCATCGGCATTCCGAAGGAATACCGGCTCGACGGCATGCCGGCCGAGATCGAGAAAATCTGGAGCCAGGGCTGCGAATGGCTCAAGGCCGCCGGCGCCGAACTGGTCGACGTGTCGCTGCCGCACACCAAATACGCGCTGCCGGCTTATTACATCGTCGCGCCGGCGGAAGCCTCGTCCAACCTCGCGCGCTATGACGGCGTGCGCTATGGCCTGCGCGTGCCGGGGCGCGACATCACCGACATGTACGAGCAGACACGCAGCGCCGGCTTTGGCGCCGAAGTTCGCCGTCGGGTGATGATCGGGACTTATGTTCTGTCGGCCGGTTACTATGATGCCTATTACCTGCGGGCGCAGAAGGTGCGCACGCTGATCAAGCGCGACTTCGAGGACTGTTTTGCCCAGGGCGTGCACGCCATGTTGACGCCGGCAACGCCGTCGGCGTCGTTCGGCTTCGGCGAAAAAGGCGGGGCCGATCCGGTCGAGATGTATTTGAACGACGTGTTCACCGTGACCGTAAATATGGCCGGCCTGCCGGGCATCGCGGTGCCGGCCGGCACTGACGCGCAGGGCCTGCCTCTCGGCCTGCAACTGATCGGCCGTCCGTTCGACGAGGAGACGCTGTTCTCGCTCGGCGAGGTTATCGAACGTGAAGCGGGGCGATTTACGGCCAAAGCCTGGTGGTGAGGCTCCTTGGATCTGGCATCGTTCAACTACAGTCTGACCGATAGCAATCCGCCGGACGACCTTGCGCCCGCGCTGAGGGCGCTGTGGTGGGCGAAGAAGAACGACTGGGAGCGCGCGCACGGCATCGTAATGGCCGACGAGGGCAGCGCTGCCGCCTGGGTGCATGCCTATCTGCATCGCGTCAAAGGCGACATCGACAATGCCGGTTATTGGTATCGGCGCGCCCGCCGCACGTCGGCGACTGGTCCGCTCGATGCCGAATGGCAGGCAATCGTCTCGGAGTTGCTGACAACGTAGCGCCCGCGTTCGCACGCGCTTGCTAGCGCGTCATGTCGGCGACCGGCGGCAAATCCTGATCGCCTTCGACGGTGGTTTTGCCGCCCCATTCACCGCCGCTCAGGATCAGCGCAAGCGCCGCCAGGACGACAATTCCGCCGACGATCAATGCAAATTTTCTGTGGTCGGTCTGCATGTCCTGCCCAAACGCGGCATTCGTCCAAAGGTTGCCTCGGCTGCAAAAGGTTCGCGCGCAAATGGACGTCGTGAGCAGGCGCTGGGCGGCGAATGGCTGCCGTGCCACGCCCATTTTTGTCGGTGAGCGGCCAGAAGGTTCCCGCACGGCACGTGATCTTTTAGCAAAACCGGGTTCCACTTTTCGGGCCCATGCGCTAGCTCTACCGGCATGAACGTGGACAGCAAGCCTTCCAAACTGATCAAGGGCGCGACCGGCGACTGGGAAGTCGTCATCGGCATGGAAGTTCATGCCCAGGTCATGTCCAATTCCAAACTGTTTTCCGGCGCCTCGACGGAATTCGGCGGCGCGCCGAACAGTCACGTCTCACTGGTCGATGCCGCCATGCCGGGCATGTTGCCGGTGATCAATGAGGAATGCGTGCGGCAGGCGGTGCGTACCGGGCTGGGCCTCAACGCCCGGATCAATCTGCGTTCGGTCTTCGACCGCAAGAACTATTTCTATCCCGATCTGCCGCAAGGCTATCAGATCAGCCAGTACAAGCAGCCGGTGGTCGGCGAGGGCGAGGTCGTCGTCGATCTGCCGGACGGCGAGGCGGTGACCATCGGCATTGAGCGCCTGCACCTTGAACAGGACGCCGGCAAGAGCGTCCACGACCGTCATCCGTCGATGTCAGCGGTCGACCTCAACCGCTCGGGCGTCGCCCTGATGGAGATCGTATCGAAGCCCGATCTGCGCTCGTCGGAGGAGGCCATGGCCTTTCTGACCAAGCTGCGGTCAATCCTGCGTTATCTTGGTACCTGCGACGGCGACATGGAGAAAGGCTCGCTGCGCGCCGACGTCAACGTGTCGGTGCGCCGGCCGGGCGAGCCGCTTGGCACGCGTTGCGAGATCAAGAACATGAACTCGATCCGTTTCATCGGTCAGGCGATCGAGCATGAGGCGCGCCGTCAGATCGAGATCGTCGAAGACGGTGGCGCCATCGTGCAGGAGACCCGGTTGTTCGACCCCGGCAAGGGCGAGACGCGTTCGATGCGCTCGAAGGAAGAGGCACATGACTACCGGTACTTCCCCGATCCCGATCTTTTGCCTCTCGAACTGACGGCAGAGGCGGTCGAGGCGCTCAAGGCGCAGTTGCCGGAGCTGCCGGACGAGAAGAAGGCGCGCTTCGTGCGTGAATTTGCGTTGTCGGCTTACGACGCCGGGCAACTGGTGGCCGAGCGTGAGACCGCCGGCTACTTCGAAACCGTGGCCAAGGGCCGTGACGCCAAGCTCGCGGCCAACTGGGTCATCAACGAGCTGTTCGGCCGCCTGAATAAAGAGGGGAAGGCCATCACGTCCTCGCCTGTGTCCGCCGCACAACTCGGCGGCACCCTGGACCTGATCGCCGACAAGACGATTTCCGGCAAGATTGCCAAGGACTTGTTTGAAATTCTCTGGAGCGAGGGCGGCGATCCGCGGCGCATCGTCGAGACGCGCGGAATGACGCAAGTGACCGACACCGGCGCGATCGAAACGCTGATCGACGACGCGATTGCCAAGAATCCGGACAAGGTCGCGCAAGCCAAGGCCAATCCGAAGGCGATGATGTGGTTCGTCGGCCAGGTGATGAAGTCGTCGGGCGGCAAAGCGAGCCCGCAGACTGTAAACGAAATCCTAAAATCCAAACTCGGTTTGTGATCGCACGCTTTGGTGCCGCGAATGTCGATCGCGCTCTTTGCGCGATGCGCCGGCGATGCCGCGCTGCGGCAGAAATTCGCCGATGACCTCTGCCGATCAACCTGACGCATGTCGCCGAAGGCAAACGTCCCCGCCGAAGTCGCGGTTGAACAACCTTGGGAGCGACCTGACGGCGCTTTGGCGTTCGCTTTTCGCCAGCGGACGCATGTCATCCGCGAATCACTTGTCACTGATTCGCTCGTTTTTGATCGATTCACGCCCGACGACAGCGTCGCGCGGCGAGTTTTACGCAAAATATTTTTGCGCTGTGCATGAATTAAAATTGCTTGCCAAAAATGAACGTCAAGCGCGTCACGTGCATTCGATTTGTTTGGCCGCCGCGATTGACGCCGAAAACGGCGCAAACGAAAAGTCCTTATTTCATCGCATTATTTGTAACACCGGAAATTCAGCGCCGAGGTTGTCGTTTAACGGCGCGCATTCCGTCGCCGCGTGCAATTCGCATCGGCCGTTAACGATTTCAGAGGCGGTATTGGTGTCGCTTACACACACGATGTAGTGGAGTCACTGTTTTTTTCGTGGTGCTGTAGTAAATGGAATGCAGTGCAGGTCGATCCCCGACCGCACTAATGCGACACCCGCCATGTTACATGGCTAGGAGGGCAGCAATGGCAAAACGTAAGAAGAAGGCAGTGAAGACGGCTAAGAAGACCAAGAAGAAGAAGAAGAAGCTCTAGGTCTGACGCCACTTCCCATTCCTCGATTCTAATGCGTCGAGGATTGCGTCATAGGGAGCCGGTGTGTGTCATGGCGCGACATACGGTGCGATAGCGCAAGCGGTCGCAACAAGACCACCCGGTTCCGGTGACATCAGAGGGCGTCGGGGGGGGCGGCCCACCAAGCCCCCGCCCCCCCCCCCGGTTGTGTGGGCGGGCGGGGGGGAATGGGAGGGGGGTGTGTAAAAAA
>JBEPUC010000012.1:0-91871 GCA_041691675.1 Hyphomicrobiales bacterium | reverse complement strand
CTCGGCACGCGCGGCGGCAAACGAGATCGGGGTGAGGGCGCCATTTTCTTTTATCCCTCCCTCTGAAAGGGGGAGGGTGGACGCCGAACGCGGCCGGGTGGGGGCCGTGTTTACGTTGACCCCACCCGGCGCCGCTGACGCGGCGCCACCCTCCCCTTGCAGGGGAGGGATTGAAGAGCGGTTCCCATCGGGCTCGATCTTGCTGGCGTCGATGCCGCTCTTTTCCGCTACGCGGCGCGTGATGGTCGAAAACTCCATCGCCTTGAGGAACGCGATCAGGTTCTTGTAATCCGGTTCGTGGACTGCGAGTTCATCGACCACGACATCAAGCGGCACGTTCTGGTCGAGCGTCACCAGCTTTTTGGAGATGCGCGCGATCTCCGCGTTGTCGATCAAAGTCTGGCGGCGCTTGTCCTGTTTGATTTCGGACGCGCGCGCCAGCAGCGTCTCGAGGTCGCCATACTCGCCAATGAGCTGCGCCGCTGTCTTGACGCCGATGCCGGGCACGCCGGGCACGTTGTCGGACGAGTCGCCGATCAACGCCTGGACCTCGATGACCTTGTCGGGACCGACGCCGAATTTCTCGATCACCTCGGCGGGACCGATACGTTTGTCCTTCATCGTGTCGTACATCGTGACGCAGTCGTTGACGAGCTGCATTAGATCCTTGTCGGACGATACGATGGTCGCGGTCGCACCGGCCTCGCAGGCAAGCCGCGCATAGGTCGCGATCAGGTCGTCGGCCTCGAAACCGGCCTGTTCAAGGCAGGGAATCTCGAAAGCGCGCACGGCGTCGCGGATCAGCGGAAATTGCGGCCGCAGGTCTTCCGGCAGGTCGGGCCGGTGCGCCTTGTAAGCAGGGTACATATCGGTGCGGAACGTCTTTTCCGATTTGTCGAAGATGACGGCGAGATGCGTCGGCTTGTCATCCTTCATTTCGGCGAGCAGCTTCCACAGCATGTTGCAGAAGCCGAGCACGGCGTTGACCTGCAAGCCGTCGGATTTGCGGGTCAGTGGCGGCAGCGCGTGATAAGCGCGGAAGATGTAGCCGGAACCGTCGACTAAAAAGAGATGATCGCCTTTTTTCAGCGGCCGCGCGTTCGGGTTCGCCGGGGCGGCGACGGGCGGAGCGGATTTCGCCGAGCTTGCGGGCGCGTCGGCCTTTTTCGGCGTGGATTTCGGGGCGGACTTCGATTTTGCGGATGTCGGCATGGCGGGAATGTGGGCCGCCGCGCGGGCTTTGGCAACGCTCGATCCACAGCCGTCATTCAGGGTCCGGCCCAAGTGGCCGGCCCGAATGACAGGATGCTACTCCGCCGGTTGCAGCATCAGTTCCGGCTTGACCTTGGCGGCTGGCTTCGGCGTCAGCCAGAACATCGCCGGGCGCTCAAACAGGAACTTCATGAAGTTTCCGCTCACCGCCCAGAACAGCGCCAGCGAGCAAATTACGCCCGAGGCCGTGACCAGCACCGAGACCGTGCCGACATCGAGGCCGGTCTTGAGCAACACGGCGCGGGTCGCCGCCATCGGTAGGAAGAAGGCGAGATAAACGACGATCGAGTTGCGGCCGCAGTAGCGCAGCGGTCTGAACACGTCGTGCAGCGCCAGCAGTGAGGAGATGGTGGCGACCGCCGCGGCGCCGATCAGGCCCATGCCGAGCGAATAGAACGGCAGCGGCGCGAGGCCGACATGCACTATCGTCGCGTTGAACACGCCCCAGACGCAGAGCCCGGCGAGCGCCAGCAGCGGATAGGCCTGCGCCCGGGCGGTCAGCGCGAAGATGTAACGGGCGGCGATATAGCCGGTGTAGAAATAGACGAAGCGCGCGGCGAATTCGTCCGGCACCATCCAGCCGGTTTCGAGATGCGAGATTTCGAGCGCGGCGCCGGCCAGCCAGATCACCGGCCACGGCACGCGCTTGGCGAGCTTCACGAAGATGAAGAAGATCGGCAGCAGGTAAATGAACCACAGTGTACCGAACGGGTCGATCAGCGACACGAGATACAGGCGGACCACCTCATGCGCGCCGCTCGCGGCGGCTATGCCGGGCGCCTTGAACATGAACTGGATCGTCATCCACAACAAATAGAAATAGAAAAAGTGCACGACCTTGCGGTCGAGGTAGGTGCGCCAGTCGCGGTCGATGACGTTGGCGAGGAACAGCCCCGAGATCATGAAGAAGTCGGGCATCCGGAAGGGTCGTGCGAACTCGACCAGAGGATGAAGCCAGCCCTCTTTGCCGGCGGCGGCTTCGACGCCCAGCGTGGAGTGCATCATCACCACGAAGACGATGCAGAATCCCTTGGCGTAGTCGACCCAGTCGACCCGGCCGTTATGCATTCCTGTTTGCACGCCTTGGACACCATTTTGCATTTTATCGGTCCTGTTCATGATGGCGTTATGACACGACTGGGTTTCGTTACCGTTTACGCGATCGAATAAACTGGTCCCGGCTTGGGTCGCGCTCGCAACACGCAACGCCGTCTGCTATGTCATTGCGGCCCTTCCGGCGACCAAGGATTAACCATGCGGGCGCCGGACGTGGTTAAAGTCAGGTTGTTTGAAACGCGCAGTTGCCTGAAACGAATGTGAACAAACGGATTTTTGAATATGCGCGTTGCGATGATTGGTTCGGGGTATGTCGGGCTGGTATCGGGGGTCTGTTTCGCCGATTTCGGCCACGACGTGATTTGCGTCGACAAGGACAAGACCAAGATCGATGCCCTCAATGGCGGCGAGGTCCCGATCTATGAGCCGGGCCTGACCGACCTGGTCGCTCTCAATGCCAAGGCCGGCCGGCTGAAATTCACCACGGACCTCAAGGCGGCGGTATCGATGGCCGACGCCGTGTTCATCGCGGTGGGCACGCCATCGCGGCGCGGCGACGGTCACGCCGATCTGACTTACGTTTACGAGGCGGCGCGCGAGATCGCGGCCGCGCTGGACGGCTTCACTGTGGTCGTCACCAAATCCACGGTGCCGGTCGGCACCGGCGACGAGGTCGAGCGCATCATCCGCGAGGCGCGGCCGGATGCCGATTGCGCCGTGGTGTCGAACCCCGAATTCCTGCGCGAAGGCGCCGCGATCCGAGACTTCAAGCATCCCGACCGCATCGTGGTCGGCACCGACAACGCCCGCGCGCGCGAGTCGATGACCGAACTGTACCGGCCGCTATACCTCAACCGCTCGCCGATCTTGTTCACCGACCGGCGCACCGCCGAACTGATCAAATACGCGGCGAACGCGTTCCTCGCCACCAAGATCACATTCATCAACGAGATCGCGGATCTCGCCGAGAAAGTCGGCGCCGACGTGCAGGAGATCGCGCGCGGCATCGGTCTCGACAATCGCATCGGCAGCAAGTTCCTGCATGCCGGTCCCGGTTACGGCGGTTCATGCTTTCCCAAGGATACGCTGGCGCTGATCAAGACAGGGCAGGATCATGCGGCGCCGCTGCGTATCGTCGAGGCGGTGGCGGCGGTCAACGATGCCCGCAAACGGGCGATGGCGCGCAAGGTGCAATCTGCACTCGGTGGCGAGATACGCGGCAAGACCATCGCCGTGCTCGGCCTGACGTTCAAGCCGAACACCGACGACATGCGCGACGCGCCGTCGATCCCGCTGATCACCGCGTTGCAGGACATGGGCGCCAGGGTGCGTGCCTTCGATCCGATTGGCATGGAGCAGGCCAGGCTGGTCATCAACAATGTGACATTCTGCAACGATGCTTACGCCTGTGCCGAAGACGCCTCGGCGCTGGTCATCGTTACCGAATGGGAGCAATTCCGTGCGCTCGATTTCGGCCGGCTCAAGGGGGTCATGGCGCGCCCGGTGCTGGTCGATTTGCGCAACATCTACCGCGCCGAGGAAATGGCGCGGCATGGGTTTGTGTATGAGAGCGTGGGGCGGGGCGGGAAGAATTGATCCGTCATTCCGGGGCGCGGCCGGAAGGCCGCGAACCCGGAATCCATAGCCCCTGTACTGCGGTGTGGGTTCCGGGTTCGCTTCGCTACCGCTCGCGCCCCGGAATGACGGAAGTTGGGTTTTCCTGTAAGCCGCTTTCGATGCGCACTTTCTCTTCTCCCCTTCCCATCGACGACGCGCTACCGCGCCTGACCGAGGCCCTGCGCGCCCGCAACGTCGCCGTGCTGGTGGCGCCGCCGGGGGCGGGCAAGACAACGCGCGTGCCGCTGGTGCTCATCGACGACGACTGGGCGAAAGATAAGAAGATCTTGCTGCTGGAGCCGCGCCGGTTGGCGGCGCGCGCCGCCGCCTCGCGCATGGCCGCGACGTTGGGCGAACAGGTCGGCGATACGGTCGGCCTGCGCGTCCGCTTCAGTTCGAAAATTTCCAGCCGAACCCGCATCGAAGTCATCACCGAAGGCGTGTTCACGCGCATGGTGCTGGACGATCCTTCGCTCGAGGGCGTTGCCGCCGTGCTGTTCGACGAATTCCACGAGCGCTCGCTCGATGCTGATTTGGGGCTGGCGCTGGCGCGCGAGGCGCAGGAAGGGCTGCGTGATGACCTGCGGCTGCTGGTCATGTCGGCGACCCTCGACGGCGCGCGGGTCGCGGCATTGCTGGGCGGTGCGCCGGTGGTGGAAAGCGAGGGCCGCGCCTTCGCCGTCGAAACACGCTATCTCGGCCGTGATCCACATGAGCGCATCGAAAGACAGATCGCGAATGCTGTTCAGCGCGCGCTGCGTGCCGATCCGGGGTCCGCTCTGGTGTTCTTGCCGGGTGCGGCCGAAATCCGCCGCACCGAGACATTGCTCAAGGATGAAGTGCGCGATCCGAATATCGACATCGTCGCCTTGTTCGGCGCGCTCGATGCGCGGGACCAGGACCGCGCCATCGCGCCGCCGCCGCCGGGCCGCCGCAAGGTGGTGCTGGCGACCTCGATTGCCGAGACTTCGCTGACCATCGAAGGCGTGCGTATCGTCATCGACAGCGGGCTGGCGCGGGTGCCGCGCTACGAGCCGGATGTCGGACTGACGCGGTTGGAAACCGTGCGGGTGTCGCGCGCGGCGGCCGACCAGCGCCGTGGCCGCGCCGGCCGCACCGAACCCGGTGTTTGTTATCGTTTGTGGGATGAGCCTCAGACCGGTTCGTTCGATGCCTATACGCGGCCGGAAATTCTCTCGGCCGATCTGTCAAGCTTCGTGCTCGATCTGGCGCAGTGGGGGGCGAGCGATCCGTCCAGGCTGGCTTTCATCGATCCGCCGCCGCAAGCGGCGATGAACGAGGCTCGGGCGCTGCTGAACGAACTTGGCGCCAGCGACGCGCAGGGCCGCATCACCGAAGAGGGCCGCAAGCTGCGGCAGTTGCCGCTGCCGCCCCGGCTGGCGCGCATGGTCGTCGACGCCGGCGAAGCAGGCGCCGGGCCGCAGGCCGCGGCCATTGCTGCCGTGCTCACGGAACGTGGCCTCGGTGGTAGCGATATCGATTTGTCGCATCGTCTCGATCAATTCCGCCGTGACCGCTCGCGCCGCGCCGAGGATGCCCGCGCAATGGTGAAGCGGTGGACCTCTTCTCTTTCTTATCCCTCCCCTGAAAGGGGGGGGTCGGTCGGCGAAGCCGGACGGGGTGGGGTCATCGTAGAGACGACCCCCGCCCGGCACGCTTCGCGCGCCACCCTCCCCCTTGCAGGGGGAGGGATAGAGAGCACCGGCGCCATTCTCGCGCTGGCTTATCCCGACCGCGTCGCCAAAAACCGCGGCGGCGGCTCGGGTGCGTTTCTGCTGGCGAACGGGCGTGGCGGCAATGTCGATGCAGCATCGAACCTCGCGCGTGAGCCCTTTCTGGTCGTCGCCGAACTGACCGGTGCGGCAGCGTCAAGCCGCATTGTGCTGGCGGCGGCGATATCGCTCGACGAGATCGAGGCGCGCTTCGCCGACAGGATCGAGGACCGCGAAACGGTGACGTTCGACACCGGTTCGGCCTCGTTGCGCGCGCGCCGCTCCCGCCGCCTCGGTTCGCTGGCGCTGGCCGAGCAAATAAAACAGGTCGTACCCGACGCCGATACCGCGCGCATTCTGGCGCAGGGCATTGCCGGTCTCGGGCTCGACCGGCTCGACTGGAGCAAGGCGGCGCTGCAATTGCGCACCCGCGTCGAATTTCTGCGCAAGGCGGAAGGCGGCGAATGGCCGGACCTCTCTGACGACGGGCTGGCGCGGAGCGCCGCCGACTGGCTGGAGCCGCTACTGGTGGACAAGACATCGCGCGGCCAGCTTGCCCCCGGCGAATTGTTCGACGCTATGAGCAACCTGGTGCCGTGGAACCTGCGCCGTCGGCTCGATACCGAAGCACCCACGCATTTCACCGCGCCCACCGACACCAATGTGCCGATCGACTATGAGGCCGAGCAGGGGCCGACCATCTCGATCCGTGTGCAGGAATTGTTCGGCCTGTCGCAGCATCCAGCCATCGCCGGCGGGCGCATTCCATTGGTCATCGAATTGCTGTCGCCCGGTCATAAACCGGTTCAGATCACCCGTGACCTGCCGGGATTCTGGCGCGGCAGCTATGCCGACGTCCGCACCGACCTGCGCGGGCGCTATCCGCGCCATCCCTGGCCGGACGATCCGGCCAACGCGCTGCCGACCCGGCGCGCCAAGCCGCGCGGAACGTGAAAACGCTCCGGTCTTAACCCGGCGCTCACCATGCTCCGGCACCGGCGGCCGGCGTTAAGGCCGCCTTTGCGATGGGCATGGACATTGCCACGGCATGATCCGCTTTTTGATGATCCTCTCGGCTATTCTTCTGGTCGGCGGCGGTACCCTGACGCGCTTTCTCGACAGCGTGCTGGGTCCATCGACGACAAAAGCAGCATTGGTGCGCACCGAAATGCCACGATCGCCGGTCCACACCGGACGCACCATGATGCTCGCCAGCGGTCGGGACGGCCATTTCGCCACCGACGCGCGCATCCGCGGCCGCGAACTTGATTTCATGATCGACACCGGGGCTTCGGTTGTCGCCTTGCGCGAGTCCGATGCGAGCCGCATCGGCATCCGGCCGACGCGGAGCGATTACACGGCTCTCGTCTCGACAGCCAACGGCACCGCCCGAGCGGCTCCGGCAATGCTCGATCGCGTCGAAATCGGCGGTATCACGGTGTATGACGTCAGCGCGCTGGTGATGCCGGACGACGCACTCGGCCGCAATCTGCTCGGCATGTCGTTTTTATCGCAGCTCAAGCGCTACGAAGTCGCCGACGGCCGCATGCTGCTGGAACAATAGCCGCAGCGTCGCGTTTGCCGGACAGCTTTGCGCGCCCTCCGCGTTGGGCTATGACGTTGCACGTCCCCCCTACATTGAGGACCTGATGTTTCCCACTCCCAAGTCTGCGCTCACGCCAAATACCTACGAGTACGAATCCGCACCGCTGGTGAAGCCGACGGGCTTTCGCGAATACGACGCGCGCTGGCTGCTGGAAAAGGAAATCAACCTGATGGGAATTCAGGCGCTGGGCATGGGGCTCGGCACGCTCATCAAGGAAATGGGCGTCAAACAGGAGATCGTCACCGGTCACGATTTCCGCAGCTATTCGGCATCGGTGAAAATGGCGCTGGTGTCCGGCCTGATGGCGGCCGGCTGCAAGGTGCATGATATCGGCCTCGCGATCACGCCGATGGCCTATTTCGCCCAGTTCGAACTCGATGTGCCTTGCGTCGCCATGGTCACCGCATCGCATAACGACAATGGTTGGACCGGCGTGAAAATGGGCGCCAACAGGCCGCTGACTTTCGGGCCGCAGGAGATGACACGCCTCAAGGAAATCGTGCTCGGGGCGAAATTTCATCTTGGCGTCGGCGGCTCCTACGTATTCGAGGAGAATTTCCCCGACCGCTATATCGCCGATCTCACCAAGCGGCCGAAACTCAAGCGCGCGCTCAAGGTCGTTGCCGCCTGCGGCAACGGCACGGCTGGCGCATTTGCCCAGCGTATTCTCGAGGCCATAGGCTGTGAGGTGGTGCCGCTCGATACCCAACTCGACTACACCTTCCCAAAATACAATCCGAATCCCGAAGACATGGAAATGCTGCATGCGATCCGCGACGCCGTTTTGGCGAACAAGGCGGACGTCGGGCTCGGCTTCGATGGCGACGGCGACCGCTGCGGCGTGGTCGATAACAAAGGTGATGAAATCTTCGCCGACAAGGTCGGCGTCATGCTGGCGCGTGACATGTCCACCTTGCATCCGGGCGCGACCTTCGTCGTCGATGTCAAATCGACCGGGCTTTATGTCACCGATCCGGTGTTGCAGAAAAACGGCGTCAAGGCCGATTACTGGAAGACCGGGCATTCCTACATGAAGCGGCGCACGCATGAGCTTGGCGCGCTCGCCGGCTTCGAGAAGTCGGGTCATTACTTCTTCAACAAACCATTCGGTCGCGGCTATGACGACGGTTTTGTCTCGGCGCTGGCGATCTGCGACATGATGGATCGCAGTCCGGGCAAGACGATGGCCGAACTCAAGGATGCGCTGCCCAAGACCTGGGGTTCGCCGACCATGTCGCCGCATTGCGCCGACGAGAAGAAATACGGCATCGTCGACAGCGTCGTGAAGCACTTCGAGGCGATGCAGAAGGACAGCAAACAGTTCTGCGGCCAGCCGATCCGCGACCTGGTGACGGTCAACGGCGTACGCGTTACCGTCGAGGACGGCACCTGGGGCCTGGTGCGGGCGTCGTCGAACAAGCCGGAACTGGTGGTCGTGGTCGAAAGCCCGGTGTCTGAAGCGCGCATGCGCGAGATGTTCAAGGCGGTTGATGCCGTGCTGCGGACGTATCCGGACGTCGGCGAATATAATCAGACGATTTAGTATTCCCGCGGTAGCGTCATATTCCGCTCATTCCCGCGCAAGCGGGAATCCAGGAATGCTTGGCAAAGCCTGGGTCCCCGCTTCCGCGGGGACGAGCGGATTATGAATCAGCCCCAAAATCGTCCCGTGCCGCCGATGGCCACCACCAGCAGCCCGAGCGGCATGTTGAGCATGATGACCTGACGAATGCGGTTGAGCTGCGTGGCTGCCGTGGCGGAATCCCCCGCATCGACGGCGCGTTTGAATTTCAGCCATGGCCCGTGAAACAGCGCGACGAACAGCGCCACCATCACCAGCCCCAGCGTCTGCATCAGATTGATGTATAGCGGCGCGCCGGCAAAGCCGCCGAAGGTCGTCAGCATCATCCAATAGCCGCTGCCGAGCAGCAGGATCGCGCAGACCCAGACCCAGGGAAAGAATTTGGCGAAAAATCGCCGCCACAGGCCGAGCCGGTCCGGCGGCTGCAATGCGGCGACGGCCGGCCGCAGGCAGACATAGGCCGCGAACATGCCGCCAACCCAGACCACGGCGCTGAGGATGTGAACGGTCAGGAGAAGGGCGGTCAGGAGCATGGCATATCTCGCTTATAGAGGGGCGCGACCGCTACGGTAGCACGGACGCAAGCTGGTGCGGTACAAGCCTTCCATGCGCATTGCCATTCTCGGCGCCGGCCCGGCCGGTCTTTATCTCGGCTACCTGATCAAGCGCCGCTCGCCGGACGCCGACGTGACCGTGTTCGAGCAGAATCCGGCCGGCGCCACATTCGGTTTCGGTGTGGTGTTTTCCGACCGCGCGCTCGAATTCCTGCGCGAAGACGACGAGGAAACCTACGCGGCGATCATGCCGCACATGGAATCCTGGCGCGATATGACGCTGAACTTGCGCGGCGAACGCGTCGTCATCGACGGCATCGGCTTTGCCGCCATCGAACGGCTCAAGCTGTTGCAGCTTTTGCAGGCGCGGGCCGCGTCGGTGCGCGTCACCGCGGTTTACGGCTGCGCGATCCAGTCGCTCGACGAATTGGATGAGTTCGATCTGGTCGTCGGCGCCGATGGTGTCAATTCGATGGTCCGGCGCACGCACGCACAAGCATTCGGCGCCCGTGTCGACTATCTCAGCAACCGCTTCGCCTGGTTCGGTACCACGAAAAGATTCGAAACGCTGACGCAAACCTTCGTCGAAACCGAGTGGGGCGTGTTCAACGCCCATCACTATAGTTACGAATCCGACAAGAGCACTTTCATCGTCGAGACCGGCGCGGCGACCTTTGAACGCGCCGGGTTCGCCAAAATGGACGAAGGCGCATCCCGCGCGTTATGCGAAAAGATATTCGCCGATGCTTTCGAGGGCGCGCCGTTGATCTCCAACAATTCGATCTGGCGGCAGTTTCCCATCGTCCGTAACGAGCGCTGGTCGCACGGCAAATACGTTTTGTTTGGCGACGCGCTGCACACCGCGCATTTCTCCATCGGCTCCGGCACGCGGTTGGCGCTGGAAGATGCCATCGCGCTCGACAAGGCGTTGGCTGCGAACGGTGACCTGAACAGTGCGCTGGCGGCCTACGAAGCCGCGCGCCGGCCGATCCTGGAAAAGCTGGTTGCCGGGGCCAATGGCAGCGCCGCCTGGTATCAGAATTTCGCCGCGCACATGAAGCTCGACGCTGCGGATTTCGCGATGAGCTACATCACACGCTCCGGACGGGTCGATATCGAGCGGTTGCGGAAACTGTCGCCCGCGTTTGTCGCGTGGTGGGAGAAGAACCGAATCTCATCCTCCGCTCATTCCCGCGAAAGCGGGAATCCAGAACGATAAAATCAAGCTTTGAATTCGCGACTCCTGGGTCCCCGCTTTCGCGGGGACGAGCGCACTAGCCGTTCTTCATCTCCTTGCGCAACGTCGGCAGGCCGATGCCGGTGGAGTCGAAGCCGCCATCGACGCACAGCACCTGTCCGGTGACGTAGCTCGAACGTTCGCTGCACAGAAAGAAGATCACTTCGGCCAACTCCGACTCGAGACCGTAACGGTTGAGCGGCATGTGGTCGTGATAGTCGGCACGAATCTCCGGCGTGTGCACGGCCTTGGCCATTGCGGTATCGACCGGGCCGGGTGCAACCGCGTTGACACGAATGTTGAGCTGCGCCAGTTCGGCGGCCTGCTGCTTGGTCAGATGCGCCAGTCCCGCTTTGCTGGTGCCGTAGGCGGTGCGCAGCGTCGAGGCGCGCAGGCCGGAAATCGAGGTGATATTGACGATGGCGCCGCCGCCGCCGCCGCGCATCAGCGGCACCGCCGCCTGCGTACACAGAAACGGCCCGGTGAGGTTGACGGCGAGGACGCGCGACCAGTCCTCGTAAGTGACGTCGAGGATCGGCTTGAAGATCGCGATGCCGGCATTGTTCACCAGGGCGTCGAGCCGGCCGAAATGCCGGCCGACGGCGTCGAGCGCCAGCGAAACCGCGTCCGGCTGCGCCACGTCGCATTCGATCGCCATGATGTCATGGTCAGGCGCGAGCGCGGCGTGCGCCGCGTGCAGCGTCTCGGCGTTGATATCGAGCAGGGCGACGCGCCAGCCTTCGACGAGAAACCGCTTGGCGGTGGCGAGCCCGATGCCGCGCGCGGCACCGGTGACGAGAGCAACCTTCTGCTTTTCCACCGTCGTCACTCCCCGGCTTTGTTCGGTCAGTCTTTTTCTTCCATGAAGGTGTCACGGTAGGAATGCGCCGGATAGACGCCGAGCACGGTCAATTCCTTGGAGAAGAACGCCAGCTCTTCCAGCGCATGCACCAGCGCGGTGTCGTCGGGATGGCCCTCGACGTCGGAATAGAACTGGGTGGCGAAGAAATTGCCGCCGACCATATAGCTCTCGAGCTTGGTCATGTTGACGCCGTTGGTGGCGAAGCCGCCCATCGCCTTGTACAGCGCCGCCGGCAGATTGCGCACCCGGAACACGAAGGTGGTGATGACCTTGCCGTTGCCGGGCTTCGCCCATTTCTTTTCCGGCGACAGTACGACGAAGCGCGTGGTCGAATTGGCCTCGTCCTCGACATTTTCCTTGATGATGTCGAGGCCATAAATCTCCGCAGCCAGACGCGAGGCGATGGCCGCGCGCGACGGGTCGTTGGCTTCCGCGACTTCGCGCGCCGAACCGGCGGTGTCGGCGGCAACCACCGGCTTGAGCTTCAACTCGCGGATGACATTGCGGCACTGGCCGAGCGCCATGACGTGGCTCTGCACCGATTTAACGGTTTTCAGCGACGCGCCTTTCGGCGCCATCAACTGGTTGCGGATTGGCAGAAACCATTCGGCGACGATGTGCAGTTTCGACGTCGGCATCAGGTGATGAATGTCGGCGACGCGGCCGGCGACCGAATTCTCGATCGGGATCATGCCGAGATCGACCTCGCCGGCTGAGAGCGCGGCAAAGCAATCCTCGAAGGTCGGGCAGGGGACGGGTTCGTGGTCGGGATAGGCCTGGCGGCAGGCGATATCGGAATTCGCCCCCGGCTCGCCCTGGAAAATGATTTTCTTTTTGGCCATGGCCTAATCCCTGTCTATCGCTTGCGTCATTGGGCAGACCAGGGAACCTGAGTCAACCGGCCAGCATCGCCCGCGCTCTGTCCAAGTCCTCCGGCGTATCGACGCCGAGCGGCACGCTGGCGACCACGGCGACGTCGATGCGCATGCCGGCATCAAGCGCGCGCAACTGTTCGAGCCTTTCGCGTTGCTCGTTGACCGATGGCGGCAGTGCGACAAAGCGCTCCAGCGCGGCGCGGCGGTACGCGTAAAGCCCGATGTGGTGATAATGCGGGCCTTCGCCCGTCGCATCGGCGCGGGTGAATGTGTCGGCGCGCATGCGGGCGGGCATCACCGGCGAGCCGATGGCCTTGACCACGTTCGGATTGGTCAGTTCGGCCGGATCGTGAATGACGGCGGCAAGCGTCGCGATGTCGACGAAGGGGTCGGCGAGCGGATCGAGCGCCGCGCGGATGTCCTCCGGCGCGATGGTCGGCAAGTCGCCCTGCACGTTGACGATGGTGGCGATCCGCCGCTCCGGGTCGAGCGCTTGCAGCGCCTCGAAAATGCGGTCGGAGCCTGACTGATGCCCGGTGCCGGTCATAATCGCGCGGCCGCCGGCTTTTTCCACCGCCGTCTGCACGGCTTCCGAATCGGTCGCCACCACCGCCTCGCCAACACCGGCGGCCATCGCCCGGCGCAGGACATGCACGATCATCGGCACGCCGAGAATGTCGGCCAATGGCTTGCCGGGCAGGCGGGTCGAGGCCATGCGGGCGGGAATCAGGACAATGGTATCGGACATTTTGTCGCCGTTTCGCTCACGCGGACGCATCCCGCCCGGCACGACGAACGTCCAACTGCCTGAGCGGTTCTATTGCGGATATATTGGCGTTTATACGGGTTGCCACGGCGCGGGCAAACCGGTATCTGTCCGCGCGCTGCCGGTTCTCGGCAGCGACCCACCCTGTGCCGATTCGCGCCCGTTTCGGGAGCCTGATGTCGATGAATTCCTTCGAGCTGAACAAAGTCCTCGGTGCCATTCTGGCGTGCTGCCTGTTCATGCTGGCGCTCAGTATTGGCGCGGGCGCTATTTTCGCCCCCGAGAAGCCGGCCAAGCCGGGATTTGCCATTGCCGTTCCGGAAACCGGCGAGGGCGGGGCCGCGGCGCCGAAGGAGGCCGAGAAGCCGATTGCCGTGCTGCTGGCGAGCGCCTCGGCTGAAAAGGGCCAGGCCACGGCCAAGCAGTGCCAGGCCTGCCACACCTTCGAGAAGGGCGGCCCGAACCGGGTCGGTCCGAACCTCTGGAACATCGTCGGCGACGAGCGCGGCAAGGATCGCGGCGGCTTCAATTTCTCGGCCGCGATGAAGGCCAAGGGCGGCGAGTGGACCTACGACGAGCTGAACAAATTCCTCAAGGATCCGCGTGGCTATATTCCGGGCACGGCGATGACCTTTGCCGGCCTGTCGCGAGACCAGCAGCGCGCCGACGTGATCGCGTTCCTGCGCACACAATCCGACAGCCCGAAGCCGCTGCCGGCCGTCGCCGAAGGTGGCGCTGCGCCCGCCGAGGGCGCCAAGCCAGCCGAAGGCAAGCCGGGCGAAGCGGCCAAGCCTGCTGACGCAGCCAAGCCTGCTGATGCGGCCAAGCCTGCGGCCGCTCCGAAGCCCGCGGAAGCGGCAAAGCCGGCCGCACCTGCGGCACCGCCCGCTGCCGCTCCGGCAGCGCCAGCCGCTCCGCCTGCTGCGGCGCCTGCGCCGGCTCCGGCGAAATAACCGAAACGACACTCTTCGGATCAAACGGCCGGGCTCAATGCCCGGCCGTTTTCGTTTTGCGCCGCCGGGTCAATGACGGCTTGTTGACCCGCTGCGGCGGCACGCCGCTGGTTCGGGACCGAAAAACCGACATAATCGACGGCGATTCCGTCGTGATCGTTTTGCCGTCTTAAGCGTTGTTCCGCAGAGAGTTTTAGAACCATGAAATTGACCCGCCGCTCACTTCTCCGCGCCACCGCCGCGACCCTGACGACGCCGGCCCTGCGTTCGCTGGCGCTCGGTACGGCCGGGGCCGGCGTCGGCGTCTTGGACGCCGCCACCGCGCAGGACAAGAAATGGCGGCATGGCCTGTCGCTGTTCGGCGACCTGAAATATCCGGAAGGCTTCAAGAACTTCGACTACGTCAACGCCGCAGCGCCGCAGGGCGGCACCGTGCGCCAGATTGCCTTCGGCACTTTCGACAATTTCAACGGGGTGGTGTCCGGCGTGAAGGGCAGTATCGCGATGGGGACGGAGCTGACCACCGAAACCCTGATGACCGACTCGCTCGACGAGGTCTCCACCGGCTACGGCCTGATCGCCGAGGCCGTCAGCTACCCGGACGATTATTCCTCGGTCACGTACCGGCTCAACACTAAGGCGCGCTGGCACGACGGCAAGCCGATCACGCCCGACGATGTGATTTATTCCTTCAATACCTACAAGACCAACAGCCCGTTCTACGGCGCTTATTACCGCCACGTCACCAAGGTCGAGAAAACCGGCGACCGCGAGATCACTTTCACCTTCGACGGGCCGGGCAACCGCGAACTGCCGCAGATCGTCGGCCAGTTGCCGGTGCTGCCGAAGCACTGGTGGGAAGGCACCGATGCATCCGGCAAGAAGCGCGACGTCACCGCAACGACTTTGGAGCCGCCGCTCGCCTCGGGACCATACAAGCTCAAGGAATTCACGCCGGGCCGCACATTGGTCTACGAAAAGCTCGACGATTATTGGGGCAAAGGCCTCAACGTCAGCATCGGCACCCGCAACTTTCAGGAGATCCGCTACGAATATTTTCGCGACTCCACGGTCGCGCTCGAAGCCTTCAAGGGTGACCAGGTCGACTGGCGCACCGAGAACAGCGCCAAGAACTGGGCGACGGCCTACGATTTCCCGGCGGTGCGCGACAAGAAGGTGATCCTGGAAGAATTTCCGATCCGCAATGTCGGCGTGATGCAGGCTTTCGCCTTCAACATCCGGCGCGACAAGTTCAAGGACCCGCGCGTGCGCCGCGCCTTCAACTTTGCGTTCGATTTCGACGAAATGAACAAGCAGATATTCTTTGGCCAGTACAAGCGCATCAACAGTTATTTCGAAGGCACCGAGCTTGCCTCGTCCGGCCTGCCGCAGGGCAAGGAGCTGGAGATCCTCAACACCGTGAAGGGCGAGGTGCCGCCGGAGTTGTTCACGACGCCCTATACCAATCCGAAGGGCGGCGACCAGCAGGCGCTGCGCAACAATCTGCGCGAGGCGCTCAAGCTGTTTGCGCAAGCCGGTTACGAAATCAAGAACACGCGGATGGTCAACGGTAAGACGGGCGAGCAGTTCGCGGTCGAGTTCCTGGTTGACGATCCGGCGACCGAGCGCTTCGTGTTGTTCTACAAGCCGTCGCTCGAACGCATCGGCATCACCGTGAATGCACGCACCGTCGATGCCGCGCAATACGAGAATCGCCTGCGGCAATGGGACTACGATGTCATCGTCGCATCCTGGGGCGAGTCGCTGTCGCCGGGCAACGAACAGCGCGGCTTCTGGGGCTCCAAGGCCGCCGACGAGCCGGGCTCGCGCAATCTGATCGGCATCAAGAACCCAGCGATCGACAAATTGATCGAGCGCGTCATCTTCACCAAGGATCGCGACGACTTGGTCGCCGCCACCAAGGCGCTGGACCGCGTGCTGTTGTGGAATTTCTACGTCGTGCCGCAATGGACCTACGGCAAAGTACGCTCGGCGCGCTGGGATCGTTTCAGCCGGCCGGAGACGATGCCGAAATACGGACTGTCGGCGTTTCCGACGATCTGGTGGTGGGACGAAGCCAAGGCGGCCAAGGTGCCGCGCCGATGAAGATAACCCGTCGGCACGCGCTTGTACTTTCCGCAGGCGCGTTCGCCGCCGTAAAATTCGATCGACGCGCGCTAGGGCAACAGGTCGCGCTCGATACCGGCCGCCACGGCATGTCGGCCTTTGGCGATCTCGCGTTGCCCGCCGACTTTCCGCATTTCCCTTACGTCAATCCGTCCGCGCCGAAAGGCGGCGTCTATTCCGAGTCGGTCAGCAGCCGCGGCTATAACGGTTCGTTCCTGACATTCAAT
Source organism: Hyphomicrobiales bacterium (assembly GCA_041691675.1). Classification (GTDB taxonomy): domain Bacteria; phylum Pseudomonadota; class Alphaproteobacteria; order Rhizobiales; family Xanthobacteraceae; genus Pseudolabrys. Next base: position 75,404 of record JBEPUC010000012.1, on the reverse strand, counting down.
TCGCTCAACGCCTATATCCTCAAGGGCGAGGGCGCGCTCGGCATGGACTACATCTTTGCCAGCTTGATGGTGCGTGCCGGCGACGAACCGGACGCCATGTACGGCCTTGCCGCCAAAAGCGTGCGCATTACCGACGACGGCCTGACCTATCGCTTCACATTGCGCGACGGCATTACCTTTCACGACGGCACGCCGCTTGCGGCGCAGGATGTGGTCTGGTCCCTGACGACGCTCAAGGACAAGGGCCATCCGATCATCACGCAATTGCTGCGCGACTTCATCGATGCGCAAGCGCCGGACGAGCGCACCGTGGTGGTGCGATTCAAGGAAAAGCGCGGCCGCGACGTGCCGCTGTTTGTCGCGGACCTGCCGATTTTTTCCAAGGCTTATTACGCCAAGCGGCCGTTCGACGAGTCGACGCTCGATATTCCGCTCGGCAGCGGCGCCTACAAGGTCGGCCGAGTCGAGGTCGGACACTTCATCGAGTTCCACCGCGTCAAGGACTGGTGGGGCGCCAAGCTGCCGGTCGCGAAGGGTCTCAATAATTTCGACACTATCCGTTACGAATACTATCGCGACCGCGAAGTTGCCTTCGTCGGTTTCACCGCCGGGAATTATCTATTCCGCGAGGAGTTCACCGCGCGCACGTGGGCGACGCGCTACGATTTTCCCGCCTTCAAGGACGGCCGCGTCAAGCGCGACACCATCCCTGACGATACCCCGTCGGGCGCGCAGGGCTGGTTCATGAACATGCGGCGCGAGAAGTTCAAGGACCGGCGACTGCGCGAAGCGCTGATCGACGCCTTCGACTTTGAATGGACCAACAAGAACATCATGTACGGCGCCTACAAGCGCACGCAGTCGGTGTTCGAGAACTCGCCGATGAAGGCCGTAGGCAAGCCGGACGCGGCCGAACTGGCACTGCTGGAGCCGTTTCGCGATAAGCTGCCGGCGGAAGTGTTTGGCGAGCCTTACGTGCCGCCGGTGACCGACGCCTCCGGGCAGGATCGGCGCGCGCTGCGCAAGGGCGCGGTGCTGCTGGAGCAAGCCGGGATCAAGCTGGTCAACGGCCGGCGCGCGCTGCCGAACGGCCAGCCGATCGACATCGAATTCCTGTCGGAGGAGCCGAGCTTCAACCCGCATCACCTCGCCTATATCAAGACGCTCGAGGCGCTCGGCTTTCAGGCGACGTTGCGCGTGGTCGATCCGGTACAATACCGCAAGCGGGTCGATGATTTCGATTTCGACATCACCGTCGAGCGCATGAGCTTTTCATCGACGCCGGGAGATTCGCTGCGCAATTATTTCAGCTCTCAGGCGGCGGCGACGAAGGGATCGCTGAACCTGGCCGGCATTTCCGACCCGGCGATCGACGCGCTGGTCGACATCATCATCGCCGCCAAGACCCGGCCCGAACTGACCAGCGCCTGCAAGGCGCTCGACCGCGTCATCCGTGCCGGACGCTTTTGGGTGCCGCAATGGTACCTGGCCTCGCATCGCATCGCTTATTGGGATGTCTTTGCTCGCCCCGAACGGCAGCCACGGTACTTCCGCGGCATCCCGGACACCTGGTGGGCCGACCCGGGCAAGGCCGCCGCCGTGGAGAAGAAGGGGTGATTGCCGCGCGCACGAGAAGTCGCGGCTTCCGCCTTGCGCCCGAATGACGTACTGAGAGGCCCATGACCGCCTACATCATCCGCCGCATCCTGTTCATCATCCCGACCATGCTGGGCATCATGTTCGTGGCCTTCGTGGTGGTGCAGTTCGCGCCCGGCGGTCCGGTCGAACAGGTGATTGCCAAGCTGTCGGGCAGCGACACGGGCGCGACCTCGCGCATTTCCGGCTCGCCCGGCGGCGATTTCGGCAATCGCGCCATGCAGGGCGGCGGCGCCGTCGATGCGGTGAGTTCCAAATACCGCGGCGCGCAGGGGCTCGACCCGGAATTCATCAAGAAGCTGGAAAAGCAGTTCGGTTTCGACAAACCGGCCTATGAGCGCTTCGGGCTGATGTTGTGGAACTATGCCCGCTTCGATTTCGGCAACAGCTATTTCCGCGATGTCAGCGTGTTGCAGCTCATCAAGGAAAAACTGCCGGTGTCGATGTCGCTCGGCATCTGGATGACGCTGCTGACATACCTGATCTCCATCCCGCTCGGCATCAAGAAAGCGGTCGATGACGGGTCGCAGTTCGACATGTGGACCTCGAGCGTGATTATCGTCGGTTACGCCATCCCCGGTTTTCTGTTTGCGATCCTCCTGATTATCCTTTTCGCCGGCGGCTCGTTCTTCGACATCTTCCCGTTGCGCGGGCTGGTATCGGATAATTTCTGGTCGCTGCCGTGGTACGCCAAGGTCGGCGATTACTTCTGGCACCTGACGCTGCCGATCGTATCAATGGCGCTGTCGGCCTTCGCCACCATGACGCTGCTCACCAAGAATTCGTTTCTGGACGAAATCCGCAAGCAGTATGTGCTGACCGCGCGCGCCAAGGGCTGTTCGCGCAATCAGGTGCTCTACGGTCACGTCTTCCGCAATGCCATGCTGATCGTGGTCGCCGGCTTTCCGTCGGCCTTCGTGCATGCGTTCTTCACCGGCTCGCTGTTGATCGAGACCATCTTTTCGCTCGACGGCCTCGGCCTTCTCGGCTTCGAGAGCGTGTTGAACCGCGATTACCCGGTCGTGTTCGCCACGCTCTACATTTTCTCGCTGGTCGGTGTGGTGGTGAACCTGATTTCTGATCTCACTTATACGTGGATCGATCCGCGCATCGACTTCGAAACGCGGGAGGTGTGATGGACACCCGCGCCGGCATTCAGTCGCCAGACAGTACCGCCGTGGGCATCGAGGGTCTCGACGTGCCGCCGGAGCGCCGCTTTATTCGCGTCTCGCCGCTCAACAAGCGCCGCTGGCAAAGCTTCAAGGCCAACCGGCGCGGCTACTGGTCGCTGTGGATATTCCTCGCTCTGTTCATCTTGTCGTTATTCGCGGAATTCGTCGCCAACGACAAACCGATCTACATCCACGTCAATGGCCAGTCGTTTTTTCCGGCGGTGGTGACCTATCCCGACACTGCCTTTGCCAAAGACAAAGACCCGATGCTGTTCGGCACCGCCGCCGACTACCGCGACGACTATCTGATGGGGCTGATCCAGAAGGAAGGCGGCACCATCATCTGGCCGCCGATCCGGTTTTCCTACAACACGCAGGTCAGTCATCCGCCGTCGCCGTTTCCGTCGAAGCCGACCTGGCTGCTCAACGCCAAGGATTGCGAATTCGCCGCCAAGAATAATTTCGCCACCTGCGACAAGGTGGAATCGAACTGGCTCGGCACCGACGACGGCGGCCGCGATGTAACGGCACGGCTGATCTACGGCTTCCGCATTTCGGTGCTGTTCGGTCTATGCTTGACGCTGGTGTCGTCGGTGATCGGCGTCGCCGCCGGCGCGGTGCAAGGCTATTTCGGCGGCTGGACCGATTTGCTGTTCCAGCGTTTCATCGAAATCTGGACCTCGATCCCGTCGCTCTATCTGCTGCTGATCATCTCGTCGGTGCTGGTGCCGGGCTTTTTCGTGCTGCTCGGCATCCTGCTGCTGTTTTCCTGGGTGTCGCTGGTCGGACTGGTGCGCGCCGAATTCCTGCGCGGCCGAAATTTTGAATACATCATGGCGGCGCGCGCGCTCGGCGTCACCAACACGACCATCATCTTCCGCCATCTGCTGCCGAACGCGATGGTGGCGACCATGACGTTCCTGCCGTTCATCCTGTCGTCGTCAGTGATGACGCTGACCGCGCTCGATTTCCTCGGCTTCGGCCTGCCGCCCGGCTCGCCATCGCTCGGTGAATTGCTGAGCCAGGGCAAGGCCAATGTGCAGGCGCCGTGGCTCGGCCTCACCGGGTTCTTCTCCATCGCGATCATGCTGTCGCTGTTGATCTTCATCGGCGAGGCGGTCCGCGATGCCTTCGATCCGAGAAAGACGTTTCGATGAGCGAACCCCTTCTCTCCGTCAAAGACCTCTCCGTCGCCTTTGGCGTCGGCAACCGCGAGATATTGGCGGTCGACCGCATATCGTTCGAGATCGGCAAGGGCGAGACTTTGGCGCTGGTGGGCGAATCCGGGTCCGGAAAATCGGTAACTGCGCTGTCGGTGATGAAACTGTTGCCTTACCCGTCGGCGCATCATCCGTCCGGTTCGATTGCGTTCAAGGGCCGCGAACTCCTGACCATGCGCGAAGATGAAATCCGCAAGGTGCGCGGCAACGACATCACCATCATCTTCCAGGAGCCGATGACCTCGCTCAATCCGCTGCATACGATCGAGAAGCAGATCGCCGAGATTTTGCTGCTGCACAAGGGCATCACCGGCCGGAAGGCGCGCGCCCGCACGCTGGAACTGCTCGACCAGGTTGGCATTCCCGATCCGGCGGGGCGCCTGCAAAGCTATCCGCATCAGTTGTCCGGCGGCCAGCGCCAGCGCGTCATGATTGCGATGGCACTGGCCAACGAGCCCGATTTGCTGATCGCCGACGAGCCGACCACGGCGCTCGACGTCACGGTGCAGGCGCAAATTCTCAAACTCCTGAAGGACATCCAGCAGCGGCTTGGTATGTCGATGCTGTTCATCACCCATGATCTCGGCATCGTGCGCAGGATCGCCGACCGCGTCTGCGTCATGCAGCAAGGCAAGATCGTAGAGCAGGGCGATGTCGAGCGTGTGTTCACTACGCCCGAACATCCCTACACAAAGGCGCTCCTTGCTGCCGAACCGAAGCCCGATCCGGCGCCGCCGAAACCGGAGGCGCCGGTGGTGGTTTCGACCGACAATTTGAAGGTGTGGTTTCCGATCAAGCGCGGCGTGATGCGCAAGGTGGTCGGCCACATCAAGGCGGTCGACGGCATCAGCATGGAATTGCGCAAGGGCGAGACGCTCGGCGTCGTCGGCGAATCGGGCTCGGGCAAGACCACGCTCGGCCTCGCCATTCTGCGGCTGATTTCGTCGGACGGGCCGGTGGTGTTCATGGGCGAGACCATCCAGGGCCTCAAATTCAAGGAGATGCGGCCGTATCGGCGCGACATGCAGATCGTGTTTCAGGATCCTTACGGCTCGCTCAGCCCGCGCATGTCGGTGTCCGACATCATCGAGGAAGGGCTCTGGGTTCACCACCCGCACCTCACCGCCGCCGAACGTGAGGCCCGCGTGATGGCGGCGCTCGGCGATGTTGGGCTCGATACCACCACGCGCTTCCGTTATCCGCACGAGTTCTCCGGCGGGCAGCGGCAGCGCATCGCACTCGCCCGCGCGCTGGTGCTGGAGCCGACCTTCATCGTGCTCGACGAGCCGACCTCGGCGCTCGACATGCTGATCCAGGCGCAGATGGTCGATCTGTTGCGCGACCTGCAAAAGAAGCGCGACCTGACATACATGTTCATCTCGCACGACCTGCGCGTTGTCGCGGCGCTGGCATCGCGGCTGCTCGTGCTGCGTAACGGCAAGATGGTGGAGGAGGGCGCGGCCGCGGATTTGTTCAAAAATCCGAAAAGTGACTACACCCGCGCGCTGTTTGCCGCCGCCTTTAACATCGAGGCCGCGCCCGAGGGCGTGGTGGCTCAATAATCACACGGCGGCATAACGTATTCGTGACTCGCTATACGACCTGAACGGCGGCATGAAGCGGCCTGTTAGAGCGTTTTCGAGCGAAGTGGATACCGGTTCGCGTGAAGAAAACGCGTCAAAACAAGAAGCTAGAGCCCGGCTTTGATTCCATCAAAGCCGGAAAGGCTCTAGCCGCAATCAGCAAGCGAACCGCCATGCTCCATTTCCCTCTACGTGCCTTTACAGCTCTGTTCGTTCTGCTTGTGCCGCTCGGCGCATCGACTACCACTTGGGCCGAGGAGAGCGGCTATCCGATCATGGCCGATGACGGAACCGCCATCGCCAATCATCGGATATCGGCCGACTTGCAAGACCAAATCGAGAAGCTACCTGACGTCATCGTCGCCGCGAATCCGAACGGCAAGGTCACGCTCGCCGAATTCTACGACTTCAACTGCCCGTATTGCCGCAAGGCGTCTTCCGACATCGAAGAACTTGTCCAAAGCAATCCCAATTTACGGCTGGTGCTGGTGCCGTTTCCGGTGCTCGGCATTCCGTCGATCCTGGCCGCGCGGGTCGAGTACGCGGTGGCGCGGCTCGCTTCGCCGCAACAATTCTACAAGTTTCATCGCCTTGCCTATGCCGGGCGCGGTACGGTCGATGACACCCGCACGCTGGCGGCGGCGCAGACGCTCGGCCTCGACATGAAAAAGGTCGCCGCGATCGCCAACGAAGACTCGTTCGCCAAAGTGATGACGGCGCACGTCAAGCTCGGCGATGCGTTGGGGATTCAGGCGACGCCGGGCCTCGTCATTCATGGCGTCGTTATTGTTGGCTATCCCGGTAAGGCGGCGCTTGAAGGCGTCATCGCATCGGTCGAGAAGTGCGGCGTGGTGGTCTGCGGCGCGCCGAAATAGTGTTATCTCGGTCGGCGCATCACACGCCGCTCATTCCCGCGACCCGTCTTCGCCAACGGCTTCGACGGGCTCAGGTCTGAGCCCTCCGTAGCTTAAGCGAAGGAGGGAAGCGGGAATCCAGTGCTGTTCACTTGCGTTGGAATCTTGATCCTGGGTCCCCGCTTTCGCGGGGACGAGCGGTATATGGTTTTGAGCGCCGGCGCTTAAGCCGCCAGCGACAGCAGCTTGCGCGCTTCCGCCGTCGTGGCCGGACGCCGGCCATATTCTGCGCACATATCCGCGACGCGCTTGACCAGCGCCGCGTTTGACGGCGCAAGCTTGCCCGTTTCGTCCCAGCGAATATTGTCTTCAAGCCCGGTGCGGCAATGGCCGCCGGCTTCGAGACTCCAGCGGTTGAGCATGAGCTGGCCTTTGCCGATGCCGGCGCCGGTCCAGGTCGCGTCGGGCGCCAGCCGCTTCAGTGTCGCCACGTAATAATCGAACGTGTCCTTATCGACCGGCATCGCGTTCTTGACGCCCATGACGAACTGCACGTGAATCGGCCCCTTCATCTTGCCTTCCTTCTGCATCTTCACCGCCTGGAAGATCATCGACAGGTCGAAGGCTTCGACTTCCGGCTTGACGTTATATTCGATCATCTGCGCCGCCAGCCAGTCGACCAGTTCGGACGAATTTTCGTAGACGCGGGTCGGGAAATTGCACGAGCCGGTCGACAGCGATGCCATGTCGGGCTTGAGCGGCAGCATGCCGCCGCGCTCGCGGCCATTGCCGGAGCGTCCGCCGGTCGAAAGCTGGATGATCATGCCGGGACAGTGCTTTTTCAGGCCCTCGACCAGCCGGCCGAAGCGCTCCGGGTCGGAGGTGGTGGTGCCGTCGTCATTGCGGACATGGCAATGCGCCAGCGAAGCGCCGGCCTCGAAGGCGGCGTGGGTCGATTCGACCTGCTCGGCGACGGTGATCGGAACGGCCGGGTTGTCCTTCTTGGTCGGCACCGAACCCGTGATCGCAACCGTGATGATGCAAGGTGTCATCGTTTTCTCCTGCGTTTCTTGTTTCGCGTTATAGCCGCTTGATCGACGTGATGTCACTGCCGGTCTGTGTGATGCGGGCAACGGCCTCGGTCACGGGTTCGACCGCCACCATCATATGGTGCGCATTGGCATGGATGATCGTGTCGGCATCGCGGGCGATGGCGACGTGGCCTTTCCAGAAGATGAGATCGCCGCGCCGCAGATTGTCGAGCGACGACTGGATGCCAAGCTCGCGCTCCTGCATATAGGCGTCGCGCGGGCAGGCGACGCCTGCCGCTTGCAGCGACACCTGCACCAGCCCGGAACAGTCCAGTCCGAGCGAAGACTTGCCGCCCCACAAATAAGGCACGTTGAGGAACATTTCGGCGGCATCGACGAAATCTTTGGCGTGCTCGGCGAGCGGAGCCACATGCGTGAGCGGATAGTGCCAGCCGTAGCTGTCGATCGCGAAGCGGTCGGTCTGCCGCACGATGTTGATTGTCGCGCCCATCGGCAGCGCGATCATTGGCGGCAGCTTGATATCGGGACCGGGAAACCCGAACGTGCGCGGAACGCAGACCTTATGTGTCGGTTGAGGTCCGACCGGCCCGAGTGCATTGGCGGAGAAATAGCCGACATACTTGTCGGTTTCTAACTGGCCCCAGGCCCAGCCTTCGTCGCTCACCTCATAGACGGTCACGCGCTCGCCTTTGAGCGCCTGGGTGTCGAGCGCGGCTTCGTGCGCCGGGTCGCGGCGCACGTCAGCGATCGGTTCGATCACTTCGCGCGGTGCGCCATCGACGAACTGCATGGCCTCGACCTGTCCCATGAGATGCCGGGCGGCAATGTCGCGGCGATAGGGATTGAGACGCGGATCGAGCGTGGTCATGTCAATTTATGTTCGGTGTAATTTGCGGTACGGCAGCTTCTGTCTGTTCCCTCCCCCCTTGTGGGGAGGGTTAGGGAGGGGGTAGGGGCAGTAAGGTATTGATCTAAACCTTTCACAAGGACCCCCACCCCCCAACCCCTCCCCACAAGGGGGAGGGGAGCATTCACAACGCGCGGCGGTGGTGATGCGATATCAAGAGTACCTCGCGCACAACACCGCGTAGAGCGCGCGCGCGGTCATGAGTTCGCCGCCTTCGGGCCGTCCCGGCCGCGCCGCCAAGGTCCAGGCGAAAACGTCGAAATGCACCCACCGCGGGGCGGAAACAAACTTGCGCAGGAACAGAGCGGCGGTGATCGCGCCGCCCATACCGCCGGTCGAAACGTTGTTGGTGTCGGACACCTTGGAATCGAGCATCGCCTCGTATGGCTTCCACAGCGGCAGGCGCCAGACCGGATCGTTCTCCGCCATGCCCGCATGGGCGATCTCGGCGGCCATCGTATCGTCGTCGGTGAACATCGCCGGCAGATTGGGACCGAGCGCGACCCGCGCCGCGCCTGTCAGCGTGGCGAAATCGGCGATCATCTCCGGCTTTTCCTCGTCGGCCAGCGCCAGCGCGTCGGCCAGCACCAGCCGCCCTTCGGCGTCGGTATTGCCGATCTCGACCGTGATGCCCTTGCGCGACTTGTAAATGTCGCGCGGCCGGAAACTCGCGCCCGAGATTGAATTCTCCACGGCCGGAATGAGCACCCGCAGCCGCAGCTTCAGCCTGCGCGACATGATCATGTGCGCGAGTCCGAGCGCGGTTGCCGCGCCGCCCATGTCCTTTTTCATGTTGAGCATGCCGGCGTCACTCTTGATGTCGAGGCCGCCGGTGTCGAAGCACACGCCCTTGCCGACCAAAGTGACCTTCGGATCGCCTTCGTTGCCCCAGGTGATGTCGATCAGGCGCGGTCGGCGCGGCGAGCCCATGCCGACGGCATGGATCAGCGGGAACTCCTTCGCCAGTGTGTCGCCGCTCGTGACCTCGATGCTGGCGCCGTGCTGGCCGGCGAGCGCGCGCGCCGCGCCTTCGAGTTCGTCGGGTCCCATGTCGTTCGACGGCGTATTGATGAGGTCGCGGGTCAGCGTCACGCCCTCGGCGATGCGGCTGAGCTCGTCGAACTCCACGTCCTCCGGCACCACCAGCCGCACCTTGCTCCCCTCGGCTTTGCGATAGCGTGTGAACCGATAGGCGCTTGTCGCGAAGGCGAGCGCGGCGAGTTTCACGTCATGCGGCGCATTGGCGAAACGATAGATGCCGGCCGGCAGCAGGTTCGCCATTTGGCCGGGCCGGAACGTGTCGACAAGGTCGCCCGGCTTCTCAAGCCCGTACAGAACGCCGGCGAGTTTGCCGTCCAGCGTTGGCAGCAGCAGCAACTTACCCGGCTTGGGTTCAAAGCCTGCGGCGGCAACAAAGGCGCGTTCGCGGTCACCGAAGCCTTTCAGGACGGCTTCCGCATTGTCGCTATGAACGAACCAGATCGGGATGCCGCGCGCTTCCGACGCGCTGACGAATTGAGGGTGCATGAGGGACTCCGCGGCGTCGCGCGTTTGGTCGGAATGGAGCCGTCGCGGGTCCGCGGCGGCGTCTGACGTTATAGGGGAAACCGGAAACGCCGTCATTCCGCACGGGCCGGAGGCGGACACAGAAGCGGGGGGAGCGCAACGCGGGCGGTTAACCTTCCGTTAGGGTTAACGTTTTATTGCTCGACTATGCCGCCGGAAATTTTAGCCACTGCCCCAATATTGGCATTGCCGCGCCCGCGGACTGGCCGGATGGCCCGTCTTCTCGTCTCGGCCGGGTTGATGGCGGCGCTGGCGCTGCCGCTCGCCGGGTGCAAGACCACCGGCGACGACGTGACCGGCTCGATCAGCGCCACCGATACCCCACGCAGCGACGCCGAGTGGCGCAAATCGCTCGATGTCTGGGGCGCGCGTTACCGCGAGCATCCCGAGGACGCCGCCGCCGCTATGGCCTATGCGCGGGGCTTAAGCGCAACCGACCAGCGGGCTCAGGCGGTCGCCGTGCTCGAACAGGCCTCGATTCGCAACCCGCAGAATATGGCGCTGCTTGGCGCCTATGGCCGCGCGCTGGCCGAGGCCGGCGACCTCAATCAGGCGCTCGCCGTCCTTGGCCACGCCCAGACGCCGGACAATCCGGATTGGCGCGTGCTCAACGCGCAGGGCGCGGTGCTTGATCAATTGGGCCGTCATGCCGAGGCGCAGCGCCATTACGCGTCGGCGCTCAAGATCGTTCCGGACGAGCCATCGGTGCTGTCGAATCTCGGCCTGTCTTATGTGTTGACGAAGGATTTGAAGCGCGCCGAAATCACCCTGCGCAGCGCACTGGCGCATCCGAATACCGACCCGAAGGTGCGGCAGAATCTTGCGCTGGTGGTCGGCCTCCAGGGCCGCTTTGATGAGGCCGAGAAAATCTCCAGCGCTGGGCTGCCGGCCGCCGAGGCGGAGGCCAACGTCAATTTCCTGCGTCAGATGATCGCCGCGCAAAAAGACTGGAAGAAAAGCGGCGGCGCGCAGAAAAACAGCGGTACGAAAAATGGCGGTATGGGATATGTACCGCCTCCCAATCCGCGAACGTAAAGACCAAGTTCCTGGTCTACCCGCACGGTGCGGAGTTCGCCGCTATTTTATCGCCATCACCTTGATGATCGCCGGTCCGAGAATCACCACGAACAACACCGGCAGGAAGAACAGAATCATCGGCACGGTGAGCTTTGGCGGCAGGCCGGCGGCCTTCTTCTCGGCTTCCGACATGCGCATGTCGCGATTTTCCTGCGCCATGACCCGCAACATGCTGGCGAGCGGGGTGCCATATTTTTCCGCCTGCGTCAGCGCCATGCAGACCGACTTGACGCCGTCGAGATCGGTGCGCTTGGCCAGATTGTCGTAAGCCTGGCGGCGGTCGGGAAGATAAGACAATTCGGCGGTGGTCAATGTGAGTTCTTCCGCCAGCGCGACCGATTGCGACCCGATCTCGTCACTGACTTTCTTGAGCGCCGCTTCGATCGACATGCCGGATTCGACGCAGATCAGCAGCAGATCGAGCGTGTCGGGAAAAGCGCGTTTGATCGATAGCTGGCGCTTCTGAATTTTGCTCTTGAGCAACATCAGCGGCAGGTGCATGCCGGCATAGGCGGCGGCAATGCATATGCCAAGCTTGACCGTAGCGGGCTGATTGAAATGGGTCACCACGAATAAATAGAAAGCGGCGCCGAGGATGGCCACCACCGGGGTCACCATGCGGAAAAACAGATAGGTGACGTAAGGCGCATGGCCGCGATAGCCGGCCTGTACCAGCTTGAGGCGCGCTTCTTCCTGGCCGACCCATTTCGATAGGTTGAAGCCTTCGACCACCTTCTGGATGTATTGCTTTGGCGATTCACGCAGACTGGCTTTTTGCTTGTCCTGCGCCATGCGCTCGCGTTCGCGGGCGCGGATCTTTTCGCGTTCGATTGCGACCGATCTCATGCGCTTGCCGAGCGGATCGGCGAACACGAGCGGCATTGCTACGGTCAGAACGGTGGCGATTGCCGCGACGGCGGCAAACACCATCGTCAGCGTCTGAACGTTAATGGAGTTTTCCAGAAATCCAAGCATCGGTCCCGCTTTGCAAAATCTTCTCTAGATTGGTTCGTCTAGAAGTCGAAATTGATCATCTTCTTCATCACCAGAACGCCCATCGTCATCCACACCGCGGAGCCGATCAGCATGACGCGGCCGAGCGGTTCGGTGAACAGCAGGTTGATGTATTGCGGGCTGGTGATCCACACCAGCGTCATCACCGCCAGTGGCAGCGCGCCGATGATCGAGGCGGAAGCTTTCGCTTCCTGCGACATCGCCTGGATCTTGCTCTTCATTTTCTTGCGATCGCGCAGCACGCGCGACAGGTTGCCGAGCGCTTCGGCCAGGTTGCCGCCGGCCTTCTGCTGGATCGCAATGACGATGCCGAAGAAATTCGCCTCCGGCACCGGCATGCGCTCATACAGTTTGCTGCTCGCCTCGCCGAGCGGAATGCCGATGGCCTGGGTTTCGACGATGGCGCGAAATTCGGATTTCAGCGGCTCGGGAGCCTCGACGGTGATCATCTTCATGCAGTCGAGCAGCGGCAAGCCGGCCTTGACGCCGCGCACGATGATATCGACCGCGTCCGGAAACGCGTTGAGAAATTTGGCCTCGCGACGTTTCTTCAGAAAGGACAGCCACCAGCGCGGCAGGCCGAAAGCGCCGGCAAAGCCGAGCGTGGCGGCGACCGGCAGGCCGGCATGGGCGATCAGGCCGCCGATGAACATGACAATGCCGACGACGGCCGACATCACGATGAATTTCTGCTTGGTCCAGTTGAGGCCGGCCTGCGCCGTGCGCACCGAAAGCGGCGGCCGGTTGGACTTCTTGTGGCGGGCCTCGACATCCTTCAACGTGCTTTCGACAATGTCGCGCCTGGAGCGTGGCTGGCCGCGCACCGCGCGCGACATCGGCACCGGCTTGGCGACGCTGGCAACACGCTTGTCGGCAGCCTTCTCGCCCGACAGGATCGGGTAAATGAACACATAGGCGACGCCGCCGACGGCGGTAGCGGCGAGAAAGAAAATCGGGAGAGATTCCATCGCTGCGGTCCTCCCTCAGGCGCTCATGGCTTCGTTGGCGGCCTCGGCGGCGTCGAGCGCCGCGGCGAGTCGCTTTTCCTCGCCGTAATAACGAGCGCGATCCCAAAAGCGCGGCCGGCCAATGCCGGTCGAGCGATGGCGACCGATGATGTTGCCTTGAGCGTCCTCGCCGATCATGTCGTAGACGAACAAATCCTGGGTGATGATGACGTCGCCTTCCATGCCCATCACCTCGGTGATGTGGGTGATGCGACGCGAGCCGTCGCGCAGGCGGGCGGCCTGGATGACGACATCGACCGAGGCGGTAATCATTTCGCGAATGGTCCTGGACGGCAGCGAGAAGCCGCCCATCGTGATCATGGATTCGCAGCGCGACAGCGCTTCGCGCGGGTTGTTGGCGTGCAGCGTGCCCATCGAGCCGTCATGGCCGGTGTTCATGGCTTGCAGCAAATCGAATGCCTCGGGTCCGCGGACTTCGCCGACGATGATGCGTTCCGGGCGCATACGCAGACAGTTGCGCACCAGATCGCGCATCGTGACCTGACCCTCGCCTTCGAGATTGGGCGGGCGCGTTTCCAGGCGCACCACATGCGGCTGCTGCAACTGCAGTTCGGCCGCGTCTTCGCAGGTGATGATGCGCTCGTCATCGTCGATGAACTGGGTCAGGCAGTTGAGCAGCGTGGTCTTGCCGGAGCCGGTGCCGCCCGAGACCAGGCAGTTCACGCGGCTGCGCCCGATGATGCGCAGGATTTCCGCGCCCTGTTCGGTGATGGTGCCGAACCGGACCAGTTGGTCCAGCGTCAGCTTGTCTTTCTTGAACTTACGAATGGTGAGCGCGGGGCCGTCGATCGCCAACGGCGGCACGATGGCGTTGACGCGCGAGCCGTCCGGCAAACGCGCGTCGCATATCGGCGAGCTTTCATCGACGCGACGACCGATCTGGCTGACGATGCGCTGACAGATATTCAGCAGTTGCTGATTGTCGCGAAAGCGAATGCCGGTGCGCTGAATCTTGCCTTTGACTTCGATGTAGACGGTGCCCGAACCATTGACCATGATGTCGGAGATGTCGTCGCGCGACAGCAGCGGTTCGAGCGGACCGAAGCCGAGAACGTCGTTGCAGATGTCGTCGAGCAATTCCTCCTGCTCGGAGATCGACATCACAATGTTCTTGATCGAGATGATCTCGTTGACGATGTCGCGGATTTCCTCGCGCGCCGAATCGGCGTCGAGCCGCGCCAGTTGCGCCAGATCGATCGCCTCGATCAGCGCGCCGAAGATCGTGCTCTTGGTGGTGTAGTAAGCCTCCGAGCGGCGCGAATCGACCGACGTCGGCACAATTGTGTGAATCGACGGCGCGCGGGTCGGCGCCGGCGCCGGCGCCAGCGGCGCACCGAGTCCGTCGGACGGAAACGGCGTGCGACCGGTTTCCATCGGGGCTGCGGGGGCGGGCTTCGGCGGCTCGACCACGGGTGCGCCTGCGACCAGTCCACCTGCCGGATGAACGGCCGGCGCAACTACGCGCGCTTCAGATGCTCCGCTGCGCTTTCCAAACAACTCAGGTTACTCCACACACATCGAACGCTTTATCGCTTCATGAATTTCGACAGCAGCGGCGAGAAAAGCCCGCTTCGTGCCCGCTTGGCCTCGGCGCGGCCGGTCAGTACCTGAGCCAGGTGGCGGAACATGTCCGCGGTCTTATGGTTTGCCGAAACTTCGGCGATCATCTGGCCGTTATTGGCGGCAGTGCCGAACAATTGAGGCTCGAACGGGATCACCGCCAGCGGCTGGTCTTCCAGCGCCTTGGCGAAATCGGACGGTGTGATTTCCGGCCGCTTCGGCACGCCGACCTGGTTGAGACAATAATGCGGACGATGATCGTTCGGCCGCGACGCCCGCAGCAGATCAACCATGTTCTTGGCGTTGCGCAGATTGGCGAGATCCGGCCCTGCCACGACCAGAATCTCGTCGGCGCTCACCAGCAGACGCTTGGTCCAGCCCGACCACATGTGCGGCACGTCCAGCACGACGCAAGGGATCGATGTGCGAAGCGAATCGAGAATTGAATCGAAGGCTTCGGCGCCGAAGTCATAGACGCGGTCAAGCGTTGCCGGGGCCGCCAGCAGGCTGAGATGATCGGTGCACTTCGACAGCAAACGATCGACGAAGGCGGTATCGATGCGGTCGGGCGAGAACACGGCATCGGCAATGCCCTGCGGCGGGTCCTGATTGTAGTCGAGGCCGGCGGTGCCGAAGGCGAGATCGAGATCGGTCACAACGGAATCGAGCGCGATATCGCGGGCGATCGCCCAGCCGATATTGTGGGCGACCGTCGAGGCGCCGACGCCGCCTTTGGCGCCGACCACCGCAATGATGCGGCCGACGGGCTTGGCCTCCGGCGACGAGAACAGGCCGCAGATCGCGCGCACTACGTCGATGGTGCCGACCGGCGCGATCAGATAGTCGCTGACGCCACGCCGCGTCAGCTCGCGGTAGAGCATGACATCGTTGATGCGGCCGACGACGATGACGCGCGTGCCGGCGTCGCAGCATTCGGCGAGTTGATCGAGCCGGCCGAGGATGCCGTCGCCACGGGCTTCCGCCTCGATAATGATGACATTCGGCGTCGGCGCGCCGCGATAAGCCTCGACCGCGGCGGTCGCGCCGCCCATCTGGATTTTGACATGGGCCTTGCCGAGACGGCGATCCTCGCCGGCGGCTTGAACGGCGGCAGCGGTCTCGACCGTTTCGCAAAAGGCCTGCACCGAAACGCGCGGCGCCGGAGCGATATGGTCTTCCATTGCCGGCGGCGGCACCGCCACCCGCTCGGGGCCGTCGTCCACGACGGCAACTTGATGCGCGTGCTTTATCATTTGCCCATATCGCTTATTTTGCCGGCGTCGTAACCATGCGAGCCATCGCTCGGATAGACCGCGCTCGGATTTTCACCCTTGCGGTACTTGTCGATCGCGATCGAGCGTCTGGCGCTATAGGCCGGCGTTTCGCCGCGCGGCTGCACCAGGTCGGCCGGGTTGTCGATCATCGCCGCCAGATTGTTCTGTGACGAGCAGCCCAGATTGTAATAGGGACGGTTTTCAAGATAGGTACGGCCTTTGGTCGGTCCCAGATCGTCCGGCCAGATGCCGCAAGGTCCGGCGGTCGCCGACAGCCGCGTATAATTGAGCTTAATGCTGGCCAGCGATCCGGGCGTGAGGCCGTAGCTGCGGACATAGACAGCATTGCGTGGCACGCCCGAAGCGGCGAGGATCGAATAGATCTCGCGCATCGAGTCATTCGCGGCGTGATCGATCGCGCCGCCGTGCGGGACATCGACGACGATGCCGCTGGTCGCTTCGCGTTTCCAGAGTTGCGCGAACGACAGCACATCGGCCCGCTGGCCGGGATTGAGCCCACCGCGGTTGCGGCCGAGAAACACCTCGACGCGGCGGTCGCCTTCCTTGATCGTGATCGGATGACGGTCGCGGTAGTCGGTCGCATACGCCGTTTGGGCGCCGCCGGTTTCGTAGCAGCCGGAGAGCAGGCCGGCGATGCCGCAAATCGTGAGCAGCTTTGCCGCCAACAGCGGCCCGGCGGCCCGGCCGCCCCGCTTTATGCTCGGCTTATATTTCGCGCTCATCGAATCGCCTCCGCCGCTCAATCGAGAATGAAACCGTATTTGCCGTGATAGCTGTCCGCCGACGGCTGCTGCTCGGCTTTGTTGGTGCTGCCGTAAATGCGGTTGAGGCGGCCGAGAAGCACCGTTGACGGGTCGCTCGGGTCGGCAAAGCCGTCATCGGGCCGCGATAGTTTGCTTTGCGCGACGGCGCGCACGACGTAAGGCGTCACAATCACGACCAGTTCACTCTGGTGGTTGATGTAGTCGCGGCTCTTGAACAGAGCGCCGAGAATCGGAAGCTGCATCAGACCGGGCGTGCCGTTGATCTGCTGTTTGGTTTGTTCCTGGATCATGCCTGCCAGCGCCAGCGAGCCGCCTGACGGAATTTCCACCGTGGTCTCGGCGCGGCGCGTCGAGATCGACGGGATGGTCAGGGTCTGCGTCGAGCCCGGGACGGCCAGCGTCAGGGCATTGTCCGTCGACAGGTCGGAAACCTCGGTCATGACCTTGAGGCTGATGCGGCCTTCCGACAGAACGACCGGCGTGAAGACGAGGCTGACGCCGAATTTCTTGAAGTCGACTTGCGACTGACAGATCGGCGGCGACTTGGTGGTGTCGCACGACAGACCGTTGGGAATCGGGAATTCGCCGCCGGCAAGGAAGCTCGCGGTCTCACCTGAAATCGCGGTCAGGTTCGGCTCGGCCAGCGTGCGGATGACGCCGGCGCGATCCATGGCGCGCAGCGTGGCGTTGATGCTTTTGAAGGAGCCACCCAGCGCGCTGTTGCTGAGCGCCTGTCCCGTGGCCGAGAACGGGTTTTGCGTGTTGAAGTTGACGACATTGGTGCCGTAGTTGAAGCTCCCGGACAGGTCGATGCCGAGTTGCTTGATGACGTCGCGGCGGACTTCCGCGACCGTCACCTTCAACATAACCTGGTCGCGGCCGCGCACCGTGATGCCGTTCACCACCTTGGCGCCATCGCCGACCAGCCTTGATGCGAGGTCGAAGGCCTGTGCCGATTCTGCGGGGCTGGCCACCGACCCCGACAGCATGACGCCGTCGGCGACGCCCTCGATGCGGATATTGGCATCCGGCATGCTCTGCTTGAGCGCGGCGCGCACGCCATTGAGATCGCGCGTTACCGCGATATCGAAGCCGGCGATCTGCTTGCCGTCGGCATCGAAGAAAAAGATGTTGGTCTGGCCGATCTTGACGCCGATCATGTAGACGCGGCGTGACGTGCGCACGACCGCATTGGCGATAGTCGGGTCGGCGACCAGGACGTCCTTGATGTCGGCCGGCAGGTCGATGGCGACCGATTTGCCGATGCCAAGCGGAATGAAACGCGAGGTCGCCTCGCTCGCCGCGACCTGGATCACCGGCACGTGCGGCGGATCGGCAGCGTACGCGCGCGGCGCCGCCGTCATCGTCGCGACGACGGTCATGGCGGCGACGAACACGCTGGCCTTGATAGCCCTCGCGGCGCCGATCGGAGTCCTCTTGCCGGTCCTCTTGGTCATGTCCCTAAAAGTCCCCTCGATCGATTATCGCGGCGTCGACATGGTGCCGACGCCGAAGCGCACGATGTTGATTCCGGCGCGACGCGCTTCGTCGACCGGCACAGTTTTTTGCGAGGCATCGGTGATGCTGCGCAGCGCCAGCGACAACGTGCCGAGTTGCTGCGACAGCGTCAGCGTTTCAGCCTGCCCCGGCGTCAGTTCGAGCGTCGCGGTCTTGCCGATCACGACCTTGTTGCCGTTCTTCTCTTCGACGTTCTGGTCGATAGCCAGGACGCGCACATTGCTGAGAATGATTTCGCTGGTGTGTACTTCGGAGCCGCTGGCTTTTTCGGCCTGGCGGTCGCGGCGCGACAGAATGACATCGACATGATCGTTCGGCAGAATGAAGCCACCGGCGCCGGTTTCCGGCGAAATTTGCGTCGAGACGGCGCGCATGCCGGAGGGTAGGATCGCCGCCATGAATCCGGAGCCTTTGGCGTTGACCAGCTTGGCTTCGCGGATCGGCTCGCCGGCGACGAAGGGATAGCGGGCGATCTGGCCCGACAGATTCTCGATCGCCTGCGGGCGATCCTGTTTGCGAATGAAATTGCCGGTAGCGGCGCCCTCTGGCCATTGCTGCCAGGAAATATCGGCAGGCGAGACGGATTGTCCCATCCCGATGTCGGATTTGGCGACGAGAACATCGACTGTCGCGGGCTTTTCGAGGGCGACGGCTTTGGTCGCCGGCGCCTTTTCGGAGCGGCCGGCCAACATTGCGGCGATGCCACCGGCACCGATTGCAACGACAAGGACCACGAGACGCGCGGCTTTCATACGCTTAACTCTCACAAACTGACGGCGGGATTTGCCGCCCGAAATACATGACGACCAAGCCGGCCGCTTTCATGGATTTGACCATTTAAAGGTCAAGGCATGGTTAAGGAGCGGTGACTAAATCGAGTTAATAATTTACTGCTTGCTAGAGCCCGGCTTTGATGGATCAAAGCCGGGCTCTAGCTTTTTTGTTTTGACGCGTTTTCTTCACGCGAACCGGTACCCACTTCGCTCGAAAACGCTCTAGCGCTTGCAGAGCAGGGGGCTGCTGGCGATTGCAAATTGCAGCGGCCGATTTTCAAAACGGCATTCAGAAATATTTAAAATTTGAACCCGGGCATCCAGCCGGTCGTGGGATAGACCGTAAGCGCTGCCGCCGCGAGCGCGATGCCATAAGGTACGCCGCCGCCTGCCTCATGCAACCGCATGATCCATGTCTGTCGCGCCAGCACCTGCGGCAATGGCAGCTTGCGAAACTGGATCAGTATCAACGTCAGTATCCCGCCGAACAGCGAGGCGTAGGTCAGGTAGTCGAGGAGATGTTCGAAGCCGAACCAGAGCCCGGTCGCCGCGGCGAGCTTGGCGTCGCCGCCGCCGATCCAGCCTTGCGAAAAAAAGCCGAACGAAACCGTCAGCACCAGAAGGCCGGCGGCGAGATGCAGGCCGAAGGTGGAAAGGCTCATCCCGGCGACAATGGCCAGCAGGACAAAGCCGGCCGACAAGGCCAGCGACAGTCTGTTCGAGATCGTCATCGTGAACAGGTCGCTCGACGCGGCGAATGCCATCAGGGCCGGGAACATCAATAGCCTGATCGTGTCGGTCAGCATGATGTTCATCCTCGCACGGCAAGAGGCCAGCGTGCCGGAAACACTACGCGCCACAAGCTTGCGGTTCGGTTAGCGCGTAGCGCGTTAAAGGTTCGTAAAGCATGCGCATTGCACGCGCAAAAAAGGCAGCTCCGGCACGAGGCCGGAGCCTTTTATAGCGTCGACACTGCGCCCGATTTCATTTCATCTGATCGGTGACGTTCTGGAACGTAGTGTTCAGCTTGGTGCCGAGGCCGTTGACGACGGCAATGATCGCGACCGAAATGCCGGCAGCGATAAGGCCGTACTCGATGGCTGTCGCGCCCGAGTTGTCCTTCACAAAACGAACGAAGAGATTCTTCATCGGTAGCTCCATAATCCAAACAGGGCTGTCTGAGCTGGTCGGGGGCCCCTGGAGCTTCTCCAAGTATGTCCCGGCCATAACTGGACCTTACGGACGAGAACTTGAGGGTATGTTAATCTGATTGAAGAAAAATAGGGTGATTACGTGTATAGTTCACTTAGTTAAGAATATATAATCTATCGATTATCGTGGTTAATAAGAAGTTAACTCATATCTATACTTTAATTCATCCTCGTTTTTATGATTGTATACATGGAATAGGCTAAGGATTTGTCTGACAAGTCCTGAGTAATGACGATACTCCTCATCGACAGGGATGACGCGAATACTTGAAGGGACAGACCTCGGACTGCCACCGCAGGCCCTGCAAGCGCTGCCCACGCGACTTCGGTCTCCGCGGATTCTAATTTCGCCAGACGGATATCGGACGAGCGAGATTTGTCATTGGGTAAGCGCAAACAATGCACGACGATTTTTTTCGTCGACCCGCTTTTCGTTTATGCCGACCTAGACCGGACACCTGCCCTTTTACCCTTTGGATTTCGTTCACCACGTGCGCTTGCACTTCGTTCACCAATTTGCAGTCAACTAACGACAGGTTGGTCCGCCGGCGTGCAAGTCCGCGCGGAATGTGTTGCGTCAGTGTTGGAGAGTCCTCATGCCGGCCGTGCTCGGGCGTCGCGTCGCCCTGATCGGGACGTTGATCTCGATAATGATAACCGCCGGAGCCGCCCGCGCCGAGACAGTCAGCGTTTCGATCGACAAGGCGCACATCATGAAGATGCCCGAGCGCGTCGCTACCATCGTCATCGGCAATCCGTTGATCGCCGACGCGACATTGCAAAGCGGCGGCGTGCTGGTGGTGACCGGCAAGGGCTTCGGTTCGACCAACATGGTCGGCCTCGATCGCACCGGCAAGATTGTGATGAACGACATCATCGAGGTCCTCGGGCCGACTGCCGCGGATATTGTGGTGGTCTACAAAGGCATCGAGCGTGAATCGTATAGCTGCGCGCCCGAATGCGAGCGCCGGCTGACGCTCGGCGACAATCCCGCTTTCTTCGGCGGCATTCTCAACCAGGTCGGCAGCCGCACGAGCGGCGCTGCCAGCGCCGGCGCCGCGGCGCACTGATATCCATTGTCGTGCGCGGCGGAAGAACGGGCTTGGTTAGCGAACGCCTAATGCGATCGCCATTGTTCTCCACAATGAGCGCAAGAATTTGAAAACAAGCCTTTGATATAAGATTGCAGCGTTCTTGCCATCGTCAGCGCTCGAGACCATCGCAATGTTTCAGACAACCCGAGCCACGGCCGGCATCTGCCTGCGCGGTTTTACGCGCTCTCGTATCGGCCGCAGGATTTTCGGCAAGCGGTTCTTGCAGCGGCAGGACGGCGCCGCCGCCGTCGAATTCGCCCTGGTTGCCGTGCCTTTTCTGGCGCTGATCTTCGCCATCATCGAAACCGCGATGGTATTCTTCGCCGGCCAGTCGCTGGAAGCCGCTGCCGCCGATTCCGCCCGCCTGATCATGACCGGCCAGGCGCAGACGCAGAATTTCAGCGCCGCCGATTTCAAGAAGCAGGTGTGCAATCGCATTTTCGGCCTCCTCGATTGCGCCAATGGCGTCTATGTCAATGTTAAAACCTATTCGAGCTTTTCCGCCATTACCGCGACTCCGGTGACGGCGAAGAACTTCAGCACCGGCAACATGGCCTATAATCCTGGCACGGTCGGCGACATCGTCGTGGTGTCGCTTTATTACCAGTGGCCGATCTATGTTTCGATGCTCGGCAACACCCTGGGCAATCTCGGCGGCGGTAAGCGCTTGCTGGCGGCGACGTCGGTGTTTCGCGTCGAGCCGTACAAGTGAGCGACATTATCATGATCACGCCGCCGCTCGCATCGAACATCCTGCGTCGATTTTCCCGGGACTGGCGGGGCGTCTCGGCGGTCGAGTTCGCGCTCGTCGCGCCGGTACTGATCGGATTGTATTTCGGCGTCGTCGAGGTCTCGGACGGTGTTGCCGCCGACCGCAAGGTCAGTCTGACCGTTGCGACGGTGGTGAACTTGACCGCCCAGGTAACGACCATTTCGTCCTCCGACATGAACAATATTCTCGATGCTGCGACAGCAATCGTTTCACCATATGACGCAAGCAAGCTCAGCCTCACCGTCAGTTGCATCGACATCGATGCTAATAAGAAAGTGACGGTGAAGTGGAGCAAGAGTCGCGGTTCGGGTAGCTTCGGCGCGGTGACCGTGCCGTCGGCGCTGACGGTAGCGAGCACGCAGTTGATCCTGGCGCAGGCGTCGTACGCTTATACGCCGATCGTCGGCTACAACATCACCGGCACGATCAATCTGTCCGACAAGATGTACATGAGCCCGCGCATGAGCGCGCCGACGTATCCCGACGCCGCGCATCCGTGCGCCACCTAGCATTTTTGTTTATCGCGTTTCCTTGATCGGCAGGGCCGTGGTCTGCTTGATCCGTTCCATGGCGAAGCGCGAGGTCACGTTCTTCAGCGGCACGGTGGCGATCAACTTCTTATAGAACGTATCGTAGCTCAGCATGTCCTGCACCACGACACGCAGCACGTAATCGACGTCGCCGGCCATGCGGTAGAACTCCATCACCTCCGGCATGTCGTTGACCACCTGGGCGAAGCGCGACAACCATTCCTGAGAATGGTCGCCGGTCTCGACGGACACGAAGACGGTGATGCCGAGGCCGACTTTTTCCGGATCGATGATTGCCACGCGACGGATGATGACGCCGTCGGCCTCCAGGCGCTGCATTCGCTTCCAGCACGGCGTCGAGGAGAGGCCGACGCGCTGCCCGATCTCGGCGACCGACAGCGAGGCATCCTCTTGAACCACGGCCAGAATCTTGCGATCGATGGCGTCCATTCTCTTTTCCTTCAGAAATTTGGCACGGTCGTCCCCGGCTGGCCGTTCATTTGGAATTATTTTCTTATTTTGCGGCACCATCTGTCTTTACAGAGAAAAATATTCTATTTCAAGAGCAATCTGACGCCATATCGGGCGCCTTGTTCCAAATGGACGCGTGTCATGAGAATAATCTTCGCTTCGCTCTTTTCCCAACCCTTGCTGAGCAGGCCTCTGCGCGCCGCCGCGCTCGCGGCGATCCTGTCGCTGGGTGCGAGCTTCACTGCCTCCGCCGCGCCGGCCCCGGACGCGCAGCCGCTGGTCAGCGTGCAATGGCTCAATGAGCATCTGCAGGACAAGAACCTCGTCGTGCTCGATATCCGCTCCGCCATCGATGGCGGCGGCGTGAAGGCCTATACCGAGGCGCATATTCCCGGCAGCGTTCACAGCGATTACGACAAGGCCGGCTGGCGCGTCACCCGCAACAACGTGCCGTTCATGCTGCCGACAGTGCCGGAACTGGAGAAGCTGATCGGCGACATCGGCATCGACGAGAACAGCCGCGTCGTCGTGGTGCCGGCCGGCGTCAGCTACACCGATTTCGGCTCGGCCGCCCGCACGTACTGGACGTTGAAAGTGGTCGGCGTGAACAACGTCTCGATCCTCGATGGCGGCGTCGCCGCCTGGCGCGCCGCCAAGCTACCGGTCGAGAGCGGCATCAAGAAGCCGTCGCCGACGATTTTCACCGCGACGCTCGACGAAAGCCTGCTGGCGCAGGTCGGCGACGTGGAGAAGGCCGAATCCGCCGGCAACGTCACGCTCATCGATGCGCGGCCGGCGTCGTTCTTTACCGGCAAGGAAAAGGTGCCGGCTGCGGCGGCCTATGGACACATTCCAGGCGCGATCAGTCTCGACAGCGCGCGCTTCTATGACAGCGCGACCAACAAGCTCAAGCCAAAGGCGGAACTTGCCTCGCTCGCCAAGGAAATTCCGGCGGGCCCCGCCGTGAGCTATTGCAACACCGGCCATTGGGCGGCCACCGACTGGTTCGTGTTGCACGAAGTTCTCGGACGCGGCCAGGTCAAGCTTTAC
Organism: Hyphomicrobiales bacterium; assembly: GCA_041691675.1. Taxonomy (GTDB): domain Bacteria; phylum Pseudomonadota; class Alphaproteobacteria; order Rhizobiales; family Xanthobacteraceae; genus Pseudolabrys. Next base: position 51,237 of record JBEPUC010000012.1, on the reverse strand, counting down.
GACGGCTCGATGGTCGAATGGACGGCCGACGCCCATCGCCCGGTGCAGTCCAGCCGTACCAAGTGGGACGATCTGAAGAAGGCGCTCGGTCTGGGGTCGTAAGGCCAGTCAGCCAAGCCGACGTCAATGTTCCGCTCGTCCCCGCGAAAGCGGGGACCTGTTCTTTTCAAGGACACAACTTGGATTCCTGCTTTCGCGGGAATGAGCGGAGTTTGATACGTGCGCCGATGATTGATCGGGCGTGAGATGACGAACCAACTAAGCTGTAGTAGTCATACGGGCGCGTAACGCTACCGAGGTTCCTCATGTCTACCGCAACGCTTTCGACGCCAAAGACCGGCGCCGCGCTTGGCATCGATTTTCTTTTCCTCAGCATCGCTTTGCTGGCAACCGCCGTGCTGGTCGCGCTGGTGCTGCTCGATGGCCAGCCGGCATCGGCCGCGCTGATCCTCGGTGGGTTCGGTCTCGGCGTGGCGTTTCTCAAGGCCGAGTTCAGCTACACGGCGTCTTGGCGGCGCTTCCTCACGCGAGGCGAGGCCGGTGGCCTGATCGGCGGCCTCATCGTGATCGCCGTGGCGGCGCTCGTCATCGTGCCGGTGGCGGCGTTGCGCAGCGACTTCGGCGGTGCGATCGCGCCGCTCGGCGCGTCGCTTATCTTCGGCGCCTTCGTGTTTGGCATCGGCATGCAGCTCGCCAATGGCTGCGGTTCCGGCACGCTTTACACCGCGGGCGGCGGCTCCGGCCGTATGTTGATTACGCTGGCGTTCTTCATCATCGGCAGCGTGTTCGGCTCGCTGTCGCTGCCGTCATTTCTGGCGCTCGGCGGCATCAATCCGATTCTGGCGTCGGATTATCTCGGCCCTTGGGGCGGGCTGGTGGCGACATTGGCGAGCATTGCGCTCGCCGCCGCGATCATGGCGGCGGTGGCGCGCAAGCGTGGCGCGAATTACAAGCCGTCGCGGACTTACATCTTTGGCGGCATCATCATCGGCTTGCTGTGCATCGCCGTCTTCATCGCCGGTGGACACCCGTGGAGCGTGACGTTCGGTTACACGGTTTGGGGCGCAAAGATTTTCCAGGCGCTCGGCTTTGATTTCTCGCAGGCGGCGTTCTGGCAATGGGCGGGACCCAAGCACGCGCTTACCGAGTCGGTACTGTCCGACACGTCGAGCTTGACCGACTTCGGCATGCTGTTCGGCGCGATGGCGGCGGCGGCTGCCACCAAGCCTTTCGCCGCGACGGCGTGGCCGCCGGCAAAGTCGCTGCTCGCCGCCGCCATCGGCGGCCTGCTGTGCGGCTGGGGCGCGCGTCTCGGTTTCGGCTGCAACATCGGCGCCTTTGTCGGCGGGGTCGCGTCGGGCTCGGTGCATGGTTGGGTCTGGTTCGGCGCGGCGCTGTGCGGCAACCTGATCGGCATTCGACTGCGGCCGTTGTTCGGTCTGTCGCGGGAGTAGGGCGATGCGCAAAGTCTATCTCGCCGTGGTGTTCGTTGGTTTCGTCGCCATCGTCGGCAATCACCTGATGAGCCCGTCGAGCGGGCGCGCGGTGTCGCCGGAGGATTTCGCCGGGGCCTGCGCGCCGTGCGGCGCGCCGTGCCCGGATAAGAAGTAACCGGCGCTTAAGTTCGCTCTTTCAAAAACGCATCCACCTCCGCGCGCGTCGCCGCACCCATCAGGCCGCCGAAACGCGTACACTTGATCGCCGCTGCCGCAGCGGCAAAGCGCATCGAGTCGACGACGTCGCCGCCGGTCTCCACCAGCCGCACCGCGAACGCGCCGTGAAACGTGTCGCCGGCTCCCAACGTATCGATGGCCTCGACCTTGAACGCCTCCATGTGCCGGACCTTGCCGTTCTCCAGCCAATAGACGCCTTTCGGTCCATCGGTGACGGCGAGAAATCCATCGTAACCTTCGCCGAACTTGGCAAGCGCGGCGGGAATTTCCGTGAGACCGGTGGCATCGCGAATGGCGTCGGCCGAGCAGATGACATGACTGCACGCCTGAAGTAGCGGATCGTTCGCCGGCGTCGGCTTGTCGAAATCGAGCACGCGCGGAATGCCGCGCGCTTTCGCGGCGCGACAGATCGGCAGGCTGATATTGTCGTAACGGTTGTCGAGCATCACAGCGTCGCGGTCGGCGACGGCGGCTTGCGGATCGGCCGGCACGGCTTCGCTCAGGCCCTGATTGCGCCGCGTGGCGATCATCTTCTCGCCGGCGGCGTCGATCAGGATCAGCGACACCGACGAGTGCGCGTCCGGCACCCGCAGCACGCGGCTGACATCGATGCCTTCGGCAGTGAACGTCTTAATGATAGTGTTGGCGACATCGTCGTTCTCATCGCCTAGCGCGCCGATATAGCTGGTCACGGCGCCGAGCCGGGCGATGGCGACCGCGGCGTTGCCTGCCTGGCCGCCGCTGGTAACGAGGAATTCCGACGCCGTCACCTTGCCGCCGGGCTGCGGGAACGCGTCCACCCGCATGACGATGTCCTGTACGGCGCCGCCGGCGGCCAGAATGTGGGGCGTCTTGTTAGGCTCAGTCAAAACGGATGTCGTCCTCAATCCAGGCACGAATAATATGGTGCGCAATCGCCATCGGCGGCGGTGTGGTCAGCCCGTTCGCATGCGTTCGCGTCAACATAGTGACAATCTCGTCCTTGCTAAACCAGCGCGCGTCCTCAAGTTCCGTTTTGTCGATGATAATATCGCGGCTCAATGCTTCTGCATGGCAGCCGATCATCAGCGACATCGGGAATGGCCAGGGCTGCGAGCGGAAATAGTTTACCCGGCCGCAGACGATGCCGGCTTCCTCGCGGGTTTCGCGATGCACGGCATCCTCGAAGGATTCGCCGGGCTCGATGAATCCGGCGAGGCACGACCACATCGTCGGCGCAAACCGCGGCGAGCGGCCAAGCAGGCAGCGCTCGCCATTGACGATCAGCATGATGACGACCGGGTCGGTGCGCGGGAAATGCTCGGTGTTGCAGTTGGGGCAAAAGCGTTTCCATCCGCCGTCGACCACGTTCGACGTCGCGCCGCAATTCGAGCAGAACCGGTGACGCATGTGCCATTGCAGCACAGCCTTGGCCTCGGCGATCGGCGGTAAATGATCGGCATAGACCAGCCCCTGCACCGCGATCGACCGCAGATCGGTGACCATTAGGTCGTCGCGTGTCTTGAGCGCCTCGGCGGCGGCCGCCGGTATGCCGATGCCGAAACGGCCGGCGCCATCGAGATGGCCGAGGAAAACGGTTTCGGTCGCCGGGCCTAAGCTTTGCGCCTCCGCGAGCGTGAACAGTGGATCGTTCGGCGCGCCTTTTTTGGTGACGATCAGTTCGCCGCCGACGACATAGGTCGCGGCTTTCGCGCCAGCCGCCATGGCCTCAATCGCCGCGCCATTGGGGCGCAGTTCGGCGGCGCGCTCAAGGCGATTGCCAGTATAGCCGAGGACGGGTTTGGGGCCGAGATTCGGGCGGGATGACATCGGCGCGGAAACTGGCACGGAGCAGGGGGGAGCGCAATGCGCTCCGGCTCGTCAAATTCCCGTCATTTCAGCGCCCGCTTTAGCGCCGCGATAAGCGCATCCCGCGTCGCTGGATCATAGGTCGTGGCCGCCGCTGCGCCCCAGACCGGCTTCGGCCACGCCTTGTCGTCGCGGCGGCGGCCGATGACGTGGATATGCAGTTGCGCCACCACGTTGCCCAGTGCCGCGACATTGAGCTTGTCGCAGGCGGTGATGGCTTTGAGCGCGCGGGCGGCGGCGTCGATTTCGGCATTCACCTGCGTGCGATCGTTATCGTTGAGGTCGATCAGTTCCGTGATCCCGGGACGTCTGGGCACCAGAATCAGCCACGGGTAATTGGCGTCATTTGCCAGCAGGACGCGCGACAGCGCGAGGTCGCCGACCGGGACGGTGTCGGCGGCCAGTTGCGGGTGGAGGGAGAAGGTGGTGTCCGGCATGTCATGACCTGTCATCACCGGGCACAGCCGTTCGAAGAACGGCGTCTCTTTGAGACGCCTATGTCCCGGTGATCTCGCTTAGGATGGCACGGTGCTGGCCTAAGCGGGATGGCCGGGTCAAGGCCGGCCATGACAGAACTGGGCAACTTGCTTTCTCCCTGCATTCGCCCGATATAGGGGCCGGGAGGTTGGCGGTGGACGAGCCACTCGCCAACCGGGTCAGATCCGGAAGGAAGCAGCCCTAACGAGCCCGGTTCGGGTCGTTGTCAGCCTCCCACCCATTTTTTCCACGATTCGTTGGGCGTCAGGCCGGCCATGTCGCCGCAGCGGGTGGCCCTCGCGGCTTAAGCTTGCAAGAATAGGCGCATGAGAAAGAGCGCATGAGCGAACCCGAGAACCTTTCCGGTCCTGTTTCCGGTTTTGGTTCCGCCCCGGCCGAAGCGCCGGCCGGCGGCTATCGCGTGCTGGCCCGCAAGTACCGCCCGGCGAGTTTCGACGACCTGATCGGCCAGGAAGCGATGGTCCGCACCATCTCGAATGCGTTCGAGAGCGGCCGCATCCCGCAGGCCTGGATTCTCACCGGCGTGCGCGGCGTCGGCAAGACCACGACCGCCCGTATTCTCGCCCGCGCGCTCAATTACGAATTGCCCGACGGCTCGGTGAAGGGGCCGACCATCCACATGCCGGCGATGGGCGTGCAGGACCAGGCGATCATCGACAGCCGTCACATCGACGTGCTGGAAATGGACGCGGCCTCGCACAATTCCGTCGACGACGTGCGCCAGATCAACGATGCCGTGCGCTATGCGCCGGTGTCGGCGCGCTACAAGGTCTACATCCTCGACGAAGTCCACATGCTGTCCGGCGCGGCGTTCAATGCGCTGCTCAAGACCCTGGAAGAGCCGCCGCCGCACGCCAAGTTCATCTTCGCCACCACCGAAATTCGCAAAGTGCCGGTGACGGTGCTGTCGCGCTGCCAGCGCTTCGACTTGCGCCGTGTCGATTCGGTCGTGCTGGTCGAGCATTTGCAGAAGATCGCGGCGAAGGAAAACATCGACGCCGAACCGGCGGCACTGGCGCTGATTGCGCGCGCCGCCGAAGGCTCGGTGCGCGATGCGCTGTCGCTGTTCGATCAGGGTATCGCGCATGCCGCGGGGCCGGTGCGCGCCGAAGACGTGCGGCAGATGCTGGGCCTTGCCGATCGCGTGCGCGTCGTCGATCTGTTCGAAGCCCTGATGAAGGGCGACATTCCCGGCGCGCTCACCGAATTGCGGGCGCAATACGACATCGGCGCCGATCCGACGGTGGTACTCAGCGATCTCGCCGAGTTCACGCATTTCGTCACCCGCGTCAAAGTCGTGCCCAATGTCGCCGACGACGTGTCGTTGTCGGAAGCGGAGCGCGTGCGCGGCCGCGCCTTCGCGCAGCAACTGTCGCTGCGAGTCTTGTCGCGCTGCTGGCAGATGCTGCTCAAAGGCGTCGGCGAGGTGCAGGCCTCCGGTCGCCCGGTCGCCGCCGCAGAGATGGTGCTCGTGCGTATCGCTTACGCCGCCGATCTGCCGACGCCGGATGAAGTCGTGAAGGCGTTGGGCGAGGGCGGTGCGGCGGCGCGTCCGTCCGGCAACGGGGGCGGCAGTGCGTCCGCCGGCGTCAGCGCCGCGCAGAATTTCGCTCCGCGTTACGACGCGCCCCGCGGCGCGCCGCGCGCGTCGGCTGCGGCATCGCCCCGTCCGCAGGACGATCCCGTTGCCCGGCTTGGCCAAACCGACGCACAAGCGGACACACAGGCCGCGCCCACTGTGGCCATCGGCTCGTTTCAGGACTTGATCGCTTTCGTTGCTGACAAGCGCGACATCACCACCAAGATGACGCTGGAGCGCGACGTCCGGCTGGTGCGCTATGAAGACGGCCAACTCGAAATCGCGTTGCAGCCGAACGCGCCCAAGACTTTCGTCCATGACCTGCAACGCAAGCTCACCGCCTGGACCAACAAGCGCTGGATCGTGGTGGTGTCGAAGGAGGCGGGCGCGCCGACCATGCGCTCGCAGGCCGAAGACCGCCAGGCTGAGTTGCGGCAGGAAGTGCTCAATGATCCACTGGTGAAGGCGGTGCTGGCAAAGTTTCCGGGCGCGACCGTCGGTGCGATCACGCAAAATAATGATGACGACGACCTCGGTAGCGATGTCGCCAACCTAGCGGCGCCTGAAGAAGACGAGGACTAGCGCATGATTTCGGACAGAATCATGCGCAAAGGGGAATAAGCAATGGCCGATTTTATGGGCATGATGAAGCAGGCCGCCCAACTGCAATCCAAGATGCAGGCGATGCAGGCCGAACTCGACACCATTCAGGTCGAAGGCACCGCCGGCGGCGGCATGGTGACGGTGACGCTGTCCGCCAAAGGCGACTTGAAAAGCGTCAAGCTCGACGACTCGCTGATGAAGCCCGGCGAAAGCGAAATCGTCGAAGACCTGATTGTCGCCGCCCACGCCGACGCGCGCCGCAAGGCCGAGGCGGTAATGGCGGAAAAGATGCAGGCGATGACCGGCGGATTGCCGCTGCCGCCGGGGCTGTTGGGTTAAGCCGACATGCCCACCGCGGTTGCCGGCCCCGAAATCGAGCGCCTCATTCAACTGCTGGCGAAGCTGCCCGGCCTCGGACCGCGCTCGGCGCGGCGCGCCGCACTGTTCCTGATCAAGAAGCGCGAACTGGTGATGGAGCCGCTCACCGCCGCCTTGCAGACGGCAAACGAGAAGATCGTCGTCTGCAAGACCTGCGGCAATATCGATACCCGCGATCCGTGTACCGTGTGTACCGATCCGCGCCGCGATCAATCCATTCTGGTCGTGGTCGCTGACGTCGCCGATTTATGGGCGCTTGAGCGCGCCAATGTCGTCAACGGCCGTTATCACGTCCTCGGCGGCACGCTGTCGCCGCTCGACGGCGTCGGTCCGCAGGACCTGTCCATCGATGCGCTGATCGCGCGCGCGCATGGCGACGAGGTCAAGGAGCTGGTCCTGGCGCTCAATGCCACGGTCGATGGCCAGACCACCGCGCACTACATTACCGAATTGCTGGCGGATGCCGGCGTGAAGGTGACGCGGCTGGCGCACGGCGTGCCGGTCGGCGGCGAACTCGATTATCTCGACGAAGGCACGCTGTCGGCGGCGATGAAGCAGCGGACGTTGTTTTAGATCGGACGTTTCACGGGTGTCGCCCCAAATTCCGCTCATTCCCGCGCAAGCGGGAATCCAGTTCTTTTCATCTGATTTGTTTACTCGGCCTCTGGGTCCCCGCTTTCGCGGGGACGAGCGGAGAATGGCTGCGCCAACTAGGCCTTCTTCCTTTCCACCCGCTTGAAATGCCCTTGGCCCTGCAACCACGCCAACAAGACGAAACTCGGCAGCGCGGCAAGCGCGCACAAGGCAAAGAACCAGACCCAGCCGGTCGCCTCGGCAAGATAGCCGGCGCCTGCCGATAAATATGTGCGTCCCACCGCGGCGAGCGCGGTCAGCAGCGCGTATTGCGTCGCCGTGTGCAGCGGGTTGCGGCACAGCGCCGACAGATACGCGACGAAAATCACGGTGCCGATGGCGCTGGTGAAGTTCTCGACCGTGATCGCGAAAGTCAGCCAAGCGAGATCGTGGCCGACGACGGCCTGCCAGGAGAACGCCAGATTGGCTGACGCTTGCAGGAGGCCGCCGATCCAAAGACTGGCGGCGAGCGGCAAGGAGCGTGCGACATAGCCGCCGGCAAAACCGCCGGCCAAAGTCGCGACGAAGCCGACGCCCTTGATGATCGTGGCGTATTCGTTGCGCGTAAAGCCGAGCTTGACCGCGAACGGTCCGGTCATCACGCCGGCGAGCGCATCGGTCAGCTTGAACAGGATCACGAAGACGAGCACCACGAAGGCGATCTTAAGACCGTCGCGCAGGAAGAAGTCGGTGAAAGCGCCGACGATGGTGCGGCTCAGCCGTTGCAGTGGCGGTTCGGTTTGATGACTGACTTCAGCATCTCTGGATTTTTCCGGCTCGCGCGCGAACAAAGTCGTCACCACGCCGACCACCACGAAGGCCGCCATCACCATGTAGCTGGCGCTCCAGCCGCCCTGCCGGCTGAAGCCGATGCTCTGGAAGCCGCTGACGAGGAACAGCGCGCCGGCGCTTGAGACCAGCATCGCGACGCGATAGGCCGCGACGTAGGAAGCGGCACCCGCGGCCTGCTCGTTCTCAGGCAGGCTTTCGACGCGGAAGGCATCGATGACGATGTCCTGCGTCGCCGAAGCGGCGGCAACGATGAGCGCGCCCAGCGCGATCATGCCCGGCGCGGCAACCGGATCGTTGGCGCCGAGCAGCACGATTGCCGCCATCAGCGCCAGTTGCGTCAGCATCAGCCAGCCACGCCGCCGGCCGAGGAAGCGCGCCAGTATGGGCACGTCGAAGGCGTCAACGATCGGCGCCCATAGAAACTTGATCGTGTAAGGGGTGCCGACCATGGCGAACAGGCCGATGGTCTTGAGATCGACGCCAACCTCCGCCATCCAGAACAGCAGCGTCGAACTCGACAGCGCCAGCGGCAGTCCCGACGAAAAGCCGAGGAACATGACGATCAGCACGCGTGGCTGGAGATAGACCGACAGCGTGTCGACGAAGGAGGCGCGCGGCGTCGGGGTGTCCGGGGCGGTCATGACTTATGCTCCGTCATTCCGGGGCGCGCGCACTTGCGCGCGAACCCGGAATCCATAACCCCAGTCTGTGAATATGGATTCCGGGTTCGCGGCCAAAAGGCCGCGCCCCGGAATGACAGAGTGTATTTTCACTCCGCCGCCCCGAGTTTCCTCACCGGCGCCGCGATCAGATCGGCGCCGCCGGGCGTATCGGCGTCGAATTCGAGCGCCTCGATCTTGCCGCCGCGCTTTTCGATCTTGCCGGTCGAGATCAAGATCGAATCGATGTCGGCGTTGGTCTGGTTGAGGTGGTTCTGCAATTTACGCACGCGGTCGCCGAGCAGGCCGACATCCTTCATCATCATGCCGACCTCGGTGCGGATCTGGTCGGCGGCCTCGCGCATCTCGGCATCCTTGCGTACCTGCTTGATGACCTGGATCGCCATCACCATCAGCGTCGGCGACACGATCATCACCCGGGCGCGCTGCGCCTTCTGCACCAGATCGTCGAACTGCTCGTGCAGGTCGGCGTAGACCGACTCCGACGGAATGAACATCAACGCGATGTCCTGCGTCTCGCCGGGAATAAGGTATTTGCCGGCAATGTCGGTGACGTGCTTGGCGATGTCCTGCTTGACGCGGGCGACTGCGAACTTGCGCTCGTCGTCGGTCTGAGCGGCGCGCAGCGCCGTCATTGCCTCGAGCGGAAACTTGGCATCGATGACCAGCGGGCCGGAGTCCGGCATGAACACCACGCAATCCGGCTTGGTGCGGTTCGATAGCGTGTACTGAAATTCATAGGCGCCCTTGGGCAAAACGTCGGCGACGATGGCTTCCAACTGCCCCTGGCCGAATGCGCCGCGCGACTGCTTGTTGGACAGCACGTTCTGCAGCGACGTCACGGTGCCGGCGAGGTCGGTGATGTTCTTCTGCGCCGAGTCGATCACCGCCAGCCGGGAGTGCAGTTGCTGCAAATAGTCGGTGGTGTTCTTGGTCGATGTCTTCATCGACTCGCCGAGATTCTGGCTGACGGCGTCGAGCCGGGTGTTCACGGTATGCTGCAATTGGGTGTGCGAATTCTGCAACCAGCTTCCCATGGCGTCGAGGCGGGCGTTCAACTCACGCAGGCGCTGCTCGGCTTCCGGATCGGCGACCGGCTCCGGCTTGCGCATGAGCAGCGCGATGACCGTCACCACGCCGATGACGAGCAGCAGGCCGATCGCCAGCCCGATGACCAGCGGCAGGTTTTGCGGCAGCAGGAGGTCCTGAAGGCGGAGGTTTTGCAGCATGGGTCGCTTCTAGCGTGATTCGGGGGTGGATGCGAACGAAGGGCGAACGCTAGGGCCGATGGCCTCGCGGCTCAAGTCCGCCCGAAGGGCGGGCGGTGGCGCACATTGACCGCGCCGCGCCTTGCCCTTAAATCGCGCCCATGGCGATCCGCGATATCCTCATCATCCCCGACAAAAAGCTGCGGCTGACATCGGAACCGGTCAAGTCCTTCGACGCGCCGTTGCGGGCGTTGGTCGATGACATGTTCGCGACCATGTACGAGGCGCCGGGCATCGGTCTTGCCGCCATCCAGATCGGCGAGCCGGTGCGCGTCATCACCATCGACCTGGCCAAGAAGGACGATCCGCCGGAGCCGCGCGTCTTCATTAATCCGGAAGTCGTCTGGCGTTCGGACGAGACCTCGACCTACGAGGAAGGCTGCCTGTCGATCCCGGAATATTACGAGGAGGTCGAGCGGCCGGCCAAGGTGCGGGTGAAGTATCAGGATATCGACGGCGTGGCGCAGGAGGTGGAGGCGGACGAACTGCTCGCCACCTGCCTCCAGCATGAGATAGACCACATCAACGGCGTGCTGTTCATCGACCACATCTCCAAGCTCAAGCGCGGCATGGTGATGAAGAAATTCACCAAGGCGGCCAAGAAGGGCGTCAGCCCGTCACTCGCCAAGGACAAAGAGCCGTCGCATCATATTGGGTGATGCGCTTCTTCTTTTCCTTCCCCCCTTGTGGTGGAGGGTTAGGGAGGGGGGTGATCGCGAGAGCCGTCGCCGATGACAACGACCCCCACCCCCAACCCCTCCCCACAAGGGGGAGGGGAGTTCTAGAGTTCGGATTGTCATGCCCCTTCGCCTGATTTTCATGGGCACGCCCGATTTCGCGGTGCCGACGTTGCTTACGCTGGTCGCCGCCGGGCATGAGATCGTTGCGGTCTATACGCGCGAGGCCAAGCCCGCCAAGCGCGGCATGGCAATGCAGGTCACGCCCATCGCGCGCGAGGCGGCCAAGCCAGGCATCCCGGTTTTGACACCGAAGACATTGCGCACCGATGAGGCGCAACAAGAATTCCGTGCCTTCAATGCCGATGCGGCCGTCGTGGTGGCTTACGGCATGATCCTGCCGAAGCCAATCCTCGATGCGCCGCGGCTTGGCTGCTTCAATGTTCATGCTTCGCTGTTGCCGCGCTGGCGCGGCGCCGCGCCGATCAACCGCGCGGTGATGGCGGGCGATACCGAATCCGGCGTCACCATCATGCAGATGGACGAGGGGCTTGATACCGGCGCGATGGTGATGGTCGCGCGATTGACCATTGGCGCCGACATGACCGCCGGCGATCTGCACGATGCGCTGGCGCAAATAGGCGCGGACACGATGCCGGTAGCGCTGGCGGCCGCCGAGCGCGGCACGCTCGCGCTGACGCCGCAGCCGGAAGCGGGCGTCACCTATGCCGCCAAGATTGCCAAATCCGAAGCACGCATCGATTGGTCGAAACCTGCGGCCGACGTGCATAATCATTGTCGCGGCCTGTCGCCGTTTCCCGGCGCGTGGTTCGAGCTTGACGGTGTGCGCATCAAGGCGCTGCGCACCACACTGGCGAAAGGATCAGGCGTCTCCGGCACTGTGCTCGACGATAACCTCTCCATCGCCTGCGGCGACGGCGCCATTCGGCTCGTGCAGATTCAGCGCGAGGGTAAAAAGCCGATGAGCGCCGATGAATTCCTGCGCGGCACGCCGGTCAAGCCCGGCACGCGGCTCGCATGAGCACAAACGCCTCAACCATCGTCCGGCCCGAATGCGCGGGTGATGAGGCCGCCATTCGTCAGATCCTCGACGATGCTTTTGCCGGCCCAGTGGAAGGCAAATTGGTCGAGCGGCTGCGCGCCAATGGCGATCTCGTGCTGGGGCTGGTCGCGCTGCAGGACGACAAGATTGTCGGCTATGTCGCCTGGCCACGCCTGTGGATTCAGACGCCGCGCGATCAGTACAAAGCCATTGCACTGGCGCCGCTCGCCGTGGCGCCAGTGCAGCAGCGCTCCGGCATCGGTTCGGCGCTGACGCACAAAGGCTTGGCGCAGTTGCGGGAGTTTGGCGAAAGCATCGTCTTCGTGCTTGGCGATCCGGTCTATTATCAGCGCTTTGGATTTTCGCTGGAAACTACGAAAGCTTACGAGTCGATATATGCGGGTGATTACTTTATGGCGTTAAAGCTCGCGGCCACGGCGCACGATGGCGGCCGTTTGTCCTATCCTGCGGCCTTCGACGATTTGGCGTGAGGGTATATCGAACGTGCCGCGCTATAAACTCACCATCGAATATGACGGCGCGCCGTTCTGCGGTTGGCAGTCGCAAGCCGATCAACTCACCGTGCAGGGCGTGCTGACGCAGGCGGTGACGGCGCTGTCCGGCGAAACCGTGCTGGTGCAAGGGGCGGGACGCACCGATGCCGGCGTGCACGCGCGAGGACAAGTCGCGCACATCGATCTGTCGCGCGACTGGAAGACCGACACTGTGCGCGACGCCCTCAACGCGCACTTGCGGCCGCATCCCGTCGCCGTGCTCAAGGCCGAACAGGTCGCCGACGATTTCAACGCGCGCATGTCGGCGCGGCAACGCCATTACTTCTACCGCATCATCAACCGGCGGCCAGATCTGACGTTCGAGCTGAAATACGCCTGGCGCGTCGCGCGTCCGTTGAACGCCGATGCCATGCACGCGGCGGCGCAACGATTGACCGGCAAGCATGATTTCACCACCTTCCGCTCCACCGAATGTCAGGCCAAATCGCCGGACAAGACGCTCGACCGGCTCGATGTCGTGCGCGCCGGCGACGAGGTTCATGTCTTCGCTTCGGCGCGCTCTTTCCTGCACAATCAGGTGCGCTCGATGGTCGGCTCGCTGGTCAATACCGGCCTGACCGGGCCGGGCTCATGGACTGCCGACGATCTCTCCGCCGCGCTCGAAGCGCGCGATCGCACCGCCTGCGGCCGGGTGGCCCCGCCGGATGGATTGTATCTGATGCAGGTGGATTACTGAATTTTGCTGTCGCTCGCGGGGCCATCCCGGCCTCATCCTGAGGAGCGCTCCGAAGGAGCGCGTCTCGAAGGACGAGGCCGCCCATCCTTCGAGACGCCCGCCTTTTCTACGCCAGGCGGGCTCCTCAGGATGAGGGCGGTACAGTTTCACAAACGCGTGCAACGATAGCGGGTCGTCACACGTTGCCTATATGCGAGGGGCATTCCGGTTTCCTAAAAGGAGAAAATGATGAGCACTTTCGGTTCGGCGATCTGGTCAGGCGGCATCAAGGACGGCAAAGGCGCCATTTCGACCAAGAGCGGTGCGCTCAAGGAATATCCTTACGGTTTTGCCAGCCGTTTCGAGGGCAAGTCCGGCACTAATCCGGAGGAACTGATTGGTGCGGCTCATGCCGGCTGCTTCACGATGGCGCTGTCGAAAATCCTGGGCGAAGCCAATCTCACCGCCGAGAAGATGGAAACCCAGGCCGACGTCACGCTGGAAAAGCAGGGCGACGGCTTCGCCATCACCAAAGTTCACCTGACGCTGAAGGCGAAAATTCCCGGCGCCGACGATGCCAAGTTTCAGGAGCTGGCCAATAAAGCGAAGGCCGGTTGTCCGGTATCGAAATTGTTGAAGGCGGACATCACGCTGGATGCGAAGCTGGCGTGACGCGCTTCTTATCCCTCCCCTGAAAGGGGAGGGTCGGCGCGAAGCGCCGGGGTGGGGTCCATTCCGATGATGAACCCCACCCGGCTCGCCATAGCGCGTCGAAGACGCGCGTCAACGCGCTTATGGCTCGCCACCCTCCCCGAAGACGGGGAGGGATAAGACTCACCCAAAATACCTATCGATGATCTTGCGATAAATCCCTGTCAGCGCGGTGAGTTCGCCGACCGGCACGCGTTCGTCGATCTGGTGCATGGTCTGCCCGACGAGTCCGAATTCCACCACCGGGCAATAATGCGTGATGAAGCGCGCATCCGACGTGCCGCCGGTGGTCGAGAGTTTGGGCGTGTGGCCGGTGACATCGGTGATCGCCTTCGCCACCATATCGGTAAAGGGCCCCGGCTGTACCGCGAAGGAGCCGGCATTCGACGGTTGAAACTTGAAGCTGAATTTGATCTTGCCGCCGGCGGCCTTCTCGGCGCGCGCCTGCAATAGCTTCTGCAGCGACGCCGCGGTGTGGATGTCGTTGAAGCGGACGTTGAACATCGCGCGCGCTTCGCCGGGAATGAGGTTGACGGTCTTGTTGCCGACGTCGAGCGACACGAATTCCAGATGCGAGGGCTGGAAATTGTCGTTGCCGTTGTCGAGCGGCTGCGCTTGCAGCGCCTCGACCAGCTTGACGAGCCCGCGCACCGGATTGTTCGCGCGCTCCGGATAGGCGACGTGGCCTTGCTTGCCGGTGACAACGAGATGACCGTTGAGCGAGCCGCGGCGACCGATCTTGATGGTGTCGCCCAGTTCGGAGACGTTGCTCGGCTCACCGAGGATGCAGTTATCGAATGTCTCACCGTGCTCGGCGCACCATTGCAGCAGCTTGGGTGTGCCGTTGACGGCAATGCCTTCCTCGTCGCCGGTGATGAGGAACGAGATAGATCCCTTCTTCGGTTTGCCAGCGTTGGCGGCGACATGGTCGAGCGCGGCGGCGACCATGCAGGCGATGCCGCCCTTCATGTCGACCGCGCCGCGTCCGTAGAGCATGTCGCCGTCGATGGCGCTGGCGAAAGGCGGATGTTTCCAGGCGCTCTCGTCGCCCGGCGGCACCACGTCGGTGTGGCCGGCAAGGACCAGGTTCGGCGCCTCGGTACCGATGCGGGCATAGAGATTTTCCACGTCCTCGGCGCCGGGCTCCGAGAAGGTCATGCGATGAACGGTGAAGCCCGCGGCCTTGAGCGTGGCTTCGAGAAACTTGAGTGCGCCGCCCTCCGCCGGAGTCACCGACGGACAGCGTATGAGATCGCGGGCAAGCTGGAGAGGATCGGCGGTCATTGATGTTTACCCCTTGCTGTCATCACCGGGCTTGTCCCGGTGATCCCGCTTAGCAAGGCATTGCATCCCCTAAGCGGGATGGCCGGGTCAAGCCCGGCCATGACAGAGAAATTTTCTAATCCCTCAACAACTCATTGATGCTCGTCTTGCTGCGTGTCTTTTCGTCCACCCGCTTGACGATCACCGCGCAATAAAGGCTTGGGCCCATCTCGCCGTTCGGGAACGGCTTGCCCGGCATCGTGCCCGACACCACGACCGAATAGGCCGGCACTTCGCCCATGTAAATCTGGCCGCTGGCGCGATCGACGATCTTGGTCGACATGCCGAGATAGACGCCCATGCCGAGCACCGAACCCTCGCGCACGATGACGCCTTCGACGACTTCCGAGCGCGCGCCGATGAAGCAATTATCCTCGATCACGACCGGACCGGCCTGCAACGGCTCGAGCACACCGCCAATGCCGACGCCGCCCGACAGATGCACGTTCTTGCCGATCTGGGCGCAGGAGCCGACAGTAGCCCAGGTGTCGACCATCGTGCCGCTATCGACACGGGCGCCGAGATTGACGAAGGACGGCATCAGCACGACACCCGGCGCGATATAGGCGGACTTGCGAACGACCGATCCTGGCACGGCGCGGAAGCCGGCGGCGCGAAACTGATTGTCGCCCCAGTTCTCGAACTTCGACGCGACCTTGTCCCACCAGACCGCCTTGCCGGGGCCGCCGCCGATCACGGTCATGTCGTTGAGCCGGAACGACAGCAGCACGGCTTTCTTCAGCCACTGATTGACCTGCCATGTGCCATCGGCGGTCCGCTCGGCGACACGGGCCGCGCCCGAATCGAGCATGTCGAGGGCGGTCTCGACCGCGTCGCGCACCGCGCCCTTGGTCGCGGGATTGATGCCGTCGCGAGCGTCGAACGCGTCGTCGATGGTCTTGGCAAGATTGTTGGCAAGATGCTGGTCGCTGGACATGGTCGGAAAAGCCCCCCGGGCGCTGATTTTCGCCGCGTTTTGTCGGGGGCCGGGCAGGGGATGTCAAGCTGTCCCGTCAGGCAAATCGGCGCCATTTCCGTCGTTGTTCCTTTCTGCCCGTGGCTGTCCTCAAATTCAACAAACTGCGCCTTTTTGCTGGTGTGCTCTGGCGGCGGAATGCGTTAACAGGCGACGATCCGGCCCGACACAATCCTGGAGGCGCATTCAATGGACGTGAAGGACGTCACGCAAATTGGCGGTGAAATCAGTGTTTTCGTCACGCAATTGACCGCCTGGGCGGCGGTGGCGCTGCCGAGTTTGATCAGCGCGATATTGATGCTGATTGTCGGCTGGTGGATCGCGGCGCGCGCCGAGCGCGGCGTCCGGCTTGTGTTCGCAAAACAGCGGCGCATCGATCCGACGCTGGGCGGCGTCGTTGCCACGCTGGTGCATTACACAATTCTTATCATCGTCATCGTCGCCGTGCTCGGCCAACTCGGCATCCAGACCACCAGCATTCTCGCTGCGCTCGGCGCTGCGGGTCTTGCCATCGGGCTGGCGATGCAGGGCACGCTGTCGAACATCGCCGCCGGCATGATGTTGCTGTGGTTGCGGCCATTTCGCGTCGGCGATGCGATCGACACCGGTACGGTCTCCGGCACGGTGAAGGATGTCGGTCTTTTTGCCAGCGAACTTCATACCTACGATGGAATTTTTCTGTTCGTTCCGAATTCCGAATTGTGGAATAAGCGCATCATCAATTATTCGCGGTTGCCGACACGCATGATTGATCTGAAATTCGGCGTCGCTTATGGCGACGATCTGTCCGTCGGCAAGGATGTTCTGCTCAAGCTGGCCGGCGATCACGAGATGGTTCTTAACGAGCCGTCGCCGATAATTTTCGTCGATGAGTTGGGCGACAGCGCGGTGGTGTTGCGGCTGCGCTGCTGGGCCTCGAACGCCAGTTTCTGGGACACGTATCGGGGTTTGATGGAAAGCGGCAAGGCGGCGTTGGAAGCGGCTGGGCTGTCGCTGCCGTTCCCGCAACGCAACGTCTATATTCAAAGTGGCGAAGCCCAGACCGGTCCTGCGAACGTGCGCGCGGCCTAGGGAAGTCTAAATCGCCAACGCCTGCTTGAGAAATCCCGCGATATCGTCGGTGACGTGATCGACGTAAGGCTCGTCGCGGCCTTCGGCTTCCCAGGTCTCGCGGAATACTTCGCGCTGACCTTCCGGCACCACCAGCACGGTGGTCATGCCCAGCGCGTGCGGCACTTCGAGATTGCGGGCGAGGTCCTCGAACATCGCGGCCTTTGTCGGATCGACGCCGTGGCGGGCGAGAAAGCGGTCGTAGGTGATTTTCGATGGCTTCGGTTCAAGCTCGGCGGCGATGATGTCGAACACGTCCTCGAAATGGTGGTGGATATCGAGCCGGCGCAACACGGCCTCGGCGTGCTTGGTGGTGCCGTTGGTCAGCACCAGCTTGCGGCCCGGCAGCTTTTCAATCGCGGCGCCGAGCGTGGGATTGGGCTGGAGCGGCGAGTGGTCGATCTCGTGGACGTAATCGAGATAGGCGTCGGGATCGAGCCCGTGCTCGGTCATCAACCCGCGCATCGTCGTGCCGTAACGCTTGTAATAATCCTTCTGCACCACGAAGGCCTGATCCTTCGACACCTTCAGGAAATCGGCGACATAGGCGCGGATGCGGTCGTTGACCTGTTCCCACAACAGATGATGCGGGTACAGCGTGTTGTCGAGATCGAACACCCAGGTTTCGACGCCGGCAAAGCCGCGGACAATTTGCGTAACAGCCAAGATAGATGCTCCTCTTCTCGCTTTCCTCTCTCACAAGGAAGCGGGAAACGCGAGTCGGCTTTGCAGTCCTCTGAATGCGCGAAAATCTACGGTTCCTTGAACCGTACCGTCGTTGCAGGCTCGCGGCCTAGATCCACGGTGGCGAACCCGGCGGCATTCAGGCCCCGCGCGGTGCAATCCTTGTGGTCGCTCAACTCGAATTTGCCGTTGCGCGTACACAGCGTCACGTCGCCGCCCCAGGACAGCTTGCGGTCGCCGCGCTCGATGGCCCGGCCGTTTGAATCGACGGCCTCGGCGTAGGAAAAGATTTTCTGTGGCGCGCCGCGCAGATCGGGGCGCAGGCATTTACCGGCTTCGACGCGGTACCAGCCGCGCGTCACCGTCGCGCCGCCTTCGGCGGTGCCGATCGCTGCCATCACCGGATACTGGGTGTCGTTGCACCAGGAGAAGCCGTGGCCTTCCGGGCTTTGCGCCGCCGCGATCAACGTCTCGAAAAAATTCGCGCCGCTGGCGGCGTCCGCCGGCAGCTTGCGGTCGGCCAGAAACTTGTCGATCGCCGCTTGCGTCTTGCCGCCGGCAATGCCGTCGATCGGATTGGCATCGTATCCCGCGATCACCAGCAGCCGCTGGATTCCGGCAAGCCGCGCCTGCGCGTCGTCGTAGTCGGCTTCCTCGGCGAGATTGATTGCCGGACCCTTCGGTGAGTCGGAAGGACGCGCCGGCGTGAAATGCGCCTGCTGGCTCATCGAACAATTGCGCCCATCGGAGATAGTGAAGTCGCCGTCGCGGACGCAGAAATCGGCGTTGCCGTTCCGCGGCAGCGGCGACGAGCCGTAGATCGGCGGCGTCCGGGTGTGGACATAGACCATGTCGGCATCGAGAGCGCCATCGACGACCTGACGGCATTGGCCGGGGTCAATGCGGAACCAGCCGCGGGTCTCGACATTGGCGCGCTTTTCGAGGCCGATGGCCGCGTCCATGCGATAGCTGGTGCGATTGCACAGCGTCAGTTCGGCATGGGCCGAAGAATGCGCCGAAGACGCCGCGAACGATGCGGCCAACAAGGCCGCGCGGAACAAGACTTTGCGAATCATGCCGCATGCTAGTGCGTTTTCGAGCGAAGCGGGTAGGGCGCCTAGCGATGCATCAGCGTCCCGACGCCGTGGTCGGTCAAGAGTTCGAGCAGCACCGCATGCGGCACCTTGCCGTCCATGATGACGACGCCCTCGACGCCCTGATCGAGCGCGTAGATGCAGGTCTCGACCTTGGGGATCATGCCGCCGGAAATCGTGCCGTCGGCGATCAGCTTGCGCGCGTCGGCGACCGACAGGTCGGCAATGAGCTTCTTGTTCTTGTCGAGCACGCCCGGCACGTCAGTGAGCAACAGCAGGCGCTTGGCCTTGAGCGCACCGGCAATGGCACCGGCGAAGGTGTCGGCATTGACGTTGAAGGTTCCGCCGTCGGCCGAGGTCGCCACCGGCGCCAGCACCGGAATCATCTCCTTGCCGAGCACAGCATTGAGCACGAACAGATCGACCTTGTCGGGCTCGCCGACGAAACCGAGATCGACCACCTTCTCGATGTTGGAATCCGGATCGACCACGGTGCGCGTCGCCTTGCGCGCCTGCACCATGTTGCCGTCCTTGCCGGACAGGCCGATGGCCTTGCCGCCCGCGGCATTGATGTAGCCGACGATCTGCTTGTTGATCGAACCGGCCAGCACCATCTCGACGATCTCGACGGTCGCGGCATCGGTGATGCGCAGGCCGGCGGCGAATTCCGATTTGATGTTGAGCTTCTTGAGCATGGCCGCGATCTGCGGGCCGCCGCCATGCACCACCACGGGATTGATCGCGGCCTGCTCCAGCAGCACGATGTCGCGGGCGAAATTGCGCGCCGCCTCGTCGTCGCCCATGGCATGGCCGCCATATTTCACCACGACGATTTCCTCGTCGTACTGCTGCATGTGCGGCAGCGCTTCGGAGAGGATGCGAGCCTGTTCTTGCGGATCGGTTGGAGTCTTGCTCATCGCGCGGCTGTCCCGTGGGAGTGCCGGGGTTCTAGCCGATAAAGGCCGCGCCCGACAATGCGTCCGCTAGGCCTTTCTTTCGGCCAGCAGCCGCGCCACCGCGGCGCGGACCTGCGGAATGCCGCTGCCCTCGTGGCCGGATGTCGCCAGCACCGTCGGGAACGCCGACGGCCACTTCGCCAATCCGGCCTCGACATCCTTGATGCGCTTTTCAAGCTCGGACGGCTTGATGGTGTCGGCCTTGGTCAGGATGATCTGATAGCTGATGGCGGCGCCGCCCAGCACCTTGAAGGTGGCGTCGTCGGTATCTTTAAGGCCGTGGCGGGAATCGATCAGCACATAGACACGCGCGAGGTTGGCGCGTCCGAGCAGATAGGCTTCGATCAGGCTGGTCCAGGCCGCGATCTTGGATTTGGCGGCGGCGGCATAGCCGTAGCCCGGCATGTCGACGACGTTGAGGTCGCCGCCGCCGTTGAAGAAGATCAGTTCCTGCGTGCGGCCCGGCGTGCGGGAGGTGCGCGCCAGCGCCTTGCGCGCGGTCAGCGCGTTGATCAGGCTCGACTTGCCGACATTGGAGCGCCCGGCGAAGGCGATCTCGACGCCGCGCATTTTCGGCAGCGACTCCGGCGAATTGGCGGCGGCGAAGAACTGCCAGTCGCCGGTGAACAGCTTGCGGCCGGTCTCGATCTCGTCGCGGGTGTAGTCGGCTGGCACGGCGCTCTCTATCTCCCTCCCCCTGAAAGGAGGAGGGTTGGCGTGGGGGTCATCCCGCGAAATTCGGCGCGACGATGTTCTTCGCGCATCTATCACGTTTCCTGCGGCTTGGCTTCCTCGACTTCTGCCGCGTATAACGCCTCGATTCGACGCGCCAGTTCATGGCGAAACGCGTCGATATCCTCCGGCATGTCGTCATCGTAAGCGTGTTCGGCGCGGGCGTTATGCTGGCCGAGCAGGGCGTTGAGTTCGCGCAAGGTCCGCGTCAGCGAACTTAGCGTACGCCCCGCCTGTTCCATCTCGCGCGGATGATGCGGCCCCGCGGCCAGCCGCGCGATGGTCGCCTCGATGGCGGGCAGCACGCGCGCCACCGCGCTTTGCAAGCGCGGCACGATCGCGGCGGGCTCTTCACCTCTCCCCGCCTGCGGGGAGAGGTCGATTTCCGAGCATGGCGAGGAAATCGGGTGAGGGGGATTTTCCATGGACGCGGGCGCTGCCGCGATCTCATGCTGTGTCACCACCACCGGCGGCGGTCCCTGGCGCGGGACAAGCGGCTTCCTTCTGCGCCAGTCCCAGCGCTTCATGCGATAGCGCAACATGGGGACGGTAATGTCGTTTTCGGCGCAGATGTGCGCGAGCGGCCGGTCGGTGTGTTCGTAGTCATGGCGGATTTGCGCCCAGACTTCGGGCGTGGGTTCGGGCATGGCGTTGGTCCTGGTAAATGATGTCTTTTGATGGGATGATCGGCGTCCCAAACCCGCTCGTCCCCGCGAAGGCGGGGACCCAGGGCCCGCAACCTGATGTTTTTCATTTGTCGCTGGATTCCCGCCTACGCGGGAATGAGCGGAGAGTGTGGTCGCCCGACCTGAATCGTCGGACGGTGGACTTGCGGCAGATTCAATTGTGGGACGATGCGCCCTTCCTAACAGACCAGCGTCACGCTGTCAAGGAATATATTCAAGGCGCTGCGCTGCGGGGTTTTTTCGTGCTATCCTGTCGCCATGCACAGGCTTGGACCCTTTGCCGCCATTGCGCTGATCGCGGCGCTTGAGGCGTTAGGGGCGGCGGCTGCCGCCGACTGCACCTGCCGCGCGCAGGGCCGCCAATTCGAGCTTGGCCAGACCGCCTGCCTGGCGACGCCGAAGGGGCCGCGGCTGGCGACCTGCGGGATGGTGCTCAACAATACCTCCTGGGAATTCTCGGAAACCCCCTGCAAGGTATCTGACGTGTCGCCGCCGGGCCCGTCGCGTCCGGCACAGACGTGGCAGGATCATGCGTCGGTCGGCACGGCCGACAGGCGCGAGGCGCTCCTTCGCTAAAGCGTTCTCGAGCCCGTAGCCCGGATGGAGCGAAGCGAAATCCGGGGCAAACCTCTCCGTCTTTCCCCACAGTTCTTATGAAGTAGCACATTGTCACCGAGTCGAAGCCCCAGGACAATATAGCTAATCCGAATCAAATTTTTAATCTGGAACTTCGCTCGCGGAGCGGGCTTGAATGAATTTTAGCGAGTACGAATCAGAGCGGATCGGGCTCTATCGAGAATTTTGCGAGACCGTACGCGAAATTTTGGACAAGGCCATCGCTGCGGAGGGGCTTCCTCGGCCGCAATCTATCCAATGCCGCGAGAAGCACCCGAAGAAATTGCGTACGCGGCTGGAGCAGATGAACGCGCTGGAATCCAACGAGGTCGAAAAGCTGCGTCGCGATCTCGCGGGGGCGCGCGCCATCTTCTACACGGATACAGACGTTGACCGCCTTGTTGGCTCACGGCTGATCCACCGCAACTTCGACGTCGAAGAGGGTGGCGTTAAGATTCATCACCTCACCGAAGAAAATGACCAGCAGCAATACCGCGCCATCCATTTCACCATTCGGCTCAAGGATGACCGCACAAATCTACCCGAATACTCGAAGTTTAAGGGGCTAAGGTGCGAGGTGCAGGTACAGACAGTTTTGCACCATGCGTGGGCCGAAACATCGCACGATATTATCTACAAGGACGAAGCTCGCGAGGGATTTGGAAAGGAAGCGCGCGAGGCCATCGACCGGCGATTTCGCCGGATCATGGTCGATTACCTAATTCCAGCTGGTTACGAATTTCAGCGTATCCAACACGACTACGAGCGGTTGCGTCGCGGGCAGGAAATGTTCGACCGCAAGCTGCTGGAGCGTCTGGCAGAAGCCACAGACAACAACGAGCGGTACGAGATTATCAATTCGCTCCGTCAGGATGTTTTGCCCAACTATGACGACATCAATGCCGTATATGGTGATGTCCTTGCCGCCCTCGTCGATGCAGCGAAGAAGGCGCGCGGAGTCCCGCGCAAGGCGCGTTCAACACCCTACGGTGAGCTAGAGGGCCAGACCGAAGAAGATGTGATCTTGGCCGTGGTAGAAACGATCAAGATGTTCCGCAACGCCGACATTCCGAAAAGTCTCGACGCATTTCGCGAGTTGTACCCTCATGAGTAACGGCGAACGCGTACGAAAGGAGATTTTGGAAAGCGTCAAGTCGCTCGCTCAATACAATATGGGCGCATGGGAGCAAGTGGGACCCGGCGTTCAGCTAATGGTGATCGACTCGCTCGGCTCCTCGACCGCCGAACAGCGCGTTCGCGACCGCGATATCGTAATCGCAGCGTGCGAGTCCGTCTTATCGCCAGAAGTAGAAGGCGCAGTCTGGAACGCAAATTCGGTGACGTTGCGCACCGGTGCCGTTCCAGCGGTTCCGGAAATCGTCAAAATAAGAAAGACGGCTATCGGATTTCTCTTTGAGCTTTTCGCGAATTCGAAGAGTGATGCGCAGAAGAGGCAGGTAATAAATACCCTGCATCAAGTCGGCTATTCCGATGGTCGCGCTGAGGCTAGCGACGAACTTAGAGCTATCACGCTCGAAGACGCTGCTGAAGTTGTCGAGTTCTTTCGGGCGGGAGCTGGCGCACTTTCATATGAACTTATGCAGAAGCTTGAACATGACTACTTCTATGACTACCGGCGTGCGCGCGATATCGCGAACGCGCCAAGGTTGGAGAAGAACCACGAAGCGGCGAAATCGTTGATGGCCGCTATCGAGCAACTACGGGACAGATTCAACAATGATCCGATCTTCGTTAAGTTCAAAGTCCTCGTCGGGTTTGAGTCCATCTTTCCGCAGCAATGGGACGAAACCGACGACGACAAGGCTCATGATTACACTAGCCTTGAAAAGTATCGTGACAAGGAAGCCGCCAAGTACGTTCAGTCAATCAATGAACAAACGGAACAGGAGTGGTTCGCGCTTATTGAAAAAATCGCTGCTGTTGAATCCGACGACTTAGCAACGTTTCCCCCGTTCGGCCGCTTTCTGACCGAACTGGCGCGTGCCAAGCCTGAGGTCGTTGCTCGACTCATGTCGAAAGCATCCGAAAGATTGTCGAGGTTTTCCGTCGGAATTTTTGCCGGTTTGAAGGAAAGCGGAAATACGAAAATTTACGAAGACCAGATTGAACGTGTAATTACTGACGGGAAGGCGTTGGGGGCCTTGACCCGTCATCTTCGAATTCTGAAAGCAAAGAATGATGCTTTAGCGGAATGCATCTTGCAGCGAGCGATAGAGCTTAAGCAATTTGGTACGATAGTTGAGTGTTTGATTTGGGCGATGGAGGCTAAGCCCGAAGACGTTCCGACCAGTGAAAGGTTTTTCGAACCAGCAATTCGCTATTTGAACGACTATAAGGAATTTTGGTGGGTGCTAGCGCCGTGGCTCGCGAGTGATGCTTCTCCATTCTTTGCAGCTTTATCCGAAGATCAGTCGCGTCTTTTGGTGCCCGCGCTGGTGTCCGCTCATAAGGTTGACTACCGCGTAGAGCAAATTCTTTTGCAGCTGGCAAAGCGATATCCCAATTTGGTGTGGGGGGTCTTTGGTGCCCGCCTTGCGTTAGACAAGAGCGAAGTGGAGGGCCGATATGAAGCAATTCCATATCAGTTTAACAGCCTCCAGAAAGAGCTATCCAAGGATGCCGCTGCGGCCGTTGAATTTGGCAGAAGATTGTATGCGAAGGACCCGCGACTCTTTCGTTTCCGGGGCGGGCGACTCCTCAGTGCGGCTTTCCCAAATTGTCCGGAAAACTTCGCCGAAGAGCTAAAGAAACTCGCCGCTGGGGGTGACGACGCTGATATAAAATTCCTTCTCGCAATCGTGGAAAATTACCACGGCGAAGACACGACCCATGAAGTATTGAAGGTCTTAATTGTACGTTTTCCGGACAATGAAGATATCCGAACGGGCGTCGTTATCAGCTTGGAGAACACCGGTGTTGTCATGGGAGAGTTCGGCTTTGCCAATGCTCTTCGGGAAAAGATGGCGGTTGTTCGCAAGTGGCAAGACGATCCCCGCCCGGAAGTACGCGCCTTTGCTGAGAGGCATTTGCGTAGTCTAGAAATAAGGATTGCAGATGAGCAACGACGGGCGGAAGAACGTAAGGCCTTACGCGAGTTGGAATATTCTCCGCCGGAGAAACCGGTCGATAAGTAGCGCCGTCGTGCTCTTATAAGAGTCATGGCCGGGCAAACCCGGCCATGACGACTTCTAATTCACGTTTGCCCCGGCCTTACCCCTGCGTCTTCTTCTTCCCGAACAGCGCCCGGATATTGTCGAACAATTCGATCTTGGCGCCGTGCTTGCGCATGATGATCGACTGCTGTGTCACCGACAGCGTGTTGTTCCAGGCCCAGTAGATCACGAGGCCGGCCGGGAAGCTCGCCAGCATGAAGGTGAAGATCACCGGCATCCAGTTGAAGATCAGTTTCTGCGTCGGGTCCGGCGGTGTCGGGTTGAGCTTCATCTGCGCCCACATGGTGATGCCCATGATGAGGCCCCAGGCGCCGATGTGCAGGAAGTGGCCGATCACCGGCACCTGCGTCGGGTCGAACGGGATGAGGCCGAACAGCGTGAAGATGTTGGTCGGATCGGGTGCCGACAAATCCTTGATCCAGCCGAAGAACGGCGCGTGCCGCATTTCGATGGTGACAAACAGCACCTTGTACAGCGAGTAGAACACCGGGATCTGAATCACGATGGGGAGACAGCCGGCGATCGGATTGATCTTCTCTTTCTTGTACAGCGCCATCAGCTCTTGCTGCTGCTTGGCCTTGTCGTCCGGATAGCGCGCCTTGAGCGCGGCCATGTGCGGCTGCACCGCCTTCATCTTGGCCATCGAGGCGTAGGCTTTATTGGCGAGCGGGAAGAATGCCGCCTTGATCAGCACGGTGACGATCAGAATCGCCAGGCCGAAATTGCCGACCAGATGATACAACCAGTCGATCACCTTAAACATCGGCTTGGTGATGAAGTAGAGCCAGCCCCAGTCAATCAGCAGGTCGAAGCGGTTGAGGCCGAGCTGCTGCTCGTAGCCGTTGACGACGCGCACTTCCTTGGCGCCGGCGAACATGTTCGTGGCCACCGACGCGCTGGCGCCGGGCGCGATGGTCTTGACGTCCTGCAGATAGTCGGCCTGGAACGTCTGAACGGTACCGAGCGTGCCGGTCGAGAAGTGCGCGGTCAGGTGCGCCTTCGGGTTTGGCAGCAACGCCGCCGCCCAATATTTGTCGGTGATGCCGAGCCAGCCATTGGTGGTGTCGAACTTCAGCGTCTTCTTGTCTTCGATATTCTTGTAGGTGACTTCCTGCAGCTTGTCGTCGAGGACGCCGACCATGCCTTCATGCAGGATGTAGTAACCGGCCGTTACCGGCAGGCCGTGGCGCGAGATCAGCGCGTAGGGCGCGAGCGCCACCGGCTTGTCGCTTTTGTTGGCGACCTCGTCCTTGACCGTGAACAGGAACTTGTCATCGATCGAAATGGTGCGGCGGAATTCGACGTTCTGGCCGTTATCCCATGTCAGCGTGACGGGATGGCCGACATCGAGCGCGCCGGAGCCAGCTTGCGTCCACACCGTATCGGCGGTCGGCACCTTGATGTCGCTGCCGGCCGAACTCCAGCCGAACTCGGCATAGAACGGCTCCGGGCTGCCGGACGGCGACAGCAGCGTGATCGGCGGCGACTTCGGATCGACGGTTTCGCGGAACTTGAGCAGCGACAGGTCGTCGATGCGGCCGCCCTTGAGCGCGATCGAGCCTTCGACGCTGCCGGTGTGGATCGGAATACGCGGCGAGGTGGCGAGCGCGGCGGTGCGGGTGAGCGGCGCGGCGGCGGTCGCCGGTTGCGCGGCCTGGCCCGGGATGGAGGGTGCGGTGGTGCCCGGCGTGACCGGGGCGACGCCGGACTGGGCATTGGAGGTCGGCGGGGCGACCGGCTTCTGGGTCTGCTTCTGTAGCTCGGCCTGCTGCTGCGCCAGCTTCTGCTTCTCAGCCTGCGGCATAGCGTAGAAATATTGCCACCCAATCAGCACGATGGCCGAAAGCACAATGGCGATAATGGTGTTTTTATTGTCGGTCATCGGGATCCCGTTTTGGCAGCTAGCGCCCCCGCGTGGGCACGCCGCAATGCCCCCTCGAAATCGCGTGCGATCCGGTCAAACGGCAGCTTGAGCGCCGCCTGCCGTCCGACTAGCACATAATCATGTCCGTCCCGCATCCGGACTGGGTCCGAAAGCCGCACGATTTCCTTCAAGCGGCGGCGGACCCGGTTGCGCTCGACGGCATTACCGACCTTTTTGGACACGGTAAAGCCGAAGCGGACGGGCCCATCGTCGGCCCGCTTGCGTGTTTGCAGCACAAAACCGGCGGCCGGCACTTTGATCCCGGTCGCCGCTGACAGAAAGTCCGCCCGTTGCTTCAATCGTTCCATAAAGCAACCGTGGCGGCCTTAAAAGGCGCGATTAGGCGCTCAAGCGCTTGCGTCCACGCGCCCGCCGCGCTGCCACAACCTTGCGTCCGCCGGTGGTGGCCATGCGCGCGCGGAAACCGTGACGGCGCTTGCGTACAAGCTTGCTCGGTTGATAGGTCCGCTTCACGTTAAATTCTCCGCTGATCGCGCCGTGGCAGCGAGGGAATACCCCCGAAATCCGCCATGAAAACCCGAACGCGTCCGGGTCGGCACTAGATTTGCGCGGCTTATAAGGGACCGTCCGTTGCCCGTCAATGCGACTGGTGGCCCTGGATCGACCTCGTTTCGGTCCGGCGCTGTTCGGTCACGAGCCGTCACAAAGCGGTGAGGCGGCAAAACGCAGCCCGGAAACTGCCCTCCGGTCATGTATAGAGCGATCATGCCCGCATCACCGCCCCAGGCCGATCGACAAAGCAGTCTGGCCCGCCGGCTGGTGGTGGTGCTGGCGTTCATCGTGCTCGTGGTGGGCGCTTACTATGTCTTCGGAACGGGCAACCTGACGCTGGGGTCCCTGGTCCGGCATCGGGACGCTATCGACGCCTTCGTTGAGGGCCACGAGGTGCTCGCCGTCCTCGCTTATATTGGTATTTATATCGTTGCGGTCGCGCTATCGGTTCCGGGCGCGGCCTTTCTGACCGTCAGCGGCGGGTTTCTCTTCGGATTGGCGACTGGCGCCGCGGCGGCCGTGGTCGGTGCAACAGCCGGCGCGACTCTCGTCTTTCTGGTGGCGCGCACGGCGCTTGGCGAACCCTTGTTGCGGCGGGCCGGCCCGCGGGCGTTGAAGCTGGCGCGAGGCTTTCGCAACGATGCTTTCAACTATCTGTTGTTCCTGCGGCTGGTGCCGGCCTTTCCGTTTTTTCTGGTCAATCTCGTGCCGGCGTTTGCCGGGGTGAGACTGGGACCGTTCGTTCTGGCGACCGTGCTCGGCGTCATTCCGGGCTCGCTGGTGTATTCTTTCGCCGGCACTGGCCTCGACAGCGTCATCGCCGCGCAGAAGGTCACTTACGAGGCTTGCCGTGCTGCGGCGCGGGCCGATTGTGCATTGACCTTCAATCCCGCCGATATCCTGACCCCGCAGTTGATCGGCGCCCTGGTCGCACTCGGCGTGCTGGCTCTGGTGCCCACGGTGGTGCGCCGGTTACGGCAGCCGGCGCCGACGTGAAATCGTCCAACCGATACGATATGACATCGATACAGCCGCGGCGCATTTTGAGGATGCAGTGGAAATTCTAAAGCCGGACATTTGCGTGATCGGTGGCGGATCCGGCGGCCTGTCGGTCGCCGCTGCCGCTGCTGCTTTTGGCGTCCCGGTCGTATTGATCGAAAAAGACGAGATGGGCGGCGATTGCCTCAACACTGGCTGCGTGCCCTCCAAGGCCCTGCTTGCGGCCGCCAATGTCGCCCACATTGCGCAGAGCGGCAACGCTTTCGGCATCGGCGCCAAACCGAAGGTCGACTTCGCCAAGGTCCACGACCACGTCCACGGCGTGATTGCGGCGATTGCGCCGGTTGACTCGGCCGAACGCTTCACCGGCCTCGGCGTCCGCGTCGTCAAGGGCCACGCCCGCTTCAGGGACATGCGCACCGTCGTCGTCGATAACCAAATTGAAATTCGCGCGCGGCGTTTCGTGATTGCGTCCGGCTCGACGCCCGTGGCGCCGCCAATCCCCGGCCTTGGTGACGGGCCTTATCTCACCAATGAATCGATTTTTAATCTGACCGCACGGCCGAAACATCTGCTTGTCCTCGGCGGCGGTCCGGTCGGCCTGGAGATGGCGCAGGCCTTTCGCCGTCTCGGCAGCGAGGTCACCGTGCTTGAAGCGGCTCGCCCGCTCGCCAAGGACGACCCCGAAGCTGCGGCCATCGTGCTCGACCAACTCGGGCGCGATGGCGTTGTGGTGCGCAGCGGCGTCAAGGTGGCGGCGGTCGTCTATTCAAAAAGCAAAGTCATGCTGACGCTCGAGAGCGGCGAAGACGGTCAACATGAGCGGATCGATGGCTCGCATCTGCTCGTTGCCGCCGGGCGTAAAGTCACGGTCGAAGACCTTGGTCTTGAAGCGGCCCGCATCAAGTTCAATGGTCACGGCATCGTGGTGAACAAGAAACTAAAAACCTCGAATGGCCGCGTCTATGCCATCGGCGACTGCGCCGCGGGCCAATTGCAGTTCACCCATGCCGCCAATTATCACGCCGGCCTGGTGATCCGGAATGCGTTGTTCCGCCTGCCGGTCAAGGTGAACAACGACGCCATTCCGCGCGTCACCTATACCGAGCCGGAACTGGCGCAGACCGGCATCAGCGAAGCCACTGCGCGCGAGCGCGGTCTGAAATTCCGCATTCTGCGCTGGCCTTATCACGACAACGATCGTGCCCAGACCGAGCGGGCCACGCACGGTCACATCAAGGTCCTGGTTAAGCCAAACGGCGCGATATTGGGCGCAACCATCGTGGGCGCGCAGGCCGGCGAGCTGATTACGATGTGGACGCTCGCGATTGCGCAAGGGCTCAACATCCGCGCCATGACCGGCATCGTCGTGCCCTATCCGACGCTGTCCGAAATCGGGAAACGTGCGGCAATCGACTATTTCACGCCAAGTTTGACGAGCCCATGGGTGCGGCGCATCATCGCTGCCTTGAGAATCTTTGGCTGAGGCTCCAATTGGAACCGGCAACATTACCTGCGCAACGACCCGCATCGCCGGCGCCGCAACCCGCGTCGAAATCGGCACGGCCGGTGCGCGTCGGCCTGTCCGGCAAGCTCCTGTTCCTTACCATCGTGTTCGTGATGGTGGCGGAAGTCCTGATCTACGTCCCTTCGATCGCCAATTTCCGTCTCAACTGGCTCAACGACCGTCTGGCGGCCGCGCACACGGCGGCGCTGGTGCTTGACGCGGCGCCGAGCGGAATGGTGCCGGAAAGCCTCGCCAAGCAGATTCTCGACAGCATCGGCGCGCGCGCGGTGGCGATGAAGATGGGCGATCAACGCCGGCTGCTGGCCGCCGCCAATCTGCCGTCGAAGATTGCCAACAACATCGACATGCGTAGCCTTCCCTGGTGGATCGCAATTCGGGGTGCGTTCGACGTTTTATTCATCGATCAGCCGAACGACGTGATCCGCGTGGTCGGTCCGGCGCCGATGGCCGAAGGCAAGTTTATCGAGATCATTCTCGATGAAGCCCCGTTACGCCGAGCCATGTTGGTGTTCTCGGTCAACATTCTTATTCTGTCGCTGGTGATCTCCGGCGTCACCGCGGCTCTGGTGTTTCTGGCACTGCATTATCTGTTGGTCGGGCCGATGGGACGGCTCACGCAGAACATGGTGGCGTTCCGCGCCGATCCGGAGAATCCCTCGCGCATCATCGAACGGTCCGGCCGCAGCGATGAGATCGGCACGGCCGAGGAAGAACTTGGCGCCATGCAGCGCGAACTGATTTCGATGTTGCATCAAAAAAATCGTTTGGCGGCGCTTGGCCTTGCCGTGTCGAAGATCAATCACGACCTGCGCAATCTTCTGGCCTCGGCGCAGCTTTTCTCTGACCAGCTTGCGAACCTGCCCGATCCGAAAGTGCAGCGTTTCGCACCCAAGCTGATGCGCGCGCTTGAGCGCGCCATCGCCTTCTGCCAGGCGACGTTGTCCTATGGCGCCGCGCACGAGCCACCGCCCGAACGCAAGACCGTCGCCGTCGAGGGGCTGATCGAGGAAGTACACGAGGCGCTCGGCCTCGGTCTCGATGTGCCGATCCGCTGGATCGTTTCGATCGAGCGCGGCTTGACCATGGAAGCCGACCACGACCAGATGTTCCGCGTGCTGGTCAATCTCGCGCGCAACGCCATGCAGGCGTTGGACACGGGCGGCACGCGCGATCCGCGCCGCGATCAGATTCGTATCACCGGGCGTCGCGAAGGCGGCGTCGTGACAATCGAGGTGTCGGACACCGGGCCGGGTGTGTCGGAGAAGGTGCAAGCCCACATGTTCCAGGCGTTCCAGGGATCGACCCGCGCTGGCGGTTCCGGTCTCGGCCTGGCGATTGCCGCCGAACTGGTGCGGGCGCATGGCGGCGACATCAAGCTGGTGCCGGGAACCATCGGGGCGACTTTCAGCATCACGATTCCCGATCGTGCCGTCGATCTCAGCGCGCATCGCGACGAACGCGCCCAAGCTTAAGCCCAAGTCTGAGCCTAAGTCAGAGCCTTCAACTTCCCGTCAGATAAGCCACTCGGCCCTGAACTATACGCGCGCGCGGGGTGTTCTTCACAGGGGGCGCGCGTTCACGGCGAAAGGTTCGGTATGGCTCCAACCCCGGTTGCGCTTTTGTCGCTGGCAACAGCGGTGCCCGATCATGTGCTGGAGCAGGCGGAAGTTGCCGCATTCGCACGCCGCATTTATGGCGACGCCTTCGACCGTTTTCCGAAGCTTGCCGATGTCTTCACCAATGCCGGCATTGAGCGGCGCTATTCGGTGCGTCCGCTCGAATGGTTTGATTCTCCCCATGACTGGCCGCAACGCACGCAAGCCTATCTCGACGGCGCGGGCGACCTGTTCGTCGCTGCAGCGACCCGCGCGCTCGATGCCGCGGGGCTGAAAGCGCGTGACGTCGATGTCGTCGTCACCGTCTCGTCGACTGGGATTGCCACGCCAAGTCTCGACGCGCGCATGGCAAAGCGCATGGGATTTGGTTCGGACATCATGCGTGTGCCGGTGTTCGGCCTCGGTTGCGCCGGCGGCGTGTCGGGGCTGGCGATCGGGGCGCGGCTGGCGCGCGCCGCGCCGGGCGAGAATGTTCTGGTGGTCGTGGTTGAACTCTGCACGCTGGCCTTTCGCGGCGATCGCGGCGTCAAGGCTGACGTGATTTCTTCCGCGCTGTTCGGCGATGGCGCGGCGGCGGTGGTGTTACGGGCAGGCGAAGACGGAGCGGCGCTGACAATCGGCGCAGGCGCGGAACACACCTGGCCATCGTCGCTCGACATCATGGGCTGGACCATCGATGCCGCCGGCTTCGGTGTTGTGCTGTCGCGGTCGTTGCCGCGCTTTATCGAGCGCCGGCTGGCGGCTCCGACACGCAAGTTTGTGAGAGCTGCCGGGCTCGATGCGCCGCGCCACATTTTCCATCCCGGTGGCGCCAAGATACTCGACGCCGTTGAGACTGCGCTCGACCTGCAGACGGGGACGCTGCGCGACGAGCGCGAGGTGCTGCGCGGCCACGGCAACATGTCGGCTCCAAGCGCGCTGTTTGTGCTCGACCGCGCGCGCCAGCGCGGCTTGCGCGGTTCGGCCGTGCTGTCGGCGATGGGCCCCGGCTTCACCGCGAGCTTTCTGGCGCTGGAAGCCGCATGACGCAAGAGGCGGTGATGGGTGAGGGTGCGTTCGGTCCGGGAGCATGGTTGATCTCGTTCCTGATCGTGCAGCGGCTCGCCGAACTTGGGCTGGCACAGTGGAACACGATCCGGCTGCGGGAGCGCGGCGCGATCGAGTTTGGTGCTGGGCATTATCCCATCATGGTCGCATTGCATGCATTCTGGCTGTTGGCGCTCTGGATGGCCGGCCACGCGCGGTCCGTCGATCCGTTTTGGCTGACGGTGTTCGCGGTGCTGCAGGTGTTGCGGGTGTGGGTCATCGCCAGCCTCGCCCGCCGCTGGACCACGCGGGTGATCGTGCTGCCGGGCGTCGCGCCGGTCGTGCGCGGCCCGTTTCGCTTTGTCAGGCATCCGAATTATTGGATCGTTGCCGGCGAGATTGCCGTGGTGCCGCTCGCACTCGGCCTTCCAGGCCTAGCGCTCGGATTTTCTCTCGCCAACGCTGCCATGCTGGCCTACCGGATTCGTGTCGAAAACCGGGCTTTGGAATGGGCGGCGAGCCCAAAAACGCCTCCGGACGGGTTGACGACCGCGACGCTTGCCAATGGCGGGCCAAGGCGATAGCTATGCGCCGTCGCCGCCCGGTCTGCCGGCAGCGGCCTTAGCGCCCGTAGCTCAGCTGGATAGAGCACCAGACTACGAATCTGGGGGTCAGGAGTTCGAATCTCTTCGGGCGCGCCAATCAAATCAAGGGTTTAGCGGCTTTTATAGCTTTCCATGATTTTCCTTAGCTACCAATCAGCTACCAAGCGCGCTCGACTCGGCAATTGCGTGGTCGCGGTCGGTTTAGGCCGACGTTAGCGGCTCAACTCGCTGCAGTTTTCCAGGTCCAATAGACTCGCAAACTTCGCGAAGCCCGCTCGGGCTCAAGCCTGAAACACGTGTGCACGCCGTGCACGCGTCCGCACGTGCACGCCTTGCACACACTCTTAAACAGAGAGAAACCGATGAAAAAGATTCCGAAGCCGGTTGAAATCAAAAAAGTCGCCCGAGTGAGGGACAAAGCGACCGGTGACTATTTTGAAATTATAGAATTTCCGGTGTCGAGCACCGAGCGTGGCCGCCTGGAGTTGCCACCGAGTGTAGTAGTAGACGCATCGGCCCTGGAGAGACGACTTCGCGATGCAGGCGCAATTTTGCCGAGGCACAATACCCGCGAATTGTTGCAGGCTGTCGCACATCGAAAAGCGCCAGTCGAACTGGTTTACGAAGCGCAGACCGGATGGTCCGATGACCGGAAACTATTCGTTCTGAATGACGGCGTCATCGGTAAAGCCAATCAGCGCGTCTTGGGAGTCAATCAGGGAAGAAGCGCCGACGCCAATGGCCGCCTTTCGGTAGCGGGCAACTGGAAGCAATGGCGATCAACAGTCGGCAAAGCGGCAAGCCTATCGTCTATACTGATGTGCAGCGTGTGCACGGCATTCGCGGCCCCGTTGCTCTCCCTGGCCGGACTGCAATCATTCATGATTTGCATCGTAGGGCCGAGCCGCTCTGGCAAGAGCATCGCGACACTCGCCGCTGCGTCGGTGATCGGAATCGGAAAAGCGTCCGACCTTGTCACTTGGAATATTACCGATGCCCGACTGGAGCAGCGGCTTTCGACATTCAACGATTGCCTCTTTCCAATCGACGACCTAATGGCGCTGCGCGCTCAAAATGATCGTGACCGGTACATGCGCATTCAAGGTATTGCTTACAAGCTGGCACAGGGTTGGGCGACTGGGAGGCATGATAGTTTTACGTCAGGACGAGGCGTCGGCCATGCGGCCTGGCGAACAATTGCTCTCACATCGAACGAAGTGACCATACGCGATCTCGCAAGAAAGGTTGGGCTTGAGCGGCAACGAGGCGAAGCCATCCGTCTGATTGATTTGCCTGCCTTCGGTGATGGAGAGGATCATATATTCGACCGGATGCCGCGAAAACTGTCTACGGCAAGCATGGCGGAATGGAAAAGGCAGAAATTCTCTGAGATCGCTGTTGCTTGCGATAAGAACCACGGCTCTGTCTACCGTCGTTATACATCATCATTGATTGCCATGGGGACAAAGCTGGGTCCATTCATCAACCAACGGATCTCATTCTTTGTACGCAGCGTTCGAGACCAGCGGGATACTGATCTGTCACGCGATGTCGCGAAAAGATTTGCCATTTTGTACACGGGCGGAATGTTGGCGCATCGAGTTGGGCTAGTCAGTTGGGACGACAAAGAACTATTAGCGGCAGTTAGAAAATGTTACCTCAAAGCTCGCTCCATGTTGCCCGATGATGGCGAAGTGCTTCGAAACGGTCTCGAAGTTATTTCTCAAAAACTCAGTAAGCTACCCGTGCTGTCAAAGCGCAATATTAATCAATTCGACAAGGAACGATGCGACGCGATGGATGGGTATAAGGATTCAAATTCAAAAGAAACGACATATATAATTAAGCGCCACGCATTCGACGGCCTATTTTTATCAAGACATCAGCAGGAACTGGTCGAGCACTGGCTGCTGACTAACGGCCAACTGACCAGGGCGCAAACGAAAGGAAGCAAATCGGGTTTTGCCTCTTCCAAAGGGCAGTATATTTGGCCGGATGGAGAGAGGCGGCGATCCATTGGACTTAGATGGACGGCCTAGAAGACATGCCTATATCGTTTCTATCAAAAATTGGAGTCTGCTTGGCCCCCTAGCGTCTCGTTGCCATTTGAGCCCACAAATTCCCCCAAATGCGATTCTTGTTGTATATCGTTACGTACGATATGTTTCGAACAGCGGACATTTTGTATGGACTCCGACCACATAGAAGACGAAAAATGGCGAGTTGCAAGGGCTTCCGATCTGGGCGCAATCGAGATAATCGGCAATAAAGTTCACGTAGACTTACAAGAGCGACCCGAAGTATTCGCGGAGAAATTCCATCTCTTTCCCGAGGGATGCTTTGTTTTAATCCAAGGACAAGAGCAAGTCGGATACGGAATATCTCATCCATGGCTTCTTCGGAATATCCCGCCCCTTGATACTTTATTAAACACGCTCCCCAGATCACCGGAATGCTTGTTCATTCATGATGTTGTTGTAAGGGAGCAGGCGCGTGGTCAGGGGGCTGCGGGTGCAGTGACTGAACTCATCGCGACGGTGGCGCAAAAGCACGGGATTGGATACCTTGCGCTTGTGTCTGTGTACGATACACACCCGCTTTGGGGGCGCTTTGGATTCGAAGTTGTGGCCGACATAAAACTGAACGCTAAACTTAAATCATATGGTGATACCGCACGATACATGGTTCGCAAGTTACGTTGAGTCTTTATCGCGGGACAGGAGATGACTTTGTTTCGAATGCCTTGGCGAAACGTATTTCACAAGGAAGGCGGATCAACCGGATCAGTACTTTTTGAAATCGGGCAGGCCCTAGACTCAGTGCGGTTTGGTGCTAGGGATGACGAGTCACATGCTCTCGCAGCCAATAAAATTGTACGGGCTTGCCTTGATAAAGCAGCCATCACATACAACGACTACAAGGCATGGCGAAAATTAAACCCTTTGATCTTCACCACCGTAGTTGATGAAAAAAATCAACTAATAGGCTTTTTTGATATCTTTCCTCTGAAATCTGAAGCGGGCGAAGGAATTATAAACGGAACGCTAACGGAGCGATCTCTCACGGTCGATCACCTAGTACCGGTCAGTGATATCGCGAACGCGATGCATCTTCACTTGGCGACCATTTTGTTAAATCCGCGTCAAAGCACTTTTGGGCCAATGATTGCGAAAGAATTGCTTCTGCTTAAAATGGGCGAGTTCTTTGAAAAATATTATTCTCCCGTTGAGCAGCGCATTTATACCGCATATGCCCAGACTGCATCCGGCGAAAACCTTCTGAATCGGAATGGGTTCACCATGGCAATAGTTGCCAAAGAAAACGAGCAACACTTACCGCTATATTTGTTGCGTCCATCAGACGCTGGGCTGGCCATGTTCCGGTTTGGAAAAGCTCAAGAATATTTTTCGCAAAAAAATGCGATCAAAGCTCTAGATCCTCGCATCGAGAACATCGAGCTTCAATTGCGGTTGCTAATTACGAAGGCCATTGATGGTGATCCCGACCAGATTCCGCCGCACGTCAATCAGAAAATTAATGAACGTTTAGGCTCTGAGGTGAACAAGAATCCTGTATTTGATATCAGGCGATACCAAAGGCTACCAGAGAGACTAGCATTTTGCGATCTGCGTGAACTTCAGGACACGATCTTGAGTAAGGTGCTCTGGCCCAAATTCGAGTCTCGTTTTTTGAATAAGGAGACATTGGGCAATAGGTTTAATCAACTGGCGGGCCTAAGAAATGCAATTCGCCACAGTCGCCCGGTCGATTTGATAACTCAAAAAGAGGGTGAGATCGGAATTATTTGGTTTGAAGGTCTTTTTAGAACTTAGTCAAAACAAATCGTTTTGATCGATTTGGGGGGGTAGACCCTTCAAGGGATGCGCTCCGGGGGTATATGAAGCAATTTAGGGTCATCTGGAAAAATAAGGACGCTCGCGATCATGTTGATTTGCTTCCCGTCGACAAATTTCAGCTCGAATCCCCTAACAAATTAATCGAACATTGGTCGCTGAGTCCAAGGAGCCGACTCTACGTTGCAAAATGTGCTCTGCACGTTGAGGGCCGTGAGGCAATTCTTGATTATAAAGAAGATCGGCTCAAACGCTGGTGGGCCGGTAGAACAAAAATAATTTTTGATAGCAAGAAGCGAAATCGCGTTAAGGCTGTGCTTTGGGCCGACGAAGGCACAGAATCATATATTGACCTCCGCCCACAGTGGACGACCGAGGACATTCGACAAGACAGCGGTGAAACGAAACGACTGAAGCGGTTCGCTTATGTTTCGTCTAGGCCGGGGCAAGTCGCATTTAGCAGTGAATTGCGCAATCTTTACAACGGAAAATGTGCTATTACCGGCTGTGATATTCCCCAGTCACTTCAGGCTGCGCACATCCATTTAATAAAGGATTCTGATCTAAGCCATTTTACGAACGGCATCCTTCTGCGATCCGATATACATGCACTGTTCGACGCGGGCCTTATTTCTCTGAGTGAAACCGGCGAAGAGGTCGAACTCAGCCAGATGATTAAGAAAAGCGCGCATTACGAATTTCTTCGGTCTGCAAAAGTGTATCGACCCGCCGACGGGGCACCGTCGCTCGCCAATATTCAGAAACATCGTCGTCGGTTCAAATTTAATCATCCGGCAATCTTAAAGCGAATGCCTTAGCGACATTCGCATTTTGGTTTCTCCAATTTCAAGACGTTCTTTTGCCTTTGCGGGTGTTGCTGCTTAGGGAGTCTGCCTTCGAAAATTGTTATCATATCGGAGTGCCGTCATTTTATTCTGCCTCGTGTAATTCAAATAGGTCTCAATTGGATTTAGGGTATGGGAAACCCAACAACGTCTCACGATGCCATCTTCAAAATCGGCGCATTTTGGTTTGTGTCTTCCGCCACAATCTGTCGCGGCTACCTGTTTCAAGTCGTACTCGAATGCGAATTTTCCATCCGGCTTGTTCGCCATGTTCAAAATACCGGCGAGGTCGCCGTTGGAGATTGATTTCCAATTCGTCAGATTCAGGGTCCGGCTTT
This sequence comes from Hyphomicrobiales bacterium, assembly GCA_041691675.1. Lineage (GTDB taxonomy): Bacteria > Pseudomonadota > Alphaproteobacteria > Rhizobiales > Xanthobacteraceae > Pseudolabrys. The sequence goes on along the minus strand of JBEPUC010000012.1, from coordinate 12,986 downwards.
GAAACGATTTCTTCGATCAGGCCCCTGATAATTTCAATGGATTCGTCGCGATGCTTCACGTCGCGGAACATTCCAACGAGATTTCTATTTCTCGGCGAGTGCGGTCCGCCATGGTTGGGTGGAGCGACACGGGCGCTTCACGCGTGCTCATACGTAGTGCCGCCGAACCACGCGCGCGAGATTCGGATCTCCCTGCACCCATGGACCAAAGCGCGTTTCGCCGCGCCCTTGGCACGCATGCCTGGGGTTGGAGGTTTCCCTCTCCACCGGCACCAAACCATGGATGAGATTCGTCGTTCAATGGCGCTAGGCGGCCCGCGAGCGCGACGCCCGACCAAAGACGCGGGCGTGCGGCGTCGGACGTTTCCGTATTTTCAAGGTCTATGGACAGGAAACCCGCCGTGATTTAAGCAATAACCCTCTTTGGAGTTGAGTTATTGCCCATTTGCTCGCTATTGTAGCGCTTCGAAATGAGTAGGTATTCGGTCGCGTGCGAAAGCTTGAAATGAAGAAGAACAAAAAGGCAAAAAAAGTAATCGCAATCACCAGCCGTGAAGCGAACTTAAAGCGGAGACTGCGTCGCCATTTGACCTCGCTCGGTTTTCACAGAAATCAGGATGGACGGCTTGAGACTACTGGGTCGGGCAAAGATGTAATACGCACCCTGCACCAAGCCCAGCGCGTTCAGCGTCTGAAGACCAATCGCGCGTTTATCAAAGGATTTCTGCCAAAAGCCCTTCTGTACTTCGCTTCGGGCGACGAAATTAACCCGGCGAACATCAAACCAGTCCTGCGCGTGGTCGAAAGCGGGACGTTGCAGGGTGATTTGTTTCGCCTTGCTTCGCTGACTTGGGCGGTCCCTGTCTCCAACGGATTCGGTAGGCGAATTCGATACCTGGTCTGGGATGAACATCACGACAAGCTTATCGGGCTTATCGCCATTGGCGATCCAGTGTTCAACTTAGGTGTCAGAGACAAATTGATCGGGTGGAACGCCAAAGACCGCAGCAGTCGGCTGGTCAACATCATGGATGCGTACGTGTTGGGCGCTATACCCCCCTACAACATGTTGCTGGGCGGAAAGCTGGTTGCTTCGCTCATCCGTTCCCGTGATATCTACGACGACTTCACGCGTGCTTATGGCGGAACAACGGGCATTATATCGAAAAAGAAGAAGAAGGCTCGGCTACTTGCCGTCACAACCTCCTCGTCCCTTGGCCGGTCGTCGGTATATAACCGGCTTAAGTTGGACGAGGTCGAGTACCTCAAGCCCATTGGCTATCCTTCAGACGAACGTTTGATGCAATTGGCTGAAATCAAAAATCCCATGCCGCTTATTGTTGAGAATGAGCTCGTAGTGCGGGGCAATCTGCCCGCCGCGACCCGAGACGTTCAGCGTCGAATTCTTGATGAGTAGCAATGCTTGATTTTTGGGCACGTGCCGACTGCACTGGGCCCTATTGGCTCCGCTCACCGATCCCGCTGATTCCGCAAGATGCGGAACGTCTGTTTCGGCCCTTCGGGTGACAATCCCTCGCGCAAGAATTGGGCCTTGGCGCGCCTAAGCACACGCTAATCGTTACGTCGATTTTCTCATTGGTGCTGCTGGGTACGCGTATCGAGACTTTCGTCTGTAAAGCAACGAAGCTCAATCTCAGATGCCAGTATGCAGAAGCTCAACTTATGAAGAAACTGCGAATTGTTAACAAGTCAGACAGTGTAAACTGAGTAATAGAATGTATTCGCCTTAAGTATAAGCCTCTGATATACTGCGTATATCACAACAACGAGGCTGAAAATGATTGGTAAAAAAGCTAAAATACTGACGGATACACAAATACACAAGCTCTTATCCTATGTGTCTACCCGTCGTCATCCGGTTCGAAACAGGGTCATTGCGCTCTTATCGCTGAGAGCGGGTTTGCGAGCGGCAGAGATTGCCAAGCTGACCTGGCCGATGATTTTAGATCCTTTAGGCGCGGTAGGGCTCGTAATCGAACTCAGAGATCATGCAGCCAAGAAGCAACATGGTCGGCTCATTCCGCTACATGCTGATTTGCGGCTCGCTTTGAGTGAACTACGCGCCACCGCGCCGACGGTCGGGCCGGTTGTTCGCTCGGAGCGAGGCGGCGCCATGACGCCGGTCAGCATCGTAAATTGGTTCGCGCTGGCATACGAGGCGCTGGGGTTTGAAGGCTGCTCCAGCCACAGCGGTCGGCGAACATTCATCACCCGCGCGGCCAGGATGGTTCATAAAGCAGGGGGCTCGTTGAGGGATGTGCAGCTGCTCGCCGGTCATAAATCTATTGCGGTGACTCAAGGGTACATCGACGGTGACAGTGATGCGCAGCGTCGACTTGTTTCTCTGATTTAATGGCCGGAACGCGAACTCCCAAAATCAAAACCCAAGTCCGAGAATCGACTTATGGCCTAATAGGGGCCGACCTCGAATACGCAGTCGATCTTGTGACAACGATCTGCGCTCTAGCCGGATCACATAGCTATCTTTCCGACTTGCGATCCTCGGCGCGGCGAAATGGTCTAATTCGTGCTGTTCGAGATCATGATACACCGACTATATTCGATTGGCTTGTCAGCGCCGCGAGCTTTCAGGGTATCTCTGATAGCGTTGCTGCTGGGTATATGGAACGAAACGGTCGAGTGCGCTGGCAAGATTTACGGGCCGCAGAAACCCAGCATCCGTCGTGTCCTAAGCTCCGCAGTTACTGGCATTTTCACGGATGCCAATATCGCAAGAGCAGCGGCACGTGTTCCGAGATCGACCACATCGCCTCTTGCCCATTGCCTGAGGCCCCGCTTCGGAATGGCAATCTAAATCAGCTATCGTACTCGTTATATCTCTTTCTTCGAGACGTTGCCAAGAACGACCTTGTTGATTGGATTGACCGGCGATTGTTAGCCGCGGTCCAAGAGGAGTCGATCTTCACTCCTGACAAAGTCGGCAGGGCTCTCATTGAGCCGATGCGCCAAATACACGGCATCTCAGACAAGATTCTGAATTTGGTGCTTTCCACGCTTGTGCTAGGGGCGGGGAGAGGCAAGCCTTATTGGATCGAATCGGGGGCAGCCATGATCGCTGTGGACACGCTCGTTCACAATTTCATGCATCGATCTGGCATTTTAAGCCGCGCGAATGCCGTTCATCCTTACGGGCCTCAATGTTATGCGCCAGGAGGCTGCGAAGACCTCATACGAGCAATAGACGTCAATATCGATAGTCGGCAATTCAATTCCAAATTTCCTAACAGCTTTCCGCGCTTCGTCCAGAAGTCCATTTGGAGCTATTGCGCAATGGCAGGTCTGAACGTTTGTAACGGAAATAAAATCAGGGATTCGTCGCGCTGCGGCAATACCGAATGCAGGGTTTTTGGTAGCTGTGATCGAATTTCTTCTTACTAAAGCTAAAAGCTGGTCGAACTTGTCCGCGTCTCTCGGAATTATTGGAGCGCAGAATGAATCTGAATATGGAAGCCATGTTGGTACGTAAACCATCCAACGCTGCGACTGACGGGTCTGAGCCGATCAATGCGCGACATCTTTCGTTGTTTGAAGCCGTCAGAATATGGAGCAATCAAGAAGGTGCGGATTTCGACGTCGTCGCCGACGGGAAACCTCTGACTGATGATCAAATCAAAGAGATTCTGCGCTCGAATGAATTTAAAGCCGCGCTTTTGGCCTTTGACGAAAGAAGATGAAAGTGGCCCCAGGCAGGTCTGCGTTGAGACCAAAACATGCGTGATGAGCAGATGTTTCTCATCAGGCCATTTGTAATGGAACGATCCAGCTAGGGCGCTATTGGCTTCTGAGAGGAGCCAAACATGGCACTAGATTCAGTGGAAATACGCATTCGAGAACGGGCTTATCAAATTTGGGAAAAATCCGGGAAGCCAGATGGAATGCATTTCGAGCACTTTGAAAAAGCACGGGAGGAAATAGAGGCGGAAGCTGAGAAAATCCTATTTGCTAATCGCAGTGGGACACACGCGTCTTAGCGCGTAGACCCGCATTATAAGCCGCTGCAGCACATGGTGTGAAAACTAAGGCGATTTTTACCTTTGTCGCCGCATGGACCACGGGCGTGCACGAAACTTTCAGCTATTCCTCTCTCACGAAAGTAAGCACGCCTCGGGTCAGGCCCCTGTCTGGGAAATTCGGCATTGTCCACCATGGCGTCGTGACAGTTAGCCAGGGCTATTAAACGCCGTTTTCGCCACTTCGCGCCTGCGCTTCCAGGCGGTTCAGAAAAGGGCTAAGTTTTACCAGTTCCTGGTTCAACCGAGGAATCCCGAAAGTTCGCTGTTGTCATTCTTTGCTCCGCCAGTCGCTGCCGGAGTTATAGGCCAGGTCCACATGACGTCTTTGTCGGAAATAAAAATCCCTACCAGTGAAACCGTTTCCAAAGATGTTCCCGATCCAACCCGCGATGACATTCCGCTGCCCGCCGATTTGAACACTGTTCTGCTCACCGGACTTTTCGTATTGGCGGTGCTTACCACTGCGTACTTCGCAGCCGAAATCATCCTCCCCATCGTCCTCGCTGGCGTTCTGAACCTCCTTTTGCAGCCCGGCGTGCGCCTGCTCGGAAGAATTTACATCCCAAAATCCATAGCGGCGCTTCTTTTGATTGTCAGTGTGCTCGGAGTGCTTTTTGCAATTGGTGCCGCCGTTTCCGGCCCTGCGCACGATTGGTTTGCGCGTCTACCTGAAGGGGTCCCGCACATGATGGAAAGGCTTCAATTTTTGAAGGAGCCCTTCGAAACGGCGAGCAATTTTCTGCACAAAGCGGACAGCCTCGGACAGACGCAACCTTCGGCGGGCCAGAGTCTGGGCATAACTGCCTCGCTATTCCGCGGCACACAGCACTTCGCCAGCGGTCTTTTCGAAATGATGCTTATTCTATTTTTTCTCCTAGTTTCCGGTGACGTTTTTCTTCGAAGGCTGGTAGAGATTCTTCCAAACTTTAAGGACAAGCGTCAGGTCGTCGAGATCTCCCAGCAAGTAGAGAAGAATGTATCGGCCTATCTGGTCACCATCACGGTGATGAACGCGACCGTGGGTGTTGCGACGGCGGTTATCATGTGGGTCTGCGGTGTAGGCGACCCGATTTTATGGGGCGTTGTCGCGTTTCTTCTTAATTTCGTTCCTATTATGGGTCCATTGGTCGGTGTAATTCTGTTTCTATTTGCTGGCTTTTTGGCAATCCCGACGCTCTGGTTGTCGTTTCTGCCTGCTGGGCTTTATTTTCTAGTGCACGTCATCGAAGGCGAAACAGTCACACCGATATTGCTTGCCCGACGCTTTACGCTCAATCCGGTGCTTGTCATCATATCGTTGATCTTCTGGTTCTGGATGTGGGGCGTGCTAGGAGCGATCCTCTCCGTGCCGATGCTTGCGATCACGAAGATTATTTGCGACGGAATCAAACCGCTCAATGCGGTAGGGCACTTCCTGGCCGGTGAATCAGAGCAATCCTGACGGAGCCAAAAGCTTTCATATTAAGTTAGAACCGTCGCTTTCTAATGGACGCTTCATTCCACGGCTAGGTACTTCTCCCCATTGCGTTGATTAAATGATGATTTGAAGTCTGTTCAAGCTTAAGGCAAGCAGTACGGGTGCCGGGTTTCGATCCTTTTGGTTTGCCCCTTTTGGGTCGCTTGCGCACCGGGAGCCCCGATCAGCAATGATCGGGGCTCTTTGTTTTTGCGCCGCATCAGTTGACGCACAAAGACAAGGGTCCTTCTCCGCGCGTTCACGTCACAAAAAAAGGCTACGCACGGGGGGGTGCGCAGCCTTTTAATTGACCGGACGGGGGGATCAATGCCCGGTCAAGAAGGTAACCCTGTTCAACGACTTAAGTTCAGTTTTGCGCCTGCCACTCTTGAAATCGCTGGGCGTTGCTTGGGGACACGCCGTCCATTGCGGCGAGCTTGTCACAGCTTGCACAGTGAAAGACGTTGATCGGCTTTGTGTGGACGAGCTGCACGCTTTGCCAAGACATGGGCTTGCGGCACTTTGAACATAAAGGGTCCAGAACCGGTTTTGAGCGCGTCACGCTTCCCTCCTATTGCAGGCGGGAGTCCCTTACTCTCAGTCACCGCGATGCCTATGGCCATCGGTGATGACGGATACTGGTGCCTTAGTGCAAGACGAGTCTGTGCAAAATTGCTCATGTTGGTCCTCTTGCTCAGGTGGGTCTACTTCTACTTTTGCGAACGGCCAATTTTGGCTGGAATATGAACGCAGAGGCGCTCGGTAGGGAGTGAATATGCAGTGGGGCAGTATGATTCTCAGATGCTAAAATTATTTTTCATTGCTACGTCGAAGTTAAACAGTTTTCACTTGAGCTTTTGCACAAATACACTACGTCAGTTGGCGATAACGGCGGGAGGGTGCAATGACCTATCCATTTTTAGAAAATAATAACTTCGACCCAGAAGAAGTGCTGGAACTCAGTGTTGCGTATGAGAATGCCTGCGCTGCACTGACCGGAGCGAGTAAATCCAGTAAATTCCGGGAAAGCATCGCCGCCCGTATCGTCTCTATTGCGATTGGTGGCGAACGTGACGCCACCAGGATCTACATGCAATGTTTGAAGGAATTGACGCCAGTTTTATGCACGGGGCATAGAAGCTAAACCGACCTAGACACACACGTCCGCTTTTTCGCCCAAAAAGCCGTGATGCCACGCGTCGGTCTATTAAGCCGAATAACTTTCTCTATGGAACTAATCCCGTCGGCCCAACTTTCGCGTATGCGATCATTTCCCTTTCCAAAAAAAATCGACATTGACATCTCGGAGAGCGACGATGCGCGGTTTGAGCACATTTTTTGTTGTCGGCCTCGCGGTAGCTTCGATATTTTTCGACGGCTTAGCTAGCAACGCAGCCGGTGCAGAGCGGCAGCAAGAGGAAACCGGAATCGCGGCGATCCATTCTGGCAAGGGTGGAAAGACGACGAGCGGCGAAGCGTTTAATCCCGAAAGTCTGACCGCGGCGCATCGTTCGCTGCCCTTCGGAACAATGGTACGTGTGACAAGTACCGTGAATAGTCGTTCGACGGTCGTTCGGATTAACGACCGAGGGCCGTTCACGCGCGGACGAGTAATTGATGTGACACCGGCTGCGGCCCGTGCTTTGGGGTTCTCCGGTCTAACACAGGTGAAACTTTCGATCGTGGCCCCTGGCGGCTGATTGCTTGGTCGGAGGCTTTTCCGGCCTGTTCAGCCTTTGCCAACTCGGAGCCGTTTACACATGGCCCTTAGCAACACTTTTGGAAGGTCCGTAAACTGGTCGCTCTTGGGGGCATAGCGGACGTTGGTTCAGCTAACACCGCGCGGCTCGGTCCAGTTGCCTCCGGCTCAACAAGGAAATTGGAACGAATGAAGGTTGCGTCCATTAGAACCGGGGTATAATTGTGAAATTGGCGTCAGCCAAAAGGGGCATCGGGTGGGAAGTTCCGGAAACCGACACCAAGTCGTCCTAATCGTTGAAGACGAAGCTCTCATTCTAATGGGCGCGTCCGACATAATTAGAGATGCAGGCTTCGGTGTCGTGGAAGCTGCCAATGCCGACGAAGCCATAGCAATCTTAGAGACCCGTCTAGATATCACCATCGTCTTTACCGATATTCAAATGCCGGGTTCCATGGATGGCCTTAAGCTTGCGGCTGCAATTCGACACCGCTGGCCGCCGATCAAGATCATCGCCACATCTGGCAATGTAAAAGTCGGGTTGCGGGATCTTCCAGAGGGCGGACAGTTTTTGCAAAAGCCATACACGCGTGGCCAAATCATAAACGCCATAACTTCTTTGGCTGCATAATAGCCTTTCAACTCGCGGTACGCGCCCTTGAGTCAAGTGCCCATAGCGGACACGTCGCTCGTCGGCGAACGTGGTCTGTTTTGAACAGCTCGGTCCTGTGCCCTAGTATATACTCCTTACGAGAGGGGTAGGCAGTGGGACGATTGATTCGACGGTGCCCGAAAACGGGCAGTGAATTTGACAGTGGCTTCGCTCTAGAACCTAGCGAACATCGCGGCATCTCGTCTGAAATTCAATGGCGCTTGCGATGCAAAAGCTGCCCTGAGACGCACGAATTTAGAATCGCGGACGGTCGGGTTGGCGAAAAATCTTAGACGAGCAGATGCCTTGAAGGGCATTTTGTTAGCGAAACAAATTCTTACTCTTCGGTCTTGTCACTGTGAGCCATAAATTCAAATCGTTTCCAATGCCGCAATGGCAAAGGCTGCCATTTGCGAGGATTCGAAATGAGCAAACGCCAAAAGGTGTCGAAGACGCGGCATGGCAATCAGTTTAATGCCAAAACGTATTTAGATACCAACGGCGTCGGTCGCCGTTTTTCAAAGCACAAAAAGAAAGGTATCATCTTCGCCCAAGACGATGTTGCGGACGCAGTTTTTTACATTAAGGCGGGCAAGATCAAAATCACCACACTGTCCGATCAGGGCAAAGAAGCTATTGTCGCAATTCTCGGGGCAGATGAATTTTTAGGTGAGGGCTGCTTGATTGGCCAAGCGACGCGGTTGGGTACTGCTAGCGCATTGACCGAATGCACTACAATGCGAGTTGAGATAGGTGAAATTCAACGGGTTCTCAAAGAAGAGCCCGCAATGGCTCAATTATTCACGTCGCATATTCTGACAAGAAACGCCCGCGTTGAAGCGGATCTCGTCGATCAACTCTTTAACAACACCGAAAAGCGGCTTGCTCGTGTCCTGCTGATACTAGCCAATTATGGCAAGGCAGGTCCGCCGGAGATTCTGGTCGCTAAGCTCAGTCAAGAGACATTAGCTGAGATGATTGGAACGACACGGTCACGTGTAAGCCACTTCATGAATAAGTTTCGGAATCTGGGGTACATTGAATATAACGGCCAGCTCAAAGTTCATAAATCATTGTTGAAGGTAGTTTTGGCCGACCAGCCCCGCACCGTAGAAAGACGGTTGTGACGGCTGCGTAAGCAGTCCACCGAAATCAATAACACGAGATATATCCGATCACTGACGTTGTTCCTACGTCCGATAACTGACTGGTATTTGTTGCACCGGATTGTTCTGCTATGTGAGCTAGATTGCACAGCGCCAGGGTGATTTGCGGTCCATATTGACCATCACGGCGGCGCGATTCCCGGCATATGGTGACTCGGGTGGGCGGCGCACTGTCCTCCCTTTTAGTCGTTAGTCGAAAGCCGGATTAAGATGCGGCTATCAGCCTTTATTCGTGAAAATTCGGAAGAGATTATTGCGGAATGGGAGAATTTTGCTCGCTCCCTGGTCCCGCCCGCCGACGGCATGAGCCCGCTTTCGCTGCGCAACCATATTAGTTACATCCTCACCTTTATCGCTAACGACATTGACACCGTCCAGACCGATACCGAGCAGACAAATAAATCGCACGGGAAGAAACCCAAAGCCGCGATGAATAGTGTCGCGGAGATTCACGCAGCTCTGCGCCAAGCTGGCGGTTTCAATCTCGACCAGATGGTGTCCGAATATCGCGCCCTGCGAGCCAGCGTGACCAAGTTATGGGGCGCTCGGGACGAGGAGCCAACGCGCGAGAGCACGGCGGACTTGATCCGTTTCAATGAAGCTATTGATCAGGAAACGACAGAATCGATCAGCTATTATTCAAAAAAAGTTGATCATTCTCGTGATCTTTTTCTGGGCGTCTTGGGCCATGACCTTCGCAACCCCATCGGCGCAATGCAAATGTCGGCCGAATTAATCGCGAAAATTGGGCCGCTGAGTGAGCGGCAGACGATGCTGATAGCGCAGATTGTCGCAAGTTCTGGCCGCGCCACCAAAATCCTGGATCAGCTTGTGGATCTTACTCGGGCTCGACTTGGATCAGGATTAAATCTCCTCCGGGAGGAAATGGATTTCGCATTCGTAAGCAGGCAACTGGTCGAGGAAATGCAGAGCCTGCATCCCGCCCGAACTTTTACACTCGCAATTTCGGGGGACACCAAAGGCTATTGGGATAAACCTCGGCTTGGCCAAGTGTTCTCGAATTTGCTTGGCAACGCTGTCCAGTATGGTTTTAAGGACCTGCCCATCGCAGTAACTGTCATTGGCGGCCCGAAGGAGGTCTCACTCTCCGTCCATAACGACGGCGTCCCAATTGCGAAGGATGCGATGGGCCGAATTTTCGAGGCCCTGGTTCGTGGAGGGACTGACGGCATTCACTCGGCAAACCTCGGGCTAGGTCTCTACATCACGAAAGAAATTGTTTCGGCCCACGGCGGAACAATCAGGGTAGCCTCTTCCGAGAAAGACGGAACTACTTTCATCGCGCTCTTCCCCCGCGTGGCTGAAATAGCCAATCTCGCGAAGGATGGTGTTCAACCAGCGGACAACCATCAGAAGGCGGCGGGATAAGGCCGCTCCCCTTTTTTTAATCCCAAATTCTTGGTATGTGGAGGGGCAAGGAGCCGCTACCCACAATCAATTTCCATCATGAGACGCTCGCCTCGACATAGGCACCGTCCTGCCGAAATCTCAGAGTGAGATGTCATGTCAGCACCTTTACCCACCATTCCAAACGTCCTCATTGTAGAGGACGAGATGATGTTGCGCATGCGGGCCGTGAATATCGTTGAGGACGCCGGGTTCTGTCCCGTCGAAGCCGTCAATGCCGATGAAGCGATATCCATTTTAGAGTCGCGTTCCGATATATCGTTGCTTTTCACCGACATTCAGATGCCGGGCAGCATGGATGGCCTGAAGTTGGCGCATGCGGTGCACGAACGGTGGCCCACGATCAAAATCATTTTGGTTTCGGGCCAGGTGAACCCTTCGGATGCTGACAAGCCTGCGGACAGTCGGTTTTTCGGCAAACCATTGAGTAATGAGAAAATGATCACCGCGCTCAAGGCGATGGTGGGTGCCGACGCACCCATAACGGGTCCTAATGCGGCTTTGTTACTTGCCGGGGACATACTTCATGCGACCTCCCCCGCCGGGCGTTTGACCCGTTCGGCGCAGGAAGTTGTTTTGTCCGCGGAGAACGACAGCCTCCGTTTATTGCTGGAACAAGCCAGTATTGATGCTAAGGCACTGCTCGCTCAGTCCGGTATTGATGCCAAGGAAAGAGAAGCTGCTGATACTCTACAGAAGCTCATTCTGGGCGAACTACATCACCGTATCAAGAATACGCTTGCTACTGTGAGCGCGATTGCGTCGCAAAGTTTCCGAACGGCTCCTACAATTGAGCATGGGCAAAAAGCTTTGGAAGGCCGCTTATCGGCTTTGGGCCGGGCCCATGATCTCTTAATGCAAATCAGTTGGTCGAATGCCAGCCTTGCTCACACCCTTAATGATGCAATCGAACCATTTGAAAGTGAGGGCGCTAAGCGTTTTCATTTCAATGGCCCAGATATTAAAATTACATCCGGCGCCGTGATCGCGCTTGCTATGACGTTCAACGAGCTTTGTACTAACACGACAAAATTCGGCGCGCTCTCTACTCCGTCCGGGCGGGTCGAAGTTACATGGACCCTCAATCAGGAAGAAAAACGACTGCATCTTGAATGGACGGAGTCAGGCGGTCCGCTGGTACATCCGCCGACGCGGCGCAGTTTTGGCACACGGATGATGGAATCTTTGGGGAAGCAACTTAATGGCGGTGTGCGCCTCGATTACCAGCCCTCTGGTTTTGTATACCGCTTAGACGTGCCTCTGGGCTCAATCGTACCTGCATAGAGACGGGCCCTCAACCGTGTCTGCTAACTGACGCTCGATTGGTGAGCAGGAGGGCGGTTATCTATTATCGTAGCGGCCATTAAGAGCGGCTGCTGCCTATCGGATTTATCCGAAAGTCTTTGTACGAAAGCGGTTCTATTCCTTCAAAAACACTCACTTTGCATTTGGAGCAGGTGAAGCAGTTAACGTCCGCCTGTGTCTCTGACGAGTGCACCCGTGACACGCTTAAAGGTCTGTGACAGTTGGGGCAGGGGATCGAGGATGTTACCATGTAGGGACAAGCAGCTTCCGCCCTAATAGTTCAAATTATGTTTTTATAGTGTTGAAGAATGCGTCGCAGAAATTCGTTCTCCGTCGAATGGAATGTATAACCCGCACAGAACGCCTTATAGTGTTAGGTCAAGCCGTTATCACTCAAGTCAATCATCCACCTGTCAGCGAACTGGTCAGTGGCCTATCGTTGCGTACTATTCTCGGGATCATTAGCCCTGTAGCCTGAGCCAATTATCTTCCAACTTGGCAGTTTTTTGAAATGTGGATCTGGGGCCGGACTGCAAGGAAGGTGTTAAAACGCCCAGGGTCGTTCGCGCTGGCTGTGATCAAGCAATTTCGTGCAAACCAGGGTGTACTGCTTGCTGGAGCCGTCGCCTATTACACGCTACTATCACTCGTTCCGTTGCTCATCCTTATTTTGATGGCGCTTTCTCACGTCATCCCAGAGGATCGGCTGCTCTCGACGTTAAGTGAATATCTAGAGTTTATCGTGCCGGGACAATCAAACGCCCTGGTAAGTGAAATTCGAACGTTCCTCGCCCACAAAGACGTTGTTGGGGGCATTTTGCTCGTCACCATGCTGTTTTGCAGCGCCCTCGCTTTTACGATCCTTGAGAATGCAATGTCCGTGATCTTCTATCATCGCGTCAAAATAAAACGTCGGCATTTTCTAGTGTCCGCGGTTATGCCTTATCTCTTCATCCTGCTTCTGGGTGTGGGCCTGCTGATCGTCACGGTTCTCGCAGGAATGTTGCAGTTCGTCGGCACTCGCAGCATTACGATTCTAGGACAGGCGCGATCCCTGGACCAGGTCTCGATCCTTCTTCTTTATCTTGTCGGAGTCACAGGCGAGATATTGCTGCTCTCGGCAATTTATTTCGTGTTGCCGGTAGGACGGCCATCTCTGCGCCATGCGCTGATCGGTGGGGTGACTGCCACGTTGCTGTGGGAAATCATGCGCCACCTTCTGGTC
>JBEPUC010000011.1:0-98175 GCA_041691675.1 Hyphomicrobiales bacterium | reverse complement strand
AAAACACACAGATGGGCCGCGCCCCAGCGCGGGGGCCTCCCCATATGCCGAGGGCTTTACGGCCCCGGCCACCGCGAATCTTTCCCCTAGGCGCTGGCCCCGGGACAAGCTGGCCCCATCGGATCGCGTCGTGACCTCCGCACCCCTCACCGAACGCTGCCCCGCCAAAATCAATCTTACCTTGCGCGTCGTCGGTCGCCGCGACGACGGCTATCACGAACTCGAAAGCCTGGTCGCTTTCGCCGACCTCGCCGATACGCTCACGTTGGAGCCGGGCTCTGACACGTCGCTTGATGTCACCGGGCCGACCGCGCAAGCCAGCGGTGAGCCGGCCGACAATCTGGTGCTCAAGGCGTGCCGCGCTCTCAAGGTCACCGTCCCCGGACTGACCGGCGGCCGTTTCACGCTCGATAAGCGGATACCCGTTGCGGCCGGTATCGGCGGCGGCTCGGCGGACGCGGCGGCGGCATTGCGGGTGCTGGCTCGCATCAACGGGATTGCCCGCGATGATGTCCGGCTGATGACGGCGGCGCTTCAATGCGGCGCCGACGTGCCGGTGTGTCTTCACTCGCGTGCTTGCATCATGGCCGGCGTCGGCGAGCGTCTGTCGCCGCCGCTCGATTTGCCGAAGCTGCACGCGGTGCTGGTCAATCCACGGTTGCCGCTGTCGACCCGCGATGTGTTCGCGGCTTACGCTGCCGATCCCCGCACCAGCCCGCCATTGCCGCCGGACGTGCCGTGCGGGCGCAGACCACTGCTCGATTATCTCAAGACCAATAGGAACGATCTCACCGAAGCGGCTATTGCCTGTTCGCCCGTTGTCGCGGATATGCTTGGTGCGTTGCGTGGCTTGCCCAATGTCGAACTGGCGCGGATGTCGGGATCGGGCGCGACCTGCTTTGCCTTGTTCGCCTCGGCAACTGAGGCGGCCGCGGCGGCGCAGCGCCTTGCCGCCGCGAACAGCGGCTGGTGGATCAGGCCTACGGTGGTTGGTTAGAGTTTTTGTGTTGACGCGTTTTCTTCACGCGAACGGTACCCACTTTGCTCGAAAGCGCTCCCATACCTTGAAATTGCCGGCGCCGCCGGGAACTGTTGCAGCCCGAACGCTTTGCCCTTAGACATCGTTGCGTCATCTGGAGACCGACATGAAATTGCGTTGGACGCTGTTTGCGGTCGCGGGTTTTGCCGGGGTTGTTGGGCTTGTCGCCGCCGATCCGGCGCTGGCGCGGGTGCCGCACCACAAAGTCAAACATTATCACAAGTATCATCACCAGCAGCGTCTGGCATCGTGTGCGCCGCGGCCGGCGGACTGGTCATTTCGTCAGTTCTGGTTCGCCGGCTCGCCGCAGCCGAACGGTTGCGCGCCGCCGGTGTTCGTCAATGGCGAGTATATCGGTCAGGACCCCGACCCGAACATCCGGTTCCAGCTTCGGCGCGATCCGAATACCGGCTTCACCGTCTACAAGCCGTAATCGTCGTTCTGAGTGAGCTTCGTCGTCGGTCGTTTAGTGCGCGCGGGCGATGCAGAACGCCACCGTCTCTTCCAGAGCCGTCTTGATCTCGGACTTCGGCACCAGCGCCAGCGCATCGGTGGCGATGGCGCCGTAATGGCGCGCGCGTCCGACCGTATCCTCGATGGCGTGATGCTTGACCATCAGGCCCATCGCGGTGTCGAGATCGTCGTTCTTAATCTCGCCTTGCCCCAGCGTCCGATTCCAGAATGCACGCTCCTGGTCCGAGCCGCGCCGGAACGACAGCACCACAGGCAGCGTGATCTTGCCCTCGCGGAAATCGTCGCCGACATTCTTGCCGAGCTTGGCCGACTTGCCGCCGTAATCGAGCGCGTCGTCGATAAGCTGGAATGCGATGCCGAGATTCATGCCGTAGGACCGGCAGGCGGCGATCTCGGATTTGTTCTTGCCGGCCAGCACCGGGCCGACCTCGCAAGCGGCCGCGAACAGTTCGGCAGTCTTGGCGCGGATCACGGCCAGATATTCATCTTCGTTCGTGGCGGTGTTCTTGGCGGCGCCGAGCTGCATCACTTCGCCCTCGGCTATCACGGCCGCGGCCGACGATAGAATATCGAGCGCCTGCAAATTGCCGACCTCGACCATCATCTTGAAAGCCTGGCCGAGCAGGAAGTCGCCGACCAGCACGCTCGCCTCGTTGCCCCACAGCATGCGGGCGGCCTGTTTGCCGCGCCGCATGTCGCTTTGATCGACGACATCGTCATGGAGCAATGTCGCGGTGTGCATGAACTCCACCGCCGCCGCGAGCTTGATATGGCCGTCGCCGGAATAGCCGGCAAGCCGCGCCATCGCCAGCGTCAGCATCGGCCGCAGCCGCTTGCCGCCGGACGAGATCAGATGGTTGGCGACCTCCGGAATCATCGCGACGTCGGACCCGGTCCGCGCCAGGATAGCGGTATTGACGCGCTCCATGTCGGAGGCGACCTGCGCTGCGAGCCGCTCGATCGAGGCGGGATGCGGGTTCTCAAAAGGAACAACGACGGCCAAAACGCTTCTCCTCGTAGCACTGAGACAAGGCGAGCATAGGAACGCTATGCTAAGGCGGCAAGGGCCTGGTCCCGTTTTGAATTTGTGTCTTAGCAGGGCAACGTTCTTGCCCTATGAGAGTGCCGGATGGCAATCCGGAGATGGAAACGATCTGAACGACCGGGCGAGGGGAAATTTCGGTGGTGGAACAAATGACGAGCGGCGGTCCGGCAGCGGCGGGTGTCGAACCCACCGCGAGCATGACCGACGGCGCGAAAGTCGCGGTGCTGATCCCCTGTTACAATGAGGGCGTCGCCGTCGCCAAAGTGGTCAGGGATTTTCGAGCCGCGCTGCCGCGCGCCGGCATTTTTGTCTTCGATAACAACTCGACCGACAATACGGCGAGCGCCGCGCGCGAAGCCGGCGCAGCGGTGTTCGAGGAGCGCCGCCAGGGCAAGGGCTTCGTGGTGCGCCGTATGTTTACCGATGTTGAAGCCGAGATCTACGTGCTGGTCGATGGCGACGCCACCTACGACGCGCCGAGCGTGCGGCGTATGATCGACCTGTTGCTGACCGACCGGCTCGACATGGTGGTCGGCAGCCGGGTCGATCGGGAAGTCGCCGCCTATCGCGCCGGTCACCGCACCGGCAATTGGCTGTTGACCTCTTTTGTAGCGTCGGTGTTCGGTCCGAGCTTCAACGACATGTTGTCGGGCTACCGGGTATTCTCGCGGCGTTTCGTTAAGTCGTTTCCGTTGTTGTCCGGCGGCTTCGAGATCGAGACCGAACTCACCATTCACGCGCTCGAACTCGGATTGGCGGTCGCCGAAATCGAAACGCCGTATTACGCGCGGCCGGAAGGCTCGGCTTCCAAGCTCAACACCTGGCGCGACGGCTTTCGCATCAGTTGGACGATATTGCAGCTTTACCGCAGCGAACGGCCGTTGACCTTCTTCTCTGCGATTGGTTACGCGCTGGCGATCGTGTCGATCGGCTTTGCCGTCCCGATCGTCGTCACGTTCTGGGAGACCGGATTGGTGCCGCGGCTGCCGACTGCGGTGCTATCGATGGGCTTGATGCTGGCGGCGTTTTTATCATTCGCGGTCGGGCTGGTGCTCGACACCGTGACGCGCGGCCGCCGCGAAATGAAACTGCTGGCCTATCTGGCGCAACGCGCGCCGGGCGACGAGCGGCGGAAAGGTTAGACGAATTTCATGCGCGAACTTGTCCGCACCAATGACATGGTTCTGGTCTCGGCTGTCGTCGCGCTGCTCGATGGCGCCGGTATTCGCCATCAGGTCTTCGACCAGAACATGAGCGTGCTCGAAGGCTCGCTCGGCGTATTGCCGCGCCGCGTGCTGGTGAGCGACGACGACGTTATCGCCGCGCGCCGCATGCTCACCGAGGCAGGGCTTGGCCACGAGCTGCGCCCCGATGCATCGCGAGCCGATGGCGCCTGATCCGCAAACCGGCGACGTCACCGACGATGCTGTGCTCGGTGGCCGTCTGGTGCTGCGGCAGCCCAAGCGCGGCCACCGCGTCGGCCATGACGCCATCCTGCTGGCGGCGGCGACGGGGGGGGCTGCCGGCGAGCATGTTGTTGACCTCGGTGCCGGCGTCGGCGGCGCCGGCCTCGCCCTTGCCGCCCGCATTGCCGGCCTTACCGTGACCTTGGTCGAAATCGACGCGACGCTTGCCCGACTTGCCGCCGGCAACATCCTGCGCAACGCATTCGATGACCGCGCGACGGCGATTGCCGGCGATGTCACGGATGCCGCGGCGCTCGATCGTGCCGGGCTCCATCCCGGATCGGCCGACCGCGTGCTGATGAATCCGCCGTTCAACGACGCGAGCCGTCAGAACGTCTCACCCGATCCGCGCCGCCGCCTGGCGCACGCGGCCGACACCGGGCTGTTGACGCGCTGGACCGCGTCGGCAGCCGCGCTGCTGCGGGCAAACGGCGTGCTGACGCTGATATGGCGGGCGGAGGGGCTTGGCGAGGTGCTGGCGACACTGCGGCCGGCGTTTGGCGGCATTGCCGTTTTGCCGGTGGCGCCGCGCCCGGGCGCGCCGCCGATCAGGGTTCTGGTTCGCGCGGCGAAGGGCGGCAGCGGCGCCATGCGCGATTATCCGGCGCTGGTGCTCAATGACGCGGCAGGGAAACCCTCGGCCGCCGCGGAAGCCGTGTTGCGCGGCGCCGAGCCGCTGGCGATGGCGGCGTCTTAAGCAGCAAACAAAGTCGCGCGCCGGCTGGGCGGTCTAGCGAACGCGGCGGACGTGATTGGCGGCGCGCAGGCGGCGGAAGGCAAGAAAACGCCAAAGCCGGAGCGCGATGCCCTTATCGACGTGCGAAAGCGCGATTATCGCGCCGATCAGAACGAACAGAATGGTGAGTTTGGGTTCCATCGATCTGCCTCTTCCGAACGCCCAACACCAACCGAGGCGTTGGGTTGCTTGTTGCACCGCAAAAGCATTCTATTCCCTTAATAAACTCGTAAATTCGGAAATTCCTGCGGCGACCGTGTGGCATTTTGTGCAACGCAACCTACTCCATTACCAGCGAGAGGCTTTGACTATCCGGCGTCGTGCTGCCTAATTGCCGGCATGGCCATTTCGACGGTTCGACCTGATCCCAATATCCCCCGGCGCATGCGCGGCTTTCTCGGCAGGTTGCTGCCGGCGCGGTTCCGCACCGATATTCCGGTGGTGCCGGTGGTCCGGCTCAACGGGGTGATCGGCGCCGGCTCGCCGCTGCGCGGCGGCCTGACCCTGTCGGGCACGTCCCGCGCCCTGGAACGCGCGTTCTCGACGCGCAATGCCCGCGCCGTGGCGCTGTCGATCAATTCGCCCGGCGGTTCGCCGACGCAATCGCATCTGATCTTTCGCCGCATCCGCCAACTGGCGGAGGAAAAGAACCTGCCCGTCATCGCCTTCATCGAGGATGTCGGCGCCTCCGGCGGCTACATGATCGCCTGCGCCGCTGATGAAATCGTCTGCGACGATTATTCGATTGTCGGTTCGATCGGCGTCGTCGGCGGCTCGTTCGGCTTTCCGAAACTGCTGGAAAAGCTTGGCGTCGAACGTCGCATCTACACGTCGGGCGAGCGCAAGGTGATGCTCGATCCGTTCCTGCCGGAGCAGCCCGACGACGTGCAGCGCATCAAGGCACTGCAAAAGGAAATTCACGGCCACTTCATCGCACTGGTGAAAGATCGCCGCGCCGCGAAGTTGCAAGGCCCCGACGAGACTCTGTTTTCCGGCGAGTTCTGGAGCGCCAGGCCTGCGATCGAACTGGGGCTGGCCGATAGTCTGGGCGATCTGCGCACCATGTTGCGTGCCCGCTATGGCGACAAGGTACGCACGCCACTGATCGCCGCCGAGCGCCGTTTCTTGGGCCGCAAGATACCGGGCGTCAACGTGCTGGAGGCCTTTGCGACCGGCCGGCAGAGTCTCGCCGCCGATCTGGTCTCGACGCTTGAAGAGCGCGCGCTGTGGTCGCGCTACGGGCTGTGAATTGATTGATCAATGCCCCAAACTCGCTTGTTCCCGCGAAAGTGGGGACCCAGGGACAACGATCTCTAACGTCGAGATTGTCGCTTTCTGGATTCCCGCTTTCGCGGGAATGAGCGGAGGATGGCGGTGCCACCGGCTTTGAGATTACCGATTGTAAATCTCCGGGCCGCGAAATCGCCCGAATCCGGCGACATATCTAGGCCGCCAGCTTCCTCTAAGGAGCCGATATGCCCGCATTTCTGCTGTCGCCTTTGGTGAAATGGTCGCTTGCCACGCTTGGCGGCGCCATGGTCGTGCATTGGGTGGTCAAGGAAGCGCGCCGGATCAATGAAGAACTCGACAACGCCCGCCGCGTTCGGGTGCGCGTCACCGATCGCGAGAATCGGCCGACCTTGCGGCGCGATCCGCGGACCGGCGAATACCGGCCTTAACGAAACCATCGGCGATTGAGGCGGAAGCCGTCGTTAACGGCCGCAGGCGTGCGAGTTGCCGGTCAAGAGCGCGCCCAGAAACAGGGCCGCAAAGGCCATTCCCACCAATTGAAATGTGAGCATCGCTCGAAATCCCTTGGTCGTGCCATCAATTAGATATCAATAGGCCGCAACGCTATCGGGCGCGGCCGAATTTCCGGTGAAAGATTTCATTCAATGTGTCGCGATTTCACGCGCGCGGCTGGCTGCAGCTTGACCGCCATGGGGGGCGCCGATACCGTCCCGGACATTCTCGACCCCTGAAGTCAGTAGCCCTTTAAAATCAGCAAGATAGCGATGGCCGACGCCCGTCTTTCCTCTACTTCGCACGCGCCGCAAGGCAGCCTCGATCCGTCCCGGTCGTTTCAGGGGTTGATTCTCGCCTTACAGCGTTACTGGGCCGAATACGGTTGCGTCATCTTGCAGCCCTACGACATGGAAGTGGGCGCAGGCACCTTTCATCCGGCGACGACATTGCGCGCGCTCGGACCGCGGCCGTGGAACGCGGCTTACGTGCAGCCGTCGCGCCGCCCCAAGGACGGCCGCTACGGCGAAAACCCGAACCGGTTGCAACACTACTATCAGTTTCAGGTGATCTTGAAGCCGTCGCCGCCGAACTTGCAGGAGCTTTATCTCGGCTCGCTGAAAGTCATCGGCATCGACTCCGCGCTGCACGACATCCGCTTCGTTGAGGACGACTGGGAGAGCCCGACTCTCGGCGCCTGGGGTCTCGGCTGGGAATGCTGGTGCGACGGCATGGAAGTGTCGCAGTTCACTTATTTCCAGCAGGTCGCCGGCGTCGAATGCGCACCGGTATCGGGCGAACTCACCTACGGTCTCGAACGTCTGGCCATGTACGTGCAGGGCGTCGACCGCGTCTACGATCTGAATTTCAACGGCCGCGACGACGACAAGCGTGTGAGCTATGGCGATGTGTTTCTTCAGGCCGAGAAGGAATATTCCAAGCACAATTTCGAGGTTGCCGACACCGCGATGCTGTTCGAGCAGTTCAAGATGGCCGAGCAGGCGTGCCAGAAATATCTCGCCGCCGGATGGAACGACGACAACGGCAAGCACGCCAATACTCGTCATTCAATGGCGCTGCCGGCCTATGACCAATGCATCAAGGCGAGCCATGTGTTCAATCTGCTCGATGCGCGCGGCGTCATCTCGGTGACCGAACGGCAGAGCTACATTCTGCGGGTACGCGAATTGGCCAAGGCCTGCGGCGCGGCGTGGCTGGCCACGGAAGCGGGCGGGGTGGCGTAATCGCGTTACTTACTTTCTTTTCCCCTCCCCCTTGTGGGGAGGGGTTAGGGGTGGGGGTCCCTGCGTTCGATGACTTCACGCGACAAAGATCAGGAACGTATCTGGGCCCGCACCGACCGCACAAAGCAGCCGCCACAGCGTTCGTTCGCGCGCCTGATGCGCAAGACTCCCACCGAATCCGAACGGAAGCTTTGGTGGCATTTGCGCCACCGGCTGCCATCAGAATCCACGCATTTTCGACGGCAGGTGCAGATCGGCCCTTACATCGCCGATTTCGCATGTCACCGGACCAAGTTGGTCATTGAAATCGATGGCGGCCAGCACGGCTCACAGACGATAGAAGATGAGACGCGTTCGCAGCGCCTCAAGGCAGACGGCTATCGCGTGCTGCGCTTCTGGAACAGCGATGTGATGTCGAATATCGATGGAGTGCTGACCGAAATTCAAAACTCAATGGCAATCACCCCCACCCCTGACCCCTCCCCACAAGGGGGAGGGGAAAAGAACGCGGAGAGCCAGTGACCCTCCCTTCACCACCGCGGAAATAGTGACAATCCGGGCGCTGCCTGCTACCCGCAGGCTCTGATTTTGTCCCCCGTGAAAGCCCTTCAAGAGCGCCTGTATGCCCGATCTGTTGCTTGAATTCTTTTCCGAGGAAATTCCCGCGCGCATGCAGGCGCGCGCCGCCGATGACCTGAAAAAGATGGTCACCGACCGGCTGGTCGCGGCGGGCCTCGTCTATGAGGGCGCCAAGGCTTTCGCCACGCCGCGCCGCCTGGCGCTGACCGTACAGGGCGTGCCGGCGCGCCAGCCCGACCTCAAGGAAGAGCGTAAAGGCCCCAAGGTCGGCGCGCCCGAGCAGGCCATTGCCGGCTTCCTGCGCGCCGCCGGTCTTGCCTCCATCGATCAGGTCAAGGTGCAAGCCGACAAGAAGGGCGATTTCTATGTCGCCATCACCGAGAAAGCGGGCAAGCCGGCGCTCGACGTGCTTGCCGGCATGATCCCCGAGATCGTGCGTGGCTTTCCATGGCCGAAGGCAATGCGGTGGGGTTCGGGCCGGCTGACCTGGGTGCGGCCGCTGCATTCGATTGTCGCCACCTTCGGCCCGGAAACCGAGGAGCCGGTCGTGGTGCCGTTCGAGATCGACGGCATCGCCGCGGGTGACGAAACGCGCGGCCATCGCTTCATGGCGCCGTCGGCCTTCAAGGTGAAGCGCTTCGACGATTACGTTGCATCGCTCGAAAAAGCCAAGGTCGTGCTCGACGCCGCGCGGCGCATGGACATGATCCGCGCCGACGCCAAGAACCTCGCCTTCGCGCAAGGGTATGAACTGGTCGAGGACGAGGGCCTTCTCGCCGAAGTCGCCGGACTGGTCGAATGGCCGGTGCCGCTGATGGGCGAGTTCGAAAAGACGTTCCTGAATATCCCGGGCGAGGTGATCCGCTCCACCATCCGCGCCAACCAGAAATGTTTCGTGCTGCGCGATCCCGGTACGGCCAAGCTCGTCAACAAATTCATCCTCGTCGCCAATATCGAGGCATCGGACGGCGGCAAGGCTATCGTCGCCGGCAACGAACGCGTCATCCGCGCGCGGTTGTCGGACGCCAAATTCTTCTACGAGACCGACCTCAAGACCAGTCTCGAAGACCGCCTGCAGAAATTCGACGGCATCGTGTTTCACGAGAAACTGGGCTCGCAGGCCGAGCGCATTGCGCGCATCGTGTCGCTCGCCGGACAACTCGCGCCGCTGGTCGGCGCTGACGCGGCGAAAGCGGAGCGCGCCGCGCAATTGTGCAAGGCCGACCTGTTGACCGAAGTTGTCGGCGAGTTTCCCGAGTTGCAGGGGCTAATGGGCCGCTATTACGCCCAGGCGCAAGGCGAGGACGAAGCCGTCGCCCATGCGTGCGAGGATCACTACAAGCCGAAAGGGCCCGACGATCTCGTCCCCGCCGATGCGGTGTCTATTGCCGTCGCGCTCGCCGACAAAATAGACACGCTGGTCGGCTTCTGGGCCATCGACGAAAAGCCGACCGGCTCAAAGGATCCTTATGCGCTGCGCCGCGCGGCGCTGGGCATTATCCGCATCGTTATCGACAATGAGTTGCGGCTGCCACTGCGCCGCCAGCTCTGGCGTCACTTCGGCGCGGTGGAGCGCGACGAAGTGCTGTCCGCTGCCTTCTCCGCTCTGCAACCGCTGCACGACGAGATCGTCAATATCAGCGCCACCGATATCGAGCTGGCGATGAAACTCGAAGTGCTGGTCTCGGCATCGGAGCGTCAGATCGCGAGACCGAAGCTGGTGCAGGCGCATTCATACTTCAATCAGACGCGCGACCTAATGGCTTTCTTCGCCGACCGCCTCAAGGTGCAATTGCGCGAGCAGGGCGCGCGCCACGATCTCGTCGATGCGGTATTTGCCTTGGAGGGCCAGGACGACCTCTTGATGATCGTGCGTCGCGTCGAGGCGCTGGCGCAATTCCTCGCGACCGACGACGGCAAAAATCTGCTCGCCGGCGTCAAGCGCGCCTCCAACATCCTGCGCATCGAAGAGAAGAAGGATAGCAAGAGCTACGCCGGTACGCCGGACGCCGCGCTGCTCAAGGAGCCGGAGGAGAAGGCGCTCGCCGCCGCCGTCGCCACCGCCAAGGCGGAAGCCGCCGCCGCCGTGGGACAGGAAGATTTCGCCGCCGCGATGACCGCGATGGCAAAGCTGCGTCCGTTCGTCGATGCCTTTTTCAACAAGGTCACTGTGAATGCGGACGATAAGGCCGTGCGTGCCAACCGCCTGACGTTGTTGAACGAAATCCGCGAAGCGACGCGCGCGGTGGCGGACTTTTCGAGGATCGAGGGGTAGTTTCTTTCTTATCCCTCCCCCGAAGGGGGAGGGTCCGGTGCGGGAGCACCGGGGGTGGGGGCGGCGCGCATGATCGACGTGAACCCTACCCGGATCGCTATCGCTCGCCACCCTCCCCGAAAACGGGGAGGGATAAGAAGGACTCAGAGGGAGAGAACGCACCCACCATATATTGGCTGGACAGCCAAGGTCCCGTAATGGAACTCTGCGCGGTCTGGGCGGTTTTCTTTTCATTCAAAGCCAAAGGACAGGTCCATGGTCATCGGCATTGCTCATCTGCAACCTATCGTCGCGCTCATTGCCGGCATTCTCATTCTGGTCGTTCCGGGACTGCTCCGATTTATTGTTGCCGCCTACCTGATTTTCGTCGGCATCATGGGGCTTGGTATCATCCACTAAATCCAGTCGTGTCGCTCCGCCGCTGGCCCTTGCGCCAGGCGCGCTTCTGGCGTGCTTTTAGGGCGCAACTGCCCGTTTCCACAGTCATTTGAAGCTGAAGAAACCGATCATGGCCAAACGTAAAACCGCTAAACCCGCCAAAAAGCAGCCCGCGCGCAAATCCGCACCGAAAGCGGCGAAAAAGCCGACTGCAAAAGCCGCGCCAGCCAAGAGTAAAGCCAAATGGGTTTACGCCTTCGGCGGCGGCACAGCCGAGGGTAAGCCCAACATGCGCAACCTGTTGGGCGGCAAGGGCGCGGGGCTCGCGGAAATGGCCAATCTCGGCTTACCGGTGCCGCCGGGCTTCACCATCACCACGGAAGTCTGCACGTTCTATTACAACAACGAAAAGCAGTACCCGAAGGAATTGGCCGGCCAGGTCGAAAAGGCGCTGGCCGAGGTCGGCAAGATCACCGGCAAGATTTTCGGCGACAAGGTCAATCCGCTGCTGGTCTCGGTGCGCTCCGGCGCCCGCGCCTCGATGCCAGGCATGATGGATACTGTGCTCAATCTCGGCCTCAACGACGAAACCGTCGAGGCGTTGGCGAAGAAATCCGGCGACCGCCGTTTTGCCTATGACAGCTATCGCCGGTTCATCACCATGTATTCCGATGTCGTGCTTGGCGTCGGCCATGAGCATTTCGAGGAACTGCTCGACATCCATAAAGAACGTCAGGGCTATGCGCTCGACACCGATCTGACCTCCGACGATTGGGCGGACCTGATCGTGAAATACAAGAAGCGCGTCAACGACGAACTCGGAAAGCCGTTTCCGCAAGACCCCGAGCAGCAACTCTGGGGCGCGATCGGCGCGGTGTTCGGTTCGTGGATGAATGCGCGTGCCAATACCTACCGCCGCCTCAACAATATTCCGGCGTCGTGGGGTACCGCCGTCAACGTACAGGCCATGGTCTTCGGCAACATGGGCGATACGTCGGCGACCGGCGTTGCCTTCACGCGCAATCCTTCGACCGGCGAGAAGAAGCTTTACGGCGAATTCCTCATCAACGCGCAGGGCGAAGACGTTGTCGCAGGCATTCGCACACCGCAGGAAATCTCCGAGGCCGCGCGCCAGGAAGCCGGCTCCGACAAACCGTCGATGGAGCGGACCCTGCCCAAGGCCTACGCCGAGCTAACGCGCATCTACAACAAGCTCGAGCGCCATTACCGCGACATGCAGGACCTCGAATTTACGGTCGAGCAGGGCAAGCTGTGGATGCTGCAAACCCGCAACGGCAAGCGCACGGCGAAAGCATCGCTGCGCATCGCGGTCGAACTGGCTAACGAAGGACTGATTACCAAGAACGAAGCGGTGCTGCGCATCGATCCGTTATCGCTCGATCAGTTGTTGCATCCGACCATCGACCCGAAGGCGCACCGCCGGGTTATCGCCACCGGCCTGCCGGCCTCGCCGGGCGCGGCCTCAGGCGAGATCGTGTTCTCGTCGGACGAAGCCGCGCAGTTGAAGTCGGACGGCCGCAAGGTCGTGCTGGTGCGCATCGAGACGTCGCCGGAAGACATTCACGGCATGCACGCCGCCGAAGGCATCCTGACGACGCGCGGCGGCATGACCTCGCACGCCGCCGTGGTGGCGCGCGGCATGGGCAAGCCCTGCGTCTCCGGCGCCGGCTCGATCCGCGTCGATTACAACGCGGGCACCATGACCTCAGGCGGTAAGACCTTCAAGAAAGGCGATCACATTACCGTCGATGGTTCGACCGGTCAGGTTCTCGACGGCAAGGTCGATATGATCGAGCCGCAATTGTCGGGCGAATTTTCGACACTGATCGGCTGGGCCGACAAGGTGCGCAAGCTCGGCGTGCGCGCCAATGCCGACACGCCGACCGACGCCAAGGCCGCCATGCGCTTCGGCGCCGAGGGCATCGGCCTGTGCCGAACCGAGCACATGTTTTTCTCGGACGAGCGCATCCAGGCGGTGCGCGAAATGATTTTGGCGGATGACGAGAAGGCGCGCCGTGCCGCTCTTGCCAAGCTGTTGCCGATGCAGCGCGCCGACTTCGTCGAACTGTTCGAGACCATGGCCGGGCGTCCGGTCACGATCCGTCTGCTCGATCCGCCGCTGCACGAATTCCTGCCGCATGGCGACGCGGAGATCGCCGAAGTTGCGGCTGCGATGGGCGAGGAGCCGAAAAAGCTCGCCAACCGGGCGCGCGAATTGGCCGAGTTCAATCCGATGCTCGGCTTCCGCGGCTGCCGCATCGCCATCGCCTATCCCGAGATCGCCGAGATGCAGGCACGCGCGATCTTCGAGGCCGCCGTTGAGGCCGGCAAACGAACCGACAAGCCGGTGCGGCCCGAAGTGATGGTGCCGCTGATCGCCACGCGCGCCGAGTTCGATCTGGTGAAGGCCCGCATCGACGCGATGGCGCAGGCTGTCACCAAAGAGACCGGCGCGAAGCTGACCTACGATGTCGGCACCATGATCGAATTGCCGCGCGCCTGCCTGATGGCCGGCGAGATCGCGGAGACGGCGGAGTTCTTCTCGTTCGGCACCAACGACCTGACGCAGACCACCCTCGGCATTTCGCGCGACGATGCCGCGAGCTTCCTCGGCATCTACACCGCGCGCGGCATATTGCCGGCCGATCCATTCGTGTCGATCGATCAGCGCGGCGTCGGCGAACTGGTGAGGATCGGCGTCGAGCGAGGCCGCAAGGTGCGTCCAAAGCTCAAGGTCGGCATTTGCGGCGAACACGGCGGCGATCCGGCCTCGGTGGCGTTCTGCCACGAGGCCAAGCTCGATTATGTGTCGTGCTCGCCGTTCCGCGTTCCGATCGCGCGACTGGCGGCGGCGCAAGCAGCGTTGGGCAAGACGCCGGCGAGCCAGGCTTAGTTCGGCATCACCGCCATTGGACCTCGCCGCAAAGCATTCGGGGGATGAGTTGACGTTCATCCCCCGTGCATAGTTGCATCCAGCCATACAGCTTTCTCGCACTCAATTTCGAGTACAACTGCTTTCTTCCTTTCGGGCGGGGCGATCGAAGTAACAACGTACCAGCTATCAGGATCTTGAGAATATTTGTCTCCTCGATACACATAACAGGACGCGCACCCTGATTTAAGTTTGTCCAGGTGCCCGTCCTCGAGGCCGTCTTGACGAAGGTATGAAATCAACTTCAGCGTCGCTGAGTTGTCGGAACTAAAGAAGACACCAAGCGCTTTCTTTGCTTCGTCTTCGGACTGTACTTTCTGGTTGCAGGCTTGCGGCGTTAAGGCAAAAATTCCACCGATAACAACCGCCGACCAAGATGCAAAGATTATCGCCACCCAGAACACGATAATTTTGGCAAATCGTGGAGCATGCTGTTGTTGATTGCGCATGATGCTTGGACCGATTAAGCTTCAGTTCGCGTTCGCGGGCTTTGCCAGTTCAGACTTCGCGCGCGGCACGTATGCGCCGCCGCCGAGCGCGCCGGTGAGCTTGCCGTCGCGCACGACGAATTTGCCGCGCACCATGGTCGACACCGGCCAGCCGGTCACCGCGATGCCCTCGTAAGGCGTGTAATCAGTGCTGCCGTGCATCAGCGACTGCGAGATCGTCACTTCGCGTTTCGGATCCCACAGCGCGATGTCTGCGTCCGAGCCGACCGCGATGGTGCCTTTCTGCGGATAAAGTCCGTAGGTCTTCGCGTGATTGGTTGCCGTCAGCGCGACGAATTCATTCAGCGTGATCCGGCCCTTGACGACGCCTTCCGAAAACAAGATTGGCAGCCGCGTCTCGACGCCGGGAATGCCGTTCGGCACCCAGCGGAAACTGGTCTTGCCTTTTGGCGTGAGTTTGCCCTGCGGGTCGTCGTAACGGAACGGGCAGTGGTCGGAGGAGAACAGCGAGAAGATACCTTGCTGCAAGCCCTCCCAGCACGCCTGCTGGCTTTCCTTGTCGCGCGGCGGCGGCGAGCAGACATATTTCGCGCCCTCCATGTTGAGGCCGTCCATGTCCTTCTCGGTCAGCATCAGATATTGCGGGCAGGTCTCGCCGTAGATCTTGAGGCCGCGCCGCCGGGCGCGCGCGATTTCGTCCATCGCCTCGCGGTTCGAGACATGGACGATCATCACCGGCACATCGATCAGTTCCGCCAGCGAGATGGCGCGATGCGTCGCCTCGCGCTCGACGGGAATAGGGCGCGATGTGCCGTGATACTTCGTCTCAGTCTTGCCGGCCTGCTCCAGCCGGTCGGTGAGAAAGCGGATGGCGTCATAGTTCTCGGCATGCACCATCACCATGGCGCCGGTCTCGCGCGCGACGCTCATCACCTTGAGCATCTCCATGTCGGACAGCGCCAGACCCTCATAGGTCATGAATACCTTGAACGAGGTGTAGCCATCATGCACCAGAGCGGGCAGTTCCTGGCCGAGCACGGCGTCGCTGGCGTCGGCGATGATCAGGTGAAACGAAACATCGACGTAACACTGGCCGTCGGCCTTGGCATGATAGTCCTTGACCACCTGCCGCAAGGACTCGCCCTTCTGCTGCAGGGCGAAGGGCAGCACCATCGTGTTGCCGCCGAAGGCCGCGGAGCGCGTCGCCGAGGCGAAGTCGTCGGCCATGACGATGCCCGGGCCGGACGGCTGGGCGATATGGACATGGCTGTCGATGCCGCCGGGCAATACAAGAAGGCCGGTGGCGTCGACGATCTCGGCGGCATCACCGAGACGGGCGCCCAGCGCGGCAATTCTGCCGCCCGCGACGCCGACATCGCAGGCGAAGGTGTCGGAGGCGGTCGCCACGGTGCCGCCACGGATGATGGTGTCGAAGGTCATGGTGTTCCCGATGCTTGCTTTAGTATCTCAGACTTTGCCGGCTGTTGCGATATGCTGCATCGCACAGTCCGGCCGGAGACCCATTATGACCGAAACCTCAAGCCTTGCCGCGCGCATCGAAGCGCTGGAAACAGGCCGCGCCCATCAGGACCGCACCATCGAGGACTTGAGCGAGGCCCTGGCCGCGCAGTGGAAACTGGTCGACGCGCTCAACCACAAGGTGGCGCGCCTTGAAGAGCAGCTTCACGAGGTGCAGGCGGGGCAGGGTGGCGGCGAAGTGACCGATCCGCCGCCGCCGCATTACTAGAACGTTTTCGAGCGAAGTGGATGCCGGTTCGCGTGAAGAAAACGCGTCAAAACAGAAAGCTAGAGCCCGGCTTTGATTCCATCAAAGCCGGAAAGGCTCTAGTCGGCCCGTTCTGCGTTTTTGATGGGGCCCCATTTTAATTTAGCCGCAGAGACGCTAGAGCAGCAGCCAGCAACGTCAGGGGAGCGAGCCGTCCGATGTTATCAGATGCCCAGCGCAACGAGGCCGCAGATATTCTGATGGCGGCCGAAAAGGACCGCAAACAAGCGATCCCGTTGTCCACGACCTATCCCGGCATCGTCATCGCGGATTCCTACGCAATCTCGACCATCGTCGCCGAGCGCAAGATCGCCGCCGGGCAAAAGCTCATCGGCCATAAGGTAGGCCTGACCTCGAAGGCAATGCAGCGTTCCTCGATGATCGACGAGCCGGATTACGGCTTCATCCTCGACAGCCAGTTGCTGGCCGACGGCGCCAAGGTCAGGCACGCCGATTACTGCAAGCCGCGGGTTGAGGTCGAACTCGCCTTCATCATGGGCAAAAGACTGCTCGGTCCGGGCATCGGTCTGACCGACGTTCTGCGTGCCACCGAGTATGTCGTGCCGGCGATGGAAATCGTCGATGCGCGCCTTCAGGACCCGCGCAAGATCATGGATACGGTGGCAGACAACGGCGCCGCCGGCGGCATCTGCATGGGCGGTCGTCCGGTCGGCCCCATGGACATCGACCTGCGCTGGGTCGGCGGCATCCTCTATAAAAACTCCGAGATCGAGGAGACGGGGCTTGCCGCCGGCGTGCTCGGTCATCCGGCGCTCGGCGTCGCCTGGCTCGCGAACAAACTGGGCCAGCACGGCGTTGCGCTGGAGCCCGGGCATATCGTACTGGCCGGTTCGTTTACACGCGTGGTTTTGGCGCAAAAAGGCGATACCATTCACGCCGATTACGGGCCGCTCGGCGGCATCGCCATCCAGTTCATCTAAACGTCTGTCAACGCCGCCGAAATAACAAAGGAAAACGATCGATGACGACCGAGTTCAGGCGCAATGCCTTCAAGGCCGGCCTTAAGGCGAAGAAGCTTCAGATCGGCTTGTGGCAAAGCCTGTGCAGCAACATCGCTTCAGAGATCACGTCAGACTCCGGCTTCGATTGGCTGCTGCTCGACACCGAACATTCGCCGAACGAAATCCCCGATTTGGTGTCGCAGTTGCAATCGATGGAGCTTGGCACCGCGACGGCGATCATCCGCCCGGCCTGGAACGATACGGTGTTGATCAAGCGCTGCCTCGACATCGGCGCGCAATCATTGCTGGTCCCGTATATTCAGACCGTCGAGGAAGCCAAGGCCGCGGTCGCCGCCACGCGCTACCCGCCGCACGGCGTCCGTGGCGTTTCGGTTGCCGCACGCGCCAGCCGTTACGGCCGCGTGTCCGGTTATCTCGGCAAGGCCAACGATGAGATCTGCGTGCTGTTGCAGGTCGAGACCCGGCAATCGTTCGATCAACTCGAAGCGATTGCCAAAGTCGAGGGCGTCGATGGCATCTTCATCGGTCCGTCCGATCTTGCCGCCTCGTTCGGTCATCTCGGCAATCCGCAACACGCCGAAATGCAGGCCGCGATGAAGAACGCGGTCGAACGCCTGACCGCGATCGGCGTGCCGGCCGGCATTCTCACCGGCAACGAGGAAGAGGCCCGCCGCTATATCGACTGGGGCTATCTGTTCGTTGCCGTCGGCTCCGATGTCGGCCTGCTGGCCAAGTCGGCCGACACGTTGGCGAAAAAATTCAAATCGGCCTGATTTCGGCCGCCGGATTGTCCATTCCGGGGCGTGCCCGTTAAGGGCGCTCCCCGGGCCAAATGTCCTATTTCCAAGTCGATTTTTATCGACTACGAATGCCCCTTAAGGTTCATGCCGGCCCACGAAAGCCGGTAAAAAAGGAACCCGGGGAACGCCGTATGAGTGCTGAGCTGATCCTCGAAACCGAGGGTCTTACCAAGGAATTTGGCGGCTTTGCCGCTGTCGGCGGCGTCGACCTGCGGATTCGCAAGGGCAGTATCCATGCCCTGATCGGCCCCAATGGCGCCGGCAAGACCACCTGCTTCAACCTGCTGACCAAATTCCTCAAGCCGACCAGCGGACGCATCGTCTTTAAAGGCCAGGACATTACCGCAACCGACCCGGCCGATGTAGCGCGGCTCGGACTGGTGCGCTCGTTTCAGATCTCGGCGGTTTTTCCGCACATGACTGTGCTGGAGAACGTGCGCATCGCCTTGCAGCGTCGGATGCGGGGCAGTTCGCTGGATTTCTGGCGCTCCAAATCGGTGCTCGATCAATACAACGGCCGCGCGCTTGAACTGATCGCCGACGTCGGCCTGGCCGATTTCGCGCAATGGACCGCTGTCGAATTGCCGTACGGCCGCAAGCGCGCGCTCGAGATCGCCACGACGCTGGCGCTCGATCCGGAAATGCTGCTGCTCGACGAGCCGACCGCCGGCATGGCGCACGAGGACATCGACCGCATCGCGCAACTCATCAAGCGCGTCGCCGCAAACCGCACCGTGCTGATGGTGGAGCATAATCTGTCGGTGGTCGCCGATCTTTCCGACACCATCACGGTGTTGACGCGCGGCCGCATACTGGCCGAAGGCGATTACGACACGGTGTCGAACAACCCGGAAGTCCGCGAAGCCTATATGGGGGTCGGTCATGCTTGACGTGACCACGCCTCTTCTGGCGGTACAGGACCTGCAAGCCTGGTATGGCGAGTCGCATATTCTGCACGGCGTCTCGTTCGACGTGCGCGAAGGCGAGGTCGTGACCTTGCTCGGCCGCAACGGCGCCGGCAAGACGACGACGATGAAGTCGATCATGGGCATTGTCGGGCAACGCACCGGCTCGGTGCGTTTCGAGGGCCGCGAACTGATCGACAGACTGTCCAACCACATCGCGCGCGCCGGCATTGCATTGTGCCCGGAGGAACGCGGCATATTCGCCAGCCTGAGCGTCGAGGAAAACCTGCTGCTGCCGCCGATCGTGCGGCCGGGCGGACTGACCATCGACGAGATATTTACGTTATTCCCGAACTTGAAGGAGCGGCTCGGCTCCAGCCAGGGCACCAAATTGTCCGGCGGCGAACAGCAGATGCTGGCGATCGGCCGCATCCTGCGCACCGGCGCGCGGATGCTTCTGCTCGACGAGCCGACCGAAGGCCTCGCGCCGGTCATCATCCAGCAGATCGGCAAGACGATCAGGGCGCTCAAGCAGCAGGGCTTTACGATCCTGCTGGTCGAACAGAATTTCCGCTTCGCCTCGACCGTCGCGGATCGCTATTACGTCATGGAACATGGACGTATTATCGACCAGTTCGCCAATGCCGAACTGGACGCTAATGTCGAGAAACTACACGAGTATCTCGGTGTCTGAGTTGTGCGCTTTAAAACAAGAACGGAGGACTATATCAATGAAAAAAACTTTAGGTCTGGCGGCCCTGGCCGCCATGCTGGCCTGCGGCGCGGCGAGCGCGCAGCAGATGAATGTGAAAATCGG
Source organism: Hyphomicrobiales bacterium (assembly GCA_041691675.1). Lineage (GTDB taxonomy): Bacteria > Pseudomonadota > Alphaproteobacteria > Rhizobiales > Xanthobacteraceae > Pseudolabrys. Next base: position 78,503 of record JBEPUC010000011.1, on the reverse strand, counting down.
CGTCCTTACGGACATGTCGAGCCTCTACGCCGACGTCGGCGGGCCGGGCTCCGTGGCGGCCGCGAAGCTGGCCGTTGCCGACTTCACCAAAGATCATCCCAATGTGAAGGTCGAGATCGTCAGCGGCGATCACCAGAACAAGCCGGACATCGGCTCGCAGATCGCCAACCAATGGTTCGACGTCGATAAGGTCGATGTCATCGTCGACGTTCCCAATTCGGGCGTCGCGCTGGCCGTCAGTCAGGTCGCTAATCAGAAGAACAAGGTGTTCCTCGCCTCGGGCCCGGCTTCCTCCGATCTCACCGGCGCGAAGTGCAACGCTAATACCATCCACTGGACCTACGACACCTGGATGCTGGCGAACGGCACCGGTAAGGCGATCGTGAAGACGGGCGGCGATACCTGGTTCTTCCTCACCGCCGATTACGCCTTCGGTCATGCGCTTGAGCGCGACACCGCGGCAGTGGTCGAAAAGAACGGCGGCAAGGTCGTGGGCAAGGTCCGCGTCCCGCTCAACACCAACGACTTCTCGTCGTTCCTGCTGCAAGCGCAGTCGTCGAAGGCCAAGATCATCGGCCTCGCCAATGCCGGCGGCGACACCATCAACTCGATCAAGCAGGGCGCCGAGTTCGGCATCGTCAAGGGTGGCCAGAAGTTCGCCGGCCTCCTGGTTTTCGCGAGCGATGTGAATGCGCTCGGATTGCAGACCGCGCAGGGCCTCGTTCTTACCAGCACCTGGTACTGGGACATGAACGACGCCAACCGGAACTGGACCAAGCGTTGGCATAAGGAACGCGGCGACGAGAAGAAGTTCCCGACGATGGTGCAGGCCGGCGTTTATTCGTCGATCCTCCACTATCTCAAGGCGGTGGTTGCCTTGAAGAGCGCAGCCGACGGCAAAGCGGTTGTGGCCGAAATGGAAAAGCTGCCGACCGACGATCCGTTGTTCGGCAAGGGCTCGATCGAGGCGAACGGACGCAAGATTCACCCGGCCTATCTGTTCGAGGTGAAGGCGCCGTCGGAGTCCAAGCACGCCGGCGATTTCTTCAAGCTGCGCGCCACGATCCCCGCCGCCGAGGCCTTCCGTCCGCTCAAGGACAGCGGCTGCTCGCTGGCAAAGGGCTAAAACTGCTTCATCCCTCCCCCGAAAGGGGGAGGGTGGCGAACAACGTGAGCCGGGTGGGGCTCTGAGCCAAAGTTTCCCCACCCGGCTCATCGCTTCGCGATGATCCACCCTCCCCAAAGGGGAGGGATAAGAGAGAATCGTATGCACGAAATCTTCGGCATTCCCTCGATGGCGTTGTTCGGCCAGCTCCTGATCGGGCTGATCAACGGTTCGTTCTATGCGCTGCTGAGCCTCGGCCTTGCCGTCATTTTCGGCATGCTCAACATCATCAATTTCAGTCACGGCGCCCAATACATGATGGGCGCGTTCGCGGCCTATCTGCTGTTAAAATACACCGGCCTGAGCTATTGGCCGGCTTTGATCGTCGCGCCGATTCTGGTCGGCATCACCGGCGTAATCGTCGAGCGGCTGTTTCTGCAATGGATCTACAAGCTCGATCACCTTTATGGCTTGCTGCTCACCTTCGGTCTGGCGCTGATCATCGAGGGCATTGCGCGCAACGAATTCGGCTCGGCCGGCCTGCCTTATGTCGTTCCCGATGCGCTGCAGGGCGGTCACAATCTTGGCTTCATGTTTTTGCCGAACTACCGCGCCTGGGTCATCGGCGTATCGCTGGTCGTCTGCTTCGGCACCTGGTTCGTCATCGAGCGCACGCGGCTCGGCGCCTATCTGCGCGCGGCGACGGAAAATCCGACTTTGGTGCGCGCTTTCGGCATCAACGTGCCGCTGATGATTACGCTGACTTACGGCTTCGGCGTAGCGCTGGCCGCCTTCGCCGGGGTGATGGCGGCGCCGATCTATAACGTCTCGCCGCAAATGGGCTCCGAACTCATTATCGTCGTCTTCGCGGTGGTGGTGATCGGCGGCATGGGCTCGATCCTCGGCGCGATCGTCACCGGCTTCGGTCTCGGCATCGTCGAGGGATTGACCAAGGTGTTCTTTCCGGAAGCATCCAACACCGTGATCTTCGTCATCATGGCGATTGTGCTGCTGGTGCGCCCGGCCGGCCTGTTCGGACGGGGAACGTGATGGACAAGCCGTTGAACGCTCACGTGAATACTCTCGGCGGTTCGCCGGCGCTGCGCCGCAATGGAGAAACCATCGCGTTTGCCGTGATGGTCGTGATTTTGATCGTGGCGCCGTTCTTCACCTATCCGCTGTTCCTGATGGAGGTGATGTGTTTTGCGCTGTTTGCCTGCGCCTTCAACTTGCTGATCGGCTACGTCGGCCTGTTGTCGTTCGGCCACGCGCTTTATTTCGGCTGGGCAAGTTATCTGTCGGCCTATTCGGCCAAGGCCTGGGGCTTCCCGCCTGAACTGGCGATCCTCACCGGCACGCTGACGGCGGCGGTTTGCGGATTGATCGCCGGCTCGCTGGCGATCCGCCGGCAGGGCATCTACTTCGCCATGATCACGCTGGCGCTGGCGCAGATGATGTTCTTCGTCGCTCTGCGCGCGAAGCTCACCGGCGGCGAAGACGGTATCCAGGCGGTGCCGCGCGGCTACCTGTTCGGGCTGATCGATCTGCATGACCAGACCGCGATGTATATCCTGGTGCTGGTCATCTTCCTCGGCGGTTTCCTGCTGATCCACCGCATCATCCATTCGCCGTTCGGCGAAGTGCTCAAGGCGATCCGCGAGAACGAGCCACGCGCGATTTCGCTCGGCTTCAAGGTCGATCGCTACAAGCTGATCGCTTTCGTCCTGTCGGCGACACTGGCCGGGCTCGCCGGTTCGACCAAGGCGATTGTGCTGCAACTGGCGTCGCTGACCGATGTGAACTGGCCGATGTCGGGCGAGGTGGTGCTGATGACGCTGGTCGGCGGCCTCGGCACCATCTTCGGGCCGGTGGTCGGCTCGTTCGTTATTCTGACCATGCAGTACAAGCTCGCTTCGGTCGGCGAGTGGGTGCTGGTGATCCAGGGCGCGATCTTCGTCGCCTGCGTGTTGTTATTCCGGCGCGGCATCGTCGGCGAAATCGCCGCTCGCCTCAAGCGCTGACGCCATAAGGCGGTGCCGCCGCATCGCAACAAAACCGGCGCCTGCGGCCTGATTAATTAATAAATCGTTAAAGCCCGCATTACCTACGTTATTTAAAACATTGACGAATCAGCTTAGACACACAGGCGATATTCACACCTGTGCGTCGTCGTCATTGTTCGATTGCTGGTCGGCTGAATTCACGTAACGATCAGGGAGTAGACGATTCGGCGCTCGCCACGGGCTACGTCATGCAGGCTCTGCCAGGCAGAACAGACTTCGACGCGATCGCGCAGCGATGGCACGATCTCACGCAGCGGCGACTTGCTTATTACACGGAGCTTTATCGCAGCGGCCGCTGGCGGCGCTACTACACGCAAGACCGCTTTGCCGTGCGCATGCTCGACGTCATCAGGGCGGCCGATGACTGGAGTGGTCTGGTCAGCCGCGCCCATGAGCTGACCGCGCGGATGCGACGCCCGAAACAGGCCGAACCGCTCGACGACAAGCTGCGCTCCGCGGCATGACATTTTCTCGGATCTTGCTGATGGCGGCCGTCCTTCTGGCCGCGACGGCGACACCGGCTTTTGCCGTCGCCGCTGGCGACGACACGCCCGATCCGGACGATCTCAAGAAAGGCCAGACGCTGCTGATCCGCGACTGTTCGCGCTGCCACGCGGTCGGTCTCACCGGCGACAGCCCGCGTCCGGACGCCCCGGCCTTCCGCACGCTCGCGGCGCGTTACCCGATCGAGTCGCTGGAGGAGGCGCTCGGCGAGGGCATCATGTCCGGCCACCCCGATATGCCGGAAATTGATTATGAAGCCGAAGACGTCGGTGCCATCATCGACTACCTTAAGTCCATCCAGCAACGCTGACCGGGCTTGCGTTTCCGTCCGTCAGCCGTTTCCCCACACCTCGATCCCGAGAGTACGATCGCCATGAGCAGTGCCCTTTTCTCGCCTTTTTCGCTAGCCGGCCTCGAGCTTGCCAACCGCATCGTGGTGTCGCCGATGTGCCAGTATTCCGGCGACGATGGCTGCGCCAACGACTGGCACATGATGCATCTCGGCATGCTGGCCAATTCCGGCGCGGCGCTGGTCGTGGTCGAGGCCACCCATGTCGAGCGCCACGGCCGCATCACCCATGGCTGCCTCGGCCTTTACAACGACGACAATGAGATCGCGCTTGGCCGCGTCATCACCCAATGCCGCCGTATGGGCACCGCGAAATTAGGCATCCAGCTCGCGCATTCCGGGCGCAAGGGGTCGGCCGAATTGCCGTGGGATGGCGGCAACGCGCTAAAGGCCGATGCCGATCCGTGGCAGACCGTCGCGCCGTCGGCGTTGCCGTGGGGCGACGGCTGGCATACTCCGCGCGAGGCGACGGAGGCTGACCTGACCCGCATTCGCGATGCTTTCGTTGCGTCGGCGAAACGTGCCTTGCGCATCGGCTTCGACGAAATCGAACTGCACATGGCGCACGGATACCTGCTGCACGGCTTCATGTCGCCGATCTCCAACACGCGGACCGACCAATATGGCGGTTCGCTGGAAAACCGGCTGCGCTTTCCGCTGTCGGTCGTCCGCGCGGTGCGCGCCGTGGTGCCGAAAGGCATGCCGCTCGGCGCCCGCATTACCGGCTCGGACTGGCGCGACGACGGCCTGACCCCCGATGACGCGGTCAAGATCGCCAAGGCGTTGAAAGGCGAGGGCATCGATTTCGTCTGCGTGTCGTCCGGCGGGGGGCTTGCCGCGATCCGCAATCCGAATGAGCCTGGCTACAACGTCGCCATTGCCGAGCGCGTGAGGAAGGAAGCGGCGATCCCGACCATCGTGGTCGGCCTGATCGTCAACGCGCAGCAAGCGGAAAAGATCGTTGCCAGCGGCCAGGCCGATCTCATCGCCGCGGCGCGCGCCTTCCTCGACGATCCGCATTGGGGCTGGCATGCCGCCAGGGCGCTGGGCGCCGATGTCGCGCGGCCGAAGCAATATCTGCGCGCGGGCCCCAAGATGTGGGCGCCGGCAGCGACGCAGGGGTGAGAACCGCGGCGTTTTGGAAAACATCGTCTTCCTCGCTGTTCTGTTCGCCGCGCTCTGCCACGCCGGGTGGAACGCGCTCATCAAGGTCGGGCTCGATCCGCTTTCGACCACGACGCTGATCGCCATCGGCTCGGCGCTGGTGGCGGTGCCGTTTCTGCCTGTCGTCGGGCTGCCGGCGGCGGCCGCCTGGCCGTGGCTTGCCGCCTCGGCCTGCATTCATCTGTTGTATTTCGCCGCCCTGATCGAGGCCTATCGCGCCGGCGATCTCGGTCAGGTCTATCCGATTGCGCGCGGCGCGGCGCCGCTGATGACCGCGACCGTCACGACCCTCTTCATCGGCGAACGCCTCGGGCTTGCCGGTTGGGCCGGCATCGTTGTTCTGGTTGCGGGCGTGTTTCTGCTGTCGGTGCGGGGCGGGCGCGATCTGGCGCGGATCGACCGCCGCGCCGTCGGCTTTGCACTGCTGACGGCGCTGACTATCGCCGCTTATTCGGTCATCGACGGCACCGGCGCGCGCCTTGCCGGCACGCCGGACGCCTATGCGCTATGGCTGTTCGTCGGCAATGCCGTCGTGCTGGTGCCTTATGCGCTCTACCGCGACGGCCGCGATGTCATCCCGGCGATGCGGACCTATTGGCGGCGCGGCCTCGTCGGCGGCGTCTTGCAGGTGGCGTCCTACGGCACGGTGCTGTGGGCGATGACGCTGGCGCCAATCGCCATCGTCGCGGCGTTGCGCGAAACCAGCGTGCTGTTCGGCGCGGTGATTGCAGTGGTCGTATTGAAAGAACCGTTGCGTGCCATGCGTATCATCGCGGCGCTGGCGATCCTGTGCGGGCTGGCGTTGATCAGGATGTCGTAAACCCATCAGAAACGCGCGATGGCGGAAACCCGGAAAGTACGAGGCGCACCCGGCGAAATGTTATTGTTGCCGTCCGCCGACGCCCAGTATCCCTTGTTGAATAGGTTCTCGACATTCAGCTGCGCGCGCCACTGCTCATTGATCGTGTAGTAGAGCGCGGCATCGACACGCACGAATCCGGGCAGCCGCACGGTGTCGTCTGACGATGCGAACGAGTCCGAAAAATAGATAACTCCGACTGCCGCCGCCCAGGCCGGATCGAGCTGATACTTGTTCCAAAACGAGAATTGATGCTCTGGCACGAGCTGGATACGGTTGCCCGCGACAATCGTCGCCGACGTATTGCTGGTAACCCGTGCGTCCGTATAGGCGTAGCCGATCGATGACTGCCAATCATTGGTGACATAGCCGTTTAGCGCGGTCTCGAAACCCCGGATGCGGTTCTCGCCGGACAGGATAAAGAAGCCGGGATTGGACGGGTCCGCCAGCGGCACATTGGTGCGGTTGAGCTCGTAAATGGCTGCCGTATATTGCAGTTGTGGCCGGATGTTCCACTTTACGCCAATTTCCTTGTTCTCGAATTTCTGCGGGTCGAGAATGACAGTGCCTGAGTTCAACGAACTGAACTGGTCGCCGGACGCCGGCAGGTACGAAATGCTGTAAGCGGCGTAGAGCGACAGATTGTCGACCGGCTTGAAGATTACCGCGGCTTGCGGCGACACCTTGGTGTCGGTACGCCCAAGCTCTGTGCCGGTGTTCAGGTCGGTCGCAGAAAGGTCAAACCGGTCGACACGGGCGCCTCCGATCAGTTGCAGCCAACTGGTCAGTTCGATTGTATCGCGCGCGTAGGCGGACTCGATCGTTAGACCGTATTTGCTGTTTGAATCGGGTCTTGTCACGCCATCGGCATTTGCACCGGTATAATGATGAATGAAGTTGATACCGCCGAAATACGTCGGCTCGAACGGATTGGCGACCAGGGTATTTGTGCCATTCGGGAAAATACCGGTGTTGCGGAAATCGATGCCCGTCTGCCGCCCGAATTTTGTCCCGAAGGCCAACGTGTGCGCCACGTTCCCCGTCAGCGCCTTGTAGACAAAGTCGGTTTGGTTGAAGAGGTTGTCACGGTCGGTCTCGTGATTGTAGGCGGCAAGATTAAAGGCCGTGCCGGCGGGATTGACGGCGCCGGCCAGCGCTCCGCCGCCCGGATAAACGTTCTGATAAAACTTTTTGTACGAGGCATAGATCGACGAGTTCTTGACGGTCAGGCCGTTCTCGAAGTCATGGTCGATGACCGCCATAGAGGTCTGGACGTTCACCCGCGCGACATTCAAGTCCGGACTGCCGAAAAAGCGGCTGAGGTCGCCGCCAGGCGCAAAAGGGGTCGTCGGATTGAAACGGGTTGCCGCCGGGCTCAGTGCTTGCGAAGGATTGCCCCGGTCGGAGGTGCGCCGATCGTGGAAGTATTCATAACTTAACTTGACGTTTGTGGTGTCGTTCGGTTTCAACGTCACTGTCGGATTGACGCCATATCGTTCGAGATAACCGTAGTCCCGGAAGGTATCGCTTCCTTCATAGAAGGCATTGAGGCGCACCGCGACATTCTCGTTGATGGCATTGCCAGCATCGACGGCGACGCGGCGGTCTTTGAACGAGCCAGTTTGAACGGTGGCTTCGTAAACGCGCTTTCCGTCAGCCTCCTTCAGCGTCCGATTGACGAGGCCGCCGCCGGATCCCCGGCCAAAGGTAAGGGCATTGGGGCCCTTCAGTACTTCGATGCTCTGCGTATTGTAGAGGTCGCGGAAATACTGGACGTCGTCACGGAAGCCGTTGACGAAGAAATTAGCACTGGAGTCCACACCACGGATGACAAGTTCATCGCGATTACCTTCTCCCTGGTGTACGGCAACGCTCGGCACATAGCGGGTAACGTCGGTGATGTTCTGATAGCCCTGATCCCTGATGAATTCCTTGGACACCACGGCAAGAGATTGCGGGATATTAATCAGCGGCGTTTTGGTTTTCGTCGCCACGGCGGTGCTATCCACGTAAAGGCCGCTGCTTTTGCTTCCCTCAACGGTGATGGGATCGAGCGTGAGCGTCTGCGCATTCGCATCCAATGCCGGATCGAGCTGGGACAGCTTGTCTTTTGCGTGAGCGCCGGCCATTGCGACGGACGAGATCGCAATCGACACAGTGAACAATCGCATTTGCGTGAATACGCGCAACGAACCGCAGTACATTTCTTGCCTCGTAAGTTATTTTTTCAGTCACGCCGGAATACCGACCGGGCGTACCATTTAAAATTCTTCTGCGGGCAAATATTTTTGCAAAATCAATATGTTAGAAGAATTCAAAACTTGAATTAGAGGCATTAAAGAGTAGGCGTTCCGCTGAAGCAAAGGCGGTGCGACTTGCTGCGGAAAGGAGCGTTTGAGTTTTGCCAAGGCGTCAGAAGCACCATCATCCCGAGGTGCGAGCGCAGCGAGCCTCGAAATCCTTCGGGGGCCGCTTCGCGGCCACCTCAGGATGACGACTCGCTACGGCGTCACGGGCTTGCCGTTAACCGCCTCGTCGTTATTCGGAGACTGCAGCCTGGTCTCGACCAGTTCTCCCGCCGCCTCCAAAATCGGATAGGCCACCGACGTGATATGCCCGTGGATGCGCTTGAGGTCGCGTATCACGTCGAGGTGGATGGAGGAGGTTTCGATTGACTCGAGCCGGCCCGCGCGCAGCCGGGCGAAATGATTGTCGGCGGCGCGGCTCTCGGCTGCGCGCATTGCCGCCTTTTCCGAGAACAGCCGGCGCGCCAGGCTGACGTCGCGCGAGGCGAACACGTTGAACGCCAGTTGCAGACTGTCGATGATGGCGCGATGAAAATTGCGAATGTCCTCGAGACCCTCGGGCGAGAACGTGTAGTTCTGCCGGATTTTTTTCGCCGCCAATTCCATCAGGTTCTTGTCGATGATATCGCCGATGTGTTCGAGATTGGTCGTGAAGGTGAGGATTTCGACGTAGCGCCGGCTTTCCTCGTCGTTCATTTCCGCCTTCGAGGCCTTCACCAGATAAAGTTTGATCGCCTCGTATAATTTATCGATCGCGTTGTCGGCGCTCTCGACGCCGCGCACCAGCTTGATGTCGGACCGCTCCAAAGCGATGAGCGTCTGGCGCAGCATGTCGGCGACGCGGTCGCCCATGTTGAGCGTTTCGCGCATGGCACAGGCCAGCGCCTCGGACGGCGTGTCAAGCAATTGAGGATCGAGATATTTCGGCTTCGAGGTATCTTCGGCCCGCGGCCGGTCCGGCAGCAACTTGGTACTGAGCCGGGCGTACAGGCCCGCCAGCGGCAGCAGCGCCAGCGCCGCGACGATGTTGAAGGCAGTGTGGAAGTTCACGACCATGCGCGCCGGGTCGCTTTCGAGCAGCGCGAAAAGATCGGCGCACGGCCGCACCAGGAACAGAAACGGCAATGCCACCGTCGCGCGCATCAGCATGTTGCCGACGGCGACGCGGCGGCCGGCGGGCGGCGCGCTGGTCAGGCCGGTGAGGGGCGCGATGGCGCCGCCGACATTGGCGCCGAGCACGAGCGCAAACGCCAGCGGTTCGGGGATCGCGTGCGCAGAGGCGAAGGCCATCACCAGCAGCACCATCGACAGGCTGGAATGCATCAGCCAGGTCATCAGGGTGCCGATCAGGAAGATCATGATCGGATCGCCGGCGAGACCCGAGAGCAACGATTTGAAAATCGGCGACGATTGCAACGGCTGCGCCGCCAGCCCGAGATGATGCAGCGATAGCAACATCAGGCCGAGGCCAATGGCGATGCGAGCGATGGCGCGGGTGCGATCGGCCTGCGAGCCCATGAAGGCGAAGACGCCGACCGCCACGACGCCGGTCCACAGCCAGGTGACGTTGAGCGACAGCACTTGCGCGACCAATGTGGTGCCGACATTGGCGCCGAGCATCATCACCAGCGCGATCGACAGCGAGATCAGACCGCGCGCGGTGAACGAGGATAACAGCAGTGCGGTCGCGGTCGAGCTTTGCAGGATGCCGGTGAGGCCGAGCCCGGCGAAAAAGGCGCTCGCGGGCGTGCGGACGTGCTGCGCCATCATCTGCCGCAAGCTCGAACCGAAGGCGCGGGTGATGCCGGTCTGCACCATGCGCACACCCCACAACAGCAGGGCGACGGCGCCGAGAAATGTGACGATGAGTTCAGAGCCAGCCAATGCGGTTCGACCTCCGGCGGCGAGATACCGCGGCTAGACGTAGCGCAACGCCATTGTCACAAATTTGTGCGCCCTAAGATCGCACAACGCAATAAATTTCAAGGTAAATTCGATGCGGCCGGGGTGGTTCTGGCGCGCCGGACGGGCTTCCCGGTGGCATAGCCGTAGATGCCGGCGAGCTTGTCCGGATCGGCGCCCAGGGCGTAAGCCAGCCGCAATCGCCACATCAACAACACGGTGCGAAATACACCGTTCGTTTGCCACCGCCGGCCGGATGTCGTCACCTTGGCCCGGAGCGCGAGGGCAGGGCCGATGCGCTTGAGCTTTGCCGACAGTGCCAGGTCTTCCATCAGCGCGATGGACGGAAAGCCGTCGACCTCATCGAACGCGGCGCGGGTGACGAACATCGCCTGATCGCCGGTGCAGATGCCGGTGATGCGCGAGCGGGCATTCATCGCTGACGAGATGAGCGCAAGCAAGCCACCGCCATCGATTCGCACATCGAAACGGCCCCAACTGCGGCCGGTACGGGCAACGCCATTGATAACGAGCCGGTCGGCATCGTCGGGCAGGTGCGTATCGGCGTGCAGGAAGATCAGCACCGCGCCGGTCGCCGCGGCCGCGCCGGCATTCATTTGCAACGCCCGTCCGCGCGGCGCGGTTATGACGACGTCGGCGCGCGGGCGCGCGAGTTCGAGAGTGCTATCGTTGCTGCCGCCGTCGGCGACGATGATTTCAACGCCACGCGCGCGAAGCGGCTGCAAGGCGTCAAGCGCCGCGACGATGCCGCCGGCTTCGTTGAGGACCGGCATGATGATCGACAGTTTCATCGCTGCGGGCGCGCTTGCGCCATTTGGTAATCCGGGCCATCGACGATGCGCCGGAAATAGGATTCATGGGCTGGCGATCCCGGCGGCCAGCGCCTCAGGAAGCGCTCGAGAAAGGCGTCGGCATCGTAGTCGACCGCCAGCGCCTCGATGTAAACGCCGTCACGGTCGAGGCCGTACAGCGCTGCGTGCGGCGAGGGCGTCGTGGCGATGCGCGTGAGCACGCCATAGCGCGTGCCGGTGAAATTCGGCATTCCCGCCGCGCCGTTGTTGATAACGGTCAGCCGGCCGCCAGGCAGCGCGAAATCGCGCAACGCGGCCAGGCAGGTGTGTGTGCAGGCAAAAACATCGACCTGCGCCGCGCTCTGAATGTCGGTGAGCCATGGCAGGCGTTTCGGATTATCGAGTTCGTCGACGGCGAAGCGCCAGCCGGCCAGCGCCGCCGCGTCGCCATGAACGATGCCGACGCGCTTCGCCCCGATCTGCGCGACCAGATGCATCGGCAATGTCCGCAGCCGTTCGCGCGCATCTTGCGGCACCGCCGCTTGCAGAACGCGCAGAATTTCGTTCGAGCGCGTCACCACGCCAGCGGATACGGCTTCCGGATAGGCGCAGCCGCAGCCGGCGCCGATGTCATCGGGCCGCCCGATTTCGGTTTCGACGTTGCCGCGAAGCTGGCGAAAACCCGCAACGCCGCGTTCGATTGCAGCGAACCACGAAGGCTCGGCGTCGAACCAATGGAAGTCGCCGTTGAACACGATCTGCGGCGGGGTCGGCTCCCGCGCCGCCATCGCTTCGATCCGCTCGAGCGCTTCGAGGTTGCCGTACAGCCCGCCGACGACGTAGAGCGTCTCGGCCGAAAAATCCGCCGCGCGTGCGAAAGCGCTTGGCGGATAATTATAATCAAGCGGGCAGATGCGCCCGGCTTCTCCCGGAAGGTCGGGGAGGGCGCGGTGCGCGCTGGCGCTCACTCCGCCGCCTCTTTCAACGCGCCGCCGCAGCTTGAGCCCTGACCTGCGGTGCAGCCATAGCAATGGCCGGCGACGCGGATCGGGTTGCCGGCGAGGTCGTCGTCCATCAGGTCCGACAAATGCGCGCGCTTGTTGGCGCCATAGGGCAGGGGCAGATCGAGCATCTGGTTGAAGTCGCAGTCGAACACGTAACCCTTGTAATCGACCGAGATCAGGTTGCGGCACATCACGCCATTGAGATTGGCGTCGAGATGCGCGTCCTGCAAAAGGCCGAGATAGCCGTCGAACTCGCCCTTGGTCACCAGCATCGAACCGAAGCGTTGGATCGGCATGTTGGCGAGCACGAACAGTTTGTCGAACGCGATGCCGTATTGGTCGCCCAGCACGCGCTTGTAGTCGGCCTCCAGCGCGGCCTGGTTCGGCGGCAGCGACGGCCCCTGCGGATTGTAAACGAGGTTCAGCGTGAGCGCCGGATCGCGGCCGTAGCCCAGCGCGTTGAGCGCCTTGAGGCCACGGATCGATTCATCGAACACGCCTTTTCCGCGCTGCGCTTCGACGTTGCTTTCGAGATAACACGGCATCGAGGCGACGATCTCGACTTGGTTCGCGGCGAGAAACTGCGCGAGATCGTACTGGCCCGGCTGTTCGAGAATGGTGAGGTTGCAGCGGTCCATCACCTTGGCGCCGCGCGCGCGTGCGCCGGTCACGAGGCGGCGGAAGTTGGCATTCAACTCCGGCGCGCCGCCGGTGATGTCGAGCGTGCCGATCTTGCGGCGTTCGAGAAACGCGAGCACCAGATCGGCGACATCATCCTGCATTTCCTCAGTGCGGTTCGGCCCGGCATTGACGTGACAATGAAAGCAGGACTGGTTGCAGCGATAGCCGACATTGATCTGCAAGGTGTCGAGCGTAGCGCGGGTCAGCGCCGGAAACGGAATCTTGTCGAGTAGCGGCAGGGTATCGCGCATGGACCGGCGTTCCTTTGATGGTGCGACCATGCCACGCGCCGCCAGTCTGCGTCACCCCGGCGAAGTTCACATCGGCACAATTCGGCGTGAGCCTAGCTCGCCAGCACGGGACCGACGGGCGCAGGAATGCCGATGCGGCCGAAGCCCGGCAATTTCACCGCCGGATGCCGGATATCGAGACCGGCCACCAGCCCGAGCAGGTTGACCTCGAAGCCTTCGATCCAGCCGATCTTGATGTCGGCCAGGCCATAGAGGTTGAGTTCAAAACCGGTCCCTGAGTCGGTGCGGCCGGCGTAGAAGCCGTCGCGGTAGTCGCGGCCGATGGCGTTCGCCGGCAGCGCCACCTTCAGCTCCGGCACCGCGCGCAGCACCGCGGCGGTGAAGCTGTTCGAGTTCGGCCCCGGCCAGATGCGGTAATCGCCGGCCTCGTTGTAAGCGTAGGCGCGCACGGCGGCCTCGACCTTGGGGATCAGCGTCTCGGCCTGCGCGCCGGAAACGTCGGCGATGGCGACCGGCGTGTTGCCGTACCAGCGGCCGTCGACCGGCCAGCCATTGGTGCGCACCGGCGTGCCCCAGCCGACGACGTCATAGCGCGTCCAGGTGCGCGCATTGGCGGCCTTGTAAGCCACCCAGCTATGGACGGAGAAAATGCCCTTCCATGCGCCGGTGGTGCCCGTAAACACCACGAGCCGCGCCGGGGCGTAATCGGCGGCCTTCGGCAGCGCGCCGGTGGAGGACCAGTCGACGTCGCGCCACGAGCGCGGATCGGAGCCGGCGGCGTAAAACGCGGCGCGCGCCAGAATGGGGACGAAGAAAATCGCGAAGATCAGAAGCATGATGGCGGTGCGGCGTTTCAATCGGGGCATGGCGGGGTGGGAGGGGTTCCAGAGACTCTCTCAGGTCAATTCCACCCTCAGATGGTTTCGCGGCTGAAGCGTGGCAAGGCCTGCCCCGTCATGGCCGGGCATAGCCCGTCGAAGACGGGCGTGAACGCCCTCTCGTCCCGGCCATCCACGTCTTGCTTTTCTGCAGCAAGGAAGACGTGGATGCCCGGCACAAAGCCGGGCATGACCGAGACGGGGGTGACGCATGCGAGCGTCAGTTCACCGTGTTGCCACTGACCCGCAAATTCGGGAACTTGTCGGCTCCCTCGCGAGCGAGATCGCCGGTCGCGGCCTTGTCCCAGCGCATGCCGACGATGGCGCCGCGCGCGGCCTGCGCGATGACATTGTCTTCGATGGTCGCCTTGCCGGCGCCTTCGACCACCGTGACGCCGATGCCGATGCCGGTGCGGCGCACGTCGTTGCGCGAGACGATGACGTTGCGCAAATAAGGTCCCGAGCCGACCTCGATGCCCATCACCGGCGCGTTGTCGATTTTGTTGCCGGTGACTTCCGTGTCGGCCTCGACGCCGATGCCGACGCCGTAAGAATCCGGACCGCCCTGCGGCCGCTTGTTGACGACGTTGCGGATGGTGTTGTTGCGCACCACCGCGCCGTGGCCGCCTTTGTCCATGTTGGTGACGGCAATGCCGAGCGCGGCGACATCGATCAGGTTGTCGGCGATCAACGCATCCTCGAATTCGAATTCGGAATAAATAGCGACTTCGCCCAGCGCGAAGCACTGGTTGCCGATGACCTTGATGCGCGAGGCGGCATTGCCGCGCACGGCGGTGAAGGCGGCGCGGCGGATGACGTTGTTGCGCACGGTCACATCGGCGGCACGATAGACGTTGATGGCGTTGCCGTTCTGACCGTCACCGCCGGCACGCGCCTGCGTGTCCTCGATGGTGTTGTCCTCGACGATGCTGCCGTCGCTGCGCTTGGCGCTTTGCCAGACGCGGATGCCGCCATTGCCGGAGTGGGCGATTGTGTTGGCGCGGATTTTGAGCGTCCCATCCAGCGAATAGATCGCGTTGTCGGCGGAGCCGCTGATGCTGTTGCCGGTCACCGCGCCATTGCATTGCACGAGGCCGATGGCATTGCCGTTGGCATTGACGATGCCGCAATCGGCGATGCGGATGTTCTTCGCGGCCGTCAGATGGATCAGCCCGCCATCGTCCGCGAGCACGACGTTGCCGCCGTCGAGCGTCAGGCCGTTAAGCGCGATGGCGTCGGTGCCCTGCGCTGACAATAACGACGGCCCGCGCGTCAGTGCGATCAGGGTTTGCCCGGCAATGCCGGTGAGTTGCGAACCGGCGCGCAGCGTGAGGCCGCCGGTACGATAGCGTCCCGGCGCCAGCCACAGCGGCGCATGCGCTTCGGCCGCTTTGTCGATGGCGCGTTGCAGGCGCGCCGACTGATCCTCGTCGGCATTGGCGCGCACGCCGAACTGCGCCGCGTCGAGCCCCTGCGCCGGGGCGGCGATGGCGGGCGCGGCGAAAACGCTGGCGAAAGAGCCGAGCAGCAGATGACGGCGGTTGATCGACATGACCGCCGTATTGTGCCGGGCGGGAGATTAAGTCCGGTTAACACGTTCCCCTAATGTCGCAGTGTTGCGGCGACGGCCACGACTATCCGCGTTGCGGTGCGCAGCAGGTCCGCGGCGGTGAATGTGTGGCGTCTCCTCATTCTCCGCTCATTCCTGCGAAGGGGGGAATCCAGCCTTGCTGGACCCCCGCCTTCGCGGGGGTGAGCGGAAGAAAACGGCCGCGCGTTCCGCGCTATCCGCGGCACATGGACGAAAGCGGCAAGCTTTGGCCCGCCGGGCTGGCCCGCGGCCTCGACGGCCCGCCAGCAGGCATAGTTGCAGAGATAGCGTCCGGCATCGCGCGACAACTGAACCGGCACCTGAGCGGCCCGCGCCGCCGCCAGCAGTCGCCGGTGCGGGGCCGGTATCTTGCGCGCCACAGGTCCGTCGCCTGCAATGGCGCCGCGCCGTAGCGCCTTGCCGGAAGCGTCCGGCAACAGCGCCAAGGCGTTGCGCGCCCGGGTCTCGATATGGATCGCTCTGGCGCGGCCATGCAGGCCGAACATCAGAACCGCGTCGGGCTTATGCATGGCGATCAACGCGGGCAGGTCGCGATCGACCGCTGCGTAACTCGTCTCAAAAATATGGCCGATGATTTTTACGTCCGCCAGCGCCGGCCGTCGCAAGCGCGACAGCCTGCGGACCAGTTCAATCGTCGGATTGAACGGCGCGCTGGGAAAAGGACCGAAGCCGGTGATGAGGATGGTGGACATTCTATCCGTCCGCGCTGCGGTTGCAGGCTACGCCGGCATGAAAAGCGGCGTTCGCTTGCCAAGGAGATAGCGCACGACGTCGGTGCAGTCGAAGGCCAGAGAGATCAGTATCATCACCAGCACCACGCTGATGATGCGGCGCGGCCAGATCGGAACATCGGCGCGCCTCACCCGACGGAATAGGTAAATGGCAAGCGGCACCCAAAAAATAATGTGCGGCAGCCCGAGCAATTTGACGTAGCCCATGTGGCCATAGAGGAGCGACACGCTAAAGCCGGCGGCGACGTCCGCGACAAGGATAGCCACGGCGGTGATGCGGCTCTCGCGCCAGATGAATAGGCTGAACGGCAGGACGAAGACGCCGAACAGCAGGACATCGATCCAGATGCGGAGCCACAGCGGCAGGTGGGCAATGGCTTGTTGCAGGGTCATAGGCTTGATTCCTTGGGCGCGATCCTTCCGGCGATCGATAGACGCCAGTGATTACTAGGTCCCCGCCTGCGCGGGGACGACGCTTGAGAGTTGTGCGCCTCTACACCCCCAACAGCGCCGCGATCTCCTCCACCGCGAGCGTCGGCGCCAGCGTTCCCGCTGCGACCGCCGTTTCCGCCGCGCGCACCTTTGCGCGCACGGAAGGGTCACTGCGCAGCCGCGCGGTCAGGCGTTCTTCCAGCAGTGTCCACATCCATTTGACCTGCTGCTTGCGCCGCTGAGCGACGAGTTCGCCGGAGGCCGTCATCTTGTCCTTGTGCTCGATCACCTTGGCCCAAAGCCCATCGATGCCGTTGCCGGTCAGCGCGGAGAAGGTGACGACGGGCGGCGACCATGTCGGCGTGCGCGGCACAAGGATATGCAGCGCCGAGCGGAAATCCGCCGCCGCTCTATTGGCGCGGGCAATGTTGTCGCCGTCGGCCTTGTTGATGGCGATCATGTCGGCGAGTTCGACGATGCCTTTCTTGATGCCCTGCAATTCGTCGCCGGCGCCGGCCACCATCAGCACCAGAAAGAAATCGGTCATGTCGGCGACCGCGGTTTCGGACTGACCGACGCCGACAGTCTCGACGATGACGACGTCATAACCGGCGGCCTCGCACAACAGCATGGTCTCGCGCGTCTTGGCGGCGACGCCGCCGAGCGTGCCGGAGGACGGCAACGGCCGGATGAAGGCATGAGGATCGATGGCGAGCCGCGTCATACGTGTCTTGTCGCCGAGGATCGAGCCGCCGGTCCGCGTCGAGGACGGATCGACCGCCAGCACCGCAACCTTGTGGCCTTGCGCGGTGAGTGCCGCGCCGAGCGCGTCGATGGTGGTGGATTTTCCGGCACCTGGGGCACCGGTTATACCGAGACGCACCGCTTTGCCGGTCAGCGGCAGCAACTCCTGCACCAGCAGATGCGCAGCCCTGCGGTGGTCGGCGCGCTTGCTTTCGATCAAAGTGATGGCGCGGGCCAGCGTGGCGCGGTCGCCCTTGCGGATCGCGGCGGCAAGGTTCGAGGGTTCGGCAGGACGCACGGACATGATCTCTTGACTAGACCACGGCGCGGGAGCCGTCACCAGTCGCTACGCGCGGGCGGGCGCTCGTTGGAAAAAGCGCCAGGCCCAGTACATCACCGGCCAGGCCAGCGCGCCGATGGTCAGCGCCGCCAGCACCGATGACACCGGCCGCTCGAAGAACGGCAGGATGCTCCCGTCGGACTTGATCAGCGACGTGACGAAGCTCTGTTCTACCATGGTGCCCATGACGATGCCGAGCACCATGGCGGCGACCGGATAGCCGTTGGCCTCCATGACGTAGCCGATGACACCGAAAGCGGCGACGGTAACCACCGCGAACAGGCTGTTGCCGGTGGCGAAGGTGCCGACCGCGCAGCACAGCACGATGACCGGCATGATCGCCGAGCGCGGCGCGCGCAGCACGCGGGCGGCAATGCGGATCATGACGATGCCGAGCGGGATCATGATGATGTTGGCGATGATGAAGATGATGTAGAGCGCGTACATGCTCGAGGCTTTTTCGGTGAACAGCGTCGGGCCGGGATTGAGGCCCTTCATGTACAGGACGCCGATGGCGATCGCCGTGATGGTGTCGCCCGGCACGCCGAACAGAAGCGCCGGCACCCAGCCGCTGGCGAGACTGGCGTTGTTGCTGGCGCCGGCTTCGACCAGTCCCTCGACATGGCCGGTGCCGAATTTTTCCGGCTCCTTGGAGAAGCGCTTCGACATCGCATAGCTGACCCATGCGGCCATGTCGGCCCCGGCGCCGGGCAATACGCCGATGATGATGCCGATGATATTGCCGCGCGTCATCGGCAGCCAGTATTGCTTGGTGAGGCGCCATTGACCGGCCATGATGCTGCCGTACTTGCGATCCGGCAGCGGCGGCGGCTCGGGGCTGACCATCGCGCGCATCACTTCGCTGACGGCGAAGACGCCGACAAGCGCCGGGATGACCTCGATGCCGCCGAGCAGGTCAGTCAAGCCGAAGGTGAAGCGCGGAATGCCGCCGGGGTTCTCCATGCCGATGCAGGTGATGACCAGGCCGAGCAACATGCTGGCGATCGCTTTCACCGGCGACGAGCGGGCGACCAGCGTGGCGCACATCAGGCCGAGCAAAGCCAGCCAAAAATATTCGAAGGTCGAGAACGACAGCGCGATTTCGGCCAGCGGCGGCGCCAGCAGGATCAACGAAATGGTGCCGGCGATGCCGCCGAGCGCGGAGAACCAGACGCCGGCGCCGAGCGCCAGTTCGGCCTGGCCCTTGCGTGTCATCGCATAGGCTTCGTCGGTATAGGCGGCGGAGGCGGGAGTGCCTGGAATGCGCAGTAGCGCGCCCGGAATATCGCCGGAGAAGATCGCCATTGCAGAGGCGGAGATGATGGTGGCGATCGCCGCGATCGGCGACAAATAGAAAGTCACCGGCACCAGAAGCGCGGTGGCCATGGTGGCCGACAGGCCGGGCAGCGAGCCGACCACGAGCCCGTAGACCGAGGACAAGAAGATGGCGATGACGACATCGGGCGCCAGCACCATCCGGAATGCTTCGAGATAGACCGCCATGTCATCCTCTCAACGTATCGATTGTCTCGGGCGAAGCGCCGCTACCAGGGCATCGGCAGCAGGCCGTCCGGCAACGGCACGCGCAGCAGGTTGAAGAAGACAAGATGAACGGCGATCGGAGACAGTACCGCGACCGGGATGGCGAGCTTGAGCCTCGCGCCAAGAACGACCGAGATGACGAAAGCGATGATGGCTGCCGTCGGTACAAACCCCAAGGTATCGACCACAACAACATAGAAGATCAGTAATGCCGGTGGGATCAGGACGCGGAGCTTGTAGAGGGGGCTTTGCCGCAGTTCGCTTTCCATCACGCCGCCATGCGCGGAAAAATCGGCCTCCGCCTCTTCCTCGAGGCGGCTGCCGATCCCCAAGGCGATCAACAGTCCGCAAACCGCGACAAGACTGCCGCACACCAGCGGAAAGATGTTCGGTCCGACGTCTTGACCAGGGACCGGCGGGAGCAGCGACCCGGCGTAAGCCGTGACGCTGCCTAGAATGACGAGAAACCCGCCGGTGGTACGATCTGAAAGACGCATGCTGGCTTCAGGTTTTCGCGAGGCCGGCCGCCTTCATCGCGTCGCCCATCTGCTTGTCGCTGCTGTTCATAAACGTGGCGTATTCGGACGCGTTCGCCCACACCGTGCCGAAGCCGCGCGCAGCCATGAAGTCCTTGTACTCCTTCGAGTCGTAGATCTTCTTGAACGCTTCGGTGAGTTTGGCGGCGATCGGTGCAGGCACGCCGGTTGGACCGGCAAAGCCGCGCCAGGCGCCGGTGGTGAAGTCGATGTCCATCGCCTCCTTCAGCGTCGGCACCTGCGGGAACAGCGCGGTGCGTTTCGGAGACATGATGGCGAGGCTGCGCGCCTTGCCGGCGTCGATCATGGCGCGTGCTTCCGGGATCGAGCATGTGGTGAGATCGAGACCGCCGGCTGCGAGATCCTGCATCGCCGGGGCTGCGCCGTTCGACGGGACCCAGGCCACCTGGTTCGGCGGCAGACCCA
Organism: Hyphomicrobiales bacterium; assembly: GCA_041691675.1. Taxonomy (GTDB): domain Bacteria; phylum Pseudomonadota; class Alphaproteobacteria; order Rhizobiales; family Xanthobacteraceae; genus Pseudolabrys. The sequence continues at coordinate 58,262 of JBEPUC010000011.1, read as the reverse complement.
TCGCCTGCATCCAGCCGACCAGCGCGAGGTGCCAGATGCCGCCCTGGCCGGTGCCGGAAGCCTTGAACTTGCCGGGAGGGGCTTTCTTGATCGCGTCGGCAAGATCCTTGGCGGTCTTGTAGGGACTGTTGCTGGCGACCTGAATGCCCGGCGGGTCTTCGTTCATCAACGCGAGCGCGGTGAAATCCTTCGGCGTCAGTTTGGTGAGGCCCGCCCAGTGCATCATCGCGATTTCGACGGTGATGATGCCGATCGTGTAACCGTCCGGCGTAGCGGTGGAGATCGCGGTGTGACCGACGACGCCGGAGCCGCCGGTGCGATTGACGACGTTGACGGGCTGGCCAAATTCCTTTTCGAGCAACGAGCCGACGATGCGCGCGGTGGCGTCGGTGCCGCCGCCAGCGCCCCAAGGGCAGATCATCTGGATCGGCCGAGACGGATATTCCGCCGCGAAGGATGGCTTCAGCCCGAGCCCGAGCGTGGCGCCCGCCGCCGCGGTCGATGCAACAAAGTGACGTCGTGTCAGTTTGGTCATTGCGCGTTTCCTCATTTTCTCGCCGGTAAATCCGGCGTTGTTTTATGCTGACATGTTAGCCCTTTCGCATAAATACGCAAACGGTTGTATTCGGTTTTTACACCAGCGCGTAAAATGGATCGCGCGCGCAAACCAGCGCGGCTCGCGAATTTGGTGCGGCGCAATGGCTTGCGAGCGAGCTGGCGGCAGAACTATTCGGCGGCGCGCTGATCGTGGCCGAGGCGATGATGCAGCGTCTTGAGCAGCTTTTCGGCGGCCTCGGCAATCACGGTGCCGGGCGGGAAGATCGCTTCGCAGCCGGCTTTCATCAGCGCATCGTAATCCTGCGGCGGCACGACGCCGCCGACCACGATCATGATGTCGTCGCGGCCCTGATCGGCAAGTTGCTTCTTCAACTCCGGCACCAAGGTCAGATGCGCGGCGGCGAGCGACGAGACGCCAAGAATGTGGACGTCGTTTTCCACGGCCTGTCGCGCGGCTTCTTCCGGAGTCGCAAACAGCGGTCCGATATCGACGTCGAAACCAAGATCGGCAAAGGCGGAGGCGATCACCTTCTGGCCGCGGTCGTGCCCGTCCTGGCCGATCTTGGCGACCAGCAGGCGCGGCCTGCGGCCTTCCGCGGCCTCGAAGGCTTCGACCGCGACGCGAACGTTTTCGACGGCTCCGGTCATTTGCCCTCCTTTGCCGACCTCCCGCTTGTAGACGCCGGTGATCGATTTGATCGAGGCGACGTGACGGCCATAGACTTTTTCCAGCGCCATGGAAATCTCGCCAACGGTAGCCTTGGCGCGGGCGGCATCGACCGCGAGTTCAAGAAGATTACCGTTGCCGGTGGCGGCGCGGGTAAGCGCGTCGAGCGCCTCTTGCAGGGCGGCGGGATCGCGTTCGGCGCGCAGACGGGCGAGCTTCTCAAGCTGCATGTTGCGGACGGCGGTGTTGTCGATCTTCAACACATCGATCGGCGCTTCATCGGTCGGCTGGAATTTGTTGACGCCGATGACCGACTGCAATCCGGCATCGATGCGCGCTTGCGTCTTGGCCGAGGCTTCCTCGATGCGCAGTTTCGGGATGCCGGCTTCGATCGCTTTCGCCATGCCGCCGAGCGCCTCGACTTCTTCGATATGGGCCCAGGCTTTGGCCGCCAGATCGTAAGTCAGCTTTTCGACGTAATACGAACCGCCCCACGGATCGACGATGCGGGTGGCGCCGGCTTCCTGCTGCAACACGATTTGCGTATTGCGGGCGATGCGCGCCGAAAAATCCGTCGGCAGCGCCAGCGCTTCGTCGAGCGCATTGGTGTGCAGCGATTGCGTCTGGCCTTGCGTCGCCGCCATCGCCTCGATCATGGTGCGGGAAACATTGTTGAACACATCCTGCGCGGCCAGCGACCAGCCCGAAGTCTGGCTATGCGTGCGCAGCGACAGCGAACGCGCATCCTGCGGCGCAAACGGTTTCATCAGTTTGGCCCAGATCATGCGGGCGGCACGCAGCTTGGCGATCTCCATGAAGTAATTCATGCCGATGGCCCAGAAGAACGATACGCGCGGCGCGAACTGATCGATGGTCAGGCCCGCCTTGATGCCGGCGCGGACATATTCGACGCCGTCAGCCAGCGTATAGGCAAGCTCCAGGTCCTGCGTCGCGCCGGCTTCCTGCATGTGATAGCCGCTGACCGAAATGGAATTGAACTTCGGCATCTCGGCCGACGTATAGGCGAAGATGTCGGAAATGATGCGCAAGGATGGGCCGGGCGGGTAGATGTAGGTGTTGCGCACCATGAATTCTTTGAGGATGTCGTTCTGGATCGTGCCCGACAGCTTGGCGTGCGGCACGCCCTGTTCCTCGCCGGCGACGATATAAAGCGCCAGCACCGGCAGGACCGCGCCGTTCATCGTCATCGACACGCTCATCTTGTCGAGCGGGATGCCGGAAAACAGCGTGCGCATGTCGTAGATGGAATCGATGGCGACGCCGGCCATGCCGACATCGCCGGCAACGCGCGGATGATCCGAGTCATAACCGCGATGGGTGGCGAGATCGAAAGCGATGGACAGGCCTTTTTGTCCGGCGGCGAGATTACGCCGGTAGAAGGCGTTGGAATCTTCCGCCGTCGAGAAGCCGGCATATTGCCGGATGGTCCACGGCTGCGCCGCATACATCGCGGGGTAGGGTCCGCGCAGGAACGGCGCCTTGCCCGGATAGGTGTCGAGGAAATCGATGCCGGCGAGATCGGCTTCGCTATAGACCGGCTTCACCGGAATGGCTTCCGGCGTCATCCACGGCGCGGTCGTGCCGGTATCATTGGGCACAGTCGCGTCGGCGAAATCGATGGCGGCGAAATTCGGGATCATGCTCATGATTGCACCAGACTATCACAAGCGATCCGCAAGGTCGAAAGCACATCGCACCCGACAAATATGAAAGTGCCGACCCCGGCATCTTTCAATGCAGTTTCGAGTTCCCCGGGCCGGCCGGCGAGATGCACAATCGCCCCGGCCTCTTTCAGCGCCGTGGCGGCGGCGACCGCCTGTTCCGTGTAAGTGCGATCTGATCCGCACAAACACGCGAGCCGCGCGCCCGATGCCGTGAACGCCGCGAGCATCGCGGCCAGATCGTTGAAGCCATCAGTGCCGATGACTTCGATGCCGCCGGCCTCGTAAAAGTTTTTGGCGAACATCGCGCGCGGCGTGAAGTCGGCAAGCTTGCCGAGGCTCGCCAGAAAGACTTTCGGCCGCACGCCGGTCTTGGCGAGCATTGCGTCGGACTTGTCGCGCAAGACTTCGAACGGTTCGGCCAGACGGATTTGTCGCAGGGCCTCGAAAGAGACGGGCGATGGCAGCGGTGGGGCGGCGACACGGGCGACGTCCAGCACTTTGACCGCCTTCTCGGCAAGGTTCGGGTAGTCGCTCGAACCGGTCAATGCCTCCCTGCGGCGCGCAAGGTTTGCCTCACGCGCCGCGCGCGTGGTGGCGACGTGTCGTTGCAAAAGTCCCTGCTCGATCGCGGCGGCTGCACCGCCGGCGGCTTCGATCTCCTGGAACAGCGACCATGCGCTTTGCGCGAGCTGTGTCGTCAGGGCCTCGCCGGCGCCCGAACCCGCAGCCGGATCGGCGACACGGAACAGATTCGATTCTTCGAGCAGCACGAGTTGCTGGTTGCGGGCGACGCGCCGCGCAAAAGCGTCGGGCAGACCGCGCGCCATGGTGAAAGGCAGCGTCGTCACCGTGTCGGCGCCGCCAAGACCCGCCGCGGTGATGGCAATCGTCGTGCGCAGCATGTTCACGTAGGGATCGCGCGCCGTCATCATACGCCAAGCGGTTTCCGCCGAAACGAAAGCCGGTCGTGGCGTCACGCCACTGGCTTGCTCGACGCGTGCCCACAGCTTTCGCAACGCGCGGAATTTGGCGATGGTAAGAAATTCATCGGCGTCGGCGGCGAGAAGAAATGAAATACGACGCCGCGCTTCGTCAATAGAAAATCCGGCCGCTTCGAGCAGCCGCAAATAGGCAACGCCGGCGGCGACCGAGAAAGCCAACTCCTGCGCTTCCGATCCGCCCGCCTCGTGAACGGCGCGGCCATCGGCGCGCAGGAAGCGCGCCGCATCGAAGCCTTTGCCCTTTAAATCCTTCGCCGTGCCGCCGGCGCGCGCCTCCAATTCGGGCCAAGGCAGCAAAGCCGTTCCCGTCCGGGCCATGTCGCCGAGCGGATCGAGCCCGAAGTCGATTGCCAGCGCCGCGGGGTCGAGCTTCCGGCTCGCGATCAGTTCTTCGATCAGTGTTGCGACGGGGCGGCCGGCAAAAGGCGCGGTCTCGATGCGCAGCGTGATGAGGTCGAGCATGACGCCGCCGAGGGCGGTATTGAGATCGGCGGCTGTCTTCGCGACAACGCCGAAGCCGCGTGCGGCGGGCGCTCCGGACATGAGGAGAGCGAGTCCGCCAGTGCCGTTTTCGAGATCTGTGAGCGCCTGCTTGTTGGCCTGCACCGGGTCGGGATGATCGACTCGCTGCATCACCGTCCAGGGCATGCCCGGCGCGCGGCCGGCAACAGGCTCGGCGGCGGCGGCACGTGGGTAAAGCGGTTCGACGCGCAGGCCGTCATAAGTCTGGCTGACCAGCCGCTTCTCGAATGACGCGCCTTTGAGCGCCGCGTCGACCAGCTTGCGCCATTCCGTGGCGTCGGTGGCGGGGAATTCGGCGGCGAGTTTCAGGTATTGATCATTCATGACATCAAATTTGCCATAGACCGAACGCCGCCGCCATCGGGATTAAAATACCGGATCAGCGCAACGGCGGCAGCCGTTCGATCCCGGTGGTATCGACCTTGGCCAGCGCTTCGCGCAGCTTCTGTCCGGCAATGACGCGGTCGCCGGCAATTTCGGACAGCGGCAGCAGCACAAAGGCACGCTCGAACAGGCGCGGGTGCGGCAGGATCAGGCCCGGCTCGTTCAGAGTGAGGTCGTCATAGGCGATAATGTCGATGTCGCAAGTGCGCGGTCCCCAGCGTTGCTCGTGCGCCCGGTCGCGACCAAGCTTGCGCTCGACCTCGTGCGCGCGCGCAAGTAGGTCTTGCGGCGACAGTCTCGTATCGACCGCGATGCAGAGATTGATGAAGGGCGGCTGATCCTTGAAGCCCCAGGGCGGGGTGGAATATTCCGCCGAGCGCGCCGTCAGCCGAATGTCGCGACCGTCGCACAACAGCGTTACCGCGCGGTCGAGAGTGGCGCGGCTGTCGCCGACATTGCCGCCCAAAGCGAGCAAAGCGTCAGTTCCGCCTTCTATCATGACTTGGCATTTTGCCGGCCGCGGACGATCGTGACGCCCACGTCGTCGAAGGTGGCGGCGATCGGCGCGTGCGGCTTATGGATCGTGACGGCAATTGCGCGCACGCGCGCAAACCTGGCCAGCACGGCGTCGGCGACTGCGCCGGCGGCGGCCTCGATCAGCCGGAAGCGCCGCGCGGAGAACGCTTCAGTGGCGCAGTTCGCCACCTGGTCATACGACACCGTATCGTTGACCTTGTCGGAGCGTGCGGCCTCGGAGAGGTCGATATCGAGGTCAAGATCGATGGTAAAGGTCTGTCCGACCTTGGCTTCGTGCGCCATCACGCCGTGATAGGCGTGCATCGACAGGCCCTTGATAAAAATACGATCGCTCATTTTGTATCTTTCCGGTGCGTGTGTTCGTGACGCGCCGCCTCGATGGCTCGTATGATTCGCAGCGCCTGCACCATCTCACCAACATCATGGACGCGAACGATGCGAGCGCCCTTGCCGACGGCGTCCAGGTGGCTGGCGATCGAGCCGCCAATGCGCCGATCTGGCGGCGCGGGGCTCACCGAATTGATGAAGCGCTTGCGCGAGGCGCCGACCAGCAGAGGAAGCCCGAAACGCTTGAATTCCGTCAGATGCGCGAGGCAGATGATGCTCTGCTCGGGCGTCTTGCCGAAGCCGATGCCGGGATCGAGAACAACCATGTCGCGTGCGATGCCGGCCTGCGCGGCGATCTCCAGCGTGCGGCCGAAAAAGGCGACGACGTCGGCCACGATATCGATGGTCGCGTCGACCGCGGCGCGATTATGCATCGCGATTACCGGCACGCCGCGTTTGGCCACCAGCGTTGCCATGTCCGGGTCTTGTTGCAGGCCCCAAACGTCGTTGACGATCGAGGCGCCATGATCGAGCGCCCAGGCGGCGATATCCGACTTGATCGTGTCGATGGAAACGGGAAGGCCGAGGGCGGCAACCGCGGGAAGCACCGGCTTGAGCCGGGCCAATTCGTCGTTGGCAGATACCGGCTTGGCGCCGCCATACGGCCTTGTCGACTCCGCGCCGATGTCGAGGATATCGGCGCCTTGTTCTGCCATCTCAGCCGCATGGGTGATGGCGCGGTCGGAATCGAAAAACTGGCCGCCGTCGGAAAAGGAATCCGGCGTGACGTTGAGAATGCCCATCACCAGCGGACGGTCATCCTTGAGCAGCGTGGAAAGGCCGGCCGGCGGCGTTTTCGGCGCGGTTTCGGAGACGTTCGCGGTTGGCCGGATCTGTCCCATGGCGGTCGCTTTGCGCGGTCGGGCTCAGGCTGTCAAGCGCACGATCGGTCGCCAATTCCAACCGGCGGGCGCGCCGCTGCTTAGTAGCTGATCATCAAAGGCAGCTTCTTGGCATGCTCGATCCAGCGGCCGACGACTTTCTCCGACGGCAGCATCCGGACCAGTTTGCGTGCCTTATTGGCGTCGGCCATCGCCTTGGCGAGATTGCACGGGTTCCGGTACTTCAGGTCGCGGACGGTTTCGACGCCGGCATAATGCAAAAGCTCTGCGTATTCCTTGCTGACGCCCTTGATGCGCATGCGATCCGCATGGTTTGCCCAACACAGCCATTGCTTTTCATCGAAGCTGGTTTTCTGCGCGAGCTCCTTGCGTCCCTTGACGGTGCGGGCGGCCGCCAGCAGCCTGTCTGTCGACCGAATCCCGACCGCTTTCAGAGTCCTGGCGGCGTCGCCATCGATCCCTCCGATATCGGTGATGGGATAGGACATTCCTTCTCCTCGCACGCTTCTCGTCAATCTGATTGGTAGTCGCGGCCGGGAATGGCCGTTAAATGAATTGGCTAAGGCCCGGGATCGAGCCGACAATTTCACCGATAGTATCTTCGCCCGCCTTATCGCGGGCGTAGGCAATCGTTTCTTTCGTGACGCCCTGCACCTGGCCCATGGTCAAGCCGGCGCCCATCATGCGGGTGCCCGCGCCCATAAGGCCGCCCATGGAGAACATGCCGCCGCCGCTCTCGGCGGCCTGTGCCATCAGCGCCTCCGCGCCCGGCAGCTTGTCGATCAGGATTTGCACCTTGTCGGGAGGACCTTCCTTTTTCAGGAAATCGAGAATGATGCCGACAGCTTTTTCCGCGGCGGCTTGATCGACGCCGACATTTGCGACGAGACGCTCGACCAGTTCGTTCATGATCCCCTCACAATCCCGCACTCATGGCGGGATGAAAACATATTGTACGTCGCCAGAGGCGATGACAAGCGGGAAGCGCGATCATGTGGCATCATTGTTCCTGGTCGTTCCGTCGCTTTCCGGGCAAGCTTAAGCAAAGGCGAGCGTATCGGCTGTGATGTCGGTCACAATACTACCTCCGCGTTGCAGTGCAGCGGCGCTCCGTCATAAAGGACAACTACCGGCGCGGCAGAACTGCGCACGATAATTTTTGACAAGGCGTCTTTCTTGGCGGCGCTTGCTTAAGACTCCCTGAAGCGGCCGGAAAAATCCGCGCTTGCCGGCCTTACCGGCGGACGCGAAGGGTGCTTTTCACGCCGCGCGCCCATTGCTAGCGTGGCCGTCGCATTCACAGGAATAAATGGCATGAGCACACTCGACGCGGTCCTCGATCGGATTGACCAGGATATGGATTCGAGCGTCGAGCGGTTGTTCGCGCTGCTCCGCATTGCCTCGATATCGACCGATCCGGCCTTCAAGGACCAATGCCGGGCCGCGGCCGAGCACGTTGCCGCCGATCTTGCCTCGATCGGTTTTGACACCGCGGTGCGGCCGACGGCGGGCCATCCGGTCGTCGTCGGCAAGTCCAACGGCAGCACCGCCAAAGGCAGCGCCGGGCCGCACGTCCTGTTTTACGGCCACTACGACGTGCAGCCGGTCGATCCGCTGAATTTGTGGAAGACGCCGCCGTTCGAGCCGCGCATCGAGACGCTGCCCGGCGGTCGCAAGATCATCGTCGCCCGGGGCGCCTGCGACGACAAGGGCCAGGCGATGACGTTCATCGAGGCCTGCCGCGCCTACAAGGCCGTGACCGGGTCGCTTCCCTTGCCGATTACGACCATGATCGAGGGCGAGGAGGAGTGCGGGTCGAAAAACCTGTTCGCCTTCGTGCGCGACAATGCCGATGAGTTCAAACTCGATCTGGCGCTGGTCTGCGATACGGCAATGTGGGATGCCAAGACCCCGGCGGTGACGACCTCGCTGCGCGGGCTGGTCTACGAAGACATCAAAATCACCTGCGCCGACCGCGACCTGCACTCCGGCGTGTTCGGCGGCGCGGCACAAAACCCGATCCGGCTGCTCGCCAAAATTCTCGGCGCCATGTGGGATGACAACGGCCGCGTCACCATCCCCGGCTTCTATGACGGCGTTAGCGATCTGCCGGACGACATCAAAGCCGACCTCAAAGGTCTGGGCATGACTGCGGAGACTTTCCTCGGGCCGATCGGTTTGAAAATTCCGGCCGGCGAAAAGAGCCGCATGCTGATCGAAATGGTCACGACGCGGCCGACCGCGGAGATCAACGGCATCATCGGTGGCTATACCGGCGAGGGTGCCAAGACCGTCATTCCAGGTGAGGCGTCGGCCAAGGTGTCATTCCGTCTCGTCGGCGACCAGGATCCGCAGAAAATCCGCGACAACTTCCGCGCCTTTGTGCGCGAACGCCTGCCGGCCGACTGCAAGGTCGAGTTCGGAAATTTCGGCCTCGGCGCAGCGCTGCAATTGTCGTTCGACAATCCGGCGCTGGTGAAAGCGCGCGACGTACTCGGCGAGGAGTGGGGCAAGAAAGCCGTCACGGTGGGGGCCGGCGGCTCGATCCCGATCGTGTCGGATTTCAAGAATGTACTTGGTATGGATTCGCTCATGGTCGGCTTCGCGCTCGACGACGACCGGGTGCATTCGCCCAACGAGAAATTCGATCTCACCTGCTTCCACAAGGGCATCCGCTCGTGGGCGCGCATCCTGCACGCGCTCGCGCAATAACGCCTCGATCGTCAGAAGTCGGTATCTTCCTCCTCGTCGGGTGCGCCGGCGGCCAGACGCGCCTCCCGTTTGTGCTGCCAGACGGCGAGCACGACCGACAATACCGACGCCGCGAGCAGACCGCCGGAAATCGGACGTGTGAGGAACAGCCAGGTATCGGAATCGGTTGAAACAGCCTGGATCAAGTTAGCTTCGATCTGGTCGCCGAGCACGACACCCAGAATCAACGGCGCCAGCGGGATGCGCGCTTTCACCATCGCGTAGCCGACGATGCAGAAGAGGGCGAGCACGTACACTTCGTTCATGCTGTTGCTGAGCGCAAAGGCGCCGATCACGCACAGCACCAGCACGATCGGTATCAGCATCGATTTAGGCATCATGATCACGCGCATCCAGGCGCGCGAGCCGATCCAGATCACGGCCACCATCAACGGCAGCGCGACCAGGTAGGAAGCAAAGATGCCGTAGGCTATCTTGGGATGCTGGGAGATAAACAGCGGACCGGGCTGGATGCCATGAATGGTCAACGCACCCATCATGACCGCCGTAACCGCGTCTCCCGGAATCCCGAAGGCCATGATCATCATTAGGGAGCCGGCGACATTGGCGCTGTTGGAGGCTTCCGATGCGACGATGCCCTCGGGGATACCAGTCCCGAATTTCTCCGGCCGCTTGGAGAATTTCTTGGCCTGATCATAGGCCATGATATTGGCGGCGCTGCCGCCGATCGCCGGCAGGACGCCGATGACGATGCCGATGATCGTCACCCACAGCAGTATGAATGGCCGGCACAGGATGTCCCGTAGAACCGATAAGTGCGATACGCGGAGGTTGAGTTTTGTATTCGCCGCCAGCGGCGGACCGCTGCGGTTGAACTGCTCGACGTCGGGCATCAACTGGGCGAAAGCGAAAATGCCGATAAGGACCGGTAGGAACGAAAAGCCGCCTTCGAGTTGATGAATCCCAAACGTGAAGCGCTGTACGCCCATGATGGGATCAGGACCGACGACGGTGATGACGAGTCCGATTGCGCCCGAGAGCAATCCCTTGGTCACGGACTTGCCGACGAGCCCGGCAACCATCGACAATGCGAACACAAACAGCGAGAAGAACTCCCACGGCCCGAATTTGAGCGCGAGCGAGGCGAAAGGCCCGGTGAGCTCGATCAGGCACAAGCCGCCGAGCGCGCCGCCAATGAAGGCCGACCAGACGCCGACCCAGACGGAGCGTCCGGCCTCGCCCTTTTTCGTCATCGGGAAGCCGTCGAAGATGGTGGCGACCGCGGATGGAGTTCCTGGAATGCCGATCAGGCTCGCCGTGATGGAGCCGCCGGCGGAGCCGCCGACATAGACGCCGATCATCGCGGACAGACCCTGTAGCGGATCGAGTCCGAAAGTGAAGGGCAGCACCACGATGACCGTCATGGTGATGGTGACGCCGGGGAGCGCGCCGCCGACGACGCCGACGATCGTCCCGACCAGAAGCGGAACGAGGTATTGCAATTGCAACACCGTGCCGATGTGCATGAACAGAAGTTCGTAGTGGTTCACATCTGGCTCCACGTACCGCGGGGCAACAGGACCGACAGGTAGGTTTCAAAAACGTAGTGGCAGACCAGACTGGTTGCCGCCGCAACAATGATCGCGAGCACCCACTTCTTCGTGCTGCGCGGCCACTCCAGTGTCGTCTGCAGCGCGATGACGAACAGGAAGGTCGCTATGCGAAAACCGATCGGGGGGAGCAGCGCGATGTAGAGGCCGAACTCGATGAAAGTCGCGAGCACCAGCCTGTAGTTCGGCGGCGGCGTGGCCGACACCACGGTTTGTGCGGCGAGCCGTTGCCGGCCGGCCACGACATCGAACGCGATCAGAAGGACGCTCAGGAACGCCGTCAGCGCCAACACGACGCGCGGGTAGAACGCCGGCCCGATGGGAACCATCGCGGCCGGCGGCAACCATACGGTCATCACCAGGAGGCAGAGGCTGATCGCGAGGCAGATGAGCCCTGAAATACTGTCTCGGGTCAGCATGGCCTTATTCGCGCTTCAACAGGCCGAGATCCTTTGCGACTTCCTTGGTGTCGGCATCGGCTTTCTTCAGATACGCGGCATAGCCCTTGGGATCGAGATAGCTCACTTCGGTGCCTTGCAGCAGCATCGACTTGGCGTATTCGGGATCCTTGGTCGCCTTGGCGCAGGCATCGTTCAGTTTGGCGACGATATCGGCGGGCGTGCCCTTCGGAACCATGATGCCGCGGCTGACCGCGTATTCGACATCGTAACCGAGTTCTTTCAGCGTTGGAACGTCCTCCAGGCCGGTGGTGCGCTTGGCGGCCATGTTGGCGAGGAAGCGCAACAGGCCGGCATCGACCTTGCTCTTCTGCGTCAAGTTGCTGTCGGCGACGTCGATATGTCCGCCGAGCAGCGCATTCATGCGCTTGGCAGTGCCGTCATACGGCACGTATTTGAACTTGATTCCGGCGGCCTTGGCGGCAAGGGCGAGCGAATACTGGCTTGTCGACCCCAGCGAGGCTCCGACGGTGATTTGGCCCGGCCGCTTCTTGGCGTCCTCGACCAGTTCTTTGAATGTCTTCCACGGCGTCTTGGAGCCGACCGTGATGACCGACGGCGTGGAGGAAATCATGCAGACTGGATCGAAAACCGTGTATTTCAGGTCGGTCATCCCGCCGAAATAGACCGAATGCATGAAATCGTGCGAACCGAATAGCGTGTAGCCGTCAGGCGCCGCACCCGCGGCTTCGCGTTCGCCGACCGTGCCGGAGGCGCCGCCGACATTGGCGATAACGACCGGCTGGCCAAGAATTTTCTGCAGCAACGGCGCCAGCGGCCGGAAGATCACGTCGGTGTCGCCGCCGGCAGCCCATGGCACGATCAGCTTGATGGCGCGGGTCGGATAGTCTGCGGCAGAGCCGGTTCCAGCCAGCGCAAGCAGCATAGCTGCGGCGGGCAACAGCGATTTTACCGGCCGAGACAAGCAAGACAAAAAGGTTTTGTGGGTCTTCATTGGTCGTCCTCCCGTGCGGTCTTTTAATTTTTTGAAATCCCTGACCAGAGATCGCAGCGAACGTACCATCCAAGCAACGGCTGCGAAAGCATTTCTTGCCGTTTTCACAGGGCGCGATTTGAGCCCCGCGGGACTGCCTTTGGCTGATGCTATTTCTTCAACCGGTAGCCGGTCTTGAAGATCCACCAGATGGCGGCGAGGCAGATGGCCATAAACACGAGCGTCATGGCCAGACTGACCAGGGGGCTCACGTCCGCGATCTCGAAGAAGCTCCAGCGGAAGCCGCTGATGAGGTAAACCACGGGGTTGAACAGCGTGATCTTCTGCCAGAGAGGCGGCAGCACGTGGATGGAATAGAACGTGCCGCCGAGAAACGTCAGCGGCGTGATGATGAGCAGCGGGATGATCTGCAACTGCTCAAAGCCGTCGGCCCAGATGCCGATAATGAAGCCGAACAGGCTGAAGGTGATCGCGGTCAGGACCAGAAAGGCCAGCATCCAGAACGGATGCGCAATGTGCAGCGGCACGAAGATAAAGGAAGTCGCCAGAATGATCAGTCCCAGAATGACCGACTTGGTCGCAGCCGCGCCGACGTAGCCGCAGGCGATCTCGACCGACGACACCGGCGCCGACAGCAATTCGTAGATCGTGCCGGTGAAGCGCGGGAAATAGATGCCGAAGGAGGCGTTCATGGTGCTTTGGGTGAGCAGCATCAGCATGATCAGCCCAGGCACGATAAAGGCGCCATAGGGGACGCCCTCAATTTCGGTGATGCGTGAGCCGATGGCGGCGCCGAACACCACGAAATAGAGCGAGGTGGAGATTACCGGCGAGACGATGCTTTGCCAGATGGTGCGCGCGGTGCGTCCCATTTCAAAACGGTAGATCGCCCAGATCGCGTGCGCGTTCATGGCGCGGTCCTCGACACCAATTCCGGGCTTGCCGGGGCATTTGCCGCAGCGTCGCCGTGGACCAGGCCGATGAAAATGTCCTCCAGCGAGCTCTGCGTCGTATGCAGGTCGCGAAACCGGATGCCAGCTTTGTTGAGGTCGCTCAACAGCGTGGTGACGCCGGTGCGCTCGCCTTGGGTGTCATAGCTGAACACCAATTCCTTGCCGCCCTCGCCAAGTGAAAGATTGTGTACCGCAAGTTCGGACGGAATGGCGTCGAGCGGCTTCTGTAGCTGCAACGTCAGCCGCTTCTTGCCGAGCTTTTGCATCAACTCAATCTTGTTCTCGACCAGAATAATTTCGCCTTTGCTGATGACGCCGATCCGGTCGGCCATGTCTTCGGCTTCTTCGATGTAATGCGTCGTCAGGATGATGGTGACGCCGGAGGCGCGGAGTTCGCGCACGACCTGCCACATGTCCTTGCGCAATTCGACATCGACGCCGGCCGTCGGCTCGTCGAGGAACAGCACCTGCGGTTCATGCGACAGCGCCTTGGCGATCAGCACGCGCCGCTTCATGCCGCCGGACAGCGTCATGATTTTGTCGTCCTTCTTGTCCCACAGTGACAGCGCCCTGAGGATCTTCTCGATATGGGCCGGGTCGCGCGGTTTGCCGAACAGGCCGCGGCTGAAACTCACGGTCGCCCACACCGACTCGAAAGCGTCGGTGGTCAATTCCTGCGGCACCAGCCCGATCAGCGACCGGGCGGCGCGATAATCATTGACGATATCGTGGCCATCGACCGTCACGGTGCCGGCCGATGCATTGACGATGCCGCAGATGATGCCGATCAGCGTGGTCTTGCCAGCGCCATTGGGGCCGAGCAGGGCGAAGATTTCACCGCGCGCGATCTCGAGGTCGATGGTCTTGAGCGCCTGAAATCCGCTGGCGTAAGTCTTCGACAGATTCTTGATGGAAATGATGGGGGACATGAGGGGTCGCGGTTTCTAGTCCGATGCAAAAGATCGGAACGGGACCCGCATATAGGCCCCGCCGCGCTGATGCGCCACCCCTCTTTGCGATCCGATTAGTCGAGCTTAGCCAATGAGTTAAGATCGCTCAGGACCTTTTTCGGTGCAAAGTCGAGATATTCGTCCGGCATCCCGGCACGGTTGATCCACAGACCGCGGAAGCCGACCGAGACGCTCGCCATCACGTCCCAGCGGTTAGAGGAGACGAACGTCACATCCGATGGCTTGCATTTGAAATGGTCGGTGACCAGCGCGTAGACCTCGGGTTGCGGCTTGAACATTTTCAGCACATCGACCGACAGCACGCCGTCGAGATCGGCGCCGACGCCGGCATTATCAACCGCGCCTTGGAGCATATCGGGCGAGCCGTTGGATAATATCCCGGTCTTGTGTCCGGCAGCTTTCAAGGCCTTGAGCGCCGCGCGCGCGTCGGGGAAGGCGTCGAGTTTGAAGTAAGAATCCAGTAGCCGCGGTTTTAAAGATTTCGGCACCGAGGGTACCCGCGCCAGCGCATAATCCAGCGCGCGCTCGGTCAGCGTCCAGAAATCCGTGTAATGCCCGGCCATCGTCAGGGTCCAGCTATATTCGAGTTGTTTGGTGCGCCAAATCTCCGACATGCGCGCGATGTCGGGGCCGGCTTCCTTCTCGAAACGGGCGATGCAGGCGTGGACGTCGAATAGCGTGCCATAGGCATCGAAAACGAAAACAGATGGCGACAGTTTTGATGACATGGCGTTCTCCCGCATGATCAGGCTATGGTGCAGATCATAACGTGACGGGCAATGAAAGGCCTGGAAGGATCACAATCGGGTGTTGGCTCTGCAAATGACTGAAAGAAAGCGGATGACCGAAACGAATTTGTCCGGAAAGCACTCCGGTGCGCCGGTGGTCAAGGAAATGCAGGTGATTCCTGTCGCGGGACAGGACAGCATGCTCATGAATCTGAGCGGCGCCCATGGTCCTCTGTTCACCCGCAACATCGTCATCCTCAAGGACAGTGCCGGCCATACCGGCGCCAGCGAAGTGCCGGGCGGCGAGCGCATCCGCCAGACACTGGAAGATGCCAAGTCGCTGATCGTCGGCCAATCGATCGCCGGTTACAACGGCGTGCTCAACGCGATCCGCAAGGCGTTTGCGGACCGCGACAGCGGCGGACGGGGCCTCCAGACCTTCGACCTGCGGGTGATGATCCATGCCCTGACTGCCGTTGAAGCAGCGCTCCTCGATCTGCTTGGCCAGCATCTCGACGTTCCGGTGGCGGCACTGCTTGGCGAAGGCCAGCAGCGCGACAAAGTGCAGATGCTCGGCTACCTGTTTTACATTGGCGATCGTAACAAAACGAACTTGCCTTATCGCGCGGCGGCCGACGCGAAGGATGCCTGGTTCCGCTTGCGCGACGAAGAGGCGCTGACGCCGGAAGCGGTGGTGCGGCTCGCCGAAGCGGCGCATGAGCGCTATGGCTTTCAGGACTTCAAGCTCAAGGGCGGTGTGCTCAAGGGTGACGAGGAAATTCGCGCCGTTACCGCGCTGGCGAAACGGTTTCCGGATGCGCGCATCACACTCGATCCCAACGGCGCGTGGTCGCTCAGCGAGGCGATCCGATTGTGCAAAGGACAGGGCCATGTACTGGCTTATGCCGAAGACCCGTGCGGCGCCGAGAACGGTTACTCCGGCCGCGAGGTGATGGCGGAATTCCGCCGTGCCACAGGACTGCCGACGGCGACCAACATGATTGCTACCGACTGGCGCGAGATGGGCCATGCCGTGCAGCTTCAGTCGGTCGATATTCCGCTCGCCGATCCGCATTTCTGGACCATGCAGGGCGCGGTCCGGGTGGCGCAGATGTGCCGCGACTGGGGCCTAACTTGGGGTTCGCACTCCAACAATCACTTCGATATTTCGTTGGCGATGGTGGTGCAGGCCGCCGCCGCGGCGCCCGGCGAGATCACCGCCATTGACACACACTGGATCTGGCAGGACGGCCAGCGCCTGACGAAAGAGCCGCTCAGGATCGTCGGCGGCTATATCGACGTGCCGAAGCGGCCGGGTCTCGGCATCGACGTCGACATGGCGCAGATCGAGGCTGCGCATCAGGTCTACAAGAATATGGGCGCCGGCGCGCGCGACGACGCCATCGCCATGCAATTCCTGATTCCGAATTGGAAATTCAATCCGAAGAGCCCGTCGCTGGTTCGGTGATTTACCGTCGCGCCGTAATAATCGAGTCGGCTGCGGCCCGCCCGGTGTTGTAAGCGCCGTGCGCGGTCGAGAAATCGTGACGCGAGCAGGCCTCACCGGCAAAGTATAATCGCCCCTCGACAGTCGCCGCCAGCACGGCCCGCTCGTCGGCCGCGCCCGGCACGGCGCAGGAGTAAGCGCCCCGCGCGAATGGGTCGGTGCCCCAGGGGTGGATGTGCAATAGCTTAAGGCGGCGCGCGAAATCGTTGCCGAAAACGCCGGTCAATTCGCCGACTGCAAAATCGAAATAGGCGCGCTCGCCATCGGCTTGCAGGTCGCGGACGAGAGACCCCGCCAGAAACACCTCGATCATCGGACGTCCGAAGGGCCGGATGTGGTAGAGACCCGTGCGGCTTGTGTCGGTATGCCCGAACACGCGGCTTTCGGTTTCAAATTCCTCCGTGCCGTCGAGCGCGAGAAACAGCTTGTCGTCGAGGCCGAGCGGCAGCCCGCGCGCGGCGCGCATTTTATCAGGCAGCGCGGGAAAAAAGAAATCTTCCCGTTCCGCCAGCACATTCGTCGGCAGGGTGACGATGGCGCGGTCGGCGAGAATGTCGCCCTTTGCGGTCTCGATCTTCAATCGCTTGCCGCTGTGATCGATACGTTTGACCGGGCAGTCGAATGCGACTGCCAGGCCTTCGCCATGCGCCGCGATCATCGCGCCGTAACCTTCGGTCAGCCGCCAATTGATCTCGCTGTCCTCATAGCGATCGAAGTCGAGCGCCGACATGCGATCAAATTCGGTGCCGCCGATATATCCGGCGATGGCATTCAACAAGGGATTCCAGGGTCCGTTCGGCGGCAGCAAGTCCGACACCGGCCGGTCGCGTCCATCCGCGACTGCCGGTCCGAGCGCCTCGAACACGCCGGTGAGCGCACGTTGAAAATCCTCCTGCTCGTCGCGTGGGAAATTCAACGTCAGGGCCGGCCGCTCCCAGGGCGGCTGCGTCTTGTCGAGGCCGCGGCCCTGCGCGACGGCAATCGGCACCCACGGATTGCGATCGGCCGAATGCAGCCAGCCGCAGCCGATATCGAGTGCGTCGCCGGAAGGGTCAACGACGGTGAAGGCGCGGCCGCCCAACCGCCCACGCGCTTCAAGGATCAGGCAATCGACACCTGCTTCAGTCAGCCGCCGTGCGGCAGCGATGCCGGCAGCACCACCGCCAATGATGGCGACCTCGGTTTCGCGTACTGTCATTGTCCGCCGGGATTGCAAAGCACCAAAAGGGAAACGCGCTTTAGCAAGAAAAAGCGTTCGCCGGGAGCGCAAATTCGCTATGGAGACGTCCGGTGGCGCGATCGGGAGACGGTGACGAGATGGCTGCAAAGACTTTCGTGTACGTCGGTAACGCCGACACTCAGGACGTGACGATTCTGGAACTGCATGATGATGGCGCGCTGAGGGAAGTGACAACCGTCAAAGTGCCGGGGCCGGACACACCGGGCGGATCGCTGCCGCTGGCGGTGAGCCCAGACAAGAGGCACTTGTATGTCGCGTTGCGCAGCGAACCCTACAGCGTCGCCAGTTTCGCCATCGATCGAGCCTCGGGCGGTTTGACCTATCTCGGCAGCGGTTCGCTGGCGCAGTCGATGTGTTCGATCGCGATCGATGCCACCGGACGTTTTCTGCTCAGCGCGTCCTATGGCGGCAATATGGTTGCGGTCAATCCGGTTGGCGTCGACGGCATCGTCGGCAATGTGCAACAAACCATTATCACTGAGCCGTGCGCGCATTGCATCATCGTCGATCCGACAAACCGTTACGTGCTGCACACCAGCCTGGGCGGCGAGGTGGTCTACCAGCAGAAATTCGACGCCGCGATCGGCCAGCTCATGCCGAACACGCCGCCAGCCGTGCAAGTCGCCGTAGCCAAGGGCGCGGCGAAGGCCGGCCCGCGCCATCTGACGTTTTCGCCGAATGGGCGCTTCGTCTACCTTGTCAACGAACTCGACGGCGCGATCCATGTCTATCCGTGGGACGCCGAAACCGGCACGATGAAGGAGGCGGTCCAGGTTGCGAGCGCGCTACCGGATGGTTTCACCGGCACGCCCTGGGGTGCCGACATCCACATCACGCCTAACGGCAAATTCCTTTATGCCTCCGAACGCACCACCAGCACGCTGGCTGCATTCCGCATCGACAATGAAACCGGCACGCTGACGCCAATCGCCTCTTATCCGACTGAAACGCAGCCGCGCGGGTTCAACATCGATCCGTCCAGCCGTTTTGTGCTGTCGGTCGGCCAGTTGTCGAACAGCCTGACCGTCCACGCCATCGATCAGACGAGCGGGGCACTCAATGCATTGAAGCGCTATGCGACCGGCAAAAATCCGAACTGGATCGAGATCGTAACGCTGCCCTGAGCGCCGGCTTTATGGCTTAGGGACGGTCAGCAGCGGCGGCGTTGGACGGCCACGCAGATCGTAGACTCGTGCATAGACGACGCCCTCGCGCTCGATATTGGCCAGGATCGGCGCTTTCAAATATTGGCAATAATAAGCGCCGACCGCCATGGCGAAGTCGGCCTGTTTCTCGTCGAACGTCGTTTCAAACTCCGGCCCCAAATCCTGTTGGGCGGCGGCCTGCGGTCCGCATGTCGCCACGATCCAGCGCCGCCCCTGCGGCGGGTTTTCGTTTCCGGCGGCAAGGCGTTGCTTGAGTTCATCGGCGGCCTGTTTGAAGGCGAGGCCCCAATAATCGAGCATGTAATTATGCTGCGCGCCGCGCACGCCGCCGGCGAACTCGTTGAAATATGTATACTCGTAGGGATGCAGCCGCGTCATGTTGTAAACCGGCAAGCTCACGCCGGCCAACAGGATCGCAGACAAAGCCGTCATTGCCGGCTTTCCGTAGCGCCGCGCGCGAGCGAACAGCCAGCCGAAAGCCAGGCCGCCTGCAACGGCGAACGGCGGCACGAGAAATACGAAGTGGCGCAGCCCGTTATAGAACGCCGGATGCGACAGGATCGCCAGCCCGACCGGCAGCAGCGCCGAAAGCGCCAACGCCAGCAACGCGGCGCGGCGATTGAGGGCAATGCCGCCGCGCGTCAGCATAACGGCAGCGGCGATGAGTCCGATCAAGCCGAAGGCCAGCATCACCACCGGCAGCTTGAGCGCAAAAAGATGCGGCACGTATGAAATCGGCATATCCGGCACCGAGATCAAACGGCCTTCATATAATTCGCGCCAGGGTTTCTCGAAAAACTTGTCGAAGTATTCCGCTGCATCGAGCGGATTGAGCGGCTTGAGCACCGACCATGGCCACAGCAGGCCCATGATCAGATAGCCGAGCGTGAGCGACGGCAGCATGACCCAGACGAAGTGAACGGCCCGCTGTGCCGCGGGCTTCCAGCCGCGCGTCTGCATCTCGGTCAGAACGATCAGCGCCAGCGCGGCGACGCCGCACGGTGCCGCGAGGGCGGCAAGAACGCGAGAGCCAAATGCGAGGCCGAGGCCGGCGCCAGCCAGCGCAATGGTGCGGATGTTCGGTCGCGGATATTCATCGATGGCGCGGACGATACCCAACAGAAGCACGGCCATTGCCGTGGCGAAGGGTGCATCCTTCGCATTCATGAACATGTGGCCGTAAAACAGCGGGCACGTCGCCAGCAAAATGAGCGCTGCGCAGCCGGCGACCGGACCGCCGAGCCTGCGGCCGAGCCGCCAGGTGACGGCAAGGCCGATCAGGCCGATCAGCGCGCCGACGAGGCGGCGTGTCTCGAACAATCCAAACGGCAGGACCTTCGCGGCCAACGCTGCCGCCATGTCGAAGCCGCCGCCGTATTTGTAGAGATTGACGAACGACAGCGCGCGCGTATCGGTAAAGCCCGAGCCGTAGAGCTTGAGCAGCAGATCGCCGTATTGTGAGTGGGTGTAGTCGTCCCAACCGAGACCGTAGTCCCGAAACGTCAGGACTGCCGCGACCGCGGATGCTGCCAGTACAACGACGGCAATGCGGTCGGCTAAATTTTCAGCCGACCGCATGCCGAATCTCCGTCGTGAGTTGCCAGCTTGCTTGGCAGCTTACTTGCCAGGCTGCTTACTTGGCAGCCGTGAATAGGGACTCAACGTATTCCCAGTTCACGAGATGATCGAGAAAGGCTTTGAGATAGTCAGGCCGACGGTTGCGGTAGTCGATGTAATAGGAGTGCTCCCAGACATCGCATCCGAGGATTGGCGTCGCGCCATTCACCAGCGGATTTTCGCCGTTCGGCGTCTTGGAGATAGCGAGTTTGCCGTTTTTCACTTCGATCCAGGCCCAGCCTGAGCCGAATTGGGTGGCGCCGGCCGCCGCGAAATCGGCTTTCATCTTCTCAAGGCCGCCAAGATCGCTGTCGATTGCCGCCTTCAACTTGCCGGGAATTTTGTCGCCGCCGCCGTTTGCCTTCATCCACGGCCAGAAATGCAGGTGGTTGTAGTGCTGGGCGGCGTTATTGAAGAGGCCGGGATTCTTGCCGTGCGACGCCTTCACGATCTCTTCGAGCGATCTGCCCTCAAGCCCCGATCCTTCGAGGAGCTTGTTGCCGTTATCGACATAGGCCTTGTGGTGCTTGTCATGGTGATATTCGAGCGTTTCGCGCGACATATAAGGCGCCAGGGCGTCGTAGGAATAGGGCAGGTCGGGCAGCTTGAATGACATCAGTTCCTCCTCGGTCCAAAATGTTCGGATTCTCGAAAATGCCGGTCTCTGACGTGAACCCGGCGTAAGCTTGCGAGTTCCTCGACTAGGTAGTTAGGCGCAGTCGGCGGCAGGGGCAATGCTCCGATATGCGGCAACAGGCGAAAGCACGGCGACGAAGGTCAAACACGAACGGGGCCCAACGCGAACGAAGGCGCGCGCAACGGGGTCTAGCTTGAGTCCTCGATCGGGCGTGCTCCCGGTAGCGTTAATGATGTTTGAAGGCATTATTTGGTATTTTAACATTAATTCTTGCCCGCAGGGCACGAAAAAGCGAGAATATCGCGTTAGTATAATAGGTTGCGTACTATTCGGCGCGGCAAAGCGAGCGGCCGTCTAGGGGAGGTTCGGAGCGACGATGTCGATTTTATTGTTCGTCGTAGGCGCGATTGTCTTTGCGGCCGGGGCCGCAATGGTCGGATATGGTATTCCGATCAATGAATTCAGCTTCGGAAACACCCTGATCATCGCTGGGACAACGGCCGTTGTCGGCGGGCTCATCGTGATCGGGCTCGGCATCGCGGTCCTGTCTTTGCGGCGCATCGCCGACGCTTTGGCGTTACGGCCCGCGGCTCGTGCAAGCCGGCCCCCTGAGGCGTTCGAGCCGGCTACCGCCCCCGCCGGGCCAGCGGCCAATCCAGCACGTGTACCGTTCCCGACGAAAAGGCCGGTTGCCGCCAAGGCGGACGCGGGGCTCTTCGCGCGCCCCATCACCGAGCTGCGTCCCGAACCATTGTCGTCTCCGCCTGAAATTCCACTCCGCCAGCCCGACTATGTCGCTCCGACTCTGGTAAATCCCGTCGAGGTCGCCGTTGAGGAAGAGGTTTCGCTGTCGCCGCAGCATCCGGTGGCACCGTCCGAGCAGGCGGTCGAATCTGACGCGCCGGCAGAACGTGTGACGCCGCCGTTTTTCCGTCGCAACGAACCCGAGCCGGACGCCGCAGATAGCGAGCCGCCGTCCTTCGAGGCGCGACGCCAGCCGCCCCCTCCGCCTCGCAAGGCCCCGACGACCTATTTCGACGCCATGTGGCCGGCCAGATCGAAGCCTGCCGAGCCGGAGCAGCCCAAATCGGTCGAACCGCCGGAAGAAATGCCGGTTGAAGCCGATATCGCCGAACGCGGGCGGGATGCTTCCGACCGGGATGACATCGGCCCGTCAAACGACGCACGCGCCGTCGACGCCGCATCCCAGGTTGAATCCGAACCTGCGTCGGAGCGAGAGGCAGACGATGATCTGGCCGAGCTGCCCGCAGAAAAGCCGCCGGCGCCGGAGCCGCAACCGGTGGCAATCCTCAAATCCGGCGTTGTCGACGGCATGGGCTATACGCTTTACGTCGATGGATCGATAGAAGCCGAGCTGCCGCAGGGCACGCTCCGTTTTGCGTCGATCAACGAGCTTCGCAGCCACCTGGAACGGACGTCGTAACGGCTCCGCGCGATAATCCCTTCCGAAGGTCTAGAGTCAGGATTCGCCCGTCCCTCATGCTGGACGGCGTAACAATATCGCGCATCTTCAACAGCTTCACAGTTTTGCGCCAAGTCTAATCGTAATTCCTGCGAAACTCGTCTTGATGCGGCCGAAAACGGATAGTACAGTTTAAATATAAGAGCCCGCGGGCGTGCTGTGCGAAAGCTCTCCGGTTGAGGCTGGGAGCAAATTACTGTGCCAGCGGCCGGAAGAAGGGTGGGGGCTGCATCCGATGAACGACATCACAACCAACGGTAGTTTTATCGAACTGACCGCCGAGATCGTCTCGGCCTATGTCAGCAACAATAGCGTGGCGGCGGGCGATATTCCGGGCTTGATTGCGCAGGTTCATGCCGCGCTCAGCCGTGTATCCGGCAAGCCCGGCGAGGTGGCGATCGAACCGCTCAAGCCGGCGGTGTCGGTGAAAAAGTCGATTACGCCGGAGCACATTGTCTGCCTCGAAGACGGCAAGAAATTCAAATCGCTGAAGCGGCATCTGCGCACGCAGTACAACATGACGCCGGAGCAATATCGCGAAAAGTGGAATCTCGGCGCCGATTACCCAATGGTGGCGCCGAACTATGCGGCCGCACGCTCGGAACTTGCCAAGCAGATGGGCCTCGGCCAGCAGCGCCGCCGCCGCACTAAATAGTCGCGATCCGCCGTCCGCTTGCAGGCGGCTTAAAATTCGGGTTTTAAGGAAAAAAATCCTTGAAGGATTGATGGCGCGCTGCTATAGGTACGTTATCCTATAGGAGTGCGCCATGAAAGTCCATCCCGGAACCAGTTCAAATCACCCGATCAAGACAAATCCGTCGCAAGCGCCGGCCCCCGAAATCGATGAGTTTCGCGCCGGGCATCTGGCGCTGGCATCCCGCGATGTCGACACCCCGCAAGGCGTGCGCCGGACGACGATGGATGATGCCGAAAGCCCGCTGGGCTGGCTCGCGCGCCGCAAGGGCCGCGACGGCAAGGCCATGATCGCGCCGCATCAGTTGCAGGCCGGCGAACGCCTGCGCGCCGACTTTACGCGCGCTCATATGATGCCCCGCACGACGTCGAACTGGTCGAGCCCGATGTCATCGGGCCGCAGGCGTGACGGCGGCAACGGCTCGGCGCATTTCACCGAAACGATGATCGCCGCCCGGCAGCGCGTCAATCAGGCGCTCAACGCGGTCGGCCCGGAATTTTCCGGTTTGTTGCTCGATGTCTGCTGTTTTCTCAAAGGCCTGGAGGATATGGAACACGCGCGCGGCTGGCCGGCGCGGTCGGCCAAGGTTGTGCTGCAACTTGCGCTTGACCGGCTGGCGCGCCACTATGGCTATCTCGCGCAAGCCACCGGTAGCGGCCGCGCGCCGATCCGGACCTGGCTCGCCGAAGACGCTGGGTTTGTCGTGGAGTGACCGCTGGCCGGTCAGTCCGCTGTGGCCAGCGCCGCGGTCGCTTCCGCCCGCACACGCTCGACCATCGAACGCAGCCCGTTCGAGCGCTGTGGCGTCAGGTTTTCACGCAAGCCGATGCGATCGAACAAAGCCAGCGCATCGGTGCCGAGAATCTCGCGCGCGGTTTTTCCGGAATACAGTGCGATCAGGATGGCGACCAGCCCGCGAACGATATGAGCATCGCTGTCGCCCTCGAAGATCATCACCGGGCCGCCGGCGCCATCCGGCTCGATGTGCGTGGTGAGCCAGACCTGACTGGCGCAACCCTGCACTTTGTTGGCGTCGGTATGGGCTTCGTCGGGCAAAGGCGGCAAGGCGCGGCCAAGTTCGATGACATAGCGGTAGCGGTCGTCCCACTGGTCGAGGAGCGAGAAGTTGTCAACGATCTCGTCAATATCGGTCATCGAACCCTGTCATCGAACTTCGGGACACGAAGTGCATCCCGTATATAGGCTCGATGTCCCGGATCGGCAAAAATCCGGAGAGGATATCCGGTCAGACCGCAGGGCGGCCGATGCGGGCTTCGCGCCGCGGCGGCAACGGAACCGGGGCGTGCCAGGCCGGCCGCAGGTCGGCCGGCGTCAGCGTACCGCGCGGCATCGCATGGTTTTTGAACTGGCCGACGGTGCCGGTGGTCGAGACGGGAACGATCTCGGCGGTCATATCGGTGGCTGGCGACTTGTCATTGAGGCGCCCGGCGATGAACTCATAGATCGTCCGCGCGCCGGCTTCCGCCTTGTGACCGATCGCGGTGGCGACCTTGCCGCCGACGACGCAGGCATCGGGCTGGCGATCGCAGAAGCCGCGTGCGTCGGAGACCGCGGCGCTCGCCAGTGTCACCGCCTGGACCGCGTCAATCTGTGCCTCGGGCGTCGTCGTCTTGGCGCCGTTGCTCGGCAACAGCACGCAAACCACGGTCAGCCAGAATCCCATGCGGAGCAAAAAGAACATGACGTCACCCATTATCCCCGACGGCTTTTATGCCGCCTTACCCATCAAAATAACAGAGAGCCTTGAAGCTGTCGTTGGAAATGAAGCGAAGTTTTTGGCCAGTATTGATGCAAATTCGCGGCGTATTTGATTAAAATTCGAGAGGATCGGATTTGACTAAAATTTTAATCAATCTCATCGCGCGGCTTTGCCGTGGAGCTAATCCGCAAAACCCATATGGTTACCGCCACGGTAATAAAATCGGCGCCCGGCGCGCGCTGGCGCCGTAAGGCAATAGAAATTTCACCATGACCGGCAAATGGCGGCCCATTCGCGCCGGAATGTGCCGCTGCATTGCCGTAATCGAACGTGACCCGATCCGGCTTTAGCGTTCGCTTAAGCGGGGCCGACTTAGTGTTCGTGACGAACAAGGGACGCGTCTTGTAAGGCGTGAGACGGGAAATCGTGAGTTTCCTCACACCAGTGTGGAGCTATGTCGATGCGTTGGTGCATCCGGCGGCGCGGCGCGACGCGCTGACCGCGGCGCGCCACCGCGCCTTCATAGCGCCGCGCCTGGTCGGCAGCCTCGCGGCGCTCGCCTGCTTCCCCATTTATCTCGCATTTCGCGGTGTACCGAGCCTGCTCGAACTCGGTGTGTTCGGCTGGCTGGTAGCGCCGATTCTCAGCGCCTATTTTCTGTCGCGCACCGGCCGCTATGAGAGCGCGCATATTTTCGCTTCGCTGTCTGTCACCGCTCTGGTGACGGTGATCGCTCTCTGCAACGGCGGCATCACATCGTTTGCCGCGATATGGCTGGTGGTCGTGCCGCTGGAGGCGGCATTGTCGGCATCGCGCCGGGTCGTCGCGCTGGCTTCGATGTTCGCCTTGTTGGCCGCCGGTTTCCTGCTGGCGCTGAGCGCCGTCAACTTCTTGCCGACGGCATCGATGGCCGAGGCGGGAGGCGGCGCGCTGGCCGCATTCGGCATCGTCTCTGCGGCGCTTTATGCAACCGGTCTGGCGCTTGCCGCGGCGTCACTGGCGCGCACCAGCTTCTGGCTGCTCTATGCCGAAGAGGATCGTTATCGGCTCCTGGCGCGCAACATGACCGACGTCATCAGCCGCCATTCCAGCAACGGCGCGGTGCTGTTCGTATCGCCGGCGGCGGAGCAATTGTTCGGCGTGCCGACCGGTGAGCTTTGCAGCCATGGCATGTTCGACCGCGTCCACGTTGCCGACCGCCCGGCCTTTCTGACTGCGCTCGCCGACGCCGGTGCTCTCGGAGAAGCACGTTCGGTCGAGTTCCGCATTCGTCATGACGGGGACACCGATCATCACGCCAGCCGTTTCGTCTGGGTCGAGATGCGGTGTCGGCCGCTCGATCAAGCGGACGACCGGTCCGCCGGGAACGAGCGTGAGGTTGTCGCGGTGCTGCGCGATGTCAGCGAACGCAAGGTGACGGAACAGGCCATCGAAATCGCCCGCACCGAGCGGGAGCGCGCCGACGCCTCGAAGAGCCGTTTCCTTGCCACCATGAGCCATGAATTGCGCACGCCGCTCAATGCGATCATCGGCTTCTCCGAAATGCTGACGAATGAGACGCTGGTGATGCAGCCGGGGCGCCGGCTCGAATATGCCAAGCTGATCAGCGAGTCGGGGCACCACCTGCTCGGCGTGGTGAACGGCATCCTCGACATGTCGAAGATGGAAACCGGCAATTTTGAAATCACGCCCGAGCCCTTTGCGCCGATGCAGGCGATAGTGAGCTGCTGCGACCTTCTGGCTCTCAAGGCGCGCGATGCCGGCGTCGCGATCAAGACCCGCATTGCGCCTCATTTGCCGGAAATCGTCGGCGACCGGCGCGCCTTCAATCAGATCCTGATCAACCTCATCTCCAACGCCATCAAGTTCACGCCGCGCGGCGGATGCGTCACGATCCGCGCGTATATCGACGGGCCGAAGTTCGCCGTCTCTGTCGAGGATACCGGCGTCGGCATCGGCGAAGCCGATCTGCCGCGTCTGGGCGAAGCATTTTTCCAGGCGCGCGCCTCTTACGACCGGCGGCATGACGGTTCAGGTCTTGGTTTATCGATCGTCAAAGGCCTGGTGAAATTGCACGGTGGCGACATCGATATTCGCAGCCGACTCGGCGAGGGTACACGCGTCATGGTGCGCTTGCCGATCGATTGCGAAGGTGACAAGCGGCCGGCCGATCCTATAAAGCTGGTGACCGATCGCGCTCATGAAATGGTGGCGGTCGCTAATGTTCTGGTGAAGAAAAGTGCCTAAGCGTAACAGCCGAGCAGCAGCAATCGACCAAGATAGTGAGCAGGGCGGATTGAGCGCGTTGCTGTTGCGGTATCCGCGCGAATGCGTCGGCATCGTGATGGCGACTGCCGCCGTCATGATGATTTTCGTCAACGCGCTGTTTCTTCAGAAAGGACCGCATCCGGCACCGATCTTTGCGACGCGGCCACTGCTCGTGTCGCCGCAGCCGGCGGTCCCGCCGCGACCGCACCTGGCGCCTGCCGCCGCCGTTGCGCAGCCGGTTGCTGCTCCAGCCGTGGCCGCTGCCCCTATTGCTGGCCCTGCCGGCGCGCCGCTCAATGTCGTGCAACTGACCGCCGGGATTCAACGCGAACTGACCCGCCGTCGCCTTTACGATGGCGCGGCCGACGGCATCTGGGGCGCCAAGACCGACGCCGGCGTGCGTGATTTCCTCCAGGCAGCCGGATTGGCGCTCAATCCGGAAGCCTCGCCCGAGGTGTTGCGGGCGCTGCAATCGAATGTCGCTATGGCAAAGCCCGTGAAAGCGGCGCTGCCACGCAACGATCCGATTGCCGCCTTGATCGCGCCGTCGCAACGCGTGCTGGCGATCCAGCGCGCGCTGTCGGATTTCGGTTACGGCCAGATCAAACCGACCGGCACATATGACCCGGATACGCGCAATGCGGTCGAGAAATTCGAACGCGACCGCAAACTGCCGATCACCGGCGAAATATCGGATCGCGTCGTGCGCGAACTCGCCGCCATGACCGGGCGACCGCTCGAATAGGCTCACGAGATAGAGCGCCGCACCGCACTGTGGTATCGGGTGTGATGCGATTGAAATCCGGCATCTGGGTGGCGGCCTATATCCGCCGCTGCAACATCGAAGGCGCCTTTGCCGTGGTGCGCCGGCGCGGCGCTGACGAGGCGGGCGCCATCTTCATCAGGGTCAATCGGCTAGACGGCACCGGCACCTTGTACGGGCCCGCGCCGCAAACGGCGCTCGACAACGACCAGCCGCTGGATCGCGTTTTCACTATCGCGCTCGGCCGCGACGGCCCGGTCGCCGATGCGGATATCGAAGCACGGCTGCAACGCGAGATTCGCTTCGATCCCGATTTATGGATTATTGAATCCGACGATAAAGCGGGAAGGCACTTCCTCGACCGCATCGTGGCATAGAGGCGGGCTGCTTCTACCCGATGATCTTGCCGAGAGGGGGTAGCAGGGTGCGTTGGCGCGTCGTTTCATGCCGTGTCGGTGTCGCTTGCATGCGGGCGTCAGGTACCTCGTCATCGACATAAACAGGCTGGTGGATGGGACGCGAAGCCGGACCCGTTGCGCGCCAGATCGCCAGCATGCGTTCCGCCGCCTGCCGCGGCAGCTCGTCGAACAGCCCGGCGAGATCGTGGACCCGCTGCACCGATTGGCCGACCGCCGGATTGAGAAACAATAATATCCGCTGCAGCACAGCGGCCTTCATGCCGAGCGCCTTGGCCGCGACCACGATCGGTTCGCCGGAGTGATCGCGCGCCAGCCGTTCGGCAAGGTCGCGACGGATGCCGAGCGCATTTGAAAGGGTGCGGCTGAATTCGCCGCTGTTGCGTTCAAACGCCGCGCTTTCCAGCCGGGCGATAATCGTATTTGAAGCCGGCGGTGCGGTTGCGGCCGATGCGGTGTGCGCGGCATCGAAATTGAGCAGGATGAGCCGGCGTTCGGCGCTGTCGGCGGTCAGAAACAGCTCGATCAGATCGTCGGCGACCGTTGCCGGTCTTGGCATAGCCGCTGTCTCGTTCGTCATTTCGGCAACGGCGCCATGTCCGCTTGGCGGGGCGGTCGCATCGATTTTGGCGAGAACAGCGAGCGGCGCCGCCGGGTAACGGGAGAGACTCGCGGCGACGCCAGCGCGGGTCGCGTCATCGACCGTGTCGAGAAGGCCGAGCGCAAGCTCGACATATTGGATTTCTTCGTCGGCGCTGTGGACCGGTTTCTGCACGTAGAGATCAGTGAGCACCCGCAACAGCGTCGGCCGGACGTCAACGCCGTCCCGGCACGCCAGATCGACCAGCCCGTCGAGCGGCGGATAGTTGGAAAACGTCATCGGCGCACCAGCACTCACGGCATACTAAGATTGCATCACATTAGTGCCGTCGCGTTAGCAGAGCGTTAACCTTGCAGCCCCTTTAATCGAAAGCGTCGGCCCGGCAGGTCTGCGTGGTACCCTCAAGGGAACCGGATTTCTGAATTGAGTTGAGGGAGTATCAGCAGCGGCTTTTTTGCCGCCGGGACGGAAAAGAGGACTGCAATGGGCGAAGTCATCCAATTTCCCGAAGAAGGCGGCCTTGGCCGCGGCAGATACATTGACTCAAGTTCACAACCCGCGACCGTCATCATCCTTCCGGTCATACGGATCGACCGCGGACCGGATGACACCAGCGGGTCGGACCCCTGCGCTGGCGACGGTTCTGGCCGTCGGCGTCGCCGTCGCGTCGCGCGCTGAACGGCTTCGGCCCTAAGCCCCTCCCGAGGACGCCAACGAGACCCATGCCGATCTTGCGACAATGGACGTCGAGACGCCCGTTTCTGTGCGCACCATGGCTCGCGCTGGGAGCTGTCCTGCTGCTCGGCGGCTGTGGCACCCAGGGCGACTTCGGCGAGGTCAATCCGCGCCTCGTGCGCGACGACATTCATGACTGGGTTGGCCGTGACGATTATCGCGGTAGATCGATCGCGCCGTCGAATTTCGAGTTGACCGACGACGAGCGCCAGTTGCGCGACCTGGCGTTTCCCCTGCTTGAGCCGCCTCACGAACGACAGGGCGTGGCTGCGGTCGGCCGCGAATACGGCCTGCTGCGTACGACGCCGGCGCAGGATCGTGACCGCACCGCTTACTATGGCCATCTGGTCAGGGTGGCGGATCGTTCGCC
The DNA here is from genome assembly GCA_041691675.1 of Hyphomicrobiales bacterium. GTDB lineage: Bacteria > Pseudomonadota > Alphaproteobacteria > Rhizobiales > Xanthobacteraceae > Pseudolabrys. Next base: position 28,075 of record JBEPUC010000011.1, on the reverse strand, counting down.
GTCGGCGCGCTATGCCCGGCTGATCGACGATATCCGCAATGACTCGACCCGGCTGCCTGGTTTCTTCGCGGTCGCCGGACGGGTGCTCGACATCGACCGCAAGCGACGGAAGAGCATCGCCTACGTGTCGCTCGGCGAGGCCGAACGCTCCGATGCAATCAACCGCATGAAAGAGAATGACCGCGTTATCGCCATGGTGCGCGCGAGCCTCGTGCATCGCGTCGAATCGTACCGTTACGCGCTTGGTCATTTGGTGGTATCGGTGCCATCGCAGCAGGCAGTCGAGGCCGAGCGGCTTCTGAATAAGTTGCAGTCTTCTGTCGCGTACTATCGCAACAACGAGGCGCCGACTTGGTCGCGAGAGCCGAGTCTGGCTTTCTCGAATTGAAGATGTGACGCACGATGGCGTCATCCGATCATTCGGAGCCCTTGCGATGACTCCCGTCATTACCGCTTTTGAACGGTCGCCCGATGGCGGCAAAGGACTGGCGCGTGACACGCGCGTTCGCTGGGCGCTGGAGGAAATAGGCCAGCCTTACGAGGTTCGTGTTGTTTCGTTCAGGGCGATGAAGGAGCCCGCGCATCTGGCGCTTCATCCTTTCGGACAGATTCCGACTTATGAAGAAGGCGATCTCGCTTTGTTTGAGACGGGGGCGATCGTGTTCCACATCGCGCAAAGTCGTGCGGGCCTGTTGCCGGCCGATGCGAATGCGCGGGCGCGCGCGATTGCGTGGATGTTCGCTGCGGTCAACACGGTCGAGCCACCCATCCTTGAACTCTCAACCGCCAGGATTTTTGAGAGCGACAAACCCTGGTCCGCGCAACGCATGCCTCTCGTTATGGATCGCGTCCGTGACCGGCTGCGCCAGCTTTCCGCGCGCCTTGGCGACGCCGACTGGCTCGACGGCGCGTTCAGCGCGGGCGACCTGATGATGGTGTCGGTGCTGCTCAGGCTGAGAGCGTCGGGATTGCTGGACGAATTTGCGAACCTCTCGGCCTATGTGGCCCGCGGCGAAACCCGGCCCGCCTACAAGCGCGCCTTCGAGGCGCAATGGGCCGTGAACAAGCCGCCGGCGGGTTGAGCACGCGAAAATCGCTTAAGGCTTAGATGTCAGCGCCCGCCGGCCGACGGCTGCGGCGCGCAACGCGCATTGGCGACGGCGGTTTGCGCCATCGGCATCAGGCCCGGTTCCGGCGCCAGTGCTTTTATCGCGATCAGTCCGGTGCCGGTCGGCGATTCCACGATCAGACGGTCGGCCGCGGTGACGTCTTCGTCTTCCGGCATCGCACTGTGCTGCTCGGGTGTCATGAGTTCGAGTTCGATCACGCGTCGGCCGGCGGCGCGATCATTGATCGCATAATAGGCGACATCGTAACGCGTGTAGAACGACACTGAAGTATAGGCGAGGCTGACCGGCACAGTCAGCTTCAACGGGCCCTGGCCGAGATCGTAGCGGCACACGGCGGTGGCGAAGGCCGGGTCCATGAATGGCATGATCGCGTTGTCGGGCTTGGGCAGCGGCAATGGCGTGATCGTGTTGACCGGAGCGATCGCCGCAAGCCGGGCGTAGGCATCGTGGGTCGCGGTGCGCGGCAAAATGATAATCGTGGCGAGATGCACCACGCCGCCGAGCAACGCGCCGCCACAGAACAGCAGGAGCCACCGGATCATGGGCAACTCCGGGTGACAATCGCCGGCATGGGAATCTCGCGGCCGGCTTTGGTCGAAATGCCGACGGCGGTGTCATAGAAGCGCAGGACGAGCGAGTAACGTTCGATGCCGCCGGTCGGGAGCCAGTTGCCGGCGCTGGCACGCGGCGCCACCACGATCTCGAAGCTGCCGTCGGCATGGCGCACGATTTCCTGGCTGGAGAAGTCGTAGCGCTCGACTGAGTTGGCGACCAGTTCGCCTTGCGCGTTGTACAACGTCAGCGTCCAGAACCGGGCGACAGGCGTTACGCCGGACAGAAATACCTCGCAGCGGCCATCGAGCAACTTGCCGTCATCGTCGGACTGGGCGGTGAATGAAACTCCGTCGCCGAGGGCGAGCGGCAGTTGGCCAGTGCGGGCGATGCTCGCCCGGGCGTAAGGATCGGCATCCGACGTGCCGGTTTTCGGCCAGGCGGTCCAACTGCCGATGGTGAGCGCGCCGAAGGCGGCGCCGCGCGTCAATGCGAAATAAGTCATGCCGAGGCCGACGGCAGCGGCGACCGCGAGGGCAAACAGCGTTCCGATCAGCAGCCGCACATTAGATCCGCTCGCAGGGGAAAATTGATTCGCGCCTCGGCAGACTACGCCGGGCGGGGGGTCGGCGGCTAATCAGTTCGCGTGGACGAAGGCGCGGCCTTCGAGAGCGGAGGCGAGGGCGTCGCCACTTCTCGGCACGTTCGACGGAGCTTGCGCAGACTCGTTCGCCGACAGGCGGTCCGGCTTTTTCCGGTCGGTGGCGGCGGTCGGCTGCAACGGCGCCATGGCCCGGCTGGCATCATCCATCATGCGTTCGACCTGGACCAGAACGTCGGCGCCGCGTTTCGACAGCATGGTCGGACGGGGCGGCGGCACGGCTTCGTCGGCTTTGGATTTTGCGCTTGCGATCTTTTCCTCTGGCCGCGTCGGCACCGGAATGCCGGGCAGTTGTTTGATCTCGATGCCCTGGTGGGCATATTCCATGATGCTGTGCCAGGTCATCGCCGGCAAAGCGCCGCCGGTCATGCGGTTGGTGGGGCTGTAATCGTCGTTGCCGAACCAGACGCCGCAAACGAAGTTGCCGGTGTAGCCCATGAACCAGGCATCGCGATAATTGTTGGTGGTACCGGTCTTGCCGGCGGCAACGATGCCGTTAAGGCGGGCGCGGCGCGCGGTGCCGTTTTCGACCACGGAGTTCATCATCTTGATCATGTCGGCCGCGACGCCGGCCGGCAACGCCCGGTGCGGTTTGGGCCCGTCACGGTCATAACGCCAGATCGGCTTGCCGTCGCCGGTGCGCACTTCCAGGATCGCGTGCGGCTTTACCGCCATGCCGAGATTAGGGAACGTAGCATATGCACCTACATGCTCGATCATGGTCACCGCATCCGCCCCGATCGGTAATGACGGTGTGTCAGGAAGCGGGGTGGTGATGCCCATATCCCGCGCCGTCTTGATAATCCGCGAGCGGCCGAGTTTGGGATTGCCGTCGCCGACCACGACCGAAAGGCGGACCGCGACGGTGTTGATCGAATGGGTGAGCGCGGTGATGAGCGTCATCGAGCCGCGATAGCTATTGCCGTAATTGTGCGGACACCAGTTGCCGAGACAGATCGGGGCGTCGACCACGATCGAACTCGGCTTGAGGCCGTGTTCCAGAGCGGTGGCGTAAACGTAGGGCTTGAACGACGAACCGGGCTGGCGCATCGCGTCGGTGGCGCGGTTGAACTGACTGGCGCCGTAGTCACGGCCGCCGACCATCGCACGAACCGAACCATCGACGTCCATCAACACCGTGTTTGCCTGGGTGGCGTGATATTCCTGACCGTATTGGCGCAGCGAATTTTCCACCGCGGCATCGGCGGCCTTTTGCAAATTGCTGTCGAGGGTGGTCCGTACGACAAAAACACGCTCGGTCATTGATTTTGGAAACGTATCGACAAGTTGCTTCATCCTGTCGAAGGCCCAGTCGAGATAATAGTTCGGTGCCCGTTCATCGCGACGGTCGACGGGGGTGGCGGGGTGGCGGCGGGCGCCGAACACCTGACCCTCGGTCATAAACCCGGTATCGACGAGATTATCGAGCACGACATTGGCCCGCGCGCGGGCCGCCGGCAGGTTGACGTTGGGCGAAAACTTGGTCGGCGCCTTGAACAGCCCGGCCAGCATCGCGGCCTCGGCCAGATCGATATCGCGCACCGACTTGTTGAAGTAATACTGCGCCGCCGCATCGACGCCGAAAGCGCCGCCGCCCATATAGGCGCGATCCAGATACAGCTTCAAAATCTCGTTCTTGGTCAGGCGCGATTCCAGCCACAACGCCAGGAACGCTTCCTTGATCTTGCGGTCGAGCGTGCGCTCGTTCGACAGAAACAAATTCTTGGCGAGTTGCTGCGACAGCGACGAACCGCCCTGGCGCACGCCACCGGCCTGGGCGTTGGTTACGAGCGCGCGCATCGTGCCGCCGATGTCGATGCCGAAATGCTCGTAGAAGCGACGGTCCTCGGTCGCCAGCACGGCCTTGATCAACTGGTCGGGGAACTGGTCGAGCGGGATCGAATCGTTGTGCCGGATGCCGCGCGAGCCGACCTCGTTGCCGTAGCGGTCGAGGAAGGTCACCGCCAGCTCGGACTTCTTCAGCCAGTCGCTGTCGGCGGTCATCTGGAAGGCGGGGGTCGCGAGCGCCAGCATGACGATGCCGCCGGCGGCCCCGAGCGTCGCGCCCTCGGACAGCAACTCGGCCGCCCAGCGCCGCCAGCCGGCGGTGTGGAAGCGGTCCATGAAGGTCGAAAAACGCTCGTAGGTCTCGCGCGCGCCCGCGGCCGAGCGGAATACGCTGAAATCGACCCAGGCATCGACGGCGAGCATGGCCCGCTTGAACTTCGGCCTCCAATCCTCGGGAAACAGGTCGCGCAAGGCTGAAATGACCTCTTTGGGCCGGCTCGAACAGGGTGCGGGCGGGGCTCCGGTCACCGCGCCCGCAGCAATTTAGTCCATCCGCGGAGGTTCTGCCATGGTTGCCGCAGCTTCTGGGCGGGTTAATGGCGGAAAGGTGAATGGGCAGGCGGCCGCTATAGGGCGACAAACCGGCCAAGGTGGAATATATCCAAAAAGGAAGAATATAGAAAAGCGGCTTGAAAGACACGTTCTATGGCGCTGAACATCAAAAACGCCGAGACCGAAAAGCTGGTGCGCGAACTCGCGCGCCGGCGCGGGCAAGGCATCACCGAAGCGCTGACTGACGTTGTGCGACGGGAAGTCGAACGCGAGCGAAGGAGGCCGAAGCGCGGCGATCAGCGCACCCTTGCTGAGCGCGTGCAGGCCATCGTCGACGAGGTGGCCAAACTGCCCGTGCTCGACGACCGAAGCGCCGACGAAATCATCGGCTACAACGATCAAGGTCATTTCGACTGATGGTCATTGAAACGTCAGCTCTGATCGCGATGCTGCTGAACGAGCCCGAGCGTGCCCAATTTGTCGCGGCCATAGATCGCGATCCCGTTCGTTTGATTTCCGCCGTGAGCAAATTCGAAGCTGGAATGGTGATGATAGGTCGCCTCGGTTTCGAGGGGGCGGCAAAGCTCGACACCCTAATGAACGACATGGCGGCGGAGATCATGCCTTTTACCGACCACCACGCCATGATCGCGCGCGAAGCCTTCCTCCGCTACGGCAAGGGCCGCCATCCGGCAGGCTTGAATTTCGGCGATTGCGCGTCTTACGCGCTGGCGATCGCGGAAGCCGAACCGCTGTTGTTCAAGGGCACGGATTTTGGCGCGACGGATGTGAGGGTGATCAAGGCAGCATTGTAGGAAGTCTGGCGACTTCATTAGATTTCCAATCAATCGGTTCAAATGAGGCCTAAGTGACAAAGGCAATTTTCACGATCAAGAGCGGCTCCGGATACGATGACCAGCGTGAAAGCCACTATCACTTTCCAAGAACGTATCTAAATCAGGTAGAAGCTGCTCAAGGTGACAGCATAATCTACTATGAGCCGCGTCGGTCAGAGGCTGGGATTGGTCGTAAAGCCTATTTCGCGACAGCGCGTGTCGAGTCAATTAAAGCCGACCCGACTGTCCCGTCGCTCACAGTTGCGCCGTTACTCTCGTCTGCCCCCTCCCTAACCCTCCCCCGCGAGCGGGAGAGGGGACAGGCCGAGCAAATGGCGCCGGCCATGCTCGATAAGACAACGGAGCAGCCAGACCTCACCGCCCAAGCCCGCGCGCTGTACGAAGACTCCGCCGTTCCGGTGCGCGAGATTGCGCGGCTCGCCGGCGTCAGCGAGCGCACGTTGTACAAATACGTCATCAAACACGACTGGAAGCGGCGCTATAAATGCGTGGCGCGCGACGTTGCGGTCGCCGCCGCCAATCGCGGCCGGCGCTGGCAGCGCGCCGAAGGGTTCGTCACCGCCAAAGGCGCCGGTGGCCGTTTCATCCGGCGCGAGGATGCAGGCAAGCCCTTCGCTACCGGCCTCAAGGCCACCGATGCGGCGGGGCGGGCGCGCGCTGAAGCCGCCTGCGCCGCGGCCGCGCTGCGCGCGCGAGACGCCGCGACCAAAGCCGAACTCCGCCGCCTGCGCGAGGCGCAGATCCGCGCCATAGAGGACGCCAACCGCGCGATCGCGGCGTGGCGGACTTTCCACGGTGAGGTGGCCGGTCAGGAGGAGGCTCGCGCCGTTCGCAAGAGTACGAAAGCGCGCAAGGATGAACCCGCTCGACAGGCTCGGCGAACGTCCCGGTGGCGGTCCTGGCAACAGCCGTCCGGTGCCGCTTGCACCGCATCCGCCGATGAACCCTGGAAGCATCGCACCCGACCGCCGGCCGAACGGGCAAAACCGCGCGGGCTGTCGCCACAGCAACAGGCGCTCGACGAGGCCTATATGATGACGGTCGAGGCGAGCCTGCGTAGCTGGCGCTTTTTGCTGGAGCGCGAGCGCGCATTGCAGGGACTGGAGTCACCGCTGGCCGGTTCCGCGCCGGAGACGCCGCCGAAATGACCGGTGCGAGGCGTCGATTCCGGACATGACGGCGTGCGCCACCGCGGCTACAAGGGCCGCGAAAGGTTGCCCGCAATGCCGCAAACCAAGTCTAACGCCAAGCCTAACGACAAGTCTAAAGACAAGTCTAAAGACAAGCCTAACGCCAAGGTTCCCCAGGTCGCCAAGCCGCCATTCTGGCGCGAGAAAACCATGGCCGAAATGTCGCCCAGAGAATGGGAAAGCCTGTGCGACGGCTGCGGCCGCTGCTGCCTCAACAAGCTCACCGACGTCGATACCAACGAGACGGTTTATACCGACGTCGGCTGCAAGCTGCTCGACGGCCGGAGCTGCCGCTGCGCCGACTACAAGAACCGTCAGGCCAAGGTGCGCGACTGCGTAAGGCTGACGCCGCGCAACGTGAAGCGGCTGACGTGGCTGCCGCCGACCTGCGGCTACCGGCTGATCGCGGAAGGCCGCGACCTGTATTGGTGGCACCCGCTGGTCTCTGGCGATCCGGATACGGTGCATTCCTCCGGCATCTCGGTGCGTGGCAAGGTCGCGGCCAGCGAGAAGGACGTGCCGGACGAGCGGCTGGTGGATTTCATCGTGCGCTGGCCGGGCCAGTGGCCCAAAGGCAGCAAGGCCAAGGCCGCGCCGGGGAAGGGGAAGTAGACGGCGGCGATAGTCGTCTGCCGTATTGGCTTTCCGCCACAGGTGGAAGCGCTCATACCTCCCGTGCGGCGCAAGCTCTTGCCACGGCCCGGCGGGCGGGGCATGTCGGGCGGCCATGAACGCGCCGCCCGACAAATCGACTGAAACCGCCTTATCGACCAAAGCCGTCTTGCACGACACCGCGACCGAGCCGCGCCGGCTGACGCATCCGGAGATCAAGCGGATCGTCATCGGCATCATGCTGACGATTTTTCTCGGCGCGCTCGACCAGACCATCGTCGCGACAGCGTTGCCGACCATCGGCCGCCATTTCGGCAATCTCGACGATCTCGCCTGGGTGGTGACGGCGTATCTGCTGACCAGCACGGCCTCGACGCCGCTTTACGGCAAACTGTCGGATATTTACGGCCGGCGCGTGGTGATGCTCACCGCGATCGGGATTTTCGTCGCCGGGTCGATCGCCTGCGCTTTGGCGCCGACCATGCAGGCGCTGGTCGTCGCGCGCGGATTGCAGGGTTTCGGCGGCGGTGGACTGATGGCGCTGGCCCAGACCATCATCGCCGACATCGTCAGCCCGCGCGAGCGCGGCCGCTATCAGGGCTATATCGGCGCGGTGTTCGCGCTGTCGTCGGTCGGCGGGCCGGTGCTCGGCGGATTTCTCACCGAGCATCTCGACTGGTCGCTGATCTTCTGGATCAATCTGCCGCTCGGCCTGGTTGCCTTTGCGACGACATCGGTGGTGCTGCGGCTGGTGCCGTTCCATTCGCGCAAGCATCGCCTCGACCTGATCGGCGCGCTGCTGATGATGGCGGCGGCGATCGTGTTGCTGCTGGCGCTGTCATGGGGCGGACGGCAATTCGACTGGATCTCGGCGGAAATCGGCGGGTTGTTTTTAGCGTCGGCGGTGCTGTGGGGCCTGTTCGCGTGGCGGCTGACGGCGGCGGTCGAGCCGTTTCTGCCGCTCGCGGTGCTCGGCAATCCGGTGGTGCGCAGCGCGTCGCTCGCCGGCGCCTTCAACATGGGAACGCTGGTCGGCATGACGATTTTCGTGCCGCTGTATTTCGAGGTGGTGCTGCATCTTTCCGCCAGCCAGTCAGGCATGGCTTTGATCCCACTGATGAGCGCCGTGGTCATCTCGTCGGTGGCGTGCGGGCAGGGCTTGATGCATCTGCAGCATTACAAGCGCATCCCGATGATCGGCCTGCCTGTCGGCATTGTCGCGCTGGGTGCGCTGGCGATCTGGCCGGACCGGATGCCGTTGAGCGCGGTGTTGTCGCTGCTGTTCGTCGTCGGACTGAGCCTCGGCACCGTCTTTCCGGTCTCGACCGTCTGCATGCAGAACGCGGTGTCGCGGGCGCAGATGGGCATCGCCACTGGCGCGGCGAATTTTTTCCGCGCGCTGTTCTCGTCGCTGGTGGTGGCGATCCTCGGCGCCATCGTGCTCGGCGGTCTCGGCGGCGGCACCGGTATGTCGCTTGATATGCTGGCGCGCGCTGCGTCGTCGCATGAACTGGCTTACGCGTTCCGCTTCGTCTTCATCGCCTGCGGCCTGTTGATGTGTTTTGGTCTGTGCTTCGTAATCGCCCTCGAAGAGCGGCCGCTTAAAGGTCCGACGCCGCCGTCGGGCGGCGCGACCGCGCCACAGGCGCCGGCGACGCCGATCCCGACTTGATCAGATAAGGCACCGCGTCAGGCCGTGATAAAGGTGCCGTCGCGCAGTTCACTCAAGGCTTGTTTTATTTCGGACTGCGCGTTCATCACGATCGGTCCATACCAGGCGACCGGCTCCTCGATCGGCTTGCCCGAAACCAGCAGGAAACGGATGCCGTTGTCGCCGGCCTGCACCGTGACTTCGTCGCCGCGATCGAACAGCACCAGCGAGCGATCGCCCGCCGGTTCGCGGAAGACGATTTCCTCGCCATCGATCTGTTTCTCGGTCAGCACACCGAGCGGCTTCGACGCGTAAGCAAACTTGCCGTCGCCCTGAAACACATAAGCGAAAGCGTGACGCTCGACTTCGACCTTGAAGGTCTTGCGTTTGCCCGGCGGCACGAAGATGTCGACATAGCGCGGATCGGTGGCGACGCCTTCGACCGGGCCTTTCTTGCCCCAGAACTCGCCGGAGACGATGCGGGCGACGGTGCCGTCGTCGTCGGTCACTTCCGGCACGTCGGCGCCCTTGATGTCCTGATAGCGCGGCGCCGTCATCTTCAGCGACGACGGCAGGTTGGCCCAGAGCTGGAAGCCGTGCATGCGGCCTTGCGCGTCGCCCTGCGGCATTTCCTGATGCATGATGCCGCGCCCCGCGGTCATCCATTGCACATCGCCTTTGCCGAGCGTGCCGTGGCTGCCGAGGCTGTCACGATGCTCAACCGATCCCTCCAAAATGTAGGTGACGGTTTCGATGCCGCGATGCGGATGCCACGGAAAGCCGGCGCGATAATCCTCCGGACGGTCGTTGCGGAAATCGTCGAGCAGCAGGAACGGATCGGTCTCGGTCGTTTCACCGAAGCCGAAGGCGCGGCGCAACTTCACGCCAGCGCCTTCCAGCGTCGGTTTGGACTGCACGATGCGTTTGACGGGTCTGATGGACATGACGTTTTGCCCTTTGTTATTTCGCGGCGAGCTTGCCGGCGAAGGTGGCGAAGTTGTCGATGAACGTCTTGAGAAATGCGCGCACGCTCTTATCCGTTACGGTGTGCTCGGCGTCGATCAAATCAGGCTTGAACTGGATGTAGGCTTCGCCGCCCATCACATGCAGGGCGGGAAGGCTGGCGAGCACCCAGCGCAGGTGTTGCTGGGCGACGGCGGTCGATACATTGCCGCCCGAGGTGCCGATGGTGGCGGCGGGCTTGCCCGGCCATGACGACTGGCCCCACGGACGGGTGCCCCAGTCGATCGCGTTCTTGAGCACGGCCGGCACCGACCGGTTGTGCTCCGGCGTGACAAACAACAGCGCGTCCGCCCCCTCAACCTCGGCCTTGAAGCGGGCGACCGGCGCCGGCACCGGGATCTCGAGGTCCTGGTTGTACATCGGCAAATCGTCGATCTGGATCACCTTGGGCTCGAAGGCATCGGCGCCGAGATTGACGAGCGCCAGGGCCAGCTTGCGGTTGATCGATTCCTTGCGGTTGGAACCGATGATCACGCCGAGCTTGAGTTTTGACATGAGAGCCTCTATCTGTTGCATTGCCAGTTACGTATTGTTACCAGGGCTAAATAGATGACCATGGAAAATCTACAAGAAGGCACAAAGCCGATACCGGGTAACCTCCATGTGCCCTCCGATTGCCGGGCGGTCAGCGAGGTGCTGGCGCGGATCGGCGACAAATGGACGGTGCTGGTCGTTTCCACGCTGGGCGACGGGCCCAAGCGTTTCAACGAATTGCGCCGCGCGCTCGGCAGCATCTCGCAACGCATGCTGACGCTGACGGTGCGCGGTCTTGAGCGCGACGGCCTGTTGACGCGCACGGTGTTCCCGACCAACCCGCCCCGGGTCGATTACGAGCTGACCGAACTCGGCCGCTCGCTGCTGGAACCGGTGAGTGCGCTCGGCGCCTGGGCGCGCCGGCATCGCCCGGAAATCCAGAGCGCCCGGCAGAAATTCGACGCGGCGGCGCAATAGTCTCCGCGCGGAATTCCGTGGCGCGAATGCGGGTCCGTGTTGCCCAGCCATCACACGACTTGCGCGTGTGGTATAGCTCACATTGTCGGCCCATTGTGGAACTAAGGGTCGTCTATCCGACAAACGGCGCGCTACAATCGTCCGTGGTGCGGGGAGTACCATCTCGTCAGTCAGGGCCAATCATGCCCCGTTATTTTTTCCACTTTTCAGACGGAACGCGCCAATTCTCCGACACCACGGGTCGCGAGCTCTCCGGCATGGCGGCGGCGCGGGCGCACGCGGTCGAGCAGGTGCGCGATCTCAAGGCGGCGATGTGCGATCCCGACATTCAGGATCTGTCCGGCTGGACCATGACCGTTGTCGACGCCCGCGACAGGGCCGTGTTCGAACTCTCGTTCGATCGGAAGGCGCAGGCGGCGTGGTCTTGACGGCGCATCCGCGCCGCGCTCGCAAAGGCGCCGGAAACTGGTTATCTTGCGGTTATGAAAAAGCGCCTCGCAGCCATTGTTTGTCTCGCCGTGGTTGCCGTTTCGCTCGGCGGCTGCACCAAATGCGGCTTCGTCTGGGATGACGGCCCGCGCGCCTGCCATTCGGACAAGACCGGCTGACGTCCTGGCGAACCGATGCCTGCGGCGGCGTCATTTTTCGGCCTTGGCGGACGGCACAAAATTCTGAAAAAAAGTCCTAGGACTATATTGACAGCGTAACGCTGGTGGTGTATACCTTCGGCATGCTCCACAGTTGCGACCGGCCGGCCACTGGATGTCGCGGGTAAGTGACTCAGTTTGACCGTGGCAGAGCTGCTCAGGTCCAATCCGGAATGCTTCCGCCAAATTATTTAGGAAAAAGTCCTAGGACTATATTGACAGCGTGACGCTGATGGTGTATACCTTTGGCATGCTCCACAGTTGCGACCGGCCGGCGGGGTTCGTGCGGCTCTCGCTCAGTCCGAAGTTGAGTTCCCCCACAGGGAACGTGAGTGCGCCGGTTTGCGTTGCCCTCCACATGCGCGACCGGAACGGCCGTGCTCATCGACGCGCAAGCGGGGAGAAAGTCATGGCGACACGCGAAGATGGCCATATCGTTGAAAGCACGACCGAGGCACGCGGCGCCGTAACGGGACATAATGCCCGCTACGTCCTCTATTGGAGCATCGCGCTGGTGGTTGTGCTGTTTGCCGCGGTGTTTCTGTATTTCTTCCATTAGGTGACGCGCCGGCTTACGCGCGTGTCGTCGCGGAAGGAACGGAGACAAGGTGAGGCTAAAAAATTCAAACGCGCCGGTTTTGCCGGCGCGTTTTTTTATGGGGAGGGAACCGTATGGTGGCCAGAAAACAGATCGATCCGGAGCTGCTGGCCGAAGCCAAACGCCTTTATGAACAGACACTGGCGCCGGTCGATGACATCTGCGGCATGTTGGGCATCTCGCGTCCGCTGTTCTACCGCCGTGCGCACGAAGAAAACTGGCGCGGGCGGCGCGCCAAGGTCGCGACCTTTCAGTTCACCCGCGCGCTGAGCGGCGACGCCGTCGCCAAGCTGTTGCCGGCACCGATCGACCAGCCGCGCGCCGAAATCGTTCCAGCGCCGAAAGGTCCGAGCGAAGAACAGCGGCTGGCTCTGGCCCTAAAATTCCATGACGCCGTCGTCGGGGCGCTGGAGGCGATCCAACGCATTTCCAGCGTCATCAAGCCGGCAGACCATAACGAAATCGAAAAGATCGCGCGCGCCTCTGCCTGTGTCACGCGCTCGTTGCGCGAAATTCAGGCGCTTGCACAGCCCGAAACCGAGGCCCCGGCCGATGACATCGACGACGACCCTATCCCGCAAGATATCGACGAATTCCGCGACGCGCTTGCTGCACGAATTCGAGGAATTATTGACGTTCGACGCGCTCGAAGACTCGCGAGACTTGAACGATCCGACGGACCTGGGCGGCCTGACGCACTTTATGATGAGCCTGAGATCGAATGAATTCGACAAGCTCAACACGGACTTCGCGCCTTTCGCGCATCCGCATCAAAAGCCGCCGCTGTACGCCGTCAGTGGCAAACCCTGGACGACCTGGCTGATCCTCGGCGGGCGGGGCGCGGGAAAGACCCGCGCCGGGGCGGAATGGGTGCGCGGCATCGCACGCGACGACCGGCATGCGCGCATCGCGCTCGTCGGCGAGACCGAACAGGAGGTGCGTTCGGTGATGATCGAAGGCGTCTCCGGATTGCTCGCGGTGCACCCGCGCTATGAGCGGCCGCAGTGGTGGCCGACGCGGCGGCGGGTCGAGTGGGAGAACGGTGCGGTCGCCGAAATCTTCTCGGCGGAGAATTACGAGGCGCTGCGCGGGCCGCAATTTTCGGCCGCGTGGTGCGACGAGCTTGCCAAGTGGCGTCATGCCGAAGCGACCTTTGACATGCTGCAGTTCGGACTGCGCCTTGGCCGGCAGCCGCGGCAAGTGGTGACGACCACGCCGCGGCCGATCGATTTGCTCAAGAAGCTGATCGCCGATCCGTCGACCGCGATGACACGCGCCGGCACGAGCGCCAACGCGCTCAATCTGGCGCCGGCTTTCGTCGAGCACGTGTTGGCGCGCTATGGCGGGACACGGCTCGGCCGTCAGGAAATCGACGGCGAGATCATCGAGGAGCGCAACGACGCACTGTGGACGCGCGCCGGACTGGAGGCTTGCCGGGTCGCGGCGGCGCCGCCGCTCATACGCATTGCGGTGGCGATCGATCCGCCGGCGTCGGCCAAGAAGGGCGCCGATGCCTGCGGCATTGTCGCGGCAGGACGCGGCGAGGACGGCAACATTTACGTCATCGAGGATGCGAGCGTTGCCGGCCTGTCGCCGCAGGGCTGGGCCACCAAGGCCGTGGCGCTGTGGCGGCGGCTGGAGGCCGACGTGTTTATCGCCGAGGTCAACCAGGGCGGCGACATGGTCAAGGCGGTGATCGCGCAGGTCGATCCCGAGGTGCCGGTCGAACAGGTTCGCGCCACGCGGGCGAAGTTCTTCCGCGCCGAGCCGGTGTCGCTGATGTACGCGCAAGGGCGGGTGCGGCACGTCGGCGTGTTTCCGGCGCTGGAAGACGAGATGTGCGACTTCGGGCCCGAGGGTCTGACGTCCGGGCGTTCGCCGGACCGGCTCGACGCGCTGGTGTGGGCGGTGAGCGCGCTGACTTACGCGGCGCGAGTGGGGCCGAGGATCAGAGTGTTGTGAGAGATGGCGGCGGTTGTGACGGTCTGGGGCCGATGATTATTTGGAAGCGCGGAGTAGACATGATCGACACTGGCAGTTTCGTCAAAGCTGTAAAACAAATCCTTATGCAAGACTGGGATTCCATTGGGGTGCAGAGTGTTGCCCAAGCCCAGGACGAATACGACGCCTATACCGCGCAGCTTGCCGGGATGATTTTGCGGGGCGCGTCCCAGTCCGATCTGGTCAAATATCTGATCGAGCTTGAAAAGAAAGCAATGGGCTTTTCCGGTGACCGAAGCCGCGCGTTGTTCGTTGCGGAGAAGCTTTGGCGCGTCGCCGATCGATAGGTGGCGAGATCGTTGTCGTGCGGCTCATCTCTATCGATACGGGCGCTGGCGGCGAACGTTCGCGGCCAGGACCGGCGTGGAACTCGGCTGCGGTAAGGTTTACGCTTAACATTACCCGTTCAGGCTACCCCGGAATTGCCAGGCCGTTGCCGGTACACGCGGGCCGCGATCGATTATGACAGCGACAGTACACGTGGAGACGATCCGCGGCCGGCGAGCCGCTCCTCACATCTGGTGCTGTATTGTCCAAAAGGGTTTTCTTGTCCGTTATTGCCATTCTTGCGCTCGCCGCGACGACGGCCGACGCGAGGCCAAGGCATGCGCATAAGGGGCACGCGCACCAGAGGCATTCGCATCACGGCCATTCATATCAAAGCCACTCGCATCATGGCCATTCGTATCAACGACACTCCCGCCCCAGGATGGTTCGTGCCGACCGCGCCGTGATCGTTTGCGACATGCGCGGCTGCTCCGACCGGGCGACGGCACAGGCCGCCGCCGCGCCGGAAGCGCCGGTGCGCTCGCGCTTGAAAAGCAGATATCAGGCGCGGCGCGCGGCCCACGCGGGCGGGGCCGTGGTGACCTGCGATGTGCGGGGCTGTTCGGATGGCGTCGCTGCGGGCCGTGCCGAGGCGCCTCGCAATGTGGACGCCAACGGGAATATTGCAATCGCCATCGTCGGCGGCCGGCCGGCCGGTTGCCCGCGCGCCTATTGCGGCTGCGAGGCGTCGCGTTATCTGTTCGGGCGAATCCGGCCCGAATTGAATCTCGCGGCGAACTGGATCAAGAGATTTCCGCGCACCTCGCCCGCGCCGGACATGGTGGCGGCGCGAAACCATCATGTGATGGTGCTGCTCAGCCATGCCGGCGGCAACGACTGGCTGGTTCATGACGGCAATTCCGGCGGCGGGCTGACGCGCGATCACGTCATATCGATCAGCCGCTACGTTGTCGTCAATCCGCACGGACTGCGCACCGCCGCGCGGTAGTAATTCGCGGGCGGGTGCCCGCCGCGACAAGATTGCTCGCATTCAACAATGGAAGACCCTGCGCGGCGCGCTCATTTCGCGCCGTTGCGGGGCTTTGTGCGTTTGGCGCGTTCGCGCGCATCGTGAAGGCAAGGACAGCCATGCTCAAGACCATCAAAGCTCTGCTTCAACCGCCGGAACGAAAGACCTCGCGCGCGGCGCGGCTGATCGCGCTCGAGTCCGGCGGCCGCCCGCGCTGGACGCCGCGCGATTACGCGGCTTTGGCGCGCGAAGGTTACAGCCGCAACGCCATCGTGCATCGCGCGGTGCGCCTGATCGCGGAGAGCATTGGCGGCTTGAATTTCGTGCTGTACGAGGGCGCGGCCGAGCATACGGCGCATCCGCTGCTCGAGCTGATCGCGCGACCGAACCCGCGCCAGGACGGCGCTTCGTTTCTCGAAAGCGTGACGTCGCATCTGCTGCTCGCCGGCAATGCCTATGTCGAGGCGGTGAGTATAGCCGGCGACGCGAACGGCCATAGCGTGCGCGAACTTTATGCGCTGCGGCCCGACCGCATGAAGGTGGTGCCGGGTCCCGACGGCTGGCCGCAGGGCTTCGAGTACGGCGTCGGCGGGCAGGTTGTGCGCTTTTTGCAGGACGCTGCGCAGCCGCCGATTCTGCACCTGACATTGTTCAACCCGTTCGACGACTATTACGGTCTCAGTCCATTGGAGGCCGCCGCCGTCGCCGTCGATACGCATAATGCGGCCGCGGCCTGGAACAAGGCGCTGCTCGACAATGCGGCGCGGCCGTGCGGCGCGCTGGTCTATGCCGGGGCGGAAGGCGCGGTGCTGTCGGAGGCGCAGTTCGAGCGGCTCAAGATTGAACTCAGTGACCAGTATCAGGGCGCGCTCAACGCTGGGCGGCCCATGCTGTTGGAGGGCGGGCTCGACTGGAAGCCGATGTCGCTGTCGCCCAAGGACATGGATTTCATGGAAGCCAAGCATTCGGCCGCGCGCGAGATCGCGCTGGCCTTCGGCGTGCCGCCGATGCTGCTGGCGATCCCCGGCGACAACACCTATTCAAACTATCAGGAAGCCAACCGCGTGTTCTGGCGCGCCACCGTATTACCGCTGGCGAGCCGCATCGGCAGCGCGCTGACGCAGTGGCTGGCGCCGTCGTTCGGCGCCGACTTGAGCGTCGCGGTCGATACCGATCGCATCGAGGCGCTGTCGCCGGACCGCGCCGCATTGTGGGAGCGCGTGACCAAGGCGCCGTTCCTCACCGTCAACGAGAAGCGCGCGGCGGTGGGCTACGGCGCGCTGGCCGGCGGCGACGGGGTGGGGTGATGCCCGACCTAATCGACATTTTCGCGGCGCGCGGCGATCTCGCGCATCTGGCGCTGCTGCTGTGGGCTCTGTCGTCGAGCGCGCTGGCGTGGTTCGCACTGCGCGAACTCACCGCCGCGAGCCGGCGCTTCGACGACTTCGTGCGCGAGCTGACGCGATTCAACGAACACTTCGGAGGCAAGTAACAATGGACACGCTTCATACCGTACTGCGCTCGATCCGCGGCGAGACCAAATCGCGGCGCGATCACCTCAACGTATTTCGTGAATTTCTCGATCATCTCGACCGCGCCGCCAAACGCAGGGCGAGCGAGAAGTCGACCAAGGCGCGTAGCGGCCGGAGCCGGCGCGGCAAGCGCTAGACACCGGACTTATCGCCAATCCTGATCGGCCCCGCCTTTCTCCGCATGCGGAGAGGGAAGGATGACTCATGCTTTCAACCTTGACCGAACCCACCGTCGCCACTGTGTTTGCGACGCGCACCACCATCGATGCCGACGGCACGGTGGAAGGTTACGCCTCGCTGTTCGGCGAGATCGACCAGGCGCGCGACATGGTCATGGCCGGCGCCTTCGCATCGACGCTGAAGCAGCGGCCGGTGCAGCGCATCCCGATGCTGTTCCAGCACGATCCGGCCGAGCCGGTCGGCGTCTGGCTCGAACTGCGCGAGGATGGTCACGGACTGTACGCGCGTGGCCGGCTTATTCCGGAAGTGGCGCGCGGCCGCGAACTGCTCTCGCTGCTCAAGGCCGGCGCCATCGACGGACTCTCGATCGGATTTCGCACCGTCAAGGGTCGCATCGATCCGAAGACGCGGGTGCGCCGGCTGCTCACCGTCGATCTCTGGGAAATTTCCATCGTCACGTTCCCGCTGCTGACTGGCGCGCGCGTGCATGCCGTGAAACATGCGACCGCGCCGCAGAAAAGCTCGTTCGCACGCAAGCGCGCCGAGCGCGATTGGCGTGCTCTGATGAGCGGGCTTGGCGGTGAGACTGAATTCGTCAACGCGCCGCGCACGCCGCTGGAGGTGGTCCGGCGGCGCAGGCGGATGGTGTGAGCGCCATGAACCGTCTCGATCTTGAATTCCAGCGCCTCGTAGCGCTGCGCGCGTTCGTCGCGGGGATGCTCGAACTGAAATGGCTCCGCGATGCGACACGATTTGAAATCGCAATGCGCCGGCATGAGTGGGCGATCAAGGCAGGGTTTAATCCCGATCAGCCACGCGTACCGAAAGGAAATTCAGACGGCGGAAAATGGTCGGGTGACGGGAATTCGTCAGGCGGTCCGGACGGAGGCGATAGCGATTCGCCGGAGGGGCAAGGGGGAAGACCGGCTGGGTCGCGCGATCGAATGATTATTGTGAAAGAAATCGCGAGAAGAATTGTCCAAACTGGCGAAACTGTTGTCACGATTGCGAGAATGAGTTCTTGGCTTCAAACCTATTCTGCTCAAATTAATACTTGTAACGACCCACCTAAATCGTTGGACGAATTGCAAAGAGCGGCTTCGACGTCAGCTCCGGGTTATGATATTCATCACATCGTTGAGCAAACGCAGGCCGAGCGCGATGGCTTTTCACGAGAGATTATAGATGGTCCGGATAATTTGGTCCGTGTGCCGCGATTGAAGCATCAGGAGATCAACGGCTGGTATCAGTCGAAAAATGATGAATTTGGCGGTATGACACCGCGCGAATATTTGAACGGTAGAAGTTGGAAGTCCGCCGGTCCGTTGGATTGGAAGCGCTCAAAAAGTACGGGGTTCTGAAGTGATGAAAAATCTCGCCTTGGAGAACCTGAGCGTAACTGAACTGGTCAATCATTTTACGACGCTTGCGCTCGAGCAGTATCAAGCTGAATTGCGCGACGACATCGCGAGCTATAATCGCCTCTACGATAAAATCGTATTGATCAGGGACGCGCTTAAAGAGCGTCCTGGCGACCAGCGGCGGGCCTTGGTGCCGCTTTTGGGGCACCCAAATCCACAAGTGCGATTGAAGGCTGCTCTTTATACTTTGGCGGTTGAGCCAAAAGCCGCGCGCCAGATTTTGCAAGACATCAGCGATCGCAACGAATATCCGCAAGCGGCTTATGCACGGGAGACCTTAGCGGCGATTGAGCGCGGCGATTCCAGGTTGACCTGAGGAAGTGCGCCGATCAGTGGGATTGGAAGCGCTAGGGAGCCATGGGGTTCTTAAATGAAGAAGGATATCGATTTAAATGAGCAATCGCTCAGCCAATTAGTTGAGCATTTTACGTTGGTGACCCTCGGTCAGTTTAATGCGGAGTTGTCCGACGAAAACGTGAAATACAATCGCCTGTATCGCGAAATGTCTGCTATCGAGCGCGAACTCAAGAGTCGCGCGGGCGATCAGCGGATGGCGCTAACGACGCTTTATGATCATCCGAACCCCCAGGTGCGGTTGATGGCCGCGCAAGCGACATTGGCTGTAGCACCTGCGGCGGCACGAAAAGTATTACAAAAAATCAGTGATCAAAAAGAGTGGCCGCAAGCGGCCGATGCGAACGGAACGTTGCGCAGGTTAGATAGCGGTGAACGAGAGCCGACCTGACGGCGGCTCATAATCAGGGGACGACTTTAGCGGGTAAAATGACAGACCAAACTCTAGGATTGTATTCAAGCTTCCGTTAATCGAGACGTGCTTTTCTCCTAATAGCCTGCTTCACGGCTTGATGCCGAAGGGCGAGCCTCCTTGAGAGGCGGAGCGCGAATGGGAAACCTGCACGAACCGCCCGTGGTCGATGTCGATCCGCGACCGACATTGCGGCTTGCCGAGTTACTCGGGGCGTTGAGCTACGCGCTCGACATGGTCGAGGGCCAGCCTCCCGGTCATTGCGTGCGCTGCTGCTGGATCGGCATTCATATAGGCCGCGAACTGGGCCTGACGCAATCGCAACTCTGGGAGCTTTATTACACGCTGCTGGTGAAGGACGTCGGCTGCTCGAGCAACGCCGCGCGCATTTGCCAGATCTACATGATGGACGACATCACGTTCAAGCGCGACCTGATGACGGTCAACGGCAGTCTGCCGCAGGTGTTGCGCTTCGTGCTGTCGCACACCGGCATGAAAGCGGGCCTCGCCGACCGCTTCCGCGCGCTGGTCAACGTGTTTCAGAACGGCGGCGAGATCGTCAAGGAGCTGATGGACGCTCGCTGCGACCGTGGCGCCGAGATCGCGCGCATGATGCGGTTCTCGGAGAATGTGGTCGCCGCGATCCGCAGCTTCGACGAGCATTGGGACGGCGGCGGCCTGCCGGCCCGCATCAAGGGCGAAGATATTCCGATTTATTCGCGCATCTCGTTGGTCAGCCAGATCGCGGACGTGTTTCAAACCGCCAACGGCATCGAGGCGGCCAAGCAGGAAATTCGCAACCGTACCGGGACCTGGTTCGAGCCGCGCGTGGCCGAAGCTTTCGAACGGGTCGCCGCCGACCCGGAATTCTGGCGCATGTTGCGCTCGGATGAATTGCAGACGGCGATCTTTGAACTGGAGCCGGCAAAAGGGCGCTCGCTGGTCGATGAGGATTATCTCGACGACATCGCCGCGGCGTTCGCGAAGGTCATCGACTCCAAGAGTCCCTATACCAGCGGTCATAGCGAACGAGTTACTTTGTTCGCCGACCTCATCGCGGAAGAACTGGCCTTGAGTACGGAGAAACGGCGCTGGCTGCGCCGCGCGGCGCTATTGCACGACATCGGCAAGCTCGGCGTCAGCAACTCGATCCTCGACAAGCCCGCCAAGCTCGACGAAGAGGAGTGGGTGTCGATGCGAGCGCATACCACGCTCGGTCATTTGACATTGTCGCGGATCGACGCATTCCGCGACATCGCCGAAATCGCGTGGGCGCACCACGAAAAGCTTGATGGCAAAGGCTATCCGCGCGGGCTGACGAAAGAGCAGATTCCGCTCGAGGTGCGTATCGTCACGACCGCCGACATCTTCGACGCGCTGACCGCCGATCGGCCTTATCGCAAGGCGATGCCAGTTAGCCAGGCGCTGTCGATCATGAGCGACATGGTCGGCACCGCCCTTGATCCGCTGTGCTTCGAGGCGCTCAAGGGCGCTTTGCGGCGGGTCGATAAGGATATCGCCGCTTAAATTTTTAACAATCTGAGCCTGAGCAACGCTGTCGTGCGGTCGGTTCCGCGCGGCCGGCGCGCTTTGGTACGTCCACACGTCAGACCCAATCCATCCAACAGGAGAATGTAAATGGATAATGAAATCGACAACGGACTTGAGACCAAATCGGGCATTCCGCTCGATGCCGTGGTGACGCATGCCGAGATGATGCGCGCCTTCGAAGCCTTCAAGGAAACCAATGACGAGCGTCTGGCGCTCGACCGCAAGAAAGTTGGCGACATCGTTCTCGACGAGAAGCTCGCCCGTATCGACGCCACCATGACCGCGCAGGCGCGGCGCCTTGATGAGATTACGCTGAAGTCGGCGCGTCCGGCGCTCGGCGGCGAACGTCATGCCGTTCGCAGCGCCTCGGCGCTGGAGCACAAGCAGGCCTTCGACGCTTATGTTCGTTCGGGCGACGTCGATGGACTACGCGCGCTCGAAATGAAGGCGATGTCGGTCGGCTCCAATCCGGACGGCGGCTATCTGGTGCCGCCCGAGGTCGAAACCCAGATCGGCGCGCGTTTGACGGCGATTTCGCCGATCCGTTCAATCGCCGGCCAGCGCACCATCAGCAGCAACCTCTACAAGAAGCCGTTCATGACGGCGGGGCCCGCGGTCGGCTGGGTCGGCGAGACCGACGCCCGGACGCAGACAACGTCGCCGACGCTGGATTCGCTGTCGTTCCCGGCGATGGAGCTTTACGCGATGCCGGCGGCGACCGCGACGCTGCTGGAAGACTCGGCGGTCAATATCGATGAATGGCTCGGCCAGGAAGTCGAGCAGGTGTTCGCCGCGCAGGAAGGCACCGCGTTCGTGTCCGGCGACGGCAACAACAAGCCGAAGGGTTTCCTGAGCTACACCGCCGTGGCGAACGCATCGTGGACCTGGGGCAATCTCGGCTACATCGCCTCCGGCGTGTCGGCGGCGTTTCCGGCGTCGGATCCGTCCGATGTGCTGGTCGACCTGATCTATGCGTTGAAGGCTGGCTACCGGCAGAACGCGGTGTTTGTGATGAACCGCAAGACGCAATCCGCGATCCGCAAGTTCAAGGACACCGCCGGCAATTACCTGTGGCAGCCGCCGGCGGTCGCGGGCGGCAAGGCGTCGCTGATGACCTTCCCGGTGATCGAGGCGGAGGACATGCCGGACATCGCGGCGAACGCGCTGTCGATCGCGTTCGGCGATTTCAACCGCGGCTATCTCGTCGTCGATCGCGCCGGCGTCACGGTGCTGCGCGATCCCTACACCGCCAAACCCTACGTGCTGTTCTACACGACCAAGCGCGTCGGCGGCGGCGTGCAGGACTTCGACGCCATCAAGCTGATCAAGTTCGCGGCGAGCTGATCGGCGCGTCGTGCTCCGACTGCCCTCTCCCCAAGGGGAGAGGGCAGGAAGCAGGGAAGTGGTTTGCGGGAAGGAGAAGTCGATGGCGGCAGTTAAGGCGGCTTATCTGGATAGAGAGCGAAAACGTTGGATGCGGCCCGATGCCCGCCATTTTGTGGCCCCCGGTTGGGGACGTCATGTCAAGACAGGTTCTGAATTGGCCACGGTATTTGCGCTCTACGAACGTAAATACAGCCCGGAGCACCCCCGCGACGATCATGGCCGGTGGACGGACGAAGGTAGCGGGGGCGGCTCGATGGGAAATGATGGCACTCGGGGAGGCAGCTCCGACGGGGAGGTTCAAGTTGCTCAAACAGGTTTCGGGACATTGGCAGCGGAGATTCCATTGTCTCGCGGCCGAAATTGCGTTTACAATTTTGGAAGCTTCAGCGTCGTCGTTCCCGGGCCGACGAATTTTCCATGTTTAGTCCGCGTGCCGCTTGCTGCAACGACCCACGGCCAGCTTTTGAATGACAACAGGAGATGATCGGCATGCCGTCCGAAATTCTGCCTGCTAATTTCACGATCTCGGCCGCAGGAAAGCGCGGGATCGAGATGCTGCGCGCGGAGTATGATCTGCGCTGGCCCGACGACCCGGCGGCGGTCGCGTGCGTCGCCTGGAGTATTGTCGTTCCCGACAACGGACCTCAGTCGCAGACGGTAATGGTCGGATTTTATCAGCGCTCTATGGTCGACAAGATCGCCCACGGCATCCAAGAGGTGTCGGGTGTGAAGCTGGTCTTCTTTACCACCGAAGAATTTTACGGGAAATTCGACGGCCGGGTGCTTGATCATACCGGCGAGCGCGGCTTTTTTCTGCGCGCACCCTGACAGCGTGCATTAAGGCGCGACCGGCGAGCCGAATTTCTTTGCCGTGTCGATAATCCATTGCCGGTAATTGATGAGCGGCGTGACGCCAGTCAGTCCGCCGCAGCCTTCCTCGTCGTTGGGTGCTGTCGACCAACTGACGACGCCGATCACCAGTGGGCCAACGCCATCGAAGGCCGGCGCGCCGGAATCGCCGACGCAGCCGCCGAGGCCGGCGCGCTTGTTTTGCGTCGCCGGATCGGTGAGGCGAACCTGCAAACTGCCGGGCTTGCCGGTGACGGCGAGCGACGCCATGCGCGGGATGCCGAGACCATCGGCCGTGCCGACACGCGTGACACCAAATCCGGCGATGGTCAGGTTCTCGCCCACCGCGACACGGCGCGCGGCGGCAAGTCCCGCTGGCACGACTATATCGGCCATTGGCGCTGCCAGCTTGAGCAGCGCGACATCGGCGGTGGCGCGGCTCGCCGCGTAACTCGCCATGTTGAAGCGCGGGTGAACGCTGACGGAGCGCACTCCGACAGTGGCGCCGTCCTGATACGTGCGCACGCGATAAGAAATCGGCAGCGTGACGCAATGCGCGGCGGTGAGCACCAGGTCCTGCGCCAACGCGGTGCCGGTGCAGAGATCGCCGCGTCCATCGATGATCATCACGATCGGCCGCGCCGCCCAGCCAGTGGCGGGCGGGGCATTGCCGGTGACGGCGAAGGCCGGCGTCGAGACGACGAACAACGCGAGGGCGGCGAGGCGAGGGTGCATGCGGAATGCATGAGCCCCGGCGCGCGGATTTTGTCAACGACCGAAAGTTGCACCATGTCATCACTGCTTCTGAACGGCCCCGCGGCCGAGCCGCTGACGCTTGTCGAGGCCAAGGTTTTCCTGCGCGTCGAGCATCCGGACGACGACGATGTGATCGGCGCGCTGATCGCAGCATCGCGCATTCACGTCGAGGCGCAGACGCGGCGCGCGCTCATCACGCAGAGCTGGCGCATTACGCTCGACCGGTGGCCCGCCGATGGCCGGCTGCCGGTGCGGCCGGCGCCGTTGCAGGCGTTGAGCGATGCACGGGTTTACGATGAGGATGGCGGCACGCGTTCGATCGACGTGCAGGCTTTCACGATCGACGGCGGCGCTTCGGCGCTTGCTTTTGCGCCCTGGGGGTTGCCGCAGCCGGGGCGGCTTGCCGCCGGCATCGAACTTGATGTCACGGTCGGTTACGGCGACGCAGCAAGCGCCGTGCCGGAGCCGCTGCGCCAGGCGGTGCGGCTGCTGGTCGCGCATTGGTACGACAATCGCGGACTGGCAACGCTCGGCACGGTCACGATCCTGCCGAGCACTGTGGCCGCGCTGATCGCGCCTTACCGCGTGCTGTCGCTATGATCGGCCCGGGGGACTTGAACCGCCGCGTGCTGCTCGAAGCGCCAGCGGAGACCATCGACGACGTCGGCGGCGTCACGCGCCTCTACGACGTGGTGACGACGCTGTGAGCGCAAGTCACGCCGCTCGCGGGCCGCGCCGATATTGCCGCCGGCAGCAGCGGCGCCGTCTTGCGCTTCCGCATCGTCATCCGCGCCCGCAACGATGTCACCACGCGGCATCGCTTTCTCGACGGCGCGCACATTTATCGCGTCATCGCGGTGCGCCAGAGCGCCGACCGCCGCTTCCTCGAAATCGACGCTGAAGAACGGGACGACTGATATGCCCATTGCCGCTTCATTGGCGCTGCGCGCCGCCGTTCACGATGCGCTTTGCGCCGACGGTCCGCTCGTTTCCGTGTTGGGCGGACCGAAGGTCTATGACGAGCCGCCGCGCGCCGCGGCATTTCCTTACGTCACGCTGGGAGAGGCGCGCATCGCCGATTTTTCCACCGGCAGCGAACCGGGCGAGGAGCATCAACTGACGCTGCACGCCTGGTCGCGTCAGGGCGGCCACAAGGAAGCTCATTCAATCGCCGGCGCGCTGTTGCAGGCGCTCGACGATGCGCCGCTGACGCTGGCCGATCACCGGCTCGTCAATTTCCGTTTTTCGGTGGCCGACGTGCGGCGCGAGTCCGACGGGCGCACCTATCACGCGCTGGTGCGTTTCCGCGCCGTCACCGAGCCAGTTTAATAGGAGGAACCACCATGACCGCTCAAAAAGGCAAGGACCTGCTCGTCAAGATCGAGGACGGTGCGGGTTGCGATTGTCGTCACCTGGTTCGGCGACGATCTGCGCTGCGGACAATGCCGGGTGCGGCCGGCCGTCGACAATGCGGTGAAGCAAACTTACGGCGCGGTCTGGTCGGTGGCGGGTGTCGGCCGTGCAAGCGCCTATCTGGTGTCGCAAATCGACGGCCGCGCGGCTTTCGGCGGCACGCCGTCCGATCAGAGCGTCATCAACCTGATTGCGGAGGTGAAGGCGCGCGGGCTCAAAGTGACGCTCTATCCGTTCGTGATGATGGATATTGCCGAGGGCAACACGTTGACCGATCCCTACACCGGCGCATCGGCGCAACCGTCGTATCCTTGGCGCGGCCGCATCACTTGCGATCCGGCGCCAGGGCAGGCGGAGACTCCTGACTGCACCGCGACGGCGGCAACGCAGGTGGGCGCTTTTTTCGGCGGCGGCCCGGATGCCTGGAACTACAACAATATGATCCTGCATTATGCATCGCTGGCGGCGAGCGCGGGCGGCGTCGATGCGTTTCTGATCGGCTCGGAGTTGCGGGCGTTGACGCGGGTGCGTTCGGCGTCAGGCGTTTATCCGGCGGTCAATGCCTTGGTGTCGTTGGCCGCCGAGGTGAAAGCTATCGTCGGCAGCGGTACGGTCGTTACCTACGGCGCTGACTGGACCGAATACGGCGCGCATGTTGTCGATGACGCGGCGAACGAAGTGCGGTTTCCCCTCGATCAATTGTGGGCGTCGCCTTCGATTGATGCGGTCGGCATCGATTACTACGCGCCGCTCGCCGACTGGCGCGACGAGGCCGACGCGCGCGACCGCGCGCTCACCGACCATCCGTATCGCGTCGAGTATCTCGCTGGCGGTCTCAATAGCGGTGAGGCTTACGACTGGTACTACAGCGACGATGCCGCGCGGCTGGCGCAAACGCGCACGCCCATCACCGACGGACTCGGCAAGCCGTGGATCTTCAGGCAGAAGGACATCTGGAATTTCTGGTTGCAACCGCATTACGAGCGCGTCGGCGGCGTCGAGCTGGGAACGCCGACCGCCTGGGTGCCGCAATCGAAACCGATCTGGCTGACCGAGATCGGCTGTCCGGCAGTCGATAAAGGCGCCAATCAGCCGAATGTGTTTCCCGATGCGAAGTCGTCGGAGAACGGGCTGCCGTATTTTTCCACGGGCAAGCGCGACGATCTGATCCAGCGGCGTTTTCTCGAAGCCGTGCTCGGCGCGCTGGATCCGGAGTTTGGCGATGCGGCGTTGAATCCGGTGTCGCCGGTCTACGGCGCGCGCATGATCGCGGTCGATGCCGTTCACCTGTGGACCTGGGACGCGCGGCCTTATCCGGTGTTTCCGGCCGCGGACGATGTCTGGGGCGACGCCGCCAACTGGCAAACCGGACACTGGCTTACCGGACGCTTCGGCTCGGCACCACTTGACGGACTGGTGGCGACGCTGCTTGGCGACAACGGCATTGATGACGCCGACACGCAGGACCTCGGTGACGGCGGCGACGGTTACGTGGTCGATCGGCCGATGGCCCCGCGCGCCATGCTCGACCCGCTGGCGCTGGTTTTTGCCTTCGACGCCATCGAGCAGGACGGCGTCGTGCGTTTTTGCCAGCGCGGCGGCGCGCCGGTGATCGAGCTTGAGGAAGACGACCTTGTTCTGCCCGATGACGCGGCGCCGGCGCGGCTGACGCGGACGCAGGACAGCGATCTGCCACGCGAAGTCTCCATCGGGTATACCGATATCGCCACCGATTATCAGCGCGCGACCGCGACGTCACGACGGTTGGTCGGGCGCTCGACCCGCACCTCGCATGCCGACATCGCGATGGTCAGCGAAGATGTACGCGTCGCGCGTCGCGGCGAGATCTGGTTGCAGGATTTGTGGGCGAGCCGCGAGAGCGCGGAATTCGCACTGCCGCCGAGCCGGCTGGCGCTGGCGCCGGGCGATGTCGCAGGACTGACCGTCAACGGGCGGCGGCGATTGTTCGAGATTGCTGAAATATCGGATGCCGAGGGGCGCGCGATGCGGGCGCACTCGATCGATCCGGAAGTATTCAATGTCAGTCTGGCATTGCCGCGCCGTCGCGCGCCGCAATTGCCGGTCGCCATCGGACCGGCGCATGCGGTGGTGCTCGATCTGCCGGCGCTGGTTGCCGAGCAGCCAACGCCGCTGGCGAGGCTGGCGGTATTCGCCGATCCATGGCCAGGCGCTATGGCGGTGTGGTCGTCAACCGATGGTGCAAGCTTTGCCCGCATCGCGATGGCGGCGGCGCCGGGCGTTGTCGGTGAGACTCTCGACGCTCTGCCAGCCGGACCGACCGGGCGGTGGCATGCGGCGAGTTTCCGCGTGCAACTTTATGGCGGCGCGCTCGCCTCGATATCCGATTTGGGCGTGCTCGGTGGCGGTAATGTCGCGGCGGTGCGGCATGCCGACGGCGCTTGGGAGGTGATCCAGTTCGCCAACGCCGAATTGCTCGGCGAGCGAACCTATGAGCTGTCGAAATTGTTGCGCGGCCAGGCCGGCAGCGAATGGGCGATGGCCTCGGCCGTAACGCCGGGCGCGACGTTCGTGCTCATTGACCCGCAAATGGTAACGATCGCCAGTGGCATCACGATGCTGGAGCGGACCCTGCAATTGCGTGTTGTCGCGGCCCGCCCCGCCACCGGCTGTCTCGTATAAACATAACCCACCCCCCCCGACCGCCGCCGATCGCCGATGGCCGCGTGTGG
>JBEPUC010000010.1:0-105037 GCA_041691675.1 Hyphomicrobiales bacterium | reverse complement strand
GCTTGGCGGTCTTGCCGAGCAACTCCTTGAGCCGGGTCGGGTCCTGCAAACCGGGGACCTGCACCAGAATGCGGTCGGTGCCCTGACGCTGGATCAAAGGCTCGACGGTGCCGAGCTCATTGACGCGGCGTTCGATGATCTGGATCGATTGCTCGACCGACTGACGCACGCGCTCCAGGAGCGCCGCGTCCGTCACGGTCAGCCGGATCAGATTGTCGCCTTCGGTGGAAATGTCGAGGCTGCGGGCGCCGTTTCCGCCGAGAATACCGCCGAGCGGCACCGACAGTTCGTTGAGCTTGGTGCGGGCCTGATCGACACCGGCGGCGTCGCGGATACGGACCTCGACGCTGTTGCCCCGGACCACCAGCCCGATGTAGCCGATGCGCGCATCGCGCAGGACGCGGCGCACATCGTCCCGCGTCGCCTCAAGCTTTTCCTTGCGGACCGCGTTGGTATCGACTTCGAGCAGGAGGTGCGAGCCGCCCTGCAAATCGAGGCCCAGGACGACGTGACGTTGCGCCCATTTCGGCCAGCCATTGACAATCTGTTCCGGCAGGAAGTTCGGTACGGCGAACAGGCAGACGACGAGTGCCGTCAGTACGATCGCTACCGCCTTCCACCGCGTAAAATAAAGCATGAGGTCCCGACTTGGATGTCAAACAGGTTTGCGTATTTAACGGTCTCGAATGCGAGCGTCGCTTACTTCGACGCCGCCTCGTCCTTGACCGGTTCGCCCTTGGCGCGCACATCCGTGATCATTTGCCGCAACTGCCGGATGCGCACGTCTGTGGCGATTTCGATTTCGATCTGGTCGTCGTCGACGACCTTGGTGACCTTGCCGATCAGCCCGCCATTGGTGATCACGGTGTCGCCGCGGCGCACGTTCTTGACCATTTCGGCGTGCGTCTTAACGCGCTTCTGCTGCGGACGCAGGATCAGAAAATACATGATGACGAAGATCAGGACGAAAGGCAGCAGCGACATCAGCATGCCGCCCTCGCCACCTGCACCGCCGAACAGCCCTGACAGCGGTGACCCTTGCGCGAACGCCGGCGTAATGAACATCGAAACTTTCCTTGCTCGGTTATCTTGCGTGGTTAGGAGATATGCCAGGGGCGGGCCCGGGCGCAAATGTCCTTGAATTTCGCGCGGACTATAACCACCGCCACCCCAATTGCAACGCTGCCAGACCCCCCAATCATGGCCATTTTCAACCATTTACGGCGCAGGCCAGCTTGCGGCTTAAAGCCTCGCCCGCTAAGAGCAGCCGTTATTGTGAAGGCACCCCATTATGGCACCCAGGAAGACCAAACCGGCCGTCAAAGGCCAGCGCCCGTCCGCCACCAAGGCGGCAAAGGCCGGCCGCCGGACTGCACCGGAATCGCAGGACACCCGCCTCCTGGCCCGCATCGCCGACGCCCTGGAGCGCCTCGCGCCGGCGCACACGACCGCACCCGACCTTGAGGCCGCCGACGCCTATGTCTGGCACCCGGGCGGCCAGCTTGCGCCCGTGCCGCACGTCAACCGTGTCGGCATGTCGCTGCTCAAAGGCATCGATCGCGTAAGAGACACGCTGGTGGAAAACACCGAGCGTTTTGCCAAAGGCCTGCCCGCCAACAATGCGCTGCTGTGGGGCGCGCGCGGCATGGGCAAGTCGTCGCTGGTGAAGGCCTCGCATGCCGCCGTCAATGCCGCGCACGTGGCCAACGGCCGGCCGATCAAGCTGATCGAAATTCACCGTGAGGATATCGAAAGCCTGCCGGAATTGATGGCGATTACCCGAGCCTCACCGTTTCGTTTCATTCTGTTTTGCGACGATCTGTCGTTCGATAATGACGATACCAGCTATAAATCGCTCAAGGCGGTGCTCGATGGCGGCATCGAAGGCCGTCCCGACAACGTGATCTTTTATGCGACGTCGAACCGCCGCCATCTGATGTCGCGCGACATGATGGAAAACGAACGCTCGACCGCGATCAATCCCGGCGAGACGGTCGAAGAGAAAGTATCGCTGTCGGACCGCTTCGGCCTCTGGCTCGGCTTCCACCGTTGCAGCCAGGACGAGTTCCTCGCCATGATCGACGGCTACGTCACGCACTACAAGATCAAGGTCGATGCCGACGCGCTGCGCCGCGACGCGCTGGAATGGTCGACGACGCGCGGCTCACGTTCGGGTCGCGTCGCCTGGCAGTTCATTCAGGATCTGGCCGGACGGCTCGGCGTGGCGTTGAAGGACTAAAGCGTCACGCGCCACTGAGATATTTGGTCGGATCGACCGGGGTCGAGCCCTTGCGGATTTCAAAGTGCAGTTGCGGCGAGGTCACGTTGCCTGTCTGGCCGGCGTGAGCGATCACCTGCCCGCGCTTGATGCTGTCGCCGCGTTTGACCAGCAATTCGCTGGCATTGGCATAAGCCGATACGAAGCCGTTGGCGTGACGGATCAGCACCAGATTGCCGTAGCCTTTGAGTTCGTTGCCGGCATAGGCGACGACGCCATCGTCGGCGGCTTTGATCGGCGTACCTTCCGGCACCGCCAGATTGATGCCGTCATTGGTGGTGCCGTTCGGTTTCGGGCCGAAGGCGGCGATGACGTGACCACGCACCGGCCAGCGGAATGACGGCATGGCGTTGCCGGCGGGTTCGGCGGCAGCAGCCACGGTTGCGGTCGTGGGCTTTTCCTGTGTCGCCATGCGGATCTGCGCCGGCGCGGGCGCCGCAGCGATCTGCGCAGCCGGCACGGTGCGGGGTTGGGCGAGTTGCGGCGCCGCTTGTTGTTGCATCGGCTGCTGCATCTGTTGCTGCGGCATCGGCTGCGCCGCCGCCATTCTCGGAGCCGCCGCCATCGCAGGCCCGCGCTGCATCGGCGCCGAAGCCCGCTGCGTGCCCGGGATCGCAATGCGATCGCCGATGCCGAGCCTGGCCGACGCCTGAATATTGTTATGATGTGCCAGCGTACTCAACGACACATGGTATCGCCGGGAAATAGACATCAGCGTTTCGCCGGGGGCGACAACGTGGACATTTTCTGACGATGGCGCTGCCGCAGCCACTTGCGGCGCAGCAGCAGCGCGCGATGGCGCCGCACCGGAAGCAACGTAACGCGGGATCACCAGACGCTGACCGGCCCGGATCTGCGACGAGCTGGTGATGCCGTTGGTTTCCATGATCGCGGACGCCGGCACGCCATATTTGCGCGCGATCGTCTCGACGGTGTCGTTGCGGCCGACGGTGACAGGCGCGCCCCCATCCCAGGTCCAGTGCCCGCGCGGCTGCGCCGGTGATTGCACCGATCCGGTGATGTCGGAATTCCGGTACGTGCCCGGATGATAGCCGCCCGACGGAGGCAGGGACGACGATGCGACCGTCGCGGGACGGCTCGGCGCCGGCAAGGGCTGGCTGGCGACATGAGACACCGGCGCGCGGTGCTGCGCGATCGAGCCGGTCACCTCGCTTCGCGGATAGGACCGCGTGTTCGAGGCGGTCGGATACGGCGTATCGAAACGACCGGAATTGGAGCAACCGGCGAGCGCCACACCGACCAATGCGAGGATGGCAACGCGCGGCCTGACAAGCGAATGAACCGACCCGACTGAACGCGACATATGGTTACTCACTCACAACGAAATCAATTTCACATTGAAATAAAGCAGTTGGCGGTAAATAAGGTTTTAAGGAAAACAGATTGTGCATGCACAAAATGTAAGCCCGGCAGAAATGTCACAGCCGGCGCGTCATAATTCTCCTTACAGTTCTTGCGTGCGGCCCGGCAGCAGCGGCACGAACCGCACGGGGATCAGGGTTTCGCGGACAAGCCCGGTTGCCGATTTGGTCAGCTTGATAATCCGTTGCGGGCCGTTATGAGGGCCGAGCGGCAATACCATGATGCCGCCGTCGGCGAGCTGATCGACCAGCTTCTCGGGCACTTCCTCCGCCGCGGCCGTCACCAGGATGCGGTCGAACGGCGCGCGGTCGGCAACCCCCTCGAGACCGTCACCGACGATGATTTCGACATTGTCGTAGCCGAGCGCCTTGAGGCGCTCGCGCGCTTGGTCGGCGAGCGTGCGGTAGCGCTCGATGCTCACGACGCTCCCCGCCAACCGCGACAGCACGGCGGCCTGGTATCCCGAACCTGTGCCGATTTCGAGCACGCGGTGTTGGGACGAAACGCCAAGCTGCGAGGTCATGTAGGCGACCACGTAAGGCTGGCTGATGGTCTGGCCACACGCAATCGGCAGCGCCTGATCGGACATCGCGCGGCTGGCGAGGTTGCGCTCGACGAAATTGACCCGCGGCACCTCCTCCATCGCCCGCAGCACCGCGGAATCGCCGATCCCCCGCTGCTTGAGGGTCAGCAGGAATTCCATGCGGTCGATGTCTTGGCCGGGGCTCGAATGGGTCAAAGTTCCGTCCCCCTTTCACCGTAATTTTAGCATCGTTTTGGGGAAACTTAGGTATTATGAAGCGGCGGTAGCCGGCGCGGCCGGTACCTTAGTCGCGTTTGTCGTGGGGGAAAATTCATGGTCGATCCGGCCGTTCCGGCAAGGATACTTGTGGTCGAGGACGAATATCTCATCCGTATGCTGCTGGAAGACATGCTGACCGACATCGGCTTCAACGTCGTGGCCGCCGTCGGCACCATTGCCGAGGCCAACGAGCACGCCCACACCGGCGATTTCGACGCGGCCATTCTGGATGTCAATCTGGCGGGTGAACAGGTGTTCCCGGTGGCCGACGTTCTGGTCAAGCGCGGTCTGCCCTTCGTGTTCGTGACCGGTTATGGCGAAGGCAGCCTCCCGGAAAAATTCCGCGGCCGGCCCGCGCTGCAAAAACCATTTGAAGCGGCCAAGCTGGAAAGCACAATGGCCGGCTTGCTGGCGCCGGTGTAACGGCTCCTTGCCCCGGACGCCGCGCGACATGAGCGAAGCGAAATGTTGCGCTGCCCAGCCGGGGCCATTCCATTTTCTGAAGTCGTGATGGTCCCGGTTCTGCGGCACAGCGTTCCGCTGCGCCGCGCCCGGGACAAGAGAACTCATCCCAACACCTCCGCCAATCGCGTCATGAACGGCTCGTCGGTAAGATCGAGCCGCAGCGGCGTCACCGAAATGCGGTGATCGTTGAGCGCGGCGAGATCGCTGCCTTCGCCGGCGCCCATGTTGCCGCCACGCGTGAAGGCGATCCAGTAATACGGATTGCCGCGGCCATCCATGCGCGGATCGATGCGCAGCAGTTCCTGATCGCGCTTGCCCTGCACCGCGACGGCGACGCCCTTGACGTCTTCCGGCGCGCAATCGGGGAAATTCATGTTGACCAGCACATCCTTCGGCATGCCTTCGGCCAGCACCTTGCGGATGAGCGCGGGCGCGTGCGCGATCGCGGTTTCCCAGATCGGCATGTGCTTGGTGGTGAAGGTATAGGCCTGCGACAGCGCGAAGGACGGCACGCCGAGAATGGTGCCCTCGAGCGCCGCGGCGACGGTGCCGGAATAGATCACGTCTTCGGCGGCGTTGCGGCCGCGATTGACGCCGGAGATCACGAGGTCCGGCACGTCCTTCATGATGTGGCGGATGCCCATGATGACGCAATCGGTCGGCGTGCCTTTGACGGCGAAGCGCCGCTCATCGACTTCGCGCAGCCGCAGCGGGTCGTTGAGCGACAGCGAATGCGACACGCCGGATTGATCGGTTTCCGGCGCGACGATCCAGACATCGTCGGACAGCGCGCGCGCAATCTTCTCGCAGGCTTCGAGCCCCGGCGCGTGAATGCCGTCGTCATTGGTGATGAGGATGCGCATGACTTTCTTATCCCTCCCCGTCTTCGGGGAGGGTGGCGAGCGACAGCGAGCCGGGTGGGGTTTGTCCGATCCGGCAAGCATGACCCCACCCGGTCGCCTTCGGCGACCACCCTCCCCTTTCAGGGGAGGGATAAGCAGGAGAATTTAGCGCTTGCACCGTCATCACTTCGCCTTCTCAATCTTCGTCACACCGCCCATATAGGGCTTCAACACCTCCGGCACGAGGATCGAGCCGTCTTCCTGCTGATAGGTTTCCATCACCGCGATGAGCGCGCGGCCGACGGCGACGCCCGAACCATTGAGCGTGTGGACGAAAGCGGGCTTGCCGTCCTTGCCGCGATAGCGCGCGTTCATGCGCCGCGCCTGGAAATCGCCGCACACCGAGCAGGACGAAATCTCGCGGTACATGTTCTGCCCCGGCAGCCAGACCTCGATGTCGTAGGTCTTCTGCGAGGCAAAGCCCATGTCGCCGGTACACAACGTGATGACGCGGTAATGCAGGTCGAGTTTTTTCAGCACTTCCTCGGCGCAGGCCAGCATGCGCTCGTGTTCGTCCTTGGATTTTTCCGGCGTCGTGATCGAGACCAGTTCAACTTTGGTGAACTGATGCTGCCGGATCATGCCGCGCGTGTCGCGTCCGGCGGCGCCCGCTTCGGCGCGGAAGCACGGCGTGCAGGCCGTGTAGCGGCGCGGCAAAGAGTCTTCGTCGATGATGGATTCGCGGACGAGATTAGTCAGCGGTACTTCGGCCGTGGGGATGAGCCAGAGGCGATCAACATTTACAATTTTCTGAACTCTAGTCACCAGCCTTAAGCGCTGCACCTTAATTGCCGCAATTTCTCTTATCAGGTTGTCATGAACCGGCTTAAGTGCTCCGTCATCCAACGCCTCCTGACACTTAAGCTCCTTGTCTCGCAATCGATGCAACTCGTCCATGCAGCTTTGGAACTCAGCTATAAATTCTGACTGAGGCTCGAACGGTGTATAGAACTGATCGTCAGAAAATTTTGGCAACTGCGCCGTTCCAAACATCACATCGTCGCGCACTAATAGTGGCGGATTGACTTCGGTATAGCCGCCCTGCTCGCTGGTATGCGTATCGAGAAAGAACTGCCCCAACGCGCGTTCGAGCCGCGCCAGCCCCTTCTGCAACACGACAAAACGCGCGCCGGACAATTTCGCGGCCAACTCGAAATCCATCATGCCGAGCGCGGCGCCGAGATCGAAATGCTCTTTCGGCTTGAATGAGTATTCGCGCTTCTTGCCGTGGACGCTCTTTTCGACGTTGTCGTGCTCGTCCTTGCCGTCCGGCACGTCGGCGTTCGGCAGGTTGGGTATCTCCGAAAGCGCCTTCAGAAGCTCTGCTTCGACTTCTTTCTGTTCTCGCTCTAGCCTCGGAATAGACTCCTTAGCTTCAGCGACTTTCGCCATCAATTCTTGAGCTGCTGCCTCGTCTTTTTTGGCCTTTGCTTGGCCAATCTCTTTCGAGGCAGAATTCCGAGTAGCTTGCCAACTTTCAAGAACCCGAATGATAGCGCGCCGGCGCGCGTCTATCGATTCTAGTCGCTGCGACAACGGTTCAAGCCCGCGCCTTTTCAGGCCGGTGTCGAAGGCGGCGGCGTTATCGCGAATCCATTTGATGTCATACATGGCGGGGTTTCTAGTCGGATTTGAAGGATGGGGAAAGCACTCCGCTGTCATGCCCGCGAAGGCGGGCATCCAGTAACCCGGTCTTCCGCATCTCAACCACTGGGGGTACTGGGTCCCCGCCTGCGCGGGGACGACACTGTGGGCGCGTCTGATCGCCCGCATTGTTTAAGGCCCCGGGCAGGCCGCCTTCCCTTTTTCGTGTCCCTCGAAGCCCGAGGGGATGGAGCGCCGCGTGGCGCCACATCAAGTTCCACACCTTTACGGTGCGCGCGTCCCTTGGCGAAGGACGCTGCGCCCCGCGGCGCTCCATCGCGGTGTCTTACGGCTGTCCCGGTCCGCGCTTTCAGCAAGAACTTGCCCTTTCGGGCTGCTCACGCCATCAGCGAGCTCCTCGCGGCAGGTCATAATGCCTGCGGGCGGGGTCCGGCGCCGCCCGGGCGCATGGGGTGCGTTTCCCCATGCCCGCGGGCACCGCGTACCGTTCCACTTTCATGACGCCTCATGACAGCGCCCTCGGTGAACGGAACGAAAGGACTATAAGCATAGGATAATGGTCAGGTCAAGGGAGTTATTAGGAGGCCCGCAAAAAATTCCGCCGTCATCCCGGACGCCGAGCAAAGCGAAGGCGAGCCGGGATCCAGTAACCCCGGCAGTCAATTGACGGATAGACAGGGGTTACTGGATCCCCGCTTTCGCGGGGATGACAAAGGAGAATGCGGGAACGACCGCTAGACGAAAGTCCCTACTCCGCCGGCGGGTTGTTCAGGTCGGCAGCGGCCTTGGCGTCGGCTTCGGCTTTTGCCTCACGCGCGGCTTTTTCGGCTGCCGCCTCCGCCTGCTTCGCGGCTTCCTTGGCGGCCTCTTTGGCGTCGGCCTCACGCTTGGCCTTCTTCTCGACCACGCGCACCGAAATAATCGAACCCTCGTAAAGAATGAGCAGCGGGACCGCCAGCGACATCTGGCTGATGACGTCCGGCGGCGTCAGCACGGCCGCGACAATAAACGCGCCGACGATGAAATAGCGCCGCTTGGCCTTGAGCTGCTCCGACGTGATGACGCCGATACGGCCGAGCAGCGTGAGAATGACGGGAAGCTGAAACGCGACGCCGAAGGCCAGCACCAGCGTCATCATCAGCGACAGGTATTCGCCGACTTTCGGCAACAGCGCGATCGAGGCTTCATTGGCGGTGCCCGGTTGCTGCATGTGCAGCGAGAACCGGATCAGCATCGGCAGCACCAGGAAATACACGACCGCGGCGCCGAGTGCGAAGAAGAACGGCGTGGCGACGAGATAAGGCAGGAAGGCGTTGCGCTCGTGCTTGTAGAGGCCGGGCGCGACGAACATGTAAAGCTGACCCGCCACTATCGGAAACGACAGGAACGCCGCGCCGAAACCGGCGAGCTTCAACTGGGTGATGAAATATTCGAGCAGCGCGGTGTAGATGAATTTGGAATTTTCCGGGCCCGCCACCCAGACAAACGGCCACACCAGAACGTTGTAGATGTCCTTGGCGAACACGAAGCAGATCGCGAACATGA
Source organism: Hyphomicrobiales bacterium (assembly GCA_041691675.1). Classification (GTDB taxonomy): domain Bacteria; phylum Pseudomonadota; class Alphaproteobacteria; order Rhizobiales; family Xanthobacteraceae; genus Pseudolabrys. Next base: position 96,057 of record JBEPUC010000010.1, on the reverse strand, counting down.
TCGCGAACGCCAGCACCGCCTTGATCAGCCGCGAGCGCAACTCGATCAAGTGGTCCATCAACGGAGCCTTGGTGGCTTCGATATCGTCGTGACTCACGCTTTGCCCCCGGCCTGCTTGGGAGCATTCTCCGGCGAATTCTCGTGCGGTTGCGTCTGGGCTGCGTCAAGCGCCGCGCTGTGAACGGGCTCGGCCGGCGCGGGCATGAAATCTTTTTCGGTCACCGGCGGCAGCGGATCGGGCAGCGGCACGTCGATGTGCGGCAGAACGCCCTCCGGCAATTTCTCGCCATCCGTCAGACCGCTCGGCGCCGGCAATTCCGCGAGCGCGCCCGGCGCATCCGGATTGAAATCGGCGGCGGTCGAGGTCGGCGCGCCTTCCGGCTCGGAGAAGTCGAGGCTCTTTTCGATTTCCTTGCGGGTCTCTGCCGTCGGGTCAAAGCTGGAAATGTCGTTGACCACGTCTTCGGCGTGCTTTTTCAGGTCGGCGATGTCGGCTTCGCGCAGCGCTTCCTGGAATTGGCCCTGGAATTCATTGGCCATGCGGCGGACCTTGCCGAGCATCTGGCCGACGGTGCGCAATACGGTTGGCAGCTCCTTCGGCCCGATTGCAATCAACGCAACGATGCCGATGAGGACGATCTCGCCCCAACCAAAATTGAACATGGCTTAAAGCCCACTCCAAAGCGGCGCCGCGCAATCGACCGCGCACTGTCTTTATGCGTTCGCCGGCCCGCCGCCAACCGCCCTTACGATGTCAGGAGTGGGCGCTCTCGGCGCGGCGCTCCGGCTCGGCCTTGGCGGCGCCTGGCGCGGTGTGGTCGATGGTCTTGACCGGCTCGACCTTGGCCTCGGCCGTCTTGTCGTCGGCCATGCCCTTCTTGAAGGCCTTGATGCCTTCGGCGAAGTCGCCCATCAGCCCGGAAATCTTGCCGCGGCCACCGAACATCAGCATCACCACGACGATGACGATCATCCAGTGCCAGATACTAAACGAACCCATGACATGTTCCTCCGCGGCGACGGCTTACCCCACGCGCGCCCCGCCCATGATTTGGCTAGAAACTAGGCCGCGCAAGCGGCAAAAACAAGGACTTAAGCCGAGTTGGTTAAGGGCACGATGCCGCGTACCGAACTCGTCATGCCCGGGCTTGAACCGGGCATCCATGACGCATTTCCGTATAGAAGCTGGCAAACGCGGTCGAGTTCCCGCAACGCATCATGGATTGTCGGGTCAAGCCCGGCAATGACAACGCGCCGTGGTGTGCCTTACTTCTCGCGCTCGCCCGGTTCCACATCGGACGCTTCGGCAGATGCCGCCTGCGCGTCGGCTTTCGCCTCCGCCTCGAGTTCCGCGACCGCCTCTGCATCCGGCGCGGGGGCAAGGCCGAGGTCGAGATCGCCCGGCTCAAGCGGGTCCTCGTCGTCGCGCAAGGTGGCGTCATCCGACGGCATCGGGATCGCGAAACCGGACGGCATGTTGCCTTCGAGCAGCCCCGAACCCTTGAGTTCGTCGAGACCGGGCAGATCGCTGACCTCCTCCAGCCCGAAATGCGACAGGAACGCCTCATTGGTGCCGTAGGTGATCGGCCGGCCCGGCGCCTTGCGGCGGCCGCGCGGCCTGATCCAGCCGGTCTTGAGCAGAACGTCCAGCGTGCCGGCGGCGGTGGCGACGCCGCGCACCTCCTCGATCTCGGCGCGCGTCACCGGCTGATGATAGGCGACAATGGCCAACGTCTCGATCGCCGCGCGCGACAGCTTGCGGGTTTCGACCGTCTGTTTGGTGAGGAGCCAGGCGAGATCCTCGGCGGTGCGGAAGGTCCACTTGCGGCCGATGCGCACCAGGTTGACGCCGCGCGGCGCGTATTCGGCCTTGAGCTGCGCCAGTGCATTCTTGACATCGACGCCATCCGGCAACTGGCGCGCCAAAGTCGCCTCGTCGAGCGGCTCGGCGGCGGCAAACAACAGTGCTTCGAGCAGGCGCAACTCATCGAGGCGCTGCACCGGTTCGGCCGCGTCCGTATTTTCGATAGTTTCGGCGAGGCCGGCGGCGTCCGCCTCGGTCTCGGAGAAGGCGGCGCTTTCCATCGCCTCCGCTTCCGCCGTCTCCAACGTCTGCTCCGGAGCCGGCTCGTCGTTGCGAACGATTGCGAGCTTCTTGGCCGCGCTTGGCATGTGCTCCATCTCCTTATGCGTTTTCTTGTGCGTCATGCGAACGTGCGTTCGGGTTAGGGCCGAACCGCTTGCGCATGTAGATCGGCGCGAATGACTCTTTCTGATGAATCTCGGCATGGCCCTCGCGCACCAGTTCGAGCGCGGAAGCAAATGACGAGGCAAACACGGTCGCCGTCATCGACGGCTCGACCACGTACTGGATCAGATAGTTGTCGATGCGCGACCACTCGGTCGATTGGCCGATCAGCCGTTCGAGCGCCGCGCGCGCTTCGGCGAGCGTCCATTCGTAACGTTTGCGGAAGCGCACCCGCGCCAGCGCGCCACGCTGGCGCTGCGAGGCATAGGCCGTGAGCAGATCGTACAAAGTCGCCGAATATTCCGGCGTTTTCACTTCGGCGATCGGTTCCGGCAGACCGCGCCCGAACACGTCGCGGCCGAGCTGCGGGCGCTCCATCATTTTGGTGGCGAATTCGCGCAAGGCTTCCAGCCGGCGCAAACGGCCGGCCAGCGCCAGCGCCATGTCCTCGGCGCTCGGGCCTTCGCCGGGGGCGGCTTCCGGCAGCAGCAGACGCGACTTGAGATAAGCGAGCCAGGCCGCCATGACGAGATAATCGGCGGCGAGTTCAAGCCGCATCTTGCGCGCCTGCTCGACGAAAACGAGATACTGGTCGGCCAGCGCCAGAATCGAAATCTTGTGCAGGTCGACTTTCTGCTGGCGCGCCAGCGTGAGCAGAAGGTCGAGCGGCCCTTCAAAACCCTCGACATCGACGATCATCGCCGGCTCGCCGTCGCCGCGGTCGACTTGCAGCGCGACGACCGCCTGCGCGGTCTGGAAATCGTCAGGCGTCACATTAGCAGGCGCCGAGTCGTCAGGTTTCACGTGCCTGTCATCCTTTACGCGTTTCGTGAGTCTGGCCCACCAGCGGGAGCCATCATCGCGTTGAATATCCGCCGCGCCGCCGCGACATCGAACTCCTCACGGGCGCGGCGCGCCGCCAGTGCGGCATCGGCGCGTTGCGCGGAGGCTCCTTCGAGTTCGGGGGCTGCGCCGGCGACCTCCTGCATCTCGGCGAGATCGCCATTGCAATGAAGCACGACATCGCAGCCGGCCGCGAGCGCGGCGGCACTGCGCGCGGCAATTGTCCCCGACAAAGCGCCCATCGAAACGTCGTCGCTCATCAGCAAGCCCCGGAACCCGATGAAGCCGCGAATCACTTCGCTGACTATTGTCGCCGAAGTTGTTGCCGGTGCGGCGGCGTCGATGGCGCTAAACACAACATGTGCGGTCATGCCGAGCGGCAAATCGCCCAGCGGTTGGAAAGCGGCGAAATCGGTCTTTTCGAGAACGGCGCGCGGCGTATCGACCGCCGGCAATCTGGCGTGGCTGTCGGCATTGGCGCGGCCATGACCCGGCAGGTGCTTGAGTACCGGCAAAACGCCGCCCGCGAGCAACCCTTCCGAAACGGCACGGGAGATAGCGGCGATCTTGCCGGGTTCATTGCCATAGGCGCGGTCGCCTATAATCGGATCTCCGCCCGTAACCGGAACGTCCGCGATCGGCAGGCAATCCACGTCAATGCCGAGCGCGGCCAAGTCGGCGGCGATGAGGTGGCCGCCGAGCCGGGCGGCCGCCAAGCCGGACGTCGCATCGCGGTCATAAATTTCACCGTAGCGCGCGCCCGGCGGATAGACCGGCCAGTGCGGCGGGCCGAGCCGTTGCACCCGGCCGCCCTCCTGATCGACGAGCACCGGCGCTTCCCAGCCAAGGGTATCGCGAAAATCACGCACCAACTCAGTGACTTGTTCCGGATCGCTGATATTCCGCTTAAAGACGATCAGGCCCCACGGCCTTGACTCGCGTAAAAACGACCGCTCATTGGCGGTGATCTTCAGACCCGAGAGACCGGTGATGAATGCGCGTGCCGCCATCGGCGCGGATTAACCCGCGCCACAGCGGACAGCAAGTTAGCCTGTTAATTCTTCTGCACCATGCACTGCCCACCAGCCGATTTGAGGCTGGTGCACAGCGATGAAGCCTCGCTGGAACTGCCGAACGGCCCCACCATGGCGCGGAAATAGATGCCCTTGGCGCCCAGATCGACGCGCTTGATCATCGACGGACGGCCGCCAAGCTGGGAAGGATATTTGGCCTGAATCTGGCGCAAAGCAGCCTGAGCATCCTCCTCGCTCTTGCGGGCCGAAACCTGCACGGCATAACCACCTGAACCGCCGCTGCTCGCGGCCGGTGCGATTCGCGCCGGCGGGCTAGCCACAGCGGTCCGCTGCGGCGCGCTGCGTGACGGTGCGGACGAGCCGTTCGGATCGAGCGATAGCGGCGCATTCGCCGGTGCCGCCTCGGGCTGGCGCGGAACGGCGGCGGTGCGCGCCGGCGGCGCGGAGTGCGTCGGTTCCGGGGTCGCTTCGGGTTGCGGCGCGGCGGAGGCCTGTGACTGCCGCGCCGGTGTAATATTGACGACGTGCGGCGGCGGCGCATTCTGGTTTTCCGCCGGCGCCGGCGTAGCGGCCGTCGATGACGGTTCGGCGCTGCCGTCCGGACGAATGGAAATAGTGCGGATTTTCTTCGGCTCGGCCCCCAGCACGCCGCTGCCGGGCTGCGGCGGCTGCGCGAAGGGCGCTGCGTTCGCAGCTTGCGGGAATGCCGACTCCGTTGGCCGCTCAGGCGTGACGGCGATCGGCTGCTCCTCACGAGATACCAGCTTCTCGCCTATCCCACGGTCATTGGCGCGATCGGTGATCATCTTGGCGCCTTGCGCGTCCTTGCCGATAGTGGCCGGCACGATCTTGCTCGGGGTCGTCTCGGCCTTGATCACCGGCGGCGGACCGGAAATCGAGGACGAGCCAAAAATCGCGCGATAACCGAACGCCCCGGCAGTGCCGATAACCGCCAGTCCGAAGATGGCGGCGACCGCGAGAACGCCGAAACGGCGTCGGCTCGGCGGCGCTTCTTCTTCATAATAATCGCCGGCATCACCGTCATGATGAGACGACGGGAAAGGCTGCTGTCCGTAGGCAGCCTCCTCCGGAGCGGCCGGAAAACCGGACGCCTGGTAACCGGGCGCGCCATAGCCCGGCACCTCGTAGCCTGGCGCCTCATAGCCGGTGGCATTGTGAGCTTGCCGCCCGACCTGCCCTTCGACCTCGTAGACGCCGAGGCCGGCCGCCAAAGGCGCACTGCCAAATTGCTGGCGCGGCGGAGTCGCGCGCGGCCAATTGATAGGAGGCGCGGCCGGTTGAGGCGCGGGCTCTTGCGGCGCGGCCTGCTGTGCCGCCGCGCGGCGTCCGCTCTGGCCGAATTCGGAAAACGGATCGTTCTGCCCAATCAGGCGGGCGAGCTCCGCCAAGGGATCGCTGCCGCTGCCGCCAGCGCTCGACGGCGCTTCGTTGGCACGATAGGGCCGCTGGTTATGGTTTTCCGCCATTTAATCCCCGGTACTCGGTTTAGCTCTTTCGCCTCATTGGGCCTTAAGCCTCAAGGGGCACTACGGAGCTTAAGCTTCGCGTTATGCGCGGTCCGGCGATCAGGAACCTACCGCATTTCGTCCGGCGCATCGACTCCCAGAAGCGCCAGCCCCGAAGCCAGGACGGTGACGACGCCCTTGACCAGAGCCAACCGCGCCACCGTTATCTCTGGATCATCGAGGATAATGAAGCGTAAATGAGGCGATTCTTTTCCGCCCCGGCTCCATTGGGCGTGAAATTCGCTTGCCAGTTCATAGAGATAAAAAGCCACACGGTGCGGCTCGTGGGCGCTCGCGGCCGCCTCGATCAGGCGCGGATAGAGCGCAAGCTTGCGCAGGATCGAAAGTTCCCCGGTATCATCCAACCGTCCCAGCGACGCGCCCTCAAGCACCGTCTGAAGTTTGTCCGGGTCTTGCGGCAAGTCCGGAAATGCGGCGCGCGCGGTACGGAAAATCGAATGGCCGCGGGCATGGCCGTACTGAACGTAGAACACCGGGTTGTCGCGGCTTTGCTCGATCACCTTGGCGAGATCGAAATCCAGCGGCGCGTCGTTCTTGCGATACAGCATGTCGAAGCGCACGGCACTGCGGCCGACTTCGTCGACCACCTCGCGCAAGGTGACGAAATCGCCGGAGCGTTTCGACATTTTCACCGGCTCGCCGGCGCGCAGCAAATGCACAAGCTGCACCAGTTTGACATCGAGATGAGCATTGCCGTCGCTCACCGCCGACACCGCCGCCTTCATGCGCTTGACGTAGCCGCCATGATCGGCACCCCAGACGTCGATCATCTCGTTAAAGCCGCGATCGATCTTCGACTTGTGATAGGCGATGTCGGAGGCGAAATAGGTGTAGCTGCCGTCGGACTTCAACAGCGGACGATCCACGTCGTCGCCGAACGCCGTCGCGCGAAACAAAGTCTGTTCGCGGTCCTCCCAGTCTTCAAGATTGCCGCTTTTCGGCGGCGGCAGGCGGCCTTCGTAGATAAGGCCATCTTCGATTAATTTCTTCAGAGTAACGCTAAGATAGTTGGGCCTACCAAGATCGCCTTTAATCGTTTCAAATATAAACGTACCTGCAACGCTGCTATGCTCGACAGCTTTTTCGTCCGCGATGTGTCGACGCATCAAATATTCGCGAACAATGCCCCCTTCCATATAATTGTATGACTCGTTGGCACAATAAAACTCTGGCTCTCCTCCATCTCGGTAAAATCTGACTAAACGCTCTGTTAGACCCTTTTCCGAGAAAAACACTTGGTGGCGGACATTGAGCGCGTCCAGATCCTTTAATATCTCGACGATCATCATTTCGACCGCCACCTGTCGTACCTTGGGTAACCAAGCTTCCTCCGGCGCATTTCGAAGTATGTCGCTATATTTTTTCGCTAGAAATTCGCCTACAGGTTTAAGGTAATCGCCCGGATAAAGACCCTCCGGCATCGGGCCGATGTTTTCGCCGAGTGCCTCGCGGTAACGCAGGAACGCCGAGCGCGCCAACACATCGACCTGCGCGCCAGCATCGTTGATGTAATATTCGCGCGTGACGTCGTAGCCGGCAAACGCCAGCAGGCTGGCGAGCGCATCGCCGAACACCGCACCGCGGCAGTGGCCGATGTGCATCGGCCCGGTCGGATTGGCCGAAACATATTCGACGTTGATCTTCTGTCCAGCGCCGATGGCGCTGCGGCCATAACTTTCGCCCTGCTCCAGAACCGCGCGCAACGCCTCGCTCCAGACATGAGTTTTCAGCGTCAGATTGATGAAGCCCGGGCCGGCAACATCGACTTTTTCGATCAAGGCGTCGGCGCGCAGCGCCTCCGCAATTTTCTCCGCGAGATCGCGCGGCTTGAAGCCGGCGTCCTTCGCCAGCGCCATCGCGGCATTGGTCGCCATGTCGCCATGGGACGAATCGCGCGGCGGTTCGACGACGATGCGGGACAGGTCGGCGGCTGGGCCCAGCACGGACGCCGCGGCGGCGTGGACGCGGCCGAGCATGGCGGCAAAAAGATGCGGGACGGCGGCCGTTTCTGGCGATTTGGGCGCGGTGGTCATGATGAGGCTGCGGGTAAGGGATTTTAGCGGTTAAGTCAAAGAAACTGCGGTCCCATCATCATCCCGCGCCTGATTTGAGCCAAAATCAGTCCGTCAGGCTAAGACGGATTTGCGCAGCGACGGAGACCTTGAAAATGCCCGGGACGATAACGAGACGCACCGCGCTCACTGGCGCGGCAGCCATGGCCCTCGCCTTTCGATCATACGCATTGGCGGCGGAGAAGCCGAAGGCGTCCGATACGGAAAACACGCAAGCCCACCTCCGCGCTATCGAGACCGGAATCGGCGGGCGGCTCGGCGTCGCGGTGCTCGATACCGGCAGCGGCGCGCGCATGATGCACCGCGCCGACGAACTGTTTCCGCTCGCCAGCACGTTCAAGTTTCTCGCCGCCGCCGCTGCCCTTCATAAAGTCGACGATGGCGGTGCGCGGCTCGATCAGATCGTGCGCTACAGCCAAGCCGATGTGCTGTCCTACGCGCCGGTCACCAGCGCTCACGTTGCCGACGGCATGACACTCGCCGATCTATGCGCCGCCGCCGTCGAAGTCAGCGACAACACCGCCGGCAATCTGTTGCTGCGCGAGATCGGCGGGCCGGCGGGCCTGACGCAATACATGCGATCGCTCGGCGATGGCAAGACGCGGCTCGATCGCACCGAACCGACGCTCAACACCGCGATCCCGGGCGATCCGCGCGACACCACCACGCCGGCCGCCATGGTCGCCGACATGCAGGCGATCCTGCTCGGCACGGCGCTGGTGGCGGCCTCGCGCCAGAACCTCGAAACCTGGCTGGCGAACTGCAAGACCGGCGGCAAGCGCCTGCGCGCCGGTCTGCCGGCGTCGTGGCTGGTCGGCGACAAGACCGGCGGCGGCGACAACAACACCGCCAACACGATCGCGATCCTGCGACCGCCAGGCCGTGCGCCGATCCTGGCCGCGGTTTATTGCACAGGCTCGAAGGCGGCGGCGAAAGACATCGACGCCGCGCATGCCGAGGTGGCGCGGCTCATCGCCGAAACGATCTGACGGAAAGCTGCGCGCGGCTCGCGCCGTTCGGCGGCCGGACTCGGTATGCGTGCCCGGTCGGCCGAAAATTTCGTTTGGCACAAATGAGACGTATTGACACAATTGTGCCATTACGTTAAATCAGTACTCATGATGACCGCCACATTGCAAAGTCGCCGCGCCGCGCTCGCCCGTGACGCCATTCTCGATGCCCTCGTCGCCCACCTCGAGGCCGGCGACATCGATACCGTGGCCATGGAGCAATTGGCGGTCGAGGCCGGCGTGTCACGCCGCACGCTCTATCGCTACTTCCCGACGCGGAGCGACCTGCTCGCCGCCGCTGGCGATCATGTACGCCGCACCGTGTTTAAGATCGATACCGGCATCGGCGACGGCGGCATTGCCGAAAGCTTCAAGGCCGGCACACGACGCATGGAAGCGCGGCCGGAGCTGGCCCGCGCGCTGTTGAAAACCGAGATCGGCCGCAGCGTGCGCGGCAGTTTCCGCGGCGAGCGCGTCGAGGCCATTCTCAGCGAGGTGAGATCGCGCGCGCCCGGTCTTTCGCGCGGCGATGCCGAGCGGGCCGCCGCCATCCTGACTTACCTGTGCAGCCTCAATGCCTGGATCAGCTTGCAGGACGAGTCTGGCCTCAGCCCCGAGCGTGCCGAAGAGGCGGTGCTATGGGCGATCGAACTCATTCAGAATCGTTTGCAGGATCCGGTTCAAGATCATCCGAAGCAAGACTCGAAACGCGGCAACCGCAGGAGGACCACGCCATGAACGAACCCATCATCTTCATCAATTGCTTCGAAGTCCCGAACGGTCGCGAGGATGAATTCTTCGCCAAGTGGAGCACGGTCAATCGCTACATGCGCACCAAGCCGGGTTTCATATCGAACCGGTTGCACCGCGCCGCCGCGCCGGACGCCCGCTTCCGCTTTGTCAATTATGTGCAATGGCGCTCGGTTGCGGATTTCCGCGCTGCCCACGACGATGGTTTCCGCGCTTTGGTCGAGCGGCCGGACTGGGAGGGTATCTCCTACACCGGCGCGATCTATGACGTCATTCAGGAGGCCGCTGCCGATCAGGCAGCCGCCTGAGGCTGTCACGCTCTCCGCCCGAGGCCTGCGCTGCGTCGAGCCGACGCAGGCCGCGGTGGGGCCGCCGATGCTAGCGTTGCGCCATCGTCGCTCCTTTCGGAGCCGCGCAAAACTGGCGGAGCCGCTACCCCGTGTTATTTCCGACCGATCTGACCTCATTCCTCGAATTGATCCGTCAGAACGGGAATGCCGCCTATAGCTTCATGTTCGCCTACGCGACCTCGCATAGCCTGCTGTTCGGGTTGTTCGCCGGCTATGCCGCGCATCAGGGCGCATTCGCCCTGGGGCTTCTGATTGCCGTGTGCTGGATCGGCAGTTTCACCGGCGACGCCTTCCGGTTCTGGATCGGCCGGCGTTACGGCACGCGGGCGATCGCGTCGTTTCCGAAACTGGCGCGCACCGTCGAAACCGTGGCGCGGCTGACTGACCGGCACTACGCCTGGATGATCATGGTCCACCGTTTCCCGCACGGCATCCGCGGCTTCGCGGCGCTGGCTTACGGCGTGTCGCGGCTGCCGTGGTCGACGTTCCTGGTGCTCAATTTCGTCGCCGCCGGCCTGTGGAGTTGCGCGGTCGTGTTCGCCGGCTATGCATTCGGCCAAGTGTCGGAAACGCTGATGAACGATGCCTCCTCCGGGTTCGGCGTGGTGATGCTGATCGCCTTCCTCGGCCTGTCGTGGATCTTGAGCCGCAAGCTCGAACGCGCCATCGAGCGCAGCTAGAGCCTTTCCGGCTTTGATGGAATCAAAGCCGGGGCTCTAGCTTTTTGTTTTGACGCGTTTTCTTCACGCGAACCGGGATCCACTTCGCTCGAAAACGCTTTAGCGCGGGCCGCTATCGCAGTTCAGGCGTTTCCTTGAAGTACCGCGCATGCTCGATCTGGGCATAGCGGTCGGTCATGCCGGCGATGAAATCGGCGACGCGGCGGGCGCGCTGCGCCGGGTCAAGCCGGTCGATGCCGTCGCGCCACTCGTCGGGCAGATCGGACGGAGTCGCGGTGAAGTGCGCGAACAGATCGCGGATGACGGCCTCGGCGTCATCCATCACCCGCATGACCCGGGTGTGGCGATACATGCGTGGATAAAGGAAGCCCTTGATGGCTTTGTCGGCCTCGGCCATTGCCGGCGAGAATGCCACCACCGCGTCGCTGGCGTGGCGGATGCCCGCAGCGTTCGATGGCGCCAGCGCGGCGAGCCGCCGACCGCTCTCGCCGATCACGTCCTCGATCATCTGCGTGATGACGCGGCGCACGACCTCATGCCCGCGCCGCGCCGGCTCGAGCGACGGATAGAGCGCCTGGACTTCGCGAACGATGCCGCCGATGAACGGCACGCTAGAAATGTCGCCGAGCGTGAACAGATCGGCGCGCAACCCGTCATCGATATCGTGGGCATCATAGGCGATGTCGTCGGCAAGCGCGGCGCACTGCGCCTCGGCGGAAGGCTGCGACCACAATTCGAGGTTCTGCACGGCGCAATAAGCGAGAATGGCTTCGGGCACACCATCGGCGGCGTGACGGCCGGTGGGAGTGCCGTCGCGCGCGGTCAGCGGGCCGTTATGCTTGACCAGACCTTCGAGGGTTTCCCAGGTGAGATTGAGGCCGTCGAACTCGGCGTAGCGGCGCTCCAGTTCGGTGACGATGCGCAGACTCTGAGCGTTGTGGTCGAAGCCACCGAAGCCCTTGAGCGCTTCATCCAGTGCGCGCTCGCCGGCATGGCCGAACGGCGAATGGCCGAGATCGTGCGCCAGCGCCAGCACCTCGGCGAGGTCTTCGTCGAGGCCGAGCGCGCGCGCCAGCGAACGGGCGATCTGGGCGACTTCGAGCGTATGGGTCAGCCGCGTACGGTAGTGATCGCCCTCGTGGTAGACGAAAACCTGGGTCTTGTGCGCCAGCCGCCGGAACGCTGTCGAATGGATGATGCGGTCGCAATCGCGGCGGAAATCGTTACGGGTCGGGCTTGCGGGCTCCGGGTGCAGCCGGCCGCGGCTTCGCGCCGGGTCGACGGCATATATGGCGCGCTTGCGGCCGGTTTCGATCGCCATAGGACCTGCTTCTCCCGCCACGCGCCTGCATTGACGTTGGCGACCGGCGCACTTAACTATCGGGTGAAGCGTAAAGCAACGTCGTGAAGGACGCGACCATGGACGCAAACACGATCGAAAGCGTCACCGTCAGCGCGCGGGCCGCCCGGAAGGTCGCGGAAATTCTGAAAAAGGAGCCCGAAGGCACCATGCTGCGCGTCAGCGTTGAAGGCGGCGGTTGCTCGGGCTTTCAGTACAAATTCGACATGGAACGCGAAAAGACCGACGACGATCTGGTGATCGCGCGCGACGGCGCGGTGGTGCTGATCGATTCAATGTCGGTCGGCTATATGGCGGGTTCGGAGATCGACTTCGTCGACGACCTGATCGGGTCGTCGTTCAAGATCAAGAACCCGAAGGCGGTCGCGGCCTGCGGCTGCGGCACCAGCTTCGCGCTCTGAGTGTCATCGCCCGCGAAGGCGGGCGATCCAGCATTAAATCCCGCTACCTAAGTCTGAACGTGGCAAAGGGCTAGATCCCCGCCTGCGCGGGGATGACGGCAAGAACTACTCCGCCGCCTCCGCCACCGGCACGTCGCCGACTTCCTCGACCTGTGGCTCCAGCCGACGCTTGAGCATGCGATCGAAGCGGTCGAGGTAGAGATAGATCACCGGCGTGATGTAGAGCGTCAGCAGTTGCGACAGGCACAGGCCGCCGACCACCGCAACGCCGAGCGGCTGGCGCAGTTCGGCGCCGGCGCCGGTGCCGAGCGCAATCGGCAGCGTGCCGAAGATCGCGGCAAAGGTCGTCATCATGATCGGACGGAAGCGCAATGAGGCCGCTTCGCGGATCGCCGCTTCGGCGGAGAGGCCGACGCGCCGCCGCGACAGCGCGAAGTCGATCATCATGATCGCGTTCTTCTTGACGATGCCGACCAGCATGACGATGCCGATCATCGCGATCACCGACAGGTCCATCTTGAACAGCATGAGTGTCAAAATGGCGCCGATGCCCGCCGACGGCAGGCCGGAGATGATGGTGATCGGGTGGATGAAGCTTTCATACAGAATGCCGAGCACGACATAGGCGGCAAAGATCGCCGCCATGATCAGGACGCCCTGCCCGCGCAAACTATCCTGGAACACCTGCGCGGTGCCCTGGAAGCCGGTGTTGATCGACGCCGGCAGGCGTTCGTCGCGTTCAAGCTTCTGGACTGCATCGACCGCATGGCCAAGCGACGTGCCGGGAGCAAGGTTGAACGAGATCGTCACCGCCGGCTGCTGGCCCTGGTGATTGATCTGCAACGGCCCAACCGAGTGCACAAAGTGCGTGACAGCCGATAGCGGCACCGACGTGCCATTCGATGTCTTGAGGAATATGCGGTCGAGATCGTTCGGGCTGGTTTGATACTCGGGCAGGCTTTCCAGGATCACCTGATAATCATTGGCCGAGGTGTAGATGGTCGCGACCTGACGCGTGCCGAAGGCGTTGTAAAGCTCCTGGCGTATCTGATCGATGGTAAAGCCATAGACGCCGGCCTTTTCGCGATCGACCTCGACGGTCACTTGCGGATTCTTGATGTAGAGGTCGGTAGTCACATCGAGCAGGCCGGGAATTTTCGCGATCTTGTCGCGCATTTCGGGCGCCAGCTTGTAGAGCGTGTCGGTATCGTTCGACTGCATCGTGTACTGGTACTGGCTCTTGGCGGCGCGGCCGCCGAGATTGATGTTCTGAATCGGCTGCAGGAACAACTGCATGCCGATCACGGCGCCGGCATCGCGCCGCAGCCGGGCAATGATCGTCTGCACGTTGTCGCGTTCGGCGCGAGGCTTAAGCGCCACCAGCAGGCGACCGTTGTTGCCGAGCGCATTGGGGCCGCCGCTACCGACGGTGGAGTTGACGTAATCGACGGCCGGGTCCTTGCGGATGATATCGGCGACCTTGCGCTGATGCTCGACCATGGACGCGTAGGAGATGTCGCTCTTGGCCTCGGTGATGCCACTGAGGTAGCCGGTGTCCTCGATCGGGAAAAAGCCCTTGGGGACGATGATGTAAAGCCAGACGGTGGCGCCGATCGTGAGGAACGTCACGCCAAGCATGATCGACTTGTAATTAAGCACGCGCTCAAGCGACCATTCGTAGGCGCGCAGCATGGCATCGAAAGCGTATTCGAAGCCGCGCAGCACGAAATTCATCTTCTCTTCTTCGCCCGGACGATGGGCCTTGAGCACGCGCGCGCACAGCATCGGCGTCAGCGTCAGCGACACGAATCCCGAAACGATGATCGCCACCGAGACCGTCACCGCGAATTCGCGGAAGATGCGGCCGACCATCCCGCCCATCAACAGCACCGGAATGAACACGGCGATCAGCGAGAAGGTGATCGACACGATCGTGAAACCGATCTCGCGCGATCCCTTTAGCGCCGCCTCGAACGGCCGCATGCCGCCTTCGACATGGCGAACAATATTTTCCAGCATGACGATGGCATCATCGACGACGAAGCCGACCGACAGCGTCAGCGCCAGCAGAGTCATGTTGTTGATCGAGAAACCGAACAGATACATGGCGGCGCAGGTGCCGATCAGAGACACCGGCACCGCCAGCGCCGGAATGATGGTGGCCGATACTTTGCGCAGGAACAGGAAGATCACCATGATGACCAGCGTGATGGCGATGGCCAGCGTCTCCTGCACGTCGGACACAGCGTCGCGAATCGACGTCGAGCGGTCGAACAGCGGCGCCATTTCGATCGACGGCGGGATTTGCGCGCGCGCCGTCACCAGCGCATTGCGTACCAGATCGACAACTTCGACGGTGTTGGCGTCGGGCTGGCGCTGGATCGCCAGAACGATGGCGCGGGCGTCGTTAAACCAGGTCGCAACCTTGTCGTTCTCCACGCTGTCGATGACATGCGCGACTTCGCTGAGCTTGATCGGAGCGCCGTTGACGTATTTCACGATCACGTCGCCGTAGTCCGCGGCATGCCGCATCGCGCTGGTGGCGAGCAGCGTCACCGTCTGTTGCGGACCGTCGAGCGTACCGACCGGCGCCGCCGAATTGGCCTTGGCGATGACGTTTCGGATGTCGTCGAGCGAGATATTGCGCGCCGCCGCCGCCGCCGGATCGACCTGGACGCGAACAGCGAATTTTTGCGCGCCGTAGACCGCGACCTGAGCAACGCCGTTCAATTGCGACAACACCGGCGCCAGCACGGTTTCGGCGTAATCGTCGAGCGTCGACAGCGGCATGGTGTCGGAACGCATCGACACGTACAGCACCGGGAAATCGCCGGGATTGACCTTGCGGAACGAAGGCGGCGTGGTCATCTCGACCGGCAGCTTGCGTTGCGCCGTGGTCAGCGCGGTCTGGACGTCGAGCGCGGCGCCGTCGATATCGCGGCCAAGATCGAACTGAACCGTGATCGCGGTACCGCCGGAGGACGACGACGAGGTCATCGACGAAATGCCGGCGATGGTAGAGAGTTGGCGCTCAATCGGCGCGGCCACCGAGGCGGCCATGGTTTCCGGGCTTGCGCCCGGCAGCGTCGCGGTGATGCGGATGGTCGGGAAATCGACTGCGGGCAGCGCCGCGACCGCGAGCAGCCGGTAGCCGAACACGCCGAGCACGATGACCGACGCAATCAACAGCGTCGTGAACACGGGGCGACGAATGCAGACTTCCGAGATGTTCATCGTTTTCTAAAACCCGATCCGACCGGCCTGTACCGTTGACGCCTCACCCAAATCCAACGTCAGTTCACGCACTCAACGACGTATTGAACTTTCCCGCTCGAGTTTCTCGGCTCAACTGCCCGCCGCCTTGGCGGGCGAATTGTCGGGAGACGTCGCGCGCGGATTGACCTGCGTTCCATTCGACAACAGCAACTGCCCGTCGGTGACGACGGTCTCACCGCCTTTGAGACCATCGGTGACAACCGATAGCTGGCCCACCTGGCGCTCAACCTTGATCGGCTGGACCTTGGCTTTGCCGTTCTCGATGACGAAGACGAAGCTGCCGGTCTGGCTGACCTGGATTGCGTTCGAGGCCACCACGACGGCGTCCTCGGTGCGCAGGGTCATCTCGGCGGTCACCAGCGTGCCGGGCCACAAGGTCTCCTCGGTGTTCGGCATGGTGGCGCGGATCAGCGCCGTGCCGGTCGCGGAATCGACCGAATTCTCGATCATCGACACCTTGCCTTCGACGCGCTTGGCCTGGCCCGGAATCAGAGCTTGCACCGTTGCGGTCCCTGCGGCGATGGCGGCACGGATCGCCGGCAAATTCTTCTGCGGAATGGCGAAGCTGACATAGACCGGCGCCATCTGGTTGATGGTCGCCATGGGCTGGGTGTCGGCCTGGCGCACGAAATTGCCAACCTTGACGTTGGCGGCGCTGATGCGGCCGGTGATCGGCGCGGTGACGTCGCAGAACGAGCGCTGGACTTTCAGATTATCGAGCGTGCCCTGATCAGAGGTGATGGCGGCGTTGAAGATGGCGCTCTGGGTCTTGGCGTTGTCGAGATTGACGGTCGGCGTGGCGCCCTTGGCGACAAGATCGGTGTAGCGGGAAACATCGCGCTGCGCGCCGGCCAGTTGCGCTTTGTCGCGGGCAATATTGCCCTCGGTAACCGTAATCTGGGCATCGGTCGCGCGGCAATCGAGGGTGAACAGATTGTCGCCTTTGCTGACGTGCGCGCCGTCAGCGAAATGCACCGCGGTAATGTTGGTATCGACCCGGGCTTTGAGCGCGACACTGGCGATCGGGGTGACGGTGCCGAGCGCGTCCAGCCGCACCGGCACCTGTTTACGCTCGGCCTTGCCGATTTCCACCGGGACGATCCGGTTGCGGGCCGCGGCCGCGCCTTGCGCGCGCGCGTCGCCCTTGTCGGCGGTCCAGAATCCTCGGGCAAACACTGCGACGCCAATCAGGGCGAGCACCCCCACCCCAAATAGCCACTTTCGTTTCGTCATGTGCGGTCTTCTGTCGTCGGTCCGAGTTGCCAGGCCCCACCCCGCTCGGACGCTCCCTCTGTCATTCGCGCGCGGCTGTTGTCGTTCAATAGGCCCTCACGCCGCTTTGGCGACCCGATGTATCATATAAACGGGGCTTATGGCACTTCCCTGCGCCGGTCTGGTAAAGACGGAATACGATTTATTTTGCCGGCATTTACGCGTTCTTTATTCGGCCTTGCCCGCGTCGCCTTTTCATTCATCCCGGAACCGCCAAAAACCATGCGCATCGCCACCTGGAACGTCAATTCAATCCGCCAACGCCTGGAAAATCTGACCGCCTGGCTCAAAGAGCGCGATCCGGACATCGTCTGCTTGCAGGAGATCAAGTGCCAGGACGAGGCATTCCCGCGCGAGACGCTGGAGGCACTGGGCTATAATGTCGCGGTCCACGGCCAGAAGACCTTCAATGGCGTGGCACTGCTCTCGAAGCTGCCGTTCGACGAGGTCGCCCCCGGCCTGATCGGCGACGACGATGACGTGCAGGCGCGGTTCCTCGAAGCCCTGGTCTCGACCAAGGCCGGCGTGGTCCGGGTGGTGAGCCTGTATTTGCCCAACGGCAATCCGGCGCCGGGCGACAAATACGACTACAAGCTGCGATGGATGGACCGGCTGATAAACTTTTCACGCGAGCGGCTCAAACTCGAAGAACCGCTGGTGCTTGCCGGCGACTACAACGTCATCCCGATGCCGGCCGACGCCAGGCGCCCCGAGATATGGGTGAACGACGCGCTGTTTCTGCCGCCGACGCGCGAAAAATTCCGCGCGCTTACCAATCTCGGCTTCACCGACGGTATCCGGGCGGTCAGCGAAGACCCGGGGCTCTACAGCTTTTGGGATTATCAGGCCGGCGGATGGCAGAAGAACAACGGCATCCGCATCGACCACCTCCTGCTCTCGCCGCAGGCCGCCGACCGGCTGACCGGCGCCGGCATCGACAAGCATGTCCGGGCCTGGGACAAACCGTCCGACCACGTGCCGGTCTACGTCGATCTCGACATCGACACGCGGTAGTCAACGCTCCCTGTTTATTCAAAAATTTACGGCGTCATCGCTTCGCTGTCCTTTTTTGTAAAAGGGGCGGAACGAATATTGCCGGGCAACGTTGCTGGCCCGGTAGCGTTACCGGTATGTCCACAAGGCCCCCATGTCACCGCGAATTCTCTTTGTGACGCCGGAACTAGAAGACTTCATCCAGGTCGGCGGCCTCGCAGCCGTTTCGGCAGCGCTGCCGCGGGCGCTGCGCAATCTCGCCGACGCCCGCATCGTGCTGCCGGGGTATCGGAGTGTCCTCAGGCAAATCGAGCAAGCCGGCCAGCAGGTCCAGATCATCGGCACATGCCCCGCCCGGGCGGCGATGCCGGCCTGCGATATCGGCCGCACCGCGACCGTCGATGGCCTGCCGGTCTATCTCGTTTTATGTCCGGCGCTGTATGAGCGCGACGGCGGTCCCTATACCGATGCCCATGGCCGCGACTGGGCCGACAACGATCTCCGCTTTGCCCGCTTCGCGCTGGCCGCGGCGGAACTCGCGACTGGCGCGGTCGATCCCACCTGGTCGGCCGACGTGGTCCACGCCAATGACTGGCCGACCGCCCTGGTGCCGGCCTATCTCGCCTGGCAGAACAGCCACATCCCGACCGTCCTGACGATCCACAACCTCGCCTATCAAGGCCTGTTTCCCAAGCAGACATTGGGCCGCATCGGCGCCCCGGATTCCGCGTTCAAAATCGACGGCGTCGAATTCTACGGCAAGGTGTCGTTCCTCAAGGCCGGGCTGGTCTATGCCTCGCATTTGACCACGGTGAGCGAAACTTATGCGCACGAGATCACCACACCGGAATTCGGCTGCGGTCTGGAAGGCCTGCTGGCCAAACGTTCGCGCGCCAACGAGCTGACCGGCATCCTCAACGGCATTGACGAAACCTGGGACCCGCGCACCTGCCCCGACCTCAAACAGCCGTTCGGTGACTGCGACTGGGATGCGCGCAGCGTCAACGGCAACCATCTGCGCCAGGAATTCGGACTAGCGTTGTCGCGCGGGCCGCTGTTCGGGCTGGTCGCCCGCCTCGTCTATCAGAAAGGCGTCGATCTGGTGCTGGCGACGGCCGAGACCATCATCCAGTCCGGCGGCCAGATCGTGGTGATGGGACGCGGCGAGCCGAAGTTCGAACATGCGTTGCGCGAGGCGCAGCGGCGGCAACCCAAGGACCTCGGGCTCGCCTTGCGGTTCGATGACGCCGAGGCCCGCATGATCTTTGCCGGCAGCGATTTCTATCTGATGCCGTCGCGGTTCGAGCCCTGCGGCTTGAGCCAGATGTATGCGCAGCGGTTTGGCTCGCTGCCGATCGGCCGCAGGACCGGCGGACTGGCCGAGACCATCAGCGACGGCAAGACCGGCTTCCTGTTCCGCGACTCGTCGTCGGAATCTTTGCTGGGCGGGATATGCCGCGCCTTCGCCGCGTTCGGCCAGAAGCGCAAGCTCAATGTCATGCGATCCGGCGCGATGGCCAAGACGTATGGCTGGGCCAATTCGGTGCGCACTTACAGCGCGCTCTACAACAAAGTGTATAACAAGGTCGGCGGCGGCAAGGTCGCGGCCGCCTGACCGGCGGCGTTCCTGAAAACTACTCCCGCCGCGTCGCCATCCAGCGCTTGAGATAGACCAGCGCCATCGCGCGTTCGTCCTCGGTCGATTGATCGTAGGCGCTGTCGTAGAGCTTGGCGACCCACTCCTGATCCGGAAGACGGGCGGAATCCTTGGCCAGCGTCAGCCACATCAATCCGCGCGCCGCCTGACGGGGCACGTGGTCGCCGGCAAACAGCATCGCGCCGAGCATGGCCTGGGCCTGGCATTGACCCTTTTGCGCCGACAGACCGAACCAGCGCGCCGCAGTGCGCGGATCGTGCGGGGCTCCGTTGCCCTTGAGGTAAAGCCGGGCGAGATAATATTGCGCATCGGGATCGCGGAAATACGACGCGGCGTAATTGAACATTTCGCGCGCGCGTGCCGGATCGGCCTTGATCGACGTGTTCGGGATGCCCTCAAGATAATAGTGGCCGAGCGCGACGAAGGCGTTGGCGACGAAACGCGCCTGCGGCGTATCCGGATTGTCCTCGGCATGCTTGTCCGCGATGCTGCGGAAATAATCGAAAGCCTTGAGATCGTCCTGGGCGACGCCGTCGCCTTCGGCGTACATGCGGCCCAGTTTCCACTGCGCCAGCGCGTGGCCGTTATCGGCAGCGTATTCGAGCGAGTGAATAGCCTTTGTCTTCTCGCCGGCCTTGAGCCAGTGCGCGCCTGAGCGGAACGCCTGCATCGGGGTGAGCGCGGGGGCGGAAGCCATCGCGTCATCCGATTTGGAGCCGTCAAAGGCGAGTGCCGGGACGAATGCGGGGCCGAGCATCTGCGCGGCCATAAAGGCCGCGCCGATAATCGCTACCCGCAACAAGGGCTCAACTGTCCGCATAACATTCTTTCTCAGCCGCCCCGCCCGGATGTGTGACCGCGCCGTTGACGGCCGGCCCAACCTGCTCCGCGTATTTCCACAAATAACCGGATGCCGCGTGGTTCTCGCGCGGCTTCCACTGCGCCTTGCGTTTGGCCATTTCGTCGTCGGAAACCTGAACGTCGATGGTGCCGTTGATGGCGTCGATCGCGATGATGTCGCCGTCCTTCACGAGGCCGATCGGGCCGCCAAGCGCGGCTTCCGGGCCGACATGGCCGATGCAAAAGCCGCGGGTGGCGCCGGAGAAGCGGCCGTCGGTGATAAGCGCGACTTTGTCGCCCATGCCCTGGCCGTAAAGCGCCGCCGTGGTCGACAGCATTTCGCGCATGCCGGGGCCGCCGCGCGGCCCTTCGTAACGGATGACGAGGACTTCGCCTTCCTTGTAATTCTTTTTGCGGACCGCCTCGAAGCAGGCTTCCTCACCGTCAAAGCAACGCGCCGGACCGGTGAACTTCTGGTTCGCCATGCCGGCGACTTTGACGATGGCTCCCGCCGGGGCGAGGTTGCCCTTGAGACCGACGACGCCGCCGGTCTTGGTCAGAGGCTCGCCGGCGGAACGCACGACGTCCTGATCGGGATTCCACTTCACCGACTTCATATTCTCGGCAATCGTCCGCCCTGTTACTGTCAAGCAATCACCGTGCAGATAGCCATGGTCGAGTAGCGTCTTCATAAGCAACGGGATGCCGCCAACCTCAAACATATCCTTGGCAACATAACGGCCGCCTGGTTTCAAATCTGCGATATATGGTGTCTTTTTGAAGATTTCGGCGACATCAAAAAGCGTAAATTCGATCCCGCATTCATGCGCGATGGCGGGTAAATGCAGTGCAGCATTGGTCGAGCCGCCGCTGGCGGCAACGACGGCGGCCGCGTTTTCAAGCGCCTTGCGGGTGACGATGTCGCGCGGCCGGATGTTCTTGGCGATCAACTCCATGACCATTTCGCCGGCCAGCGTGCAGAACTTGTCGCGCAGTTCATAAGGTGCCGGTGCGCCGGCCGAATACGGCAAAGCCAGGCCAATCGCCTCGGAAACCGTCGCCATGGTGTTGGCGGTAAACTGGGCGCCGCAGGCGCCGGCCGACGGGCAGGCCACCTGCTCCATCTCATCGAGGTCTTCGTCCGACAAATCGCCGACCGAATTACGGCCGACCGCCTCGAACATGTCCTGAACCGTGATCGGCTTGCCGCGGAACGAGCCCGGCAGGATCGATCCACCGTAAATGAAGATCGACGGCACGTTGAGCCGCACCATGGCCATCATCATGCCCGGCAACGACTTGTCGCAGCCCGCCAGACCGACAATGGCGTCATAGGCGTGGCCGCGTATGGTCAGTTCGACCGAGTCGGCAATGACCTCGCGCGACGGCAGCGAGGCATACATGCCCGCGTGGCCCATCGCGATGCCGTCGGTGACGGTGATGGTGCAGAATTCGCGCGGGGTGCCGCCGGCGGAGGCCACGCCCTTCTTGACGGCCTGGGCCTGACGCATCAGCGAAATGTTGCAGGGGGCCGCTTCGTTCCAGCAGGAGGCGACGCCGACGAAGGGCTGATGGATCTGCTCTTTCGTCAGGCCCATCGCGTAATAATAGGACCGATGCGGCGCGCGCGAAGGGCCTTCGGTCACGTGCCGGCTGGGAAGTCTGGATTTCAGATCAGTTTTTGCGTCCATTTTACTCTTGGGTCCCCGCCCTCGTTATTGCGCCGCCGGTTTGACCGATCGGCTGTTGTTAAAACGCGAAGGCTCCTGCATTCCTTAACCCGCGGCTTGCGCCGCATGCCTTAAGCCACGACTCGAGAACGGCTCGCGCCGGACGTGGCCCTCGTCAATCGGACTTAGAAAACCAGAACTCCCGCAACGGTTTGCGCCGCTCCACGATGTCTACTTTGGAAGCCTTCGATGTCGGCGCAGGGTATGGCCAAATCGCGGCGTGGCGAGCCATGATGCGCGGCAATCGTTTAATTGATCCAAACGTGTTGCGGCGAAGTCACAGATCAGGTGGTCCAAACGTGGCCAATGGCCCATAAACGTGGGCCTTTAGGCGTCCACCGCCGGACCGATGTCGCGGCATGAAATATTTTCAAATAACAGACCCGCAAAATAACAGACCCCGCAATGGCGATCTCCGTTCGATCCTCTCTACCCCCTCGGCGCCCTCCTCGCCTGCGCCGTTCTTTTTTCGACCGCTCGGTTCACGAGGTCGCGCCCGATCTGATCGGCGCGACGCTGTTGGTCGATGGCGTCGGCGGCGTGATCGTCGAAGTCGAGGCCTATCACCACACCGACCCGGCGGCGCACAGCTACCGGGGACAGACCGAACGCAACGGCATCATGTTCGGCCCGCCGGGGTTCGCCTACGTCTACCGATCCTATGGCATCCATTGGTGCGTGAATTTCGTTTGCGAGGCCGACGGCTCGGCCAGCGCGGTGCTGATCCGGGCGCTGGAGCCCACGGCCGGAATTGCCGCGATGCGGCGGCGACGGGACAAAGGATTAGAATCTTCGGACGTGCGGGCTTTATGCTCGGGACCAGGAAAGCTGTGCGAAGCCCTGGGCGTCACCATCAAGCATAACGGCCTGGCGCTCGACCGCCCGCCGATCGAACTGCGGGCGCGCTCGGCGGTACCGGAGATCGTGGTGGGACCCCGGATCGGGATCACCAAGGCGGTGGATGCGCCGTGGCGCTACGGGCTGAAGGGATCGAAGTTCTTGAGCAAGCCGTTCCGGTAGGCTTGCACATTCGTAACTCGGGCTCAGCGCGCTAACCGAAACGCCGGGTCGAAACCCAATTCCCGTTTCGCCTTCTCGCTCGACAGGTCCGCGTTGTCCTCTGCGATGTTGAAAACGCCGGGCGTGGCGTGCGCCAGCGCCAGCAGCGTGCCTTGCGCGGCGGCATCGACGTGAACCGCCGGCGGGTTCGGCTTGTCGCCGGACCAGGTGCCGGGGCCATAGAAAAATCCGTACCGCAGCACGATGCCTTCCGGCATCGCCAGCACGGCATTCTCCAGCGTTTCAACCGCCGCCACCGTGGTCGCCGCAGCGCCTTCGGCCGGTTTGAGTGGATCGCTTTCGACCCGTGCGCCGGGTCGGGGCGCGTAGAGCCAAGCGATGCTTTGCGCCACCATGCGGCGAACGCCGGCAGCGCGCGCGGCAGCGACGAGATTGCGCGTGCCCTCGATCCGAATGCGGGCGTTGCGGGCGAGCCCCTCCTCGAACTGCGGCGTGCCCGGCGCGAAAGCAAGATCGGTCAACTGATGGATCACGGCATCCGGTTGCGCGGTCACGACGGCACGCTGCAAGGCTTGTGCGTCGAACACATCGACCGCGACCGGCTCGGCGCCGAGGCTCCGCAATGTCGCGGCTTTATCAGCCGAGCGCGTAGTGCCGACGACACTGTGACCGGCGCCGATGAGCAAAGGCGTCAACCGCCGGCCGATGACGCCGGCGGCGCCTGCGAGAAAGATTTTCATGGCCATGATTTAGTCAGCAGGTTATCGCAAGACAAGGCCGATCAAAGGAGGCCATTACGCCCCCTTCAGCCGCTCCAAGGCTTCGGCGATCTTGTCCTTGCGGGCTTGCGCTTCGGCGCGCTTTTCCTTCTCGCCTTCGATGATCTCTTCCGGCGCGTTGGCGACGAATTTCTCGTTGCCGAGTTTTTTGTCGACGCGATCGATATCGTCTTCGGCCTTCTTCATTTCCTTGGCAAGGCGCGCGCGCTCGGCGGCAAGATCAATGACGCCGATCAATGGCAGCGCCGCCACCTCGCCACGCACGACGAGTTGCACCGAGCCCTGCGGCGCGCTCGCCGCGGACGAAATCTCCGACACCCGCGCCAGCCGCTTGATGAACTCGGCCCACCGCGTTGCACGCTCTTGCGTCTCAGCAGAGGCGCCAGCGAGGACCACCGGGATATTGACGTTGATGTTCATCTCGGCACGGATCGAGCGAATGGCGTTGATGAGGTCGATGACCCAACCGATCTCGGCTTCCGCCTTATCGTCCGTGAGGCCGTCAAGCGTTGGCCATTCGGCAAGCGCCAACAGGCTTTCGCGCTTGGGGCCCTGCTCGGCCGTCACCGCCCAAAGCTCTTCGGTAATGAACGGCATGAACGGATGCAGCATCTTGAGGATTTCATCGAGCGCCCAGGCGGCCATCGCGCGGGTCTCGTCCTTCGCCGCGCCGTCGGGGCCGGTGAGTACCGGCTTCGACAGTTCGACATACCAGTCGCAATAGACGTTCCAGACGAAGCGATAAGCCGCGCCTGCTGCCTCGGAGAATTTGTATTCCTCGATCGCTTTGGTGATCTCGGCGGAAGCCTTGGCGGTTTCGTGTGCGATCCAGCGGTTGAGAGTTTCCTTCGCCTGCTTCGGATCGAAGCCTTCGGCGCGGGCCGCGCCGTTGAACTCGACGAAGCGCGCCGCGTTCCACAGCTTGGTGGCGAAGTTGCGGTTGTTCTCGACATCCTGCGGACCGAGGCGAATGTCGTGGCCGGGCGCGACGTTGCGCATCAATGTGAAGCGCAGCGCATCGGCGCCGAATTCGTCGATGACGCCGAGCGGATCGACGACGTTGCCCTTCGACTTCGACATCTTGGCGCCGGAGGCATCGCGCACCAGACGGTGGATGTAGACATCGTGGAAAGGAATTTCCGGCGCGCCCTCGCCGTCCTTCATGAAGTGCAGGCCCATCATCATCATGCGGGCAACCCAGAAGAAGATGATGTCGAAGCCGGTGACCAGCACCGACGTCGGATAGAAGCGCGAAAGCTCTTTGGTGTTCTCGGGCCAGCCGAGCGTCGAGAACGGCCATAAGGCGGACGAGAACCAGGTGTCGAGCACGTCCTCGTCGCGCCGCAGCGTTGTCGCCTTGCCGTAATGCTTGTCGGCTTGTGTCTGCGCGTCGGCTTCATCGCCGGCAACGAACACCTTGTCTTCCGGACCGTACCACGCCGGAATTTGATGCCCCCACCACAATTGCCGCGAGATGCACCACGGTTGGATGTTTTCCATCCAGTTGAAATAGGTGTTCTCCCAATTTGTCGGCACGAATTTGGTCTTGCCCTCGCGCACGGCCGCGATCGCGGGCTTGGCCAGTTCATGCGCGTTCACGTACCACTGCTCGGTGAGGTACGGCTCGATCACCACGTTGGAGCGGTCGCCATGCGGCACGGCATTGGTGATGGTTTCGATGCGGTCGAGCAGACCGCGTTCCTCGAGATCGGCGATGATGCGCTTGCGCGCCTCGTAGCGATCCAACCCGCGATACTGCGGCGGCGCGCTGTCGTTCATTTTGGCTTCGGGCGTGAACAGATTGATCAGGCCGCCGTTGATCTGCTTCGTGAAGTAGTCCTTGTCGCGATGGCGCGACCACACTTCAAAATCGTTGAAGTCGTGCGCCGCCGTAATCTTGACCGCGCCCGAGCCTTTCTCCGGATCGGGATATTCGTCGGCGATGATCGGGATCAGGCGCTCGGCCAGAGGCAGTTGCACCAGCTTGCCGACCAGATGCTTGTAGCGCTCGTCATCCGGATGTACCGCGACTGCGCCATCGCCGAGCATGGTCTCGGGGCGCGTCGTGGCAATCGCGATGTAAGTCGACGGGTCTTCCGGATTGAACGTCACGCCATCGAGCGGATAGCGGAAGTGCCACATCTGGCCCTTGCCCGCGACCTGCACGACTTCGAGATCGGAAATCGCGGTCAACAGCTTGGGGTCCCAGTTGACCAGCCGCTTGTCCTTGTAGATCAGCCCCTCATTGTAAAGCTGCACAAACACCTTGATCACGGCTTTGGACAAACCCTCGTCCATCGTGAAGCGTTCGCGCGACCAGTCGCACGATGCGCCGAGCCGCTTCAACTGATTGACGATCGTGCCGCCGCTCTCGGCCTTCCATTCCCACACGCGCTTGAGGAACGCCTCGCGGCCCATTTCGCGCCGTCCCGGCAGCTTGCGTTCGGCCAATTGGCGCTCGACCACCATCTGCGTGGCGATGCCGGCATGATCGGTGCCCGGTTGCCACAGCACATCCTTGCCGCGCATGCGCTCGAACCGGCACAGCACGTCCTGCATCGTATTGTTGAGCGCATGGCCCATATGCAACGAGCCGGTAACGTTAGGCGGCGGGATCACAATGGCGTAAGGCTCGGCGGCAGCGCGCTCCGGCCGGCCGGCCGCGAAGGCGCCTGCGTCTTCCCAGGCTTTGGCGATGCGGCCTTCGACGGCTGATGGTTGATAGGTCTTGTCGATCATAATCTGGCGGTCTGCCTGTGCGGATTTATGGGTCGTTTTATCGTAACTGGCGCGCTAGAAAGCCCGCCACCCCACTAGGTGTCAACTTTTGCCCGAAAACGAACTCGTCCCGCGCGGCAGCGCCACCCGCGCCATCACATTGCTCGCCATCGCCGCCTTCGCCGCCCAGGCGATGGTGCGCTCGACCGATTCGCTTCTGCCGCAGATCGCCAACGATTTGCAGACGACGGTCGGCGCCGCCTCCGTCATCGTCACGTTCTATCTGCTGGCGCACGGCTCGGTGCAGCTTATCATCGGCCCGATCGGCGATCGCTTCGGCAAATATCTCTGCGTCGCCATCGCTTCGGCGTTCTCGACACTGATGGTCGTCGCCTGCGGGCTCGCGCCGAACTTGCCGATGCTGGTGGCCGCGCGGCTCGCCTGCGGACTGGCGACCGGCTGGATCATCCCGTTCGCGCTGGCTTTCATCGGCGACGTCATTCCTTACGCACGGCGTCAGCAGGTGCTCGGCACGTTCTTGTCGGGGCAGATTCTCGGCCAGATGTTCGGCCAGTCCGCCGGCGGGATTCTCGGCGACCAGTTCGGCTGGCGTAATGTGTTCTTCATCCTGGCAGCCTTGCTGGCGGCGGCAACGCTCGGACTATTCTACGAGCTGTGGCGCAACCCGATCACCCAGGCGCGCAATGCGCCGGTGCAGAAGGGTCGCGGCTTCGTCTCGGATTATACGACCGTGCTGCGTAACCCGTGGGCGCGCATCGTCATCCTGATGGCCTTCATCGAATTCGGCGCGATGTTCGGCGCCTTCACCTTTGTCGGCGCCGACCTGCATCTGCGCTTCGGCGTCAGTTTCACCCTTGTCGGGCTGTTCGTCGGCGCCTTCGCGGTTGGCGGACTGATCTACAGCCTGTCGGTGCGCACCTTAGTTGGACGCCTCGGCCAGATCGGCCTCAGCCGTGCCGGTGGCACTTTGCTAGCGGTGGCCTTCACGACGCTGGCGTTCGAGCCGCATTACTGGATCGCGCCTTTTGCGATCACCCTCATCGGCCTCGGCTTCTACATGCTCCACAATACGCTGCAGGTGAACGCGACGCAGATGACGCCGGAAGCGCGCGCCACCGCGGTGGCGATCTTCTCGTCGTCGCTTTATCTCGGTCAGACCGCGGGCGTGGCGTCGTCCGGATTTATCTTCGACCATTTCACCGCGATGCCGGTATTCCTGAGCGCGGCGGCGATTCTGGCGGCTCTCGGATGGTGGCTGTCGGCCTCGCTCAAACGGCGAGCGGAACAGGGCCTCTAATTGCGTCCGCGCGAGACGCGCTCGATCTCGGCGCGCACGATTCGCTCGACCATGTTCGGCAGGTTGTCGTCGAGCCAGCCCTTGAGCATCGGCCGCAGCATTTCCTTGACCAGGTCTTCGAGCGTGCGCGCATTATTGCCGAGCACGGTATGCGCCAAGGAGTTAAACGCGCTATCGACGGCCGACATGGTCTGGTTCGAGATCAAACCCTGGTAGTCCGACGGGGTGCTCGGCGGCGGCTGCCGGCGCGACTCGCCATAATCACGCGGCGTGGGTTCATAGGGCACATCGGACAGCCTGTCGGTAAAGACGACATCCGACGCCGCGTCGATGGTGCGGAAGGCGCTGGCCGGTGTCGCCATCGCTTCGGTCAGGTCCAGGACGTCCGCCGGTTGCTCGGGTTGCGGAGGCGGCACTGCGGCGGCTGGCTGCGGCGGCGCTTTTGGCGCTGGCGCGACATCCGCAAGCATCGCGTCGATATCGTTTTGATTGTTGGCCGGTGCCGATACCGGCGTTGGCGGCGGGGCCGGCGCTGGACGGCTGGCCACCATGGCGGGCTCCAGCGGCTTGGATTCAGGAAGTTTGGACTCAGGCAGCTTGGGTTCCGGCGGCTTCACCGGCGCGGGAGAAACCGCGGCCGGCTTGACGTTCTTGGCGGTATCTTCGTCGGCAATGATACGTCGGATGGAGGCCAGAATTTCCTCCATCGAAGGCTCTTGGACCTTTGCCGGTTGGTTCATTGCCTCAAATCCCGAACACTTGAATCCTGAAGGCTTGCCGATACGGCACGACCTCGCACCCGACCGCGGGCGGCCAGACGAATCGCCGTCGAGATTCCTTTATACGACAGAGCGGCTTTGCTGTGGCGGTCGATTAGCGCCGAGGGCGCAATGACCTGTGGACACGAACAGCTTTGGCCGACGACTAGCGGCCGTCCGGGGTGCGAACGCCGGCCCAGCTATCGCGGACTTGCTCGTAATGAACGGCCGGGCGGTAAATCGGCACACGCAGTCCGAGCACCGCGGGGTCCAAGCGACCCACCCCGGTAAGCAGCGTATAGGACGCCACCACGCGGTCGCGTTGCGCGCCGACCAGCGCCACGCGGGCATTGACCAGTTCCTGTTGCGCGTTGAGTACATCGAGCGTGGTGCGCTGGCCGACGCGGGCCTCCTCGCGCACGCCATTCAAGGCGATCTCGGCCGCCGTCACCTGCGCCTGCGTCGCCTCGATATTCGCCTTCGCGGCCTCAAGCTGGCCCCAGGCCTGGACGACGTTCTGGCGCACCTGCTCGCGCGCGGTATCGAAATCGATGCGGCGCTGACCGAGCGTTTCCTTGGCCTGCCGGATCAGCGAATACTCGGCGCCGCCCTGATAGATCGGCACGGTGAGCTGGCCCAAAATGGTCGCGTTGTAACCACTCTCGGTGGTCAGCGAAGACGTCGACTGAAAGTTCTGGGTAAAGTTGCCGTTCACCGACAATGTCGGATAGAGCGCGGATTCCGCCACCTTCACCTGCTGCTGCGCCGCGTCGATCCCGAATTGCGCCGCGGTGACGGCCGGATTGGCCGAACTTGCGACACTCACCGCGCCCGGCAGGTTGGTCGGCGAAAACCGGTCGACCGGCGTGCCGGCCGCGAGCTTGCCCGGGTTGCTGCCGATGATCTGACGATAGACCGCAACCGATGTCTTGAAATTCGATTCGGCGGTCAGCACCTGTGAGCGCCCGGCGGCAAGCCGCGATTCGGATTGCGCCACATCGGTGCGGGTGACTTCGCCGACGTTGAAACGGTCGCGCACTTGCCGCAGTTGCTCCTGCAACACCTCGACGTTGCGCTTCTGCAAATCGAAGATCGCGGTGTCGCGCAACAGGTTCATGTAGGCGGTCGCAGCGCTGAGGAGGACCTGCTGCTCGGTCTGGCGCAAGGTCTCGCGCGCCGCCAGCACCTGCGCTTCGGCCTGGCGCGTGCGGCTCGCGGTCTGGAAACCGTTGAACAGCGTCTGCGACACCGTCACGCCGGCGCTGAATGGCGAATTGTAGCCGGACAGCGTCGAGTAGGTCGCAGGATTGGAGTTGGGGTTCTTGCTCGTCGTACTGACCGACTGCTGGCCGCCCGTCGCCGTAATCGACACCCGCGGCCGGTAGCCGGACAGCGCCTGCGGTACGTTTTCGTCCGTGGCGCGCACGCCGGCCCGCTGCGCGTTGAGCGTCGGATTGCTTTGATAGGCCTGGATTAGCGCCTGCTCAAGCGTGTCCGCCCGCGACTGCACTGACATAACGGGCAATGCCAAGCCAACGATCGCCACGACCGAAAGCCCGCCACCCCAGCCAATCCATGGCCCCGAACCACGCCGCATTGCCTCAATCCCATCCCGAACTGATCAAGAAACCCCCAACGCCACGAATCATTCAGTCTCAATACCTTACCGCACGCAAGGAACCATAGGCGCGCAGCGCGTCCCTTTAAACCCCCAAGGGCCGCGCGGCCCACAGAAAGGCAGCCGATGGGTCATTTCCGCCACGCTTGAAACCGGCATGCCCCATTAACATGCCGCATTAACGAGCGGTATCAAACGCAAAAACGGGCTCTTTGGCAAAGCCCGGCAGTGCCACGGCCCCCGCATCGAAGATCGGCCGCCCGCCCAGTTCGTCGCCGCTGCGCCGGTAAAGCATCGCCGACGACGCCGGCGGCGGCCCCAGGACGCAGGCCAGCGTGCCGTCCTCCTTGAGTTGACGGCAGAATGCGTCCGGCAATTGCTCGACCGCGCCGTCGATGAGAATCGCGTCGTAAGGTGCGTCGTTCGCCCAGCCCTCGGTTAGCGGCCCCGTTACAATCGTCACATTGGGCTGCGACGCCAGCGCGTTCCTCGACGCTTGCGCCAACCCGGTATCCTGTTCGAGCCCGATCACCTGGCCGGCAATGCGCGCGAGCACGGCCGCGGAATAACCGGTAGCGCATCCGACCACCAAAACGCGATCGGTCAGCGCGACGTCCATCGCCTGGATCAGCCTTGCCAGCACCATCGGCGTGAGCAGGCAGCGCTTCGGCGCGCCTGCCTCATTCACCGGCAGAGGCAGATCGAGATAAGCCAGCCCAGCCGAGGCGCGCGGAACGAAATTTTCGCGCGGAATCTCAAGCATGGCGGCAATGATGCGGAGATCGGTGACATCGGCGGTGCGAACCTGGCCATCCACCATATGACGGCGCGCGGTGGCAGTATCGGTCATCGCTTAAACCTCGACGAAATCACGGAAGCAGCGGCTTTTGTGCGGCAGCTTGGCCCAAAAGGCAAGCTGGACCGGACCATGCCCGCCCACAGGCAGACATTGTGAACCGCGCATTGTGAACCGCGCATGGGTCCTATATAGGCTTGCGCGGAAGCGGCGTCCGGAACGATATCCGGGCGTCTTTTCTCGAATGGCCACGTGGCGGAGTGGTTACGCAGAGGACTGCAAATCCTTGCACCCCGGTTCGATTCCGGGCGTGGCCTCCATATACTTGTTCGCAGCTAACCGGACCTGTTCGGAACTGCGCGGAAAACCCTGTAAGGACTTAGACTTACGATCCGAGACTGTTCGGGCCTGTCCGCGCCCGAGCGAACAAAGTCGGACTCCGTGTTGGCATAACTGTTGGCATAAATGCTGGCAGAAAAACTGCCTGTCAGCTCACACGGAAGCGAACATCATGACGATCAACAAGCTCACGGATAAGGCGTGTCGCCAAAAGGCGGGCGCGCACATCAAGCGGCTGGGTGACGGCGGCGGCATGTTTCTTGAGATACACCCGAACGGTCGCCGCTATTGGCGCATGGCTTACCGGTTTGGCGGTAAGCAGAAGCAACTCGCCTTCGGAGTGTTCCCCGACGTGCCCGTGGCAACGGCGCGCCAGAAGCGGGACGAAGCCCGCGCCCTCCTCGCTGGTGGGATTAATCCGACCGATCACCGGGACCAGCAAGAGCGCGAAGCCATCAAGCTCGCAGCCGCAACCAAGACCCTGAGCGAGCTAAGCGACGATTGGTTTCTCGTGAAGATGGAGCGGGAAGGAAAAGACGACGCCACGCAGACGCGAAACCGAAGCTTGCTACGATACCTCAAAGCCGCGCCCCTTGGGAGCCGGCCGGCGGCGGAAATTGAGGCGCCGGAAATCCTGACCGTCCTCCGGAAGATCGAAAAGCGCGGCCTTCTGGAAACCGCGCACCGCGTCCA
Source organism: Hyphomicrobiales bacterium (assembly GCA_041691675.1). Taxonomy (GTDB): domain Bacteria; phylum Pseudomonadota; class Alphaproteobacteria; order Rhizobiales; family Xanthobacteraceae; genus Pseudolabrys. Next base: position 63,955 of record JBEPUC010000010.1, on the reverse strand, counting down.
GCGTATCGCCTCCCGCATTTTCAAGTTCGGGGTGGCGACCGGCGCGTGTAGCCGCGACCCGGCAGCCGACCTGTCCGAAGCGCTCGCTGAGGTGAAGGTGGAAAAGCGGCCGGCGATCACGGACCCCACTGAGTTCGGCAAGCTGTTGCGGAAAATGCGGGTCTATGACGGCGCGACGGTCACCTGTGAAGCGCTCGAAATGCTGGCGCTCACGATGGTTCGGCCGGGCGAGGTTCGCAAAATGGAATGGAGCGAAATCGACATTGAGGAAAAGACGTGGCGCATCCCCGCATCGAAAATGAAAATGCGGGTCGCTCACGAAGTCTCCCTCTCCCGTCAGGCCCTTGAAATCTTCGATACAGTCCGACCGATCACCGGTTCTGGCCAATATGTGTTCGGCGTGAAAGGCGGCAGCAAGCCGTTCTCCGATGCAACGCTTGGCAAGGCGCTGCGCTCCATGGGCATCGATACCCGCACGACGCATTGCGCTCACGGATTTCGTTCGACGGCCTCGACAATGTTGAATGGCGAGCGCCGCCCAGACGGGGACCCGATGTGGCACCCCGATATCGTCGAGTTGTGCCTTGCCCATGTTGACGATAACAGCGTGCGCGGAATCTATAACCGATCGAAGCTTTGGCCCGAGCGGGTCCACCTTATGCAGGCTTGGGCGGATCGGATCGATACGATCCGCAGCGGCGCGAAGGTGCTTAAAATGGGGAAACGCGCCTAGTTGGCACGCTTCAAATCAAGCGCGGGAAGCGATGCTTGATATTCGTCGATGCTGTCGAGATCGACAAGCGTCGTTCCGCCGTCTTTAAAGGCCTCGATTTTGCCGGCGGCTACCAATTCATAGAACTTGGTTCTGCCGAACTGCCCATACACAAGCGCCTCTTTGACTTTGACCAGTCGGCGCGCCTTTAAGTGGATGGCGGTTTTCTGGCTTTCGGGTTGAATCAGGTCCGGCATTGTTTCTCCTCACAATCGTTTGGAGGAGATATAGCGCCCTGTCGGCGGGATGCGCGCCGGCAAGACCAACTATTTTGCGCGCCGATCAAACAGCCCGCGCGGTCGATACACGCACGCGGTTTCGATCTCTAACGCAAGCCAATCTATCGATATAGCAAGATCGGCGCGGGATGCGCATCACGTCGCGAAAGAAAAACTCCGCGATCTCGACGCTTAGCGTGATATAATAAATAAAACCCACCCGACGTTACGCGTCGGGTGGGTTGAGGAGAAGACCCGCTTCTGAATTCGAGCTTCAATATGGAATATAGCACGTCCACTGCCATCCTTCACCCGTCGCGCCGCGCCAAAACAGTGAGATCGGGGGGCCGTCAACACGCTGCGGCGGACGGTAGCTATCAGCAGGATTTGCGGCTTTTAGGGCGCTTCGACACGTTCAGAGGCCGCCGTGCTTTAGTAGGTAGAGCCGCCCGCCTCCCCCTCAACCTTCCTGTCTGTCACCCCGAGAACCTCCTAGACCCTCGTGCTTGGGCTTATACAGGGGACGACATAAGAGGACTCCACTACCACGACGCTCTGAGAGAGGAAGCTCACAGCAACCTCACCTATAGGGCCTTCACCCTCAGACTCGGTAAGGACGTAGAAAAGCTCGCGCGCGCCCAGCACAAGCACTGTCTCGATTTCCTTCGGAAGCGTATCGCCCGGCACCTCAAAGACGCTCTACAGCCTCGTAACGGCGTCCATTGGCTGTGGTGGTTTGCAATCGAGGAAGACGACAAGGGCGCCCTGCATATCCATGGCGAGATCGCGTTCTTTGAGTGTGATCGCAGACTTGTCCGGAAAGCTCTATGCGCTGCCGGTGGAAAGTGGCTCGCCCCTCCCCCGGTCATTGTCGGGGGCAAGAAGCGTCAGTCCCCCCGCCAACTCCGTTTCAGCCGCTATGCGCCGGACCATGGCTGGGCTGGATACTCCCTCAAAAATACCCGGAAGGCTGGTCGCGGCTGGCGTCGGCTGTGCAAACGCCAGGGCAATCCCCGCTTCATGACCGCGACATTTGAGGGCAAGGCCGTAGCAGCGAGCGGGCCAGTGAAGGCCGCAGCCGTGCTTATCCACAAGCGAGCCGTCGCGGACGTGAAATCGTTTCGTCGCAGCCATAAGTCAACGTTGACTGCGTAAAACGGGGTTTGGGGAAGATTTGATTTTGAAGAGAACCGCAAGTGTCTTGCTTTTGGCTGCGGCGATCGGGACGTTATGCCCGCAGGTTGCGTCAGCAATAATGCTGACGACTGAATTTGTCATGAAAGTACGAGAAGCCGATACGGAACTGGCGATGCTAAATGACGGCTTTTCTCAGGAAAGCATCGATTCAATCAAAGGGGTTGCGCTTGCACTAGCCATCAAAGAACTTTGCGGCACCGGATATGTTGCTATTGCGACGAACCCATTGATACAGCGATCGGCAGAGGTAACAGCCCAACAATTTGACGTTCCTTTGGCGATAGTCATCGATAAAGCCTCTCGCTTCGGCGCCCTAGTTGTTGACGAAAATAAAGACACAAAACACGCGCTCTCATTCTGCCGGATGATAAAAGCGGCCAGCAATCAACACTGACTTATCCGCTCAAAAGATCAGCGAACGTTGAACGTTGACGCACCGGCAATTCCCTGAATCTATGTACGCGCGCATTTCGCGCGGCAAGGAAATGGGAATGTCGGAAATCTACATTGATGATCACCGCTTCAACGCACTCGCTGAAAAGATCGCGGCTCTTGAGCCGTGTGCCTTCGCTGGCCGCATCACAGCCGATCAAATCAAACTCGCTCTCGGCGAGCATGGCGACATTTGGCCGGAGTGCATTTGGGCTGATGCGGAGCACTCTACAACTTATTAGCTGAGGACGACACTTCTACACGTAAAAAACGCAAATCATCCCGCGCCGATCCCGCTATATCTCCTAGGACAAACACATAGGAGGATGAATTGGCCCAGCAATCAGAACATCAAGACGAGATCACATACGGAGATTTATTTGTGGCCCTAAGCGGTCTTGCGCACGCAATCACCGTGATTAAGCACCTCCCGTTAGGGGAACGAGACGGCCTCGATGAGTTTACTCACGTCTTTAACAAGCTCAATGTCATCAGCGAGCGCGATGGCTGCGGTGAATGTCTGGATGAATGGAATGATGCCCTACTTCGGGTGGCTACGCTCATGGGCAAGAGCCAGGACGAGCTAATCGAGCGCGAATATCGAGTGGCACGTGCCGGGGCTATTGCTGCCAAGTATCGCAACATGAAAGACTAGCATCATGAGTCCGTCATATTGCGCGGCGACCGCCCGAAGCGGTTCCACCAAGATCATGTACAAAGCAAGCCCATACGGCGGTCACTATGCCGGCACGTGGGTGTTTGGTGATGACGACATCCTCACCGTCACCGGAGAAGACGGCCGCAGCATATCGAACCAACTAGGAAGCCTTGGTCCGGATTGGCTCGCTCGCGAGTTGCTGCGAAAGCTGGCGCGGCAAGCCGCATGGATGGAGGGTATAGGCACGCACTAAAAAACCCGGCGGCTCGCCCGCCGAGCCACCTTCTCTAGCCGGCCGCTCTCAGTCTCATCAGAAATATTCACTTCCATGAGACTTCTCAGATACTTAGCTAAAGAAATCACTTGCGCTCCCCGTCAAACGTGCTAATATTATTACGTTGGCGGCTCAATCTGAGACATTTTCATGCGCTCCGAGACCCGCGTTCTGGATAGGCGGGCTAGGTGCTTTCACGGTTACGGGAACTTTTCGGATTCGAGGCCAAATCTGGGGCCGCCATTCGGCTGACCTCGCCCGAGGCTGGCTGGTTGTTCGGAGCGTCGCAGACCTCATCCGGCATCAGCGTCACCCCACAGACCGCGATGACCTGCGCCCCCGTGCGCGCCGCCATTGCCGCGATCTCCGAGACGGTCGGTCAACTCCCCTTCCCGGTCTACCATCGCGGCACGGACGGCTCAAAAGAGCGCGCCCTTGATCATCCGGCCTATGAACTGCTGAACGGCGCCGCCGCGAATCCGTGGACCGCACCCACTACCCTGCGCGAACAGATCACAGCCGACGCTTTGCTCGATCATGGTGGGTTTGCGTTCATCAATCGAGTTAGCGGCAAGCCAGTAGAATTGCTGCGGCTCTACCCCGAGACCGTATCGGTCACGATCGACGCCGCTTCCGGCGAACCAATCTACCGCATCAGCGACACCAATGGCGCGCGCGTTATCGCCCGCGAGAACATTCTGCATATTCCCAGCCCCTCCCGCTCCGGTCGCGGGCTGGTTCACGACGCGCGAGAGTCAATCGCCCTTGCGCTCACATTGGAACGGCACGCCGGCCGTCTCTTCGGTCGCGGCGCCCGCCCCTCTGGCGTTCTGAAATTCGACGGCAAGCTCGATCCCGAGACCGCGACACGCATCAAGGCGAGCTGGCAGGCGGCACATTCCGGCGAGTCGTCGGGCAATACCGCGGTCCTGGAAGCCGGCGGGAGCTTTCAACAGCTCGCGCTCAGCTCAGTCGATGCTCAATTCCTTGAACTGCGGCAGTTCGCCGTTAGCGAAATCGCCCGTCACTGGCGCGTGCCGCCTGTGTTCCTCATGGATTTCGGCCGTGCCACTTGGGGTAACTCATCCGAAATGGGCCGGCAGTTCCTCCAATTTACGCTCATGCCTTGGCTTGTCCGCTGGGAAGGCGAAGTGAACCTTAAGCTGTTCGGCAAGGCCGAGCGCGAAACCTACTTTGCCGAGTTCGTCACCGACGCTCTGGTGCGCGGCGACCTCGCCGCACGAATGGACGCCTATAGCAAAGCGATCGCCTCTCGCATCCTCTCGCCGAACGAAGCGCGCGCGATGGAAAATCGACCCCCGTATGCAGGCGGCGAAAAATTCGAGAACCCGAACACGGCAACGTCTCCGACTAAGGCTGCGGCATGACCGATACGAAGCCGCATATCGCGTTCTTTGGTGACGGCGAATACCAGCTCGCCATTACGCCGATCCTCATTCCCGAGCTTGAGCGCACGACCGGCGCCGGCATCTGCAAGCTATGCGAACGACTCTTTGCGCGACAATTCGATTACCGCGACGTGAGCGAGGTTATCCGACTGGCGCTTATAGGCGGAGGCGCACGGCCGGATAAGGCGGCTGCGCTCGTACAAACTTACGTGCCGGCGCAGCCGCTCATTCACTCGTACACCTTGGCCGTCGATATCCTTGAGCGGCTTTGGTTCGGCCCGCAATCGAACGACGAGAAAGACACCGCCGATGAAAACGCTTGACCTCGACGCAATCCCGGCAGGCTCAACGCAGGACCGCGCGAGCACCGTGGGTAAGATAATCGCAGCCGCTATTTCCGATCAAAACCGCTTCGCGCTCGAATGCGGCTCGCTGCACATTGAGACCATGAAGCGTATCGAGGCGATGAATGCAGCGGCTTGAGTTCAAATCGCAGATCACCGCCGATGACGTTGGCGCAATCACCGGGATCGCCTGGCCGTTCAACGCCGGCCCTGATCGCGTCGGCGATGAAATCACCAAGGGGGCCTTTGCGAGCGCAAAGACGCCATTGCCCCTCTTGTTCTCGCATGATCCAGAACAGCCCGTCGGTGTCTGGGATAGCATCACGGAAACCGACGAAGGACTTGTCGTCAAAGGCAAGCTGCTGATCGATCAGGTTGCGCGCGCCAAAGAGATTCACGCCCTCGTTAAAGCTGGCGCCCTCGCCGGCTTGTCGATTGGTTTCGTCACGCGCAAGGCCACGCCGCGTCGTGGCGGCGGCCGCACGATTAGCAATCTCGAATTGATGGAGATCAGCTTGGTTTCCATCCCCGCCCATCCGCGCGCCCGCATCACGGGCGCAAAGGACGCCACGGCCGCAATCGCGATTGCCGAGGCTATCAACCGCGCCGCCGTGGCGCTTCGCAAAACTTAAGGACTCAAAATGAAACACGTTGCTCCGGACGCGCTGGAAGGCGCGTTCATCCTGAAGGATTCCAATAACGACGATCCGGCCGCCATCGTTCAGAAGGCGCTGGACGATCTTAGCGCCTCGATTGACGGTCGCTTGAAGGCCGTCGAGACCAAAGGCGCCAACGAAGCGCTCATTGCTCGAATGGACGGCCTTGAGGCCCGTCTCAATCGTCCAGGCGCCGCCGCTACCAAAGACGCGGATATCGAGCGCAAGGCGTTCATTGAATTTGCCCGTCGCGGCGTCGAAGGCATGGCACCGGAACTGAAAACCGCGCTCACTGTCGGCACCGATGCCACCGCTGGCTATCTCGCGCCGGCGACGTTCGCGCCTGAACTGATCAAAGCACTGGTGCAATTCTCCCCGATCCGCGCCTATGCGCGCGTCGTCACCATCGGCGGTTCCTCCGTCAAGTATCCCCGCCGCCTCACCTCGACCGTGGCGAGCTGGACCGGCGAAACGTCGGCCCGCCCGGCCTCGAACCCGTCCTACGAGCAGATCGGCATCACGCCGCATGAACTCGCAACCTATGTGGACGTGTCAAACCAGCTTCTCGAAGATTCGATGTTCAACATCGAAGGCGAGCTTGCGGCCGATCTTGGCGAGGCGTTCGGCAAGGCCGAAGGCACCGCGTATGTTGCCGGCGACGGCGACGGCAAGCCGTTCGGCATCTTGAATGCCACCGGTCTTGCGGAAATCACGACCGGCGCCGCTGCTGGTTTCCCGACCACCAACCCGGCCGACGTGCTGATCGGCATGTATCACAGCCTGCCGGCCGTTCACGCGAACAATGCGGTTTGGCTCATGAACCGCAAAACGCTTGGCGAGGTTCGCAAGTGGAAAGACGGGAACGGTCGCTATCTGATCGTTGATCCGATCTCGCAGGGCGCACCGGCAACGCTGCTTGGCCGTCCGATCGTCGAGGCCGCCGACATGTCGGATATCGCGGCCGATGCAACTCCGATCGTATTCGGCGACATGCAAGGCTTCCGCATTATCGATCGCGTCGGCTTTAGCCTCTTGCGCGATCCTTTCACTCAGGCCGCAAGCGGCTTGTGCCGGTTCCATGCTCGCAAGCGCACGGGCGCGGACGTCACGCATCCTGATCGTTTCGTAAAGCTGACTTGCGCGGTCTAATTCCAAACACAGTAGCGGCGGCAACCCCGCCGCTACTCACTCCTAACGAGTTCTGAAATGTCTCTGGCATTCGACGAGGTTGAGATCGAGCTTGCGGGTGAAGTTGTTCACCTGCGACCAACTTTGCGTGCCGCTATGCGTCTTGAAAAGCGCTATGGCGGGTTCTCGGATCTCATTGTTTCGATCGGCGAAGGCAACCTGACCACCATCGCCGAAGTGATCTCTCAAACGTCCGCCGAGATTACCGACGTTCCGACGTTCTTGGAGACCATCAAACACCGGCCTGTCGGCGCCGAGATTAACCGCATCATCAACCCGCTTACCCAGCTCGCCATGAAAATGGCTGGATTGGACGAAGCGCCAGTCAAACGCACCAACGAAAGCAATGACAGCGAGTGCATCACGTTCGCCGAATATTTCGAGACGTTGTTTGGTAACGCTTGTGGCGTGCTTGGCTGGACGCCCGATACGGCTTGGAATGCAACTCCCGCTGAAATCAACGCCGCATATCGTGCGCGGGTCGAATTGCTACATGCCCTCTTCGGCACTGGCACCAGCAACGCAAGCGAGAAAGGCAAAGAGACCAGCCGTCCGCTTGAACATACCCCGGATCAGATCAAGAGCGGAATCGCGCAGCTTCATGCCCTCAGCCTTTCCGGCGCGAACAAGGCAGCATGACCATGCCAATGCGCGCCCCATATATCTGCGGCTGCGGACGGATGGTTCCGAACGGTCAGCGTTGCGCCTGTCAGGCACTCCGCCGTCAAGAAACCGATCAACGCCGCCCAAGCGCACGCGCTCGCGGATATACAAATGAATGGCAGCGTGAAAGCAAGGCGTTCCTAATCCTCAACCCTCACTGCTTTCGCTGCGGTCAACCGGCAACGCTGGTTCACCACGCTAAACCGCATCGAGGCGATCAAGCCTTGTTCTGGGATCGTACGAACTGGCGTTCGGCCTGCAAGCGTTGCCACGACGGCCCGCTGCAATCGCAAGAGAAGCGAGGCAGCTAATGGCAACTCCGATCAAAGATCGACGTGGTGCAGACGAGGCGCAGGCAGAACGAGCCGGCGAAGAGCGCATGTGGCTTTGCGTCATCATGCAGGCCTTGGAAGACGCAACTGTAAAGCTCGCGGTCAACGCTCCGAACGGCAAGCGTGTCATGCGCGTGGAAGCGCGAGTATGGCTTACCAAGCCGAGCCGCGATCTTGAGCATGTGTGCTCACTAGCCAACATCGAAATGCAGCGCGTAATCGAGTTCGCCAACGTGCGGATCGAACAAGCCGATAACGGCACCACCCGACGCCTCAAAGGGCAGGCAGCGGGGGGTAGTCGTCAACTTTCGACCGAAGCGCAGGGACCGGTGGTCCCCAGACACGAACGATCTGTCGAAAATAGAGTTTCTGAATCGAAGGAAGCCGCGTGATGCCCGTTATCTCAACCGACGAATTGCGCGAGCACCTCAACCTACCGGCCGATCAAGACGAAGCCTTGCTCGCCGCCAAGATCGCGGCGGCTGAAAAGCACCTCGAATCCTTCACCGGCCAAGCTTTTCTAACTCAGGCGCGCACAGTCATGTTCGGCGGTTTCTCCTCCCGCCTTGACCTGCCCGTGTCGCCTGTGGAGTCGGTCGTGAGCGTCAAATATTTTGACATTGCCGGGGTCGAAGAGACGCTTGCGGCCGACTCCTACCTTTTGAATGACAATGCGCTCTATCCGACCACGCGCTGGCCCTGCACGGCACGCCTAGGAGCGGCAGTGAGCGTGTCGTTGATCGCTGGCTATGGCGATGAACCGGCCGATGTTCCGGCGCCCCTCTGCGAGGCTGTGAAGCAGTTGGCGGCCCATTGGTATGAGAACCGCGAAGCCGTGTTTGTCGGGAATAGCGCGCAAGCAATCGCGTTGCCGCTTGGTCTATTCGACCTGATCGAACCTTACCGGCGGCGGGTGTTCTAATGTCGTTGGAAAGCCTCAATCGCCGTCTCGCGGCCATCCCCAAGAACGTCCGGGAAGCGGTTCTGCCCGCCCTCGAAAAGAGCGGCAATGAGCTTGCCGGCGCGATGAAAACGCTTGCCGAACCGAGTCGCAATACTGGCGACCTGATCGACTCCATCGCCGTCACCACGGCGGGCAATTCGACGCCACCCTATTCCCAGCCCGGCGGCAACCGCGTCGTGCCCGAGAACGCTGTCGCGGTCACCGTGGGCAATAACAAGGTTCGCTACCCCCATCTGATCGAGTACGGGACCACAAAAATGGCAGCCCAGCCCTACTTTTGGCCCGCTTATCGGCTATTAAAGAAGCGCTCACAGCGTCGGATCAAGCGCGCGATCGGCAAGGCCGTGCGCGACGGGTGGCAGCAATGAGCGCGAGCCTTGCCACCCAGAAAGCGCAGCGCGCCCTAATGATCGCCAACGCGGCGGTGACGGCGCTTGTGCCCGCCGACAACGTGATTGACAGCTCCGGCGCGCTCGATCGGTTCCCGTGCATCGTGCTCGGCGAAGATCAAGAACTCCCGCTCGGAAACACCCCTCGCGTCGATCGTTTTGCCGCCGTGCATTCGACCTTGCACATATGGAACCGGGAACCGGGCCTAGCCGGTGCCAAGGCCATCGCAGGCGTGATCCGCGACTGTCTCGCAAACGCGACCTGGACCCGTGAAGGTTGGCAATGCTTATCGACCGCGTTTGAGTCCGCCCGTTTCGTGCGCGATCCAGACGGGGAAACCTCCCACGGAATTGTCGTCATCACCCAGACCCTACAGCGGGTGGCCTAATGCGCGCCGGCAACCTCGACCGCGTGATGACCATCGAACGCGCCAGCACCGTCATTGACGACGCTGGCACCCCGCAGCCGACATGGGCGACGGTCGCGACCTTGCGCGCCCAGATCATTAAGCAGTCCGCCGACGAGTTCATCCGAAACGAAGGCGGCGGCACCTCTGAGAACGCGATCGTGTTCCGGACCCGCTACGTCGCGGGCATCCGGCTTGATGATCGCGTGACCTATGAAGACGCGAGCTTCGACGTGAAAGAGACGAAAGAGATCGGCCGGCGGCGCGGGCTAGAGCTTCGCTGCATCGCGCGGGCACCATAATGCGCGGTAGGAAGCCTAATAGCACGTTCACTGACGCGGCCGGCCTCGATGATATCCCGAAGGCGCCGGCATGGCTCAGCAAGCACGGCAAAGCCGAATGGCGCCGCGTTGTGCCCTTGCTCGTCGATCGTCGCATTCTGACGGACGCGGACCTTGGCGCGCTCGAATCCTTTTGCATCAGCATGGGCGCGGTGCGGGAGGCTCAAGAAGCCCTCACCCGTGACGGGCTGATCATCCAAACGGACAAAGGTCCGAAACGCCACCCGGCCTTCGGTATCATGAACGCGGCCCAGACCAGCGCGCGCCTCTGCGCTGCCGAGTTGGGGCTAACACCCGTCTCACGATCCCGGCCGGCCGTGCGCGACGACAATGCGAGCGATGACGATGACAACCCGCTCGCCGACTAGCAGCACGTTTCCCGCGTGGATTAGCGACAATAGCCCGATCGACGATCCGCTCGGATACGGCGATCGTGCCGTGCAATGGCTGCGGAAGCTGCGACACCCGAAAAGCCGCGCGAAGGGCAAGGCGTTTACCCTCGATCCGTGGCAAGAGCGCATAGTTCGCCGCATATACGGCCCGTGCCTCCCCAATGGGCGCCGGATCGTCCGCAACGTGGTGCTTTTGCTACCCCGTGGCGCCCGCAAAACCTCGCTTTCGGCTGCACTAGCGCTCTTGCACACCATTGGCCCCGAGAAAGTCCCCGGCGGCGAGGTGATCAGCGCCGCAGCCGACCGCAAGCAAGCTCGGCTCGCCTACAGCGAAGCGAACGGCATCATCGCGCAAGACAAGCGCGTTGGAAGCGCCACCAAGCTTCGCGATTATCGCAACCGGATCACCTATCCGAAGGCCGGCACGTTTTACGAGGCGATCAGCGCCGACGCCGGCACACAACATGGCCGCACGCCGGTCTTTGTGCTTGCCGATGAACTACACGCTTGGAAAAAGCGCGACCTTTGGGATGTGCTGCGGACCGGTCTCACCAAAACAGCCGGCTCGCTGTTGATCGTGGCGACCACCGCCGGCCGTGGTCACGAGAACATCGCGCACGATATTGTCGATTACGCCCGCAAGGTAGCTCGCGGCGAGATCGATGATCCCGCCACCCTGCCGATCTTGTTTGAGGCGCCGGCCGATGCTGATTGGCGCGACGAAGACCTGTGGCACCGGGTCAATCCCGGCCTCGCATTCGGCTATCCCGATCTTGAAGGCCTCCGCCAACTCGCGCGCGAAGCCGAGAACCGTCCCGGCGATCGTGACGCCTTCCGCCAGCTCCACCTGAATATCTGGCTTGATCACAGCGCCACGCCGTTCATCGAAATGGCGATTTATGATGAGGGCGCCGCCGCATTTGACCTGCAAGAGATCAAGCACCTTCCATGCTGGATTGGCGTTGATCTTTCAAGCACCTGCGATCTGACCGCCGTTGTCGCGTGCTGGCGCGACGATGAAACTTACTATGTGAAGCCTTGGTTTTTCTGCCCGCGCGATAATCTTCGCGGCCGCGCCGATCGCGATGGCGTCCCGTATCCGCAATGGGCGGCAGACGGGCATATCGACGCCACCCCCGGCAATGTCGTGGACTTGCGGGCCGTCGAATCCCGTATCCGCGATATCTGTACTGATTTCGACGTGCGCGAGATCGCATTTGATCCGCATATGGCCCGAACCATGATGGCAGGCCTTGCCGACGATGGCCTGCCCGCCGTCGAAATGCGCCAAGGCTGGGTCACAATGGCGCCCGCGATCAAATCGCTTGAGCGCGCCATCATCGGCCGCAAATTCAAGCACGGCGGTCACCCGATCCTGCGGTGGAATTTTTCAAACATCGCTGTCGAAACCGACAAGGCCGGCAACGCCACCTTCCACAAAGGCAAGAGCCGCGACCGTATCGACGGCGCACAAGCCGCTGCAATGGCTGTTGGTCGTGCCGCAGCCGGCGGCAGCGAACGATCAATCTATACCGACATCAACGCCCGCCCTGACGGGTTACTGGTTTTCTAGGAGTGCATGGTTATGGCTGAAGCTGCCGAGCAATTAGTCGTCCAACTTGAGGCGCGGGTAAATCAATTTGAGAAAAATTTTCAGAAAGCAAGCCGCGTTGCGAACGATAACTGGCGCAAGATCGAGAACCGCGGAACGACGGCAAGCCAAAAGATCGAGCAACAGCTTGCGCGCACGGCCACCGGCATCGGCAATTCGTTTCGCGGCACGGGCCTGGCCCTTGCCGGTTCGCTTGGCGCCGCCCTCAGCGTCAAGGCGATCAGCGAGGCCGCCCAGCAATATGTCAACCTACAGAACACCCTCAAGGTTGCCGGCGTTGAAGGCGCAGCACTTGAACGAACCTTTTCTTCACTGTTCCAGATCGCACAGCGCAATGGCACGCCCATCGAAGCGCTGGTTACGCTTTACGGTCGCGCGACGCAGGCACAGAAAGAATTAAAGGCGTCATCTGCCGACTTGTTGAAGTTCACCAACGGGATCAGCCTTGCGTTGCGCGTCGGCGGCACAAGCGCGCAACAGGCATCCGGCGCGCTGTTGCAGCTCTCGCAAGCGCTCGGCAGCGGCACCGTTCGCGCCGAAGAATTCAATAGCGTCAACGAAGGCGCGCGGCCGATCCTTCAAGCGGTCGCCGCAGGCCTAGAGGAAGCCGGTGGCTCGGTCGCCACGCTCAAAAACCTCGTCAACGACGGCAAGCTATCGAGCGAAGCTTTTTTCCGCGCGTTCATTGCCGGAATGCCGAGCCTCGAAGCATCGGCTGCCAAAGCCCAAGGCACCGTTAGCCAAGCCATGACGCGCATCGGCAATGCCTTCATCATGCTTATCGGCGAACTCGATAAGACAACCGGCGCCTCAGACGCAGCGGCCGAGAACCTGAATAAGGTTTCTAGCGTCATCGAAAATATGCCCTCCTATTTGAGCGCTGCCTCGAAAGGGCTAAGCGAGCTTCAAAGCTGGTTGCAAAAGGTCGGTAATTCCCCGGTTTGGGATCGAATTAACAAGTTCCTCGGCACCGATGCTGAGAAAGCAAACAAACGCTTTCAAGCGGTGTTTGGTGCCACCACCACCAGCGCGCCGACGCCGATCTCCTCGAATGGCCGGGTCAGCGAGTTCGCCACGTCCCCCGAAGGCCGCGCCCCTGCCCCGGCCGTTATTAAGCCCGTCTCGATCAAAACCTATCCTGCAACTGGCAAGAGCAAGACCGGTGCCGGTGCGGGCGGCGGCAGCGCCGACAAAGTCGAGAACTACATTCAACAGCTAGAAAAGTCGCAGCGCGTCTTGGAAGCTGAATACGAAACGCTCGGCAAGTCAAATGCTGAACGGCAGAAGGCAATCGAACTGGCGAAGATCGGCGAAGTTACGGACAGCAAACAGAAGCAGAAAATCTCGGAAATCGTCGACGCTAACGAGGCGTTACGTCAGAAAATCGAGGCCGTGAAGCAAGCCCAACAAGGCCTCAAGGACGCTGCCAAATTTGCCGGCAGCCAAATGACCGACGCCCTCGCCGACGTGATTATTGATGGCGGCAAGGCGTCCGACGCGATCTCGGGCTTAGTGAAGGCACTGGCAAAAGCAGCCTTGCAGGCCGCGTTGATTGGGTCCGGCCCGCTTGCTGGCCTGTTCGGCACTAAGGGCGTCGGCGGCGGTGTCGGCGGTCTCTTTGGGATGGTCGGAAAGCTGTTCGGCTTTGCCACTGGCGGCATCATGACCGAGCACGGTCCATTACCATTGCGACGCTATGCCAAGGGCGGCATCGCTGATTCACCGCAACTCGCAATGTATGGCGAGGGCAAGGACCCAGAGGCTTACGTTCCCCTGCCCGATGGTCGTACAATCCCGGTGACGATTGCCGCGCCGACGATGCAAACGCCGGCCATGTCCGCTGTGCAAACGTTCGTCAGCTCCCCGACGATCAACGTCACTGTTAATGCTAGCGCCGGGACGCGCGATCAGAACACGGACCTTGCGAATAAAATCGGACGCCAAATGAAAGATCAGGCGGCAATGCTAGTGACGCAGGAGATCAGACGACAGATGAGGCCGGGAGGCCTTTTGAGGCAATAGCCGCGACTATTCCGTGACCGGCTTGCGAACTGCGGAAATCTCAAGAATAGCCATGCGTCCCCTATCTGATAGTGAAATAAACTCGCTTACGCCACCGCCTTTCGCGTCGGCAGCATATGCTTCTATGTAACCGAGAGCCATAAGCTGCAATTTTATCGTGTCGGAATCAGAATCAAACACCTCCATGCGCTCTCGTCTCACGCTCTTATTTTCTTTCATAAACTTGATCAAGGAAAGACCAATAATTCCCGAAGGTCTTTGTTGAATTAGATTAGGACAAACGGCGCGCGTGATTTCCCGCCAAGTTAAATCTTTCGATCCAACCAGATTCAACGTCTCGACTTTGAAGCTATCCCATTCGTGGTATTTGTATCTTACGGTGAAGGAGCTCTCCAAATCCGCAAGATCATCAACTTTTGGCTTGTTGATAGATACAAGCCGTTGGTTTTCAGACAGAGCCGTATCCAGGCGAGTTCGTAAGCCATTCATTTGCGCAAGCAAGTCCTCGCTCGCGGCAGCATTTCCTCTGATCCATCCGGTTTGCGGAAATTCAGCCATCGCTTTGTGTAACGCGATTATTACTTTAGCTCTCAAATTTTCTCGTGAATTCCAAAACTGGACCAGCCGCCCGCTTGCCACACGGTCGCGAAATTCATTAAGGCGCTCGACGAGGGCCGGATTGCTGTCTGCTTTAGCGGTTGGGATTGCACCCACGTCACCGTGCAAGAAAACCAACACAACTTTCTTTGTCTCCACAGCGTAGGCATATTCTTTCTCGGTAAAACTAACGCCAGTCGCGTCAACACTTCCATACCGGGCACCGATGATCAGAACGTAGTAGTCGCATTCGTCGATTATCTTTTTGATATATTCGAATTGCTCCACATCGGCAGCAGGGAAGATTTCCATTCCCGATGGGATATGCCCCATATCTAGCACAGAGCGCATCGTGTCTTGCCTCTCATCCACGAGATCGCGAAATGTAGAGGAAATGAAAACCTGAAACTTTGTTTGCATGTTTCTAGAACCATATTTGCGGTAGGGCTAATTTACTTGCGAGCGCAAGACAATGAGGCACAACGTTAAAGCTTGAATGGTATAGGCCTGCGTTGCTCAATTTCCGCACGGCCCCATGTTCGCCTTTGCCAATTCTCGACCTTCAATTCGGGAACGTAGAACTCATCTGGCGAACACTCACGAATGGAGATCGAAAAGTTCGCGTTGAACAGTGCTGCCAACGGTCCCGCCCCGTGATAAAGACGGTATGGACCGAAGCGGACGCTGAACATGATCAGGTTAGCCGCAACCGCTTCTATGCAGCGAAGGAGAGAGGCTTCAAAAAAATAGTTTCTTCGATCATGTTTCGCCTTGTTGTACGCTGCATACCAGCCGAGCGTTGTGGTGGGACTCGGATGCACATTCCATCCCAAATACGGACGGATACTCGGGACATCTTTGTGTCGCGGGAGAGTGACTTCAAACTCCTCGAGAAACAAAGGCCTTACGAGCCTTACGTAATCATTGGTATTGAAGCCATGCTTGGGCGGGTTCAATCCGGCCAATTCCAAATAATGACGCCACAGAGATTCTATCTCGGTGCAAGCAAGAATTAACAACTCTCTAGACTTATGACCAAATGTTTGGAGCGTGCTTTTGGTTGGTTCAATAAATAGCAATAACTCATCAAGTCGTTGCACAAGAAGCAGGAGCACCTGTTCTGCGCTACGCAATTCAGATTGCGTAGCCCCTAATGCGCCTAACATCTCAGCATCATAAAACAGGCCCGGGCGCCAGACGCCCGTAACCGTTTCTCCGACAGGATGTTTAGTCTCCTCAATATCAACGCCACCGAAATTCGTCTCAATCCAGTGGCGCAGAGTTCCCTGCTTTACTTCCGCAATCGTGAGGCCGTTGGAGACGGTCCAAAGACCGTCAGCTTGTCCATACACATTTACAAAGTGAGTATGAGTTTCATAAGCCATGCACCGCGGGTGGGACACATGCACGTCATCCCAAACAACCGATTTTGTGGGGCGAAAGACAAAAGCCTTAATAACCATCCTGAACCTATACAGTAATCGGGCAGATCGTCTTTGAAATCTAGCGGAAATCTCTCATCACTCTCATTTCCACATGGCAGTTAATGTAAAGTCTGATCGCACGGCTCTCAGTTTGACCATACCCGGCGGCAGGTCCGGCGGGACTCGTTGTGGAAGGTCTGGCATAAAGATGCCGCACCCCTCTAGGTGACGCCGGCCGTCCTTACGCCATGGGCAGTCCCGTGTAAGCCGCCCGAGCAATTCGTCCAATGTGAGTTCGCAGCCATATTTTGCCGCCAATGGCCGCCCTTCGAATGGTTCTGACGGCCAATGCCTTTTACGAGGAAGAGATCGCCCGCCTGAAAAATGAGGCGTCGGCGGGTTATGGCCGCAGGGTGAGGAAGCCGAAGGCCGGTTGAATTATTTGAAACTGCTTATGACTCGCGCGAGCGCGGGGGGCATACCGTTTACGCAGAGATAGGCCAGACCGCCAAGCTGCAGGAGAATCAAGCAATAGAGTGTTGACCGGAACGGCTCCTTGCGGGTTTTGTGCCGAAGACGGCGTTGGGCGACTATAGCGCCAACAGAGCCGCCTATCATCGCCAGAAACAGCAATGTCCCTTCGGACACTCGCCACTCACCTCTAATGGCCGCCGTCTTGTCTATGGCGAACATCGCGAAGGCGATGCCGTTGATGAGGACGAGATAGACGGCAAGTATGAGGTAGCCAATCACGAAGTGCCCCCAGCCGCTCTAAGACGCGATTAAACCAGCGCCGTGGCCGGAGTTGACACCGGCGCTACCACACCAAGCTTCGCTCGGGCTCGGCTCTCTACACTCGGATGGTCGTCAAGCTCATAGCCCTGTTCAATAAGCTTCGTGGTGTAGCTCTTGTTGTAGATGAAGGCCCAGACCAGTCCCGCAAAGCCCCATGTCAAGAGTTGGAGCACGATAAAAACCAATCCAATCACGAGATCGCCCCGGAAAATCGCCGGAAAGCCTCCAAAAAAAAGAGTCGTCCAGCTAAAACCGAAGAAGCCCTTTTTCATGATCCCAGTTTTCGGATGCTTCAGCATTACGACGTGAGCCATAGACGTTTCCCCCCAAGGTTGTGATTCGCGATCGTAAGGAAAATTGTTCCATCGGCAAGGGGGGCGAGAGACTTAATGTAGTCTCTCAGACGGTTTTGACGGCCGATGCCTTCTACGAGGAAGAGATCGCCCGCCTGAAAAACGAGGCGTCATCCGGGTTCGGCCGGGGAAAGATTCGAAGGTCGGCCAAGAAAACGATGGGTGACGGGTCCCGAATACGGTTTTGTTGGCATAAGGGTTGGCATAAAACGACGACAAGAAACATAATGTATTGACTTCACAAGCTTTTTTTAGGTAGTTGCATTCCGGGCGTGGCCTCCAGCCTTCGCTGCTCCGCAGCTTCGGCTCGGCAAGCCCTTCGGTGCGAAGGCTGCCGCGCCGTAGCTTTAGCGAAGGCGGGCCGTTTCGACACGGTCACAACTAATCGTCCTTCACGCTTTGCAAAGCCGTTTTGCTTTGTTATAGGCGGCGCGTCGTGTCGCGGACATGGCGCTTGTTCCCTGGTAGCTCAGCGGTAGAGCATTCGACTGTTAATCGAATGGTCGCAGGTTCGATCCCTGCCCAGGGAGCCATTTTACCATTATAATCAACTCGCTACATAGAAAATCAAAAGTATCGCACGAAGCAGGCGACATCCTGGCGCGTGGCGCCCGGCCGGTTGGCGGCTCTGCCGGAATGGGCCACAATCCCCAGCCAGATTTAAAAAAGCGGAGCACCCCGATGCGTGCCCTTATCGTGATTGCCGCCTTATTCCTCGGATTTACCGCGCCTGCCCTCGCCGCCGACGACGCCTCGGGACAAACCGTCATCCGCTCGCAGGAACAGGCCATCGCGCGCGATGACGCCGCGGCTGCCTATTCGTTTGCCGCGCCGGCCATTCAGACCATGTTCGGCAATCCCGACACCTTCATGCAGATGGTGCGCAAAGGCTACGCGCCGGTCTATCGCCACCGCCGCTTCACGTTCGGCGAATCGACCACGGAAGGCGGGACGATCAAGCAGCTCGTTCACATCGTCGATGCCGACGGCGTCGCCTGGGAGGCGCTTTATACGCTGGAGCGGCAATCCGACGGCGGCCTCAAGATCAGCGGTTGCGTCCTGACCAAGGCGGTGACCGCCTGACACGGGATTGGGATGCGCAAATCGCCGCCGTCGACGGTCAGCCGCTGGCGATGGCGCGACTGGCGGATGCGCTGGCATCGAACGAACAGACGCTAAAAGCGCGCGATCTTTGTGCGCGCGCCCTGGCGCTTGCGCCGGACGAGCCGGAAATCGCCACTATCGCCGCCGAGATATTCAGCGACAGCGTGCCGGCGTGGCACGCCGCGATCGTGCGCGACCGTGCCCGCAACGAAGCCTATGACGAGGCGCTGCGCCGCGCCATTGAGCCGGGCATGCGCGTGCTCGAAGTCGGCACCGGCACCGGGCTCTTGGCGATGATGGCCGCGCGGGCGGGAGCCGCCGAGGTCGTCACCTGCGAAATGAATCCGTTGGTGGCCGAGCGCGCGCGGGCGATCGTCGCGCGCAACGGCTATGCCGACCGGGTGCGCGTCGTCGCCAAGCATTCCGACGACCTCAAGCTCGGCGTCGATCTCAGCGGTCCGGCCGATGTCTTTGTGTCCGAGATCATCAGCGGTTCGCTGCTTACCGAAGCCATGCTGCCGGTGATGGAGAACGTGGTGCCGCGCCTGGTAAAGCCGGACGGCATCATCATCCCGTATCGCGCGTCGATCCGGGTGGCGCTGGCGTGGTACGGCGGCGCCGACGCGATGCCGATGACGACCGTCGATGGTTTCGACCTTTCCCCCTTCAACGGACTGCTAGCGCCGCATTACCCATTGCAGATCGAGGACCGGCTGTTGTCGTTTAGCAGCGCCGCCGCCGACCTGTTCACTTTTGCCTTTGCCGACGGCGGACCCTTTCCCGACCGCCGCGCAAACCACACGCTGCGCGCAAAAGCACGCGCCAATGGCGTGGTGCAATGGATCCGCATTCGCACCGACGACTGCACCTATTACGAGAATGCGCCCTCCCCGGCGGAATCCTCGAGCTGGAGCGCAGAATTCCATCCCTTCGCCGGCGGCCGTATAGCGGAGCCCGGCGACAACGTGACCGTTCATGGCAGCCACACCAAAACCGCCTTGCGCATCTGGACCGGCACGCCGTAAAGCTAGAGTCATGACCGCCACGACCAGCCCGCTGCTCACCGATCTTTACGAACTCAATATGGTCCAGGCCTATCTGGACAAGGGCGAGGACGGCGAAGCCACTTTCGAGTTCTTCGTGCGGCGGCTGCCGCCGCAGCGCGGATTTCTGCTTGCCGCCGGGCTCCAGGACGCGCTCGATTATCTCGAGACGATGCGGTATTCCGCGACCGAGATCGACTGGCTCAAAAGCACCGGCCGATTTCGCGACAATTTTCTCGATTACCTCAGGGATTTTCGCTTTACCGGCGACGTCCATGCGATCCCGGAAGGCTCGGTGTGTTTTGCCGGCGAACCGTTGATCCGCATCACGGCGCCGCTGCCGCAGGCTCAACTCATCGAGTCGCGCCTTATCAATATTCTGCATTACCAGACTCTGATCGCCTCGAAGGCGGCGCGCATGGTGCTGGCCGCGCCGGGCAAAATTCTCTCCGACTTCGGCCTTCGCACCGCGCATGGCGCCGAGGCCGGAAATTATTCGGCGCGCGCCAGCTACATCGCCGGCTTTGCCAGCGCCGCCAACGTGCTGGCAAGCCAGCGCTATGGCATCCCGATGGTCGGCACCATGGCGCATTCGTATGTTCAGGTGCATGACGACGAGATGCAGGCGTTCGAGGATTTCGCCCGCGCGCGGCCGAAGGACGTCATCCTGCTGATCGATACCTACGATACCGAACGCGGCGCGCGTAAAGTTGTCGAGCTTGCGCCGCGCCTGAAGGCCGATGGCATCGCCGTTCGCGGCGTGCGTATCGACAGCGGCGACCTCACGGCGATGGCGCACAAAGTGCGCGCCATCCTCGATGACGGCGGACTGACAGACACGATGATCGTTGTCAGCGGCGGCATCAACGAAACGGTGCTGCAAGGCATGATGCGCGATGGCGCGCCTATCGACGGCTTCGGCATCGGCGTCAACCTCGCCGCCTCAATCGACGTGCCGGCGCTCGATTGCGCTTACAAGCTTCAGGATTATCGCGGTGTGCCAAAGCGCAAATTGTCCGCGGGCAAGGCGACCTGGCCGGGCCGCAAGCAGGTCTGGCGTTCGTACGATAAGGACGCCCGCATGGGCGGCGACATTCTATCGATCGAGGGTGACAAGCAGTCCGGCGATGCGCTGATCGTGCCGGTGATGCGCGGCGGCAAACGTATCGGCGCGACGCCGACACTCGGACAAATCCGCGAGCGCGCCGCGCGCGATCTGGCGCGGCTGCCGGAACCGCTGCGCCAGCTCAAGCAGGACGCGGATTATCCGGTGACTGTCGCCGACGCGCTCAAGGAGCTGGCTAAAGAGGCCGACCGCCTCACCGCTAATTAGACTGAGCGGATCGATATACGCCGCTCGTCCGCGCGAAAGCGGGAATCCAGTTCGTCCTGCTTCAATGATCAAAGACTGGGTTCCCGCTTTCGCAGGGACGAGCGGTTGGGGTATCTACGGAAAATAAAGTTACGCCGTCGTGCCCGCCTCGTTCCAGCCGCGGCCGCCTTCGCCGTAAACCTCGTGGCCCGTGTCCGTCACGACGACGGTGTCCTCAAGCTTGATGAAGCCGCGCGTCTGGTGCAGCAGCGTGGTTTCCACCGACACCACCATGCCGGCTTCCAGCGGCCTGTCGGCGTAATCGGCCGGATACGGCACCGGACCATGGTTGGTCAGCCGCGGCGCTTCGTGGCTGACCAGCCCCATGCCGTGGGCAAGAAAATCGAGATGATTGTGATACTGCGACTTGGCGCGTAACGGCTCGCCTGCGGCATAGATGACGCTGCCGAGGGCACCGGCTTTGATCGGGGCCATCGCGGCGCGCTGGATGCTCTCAACCTCGCCCAGCAAGTCTTGCAGTTCGGCATCAGGCTCGCCCTGGATTGCCATGCGGCAGATGTCACCGATATAGCCTTGATAATTGCCGCCGGAGTCGATCGACATGATGTCGCCCTGCTCCCAGCGCTGATCGGAGGGCGCGCGGTTGAGACTGGCGCCCGCGGTAATCAGGCAATATTCGAACGTCAGCCCGCGATTGGTTTCCTCGCGCCGCAAGGCATCCGTGACGTCGCGCTTGGTCGCGCCCGGCCCGTGCGCGGCGATCACCGCCTTCATCGATTCCAGCACGGCTTCCGAAGCGGTCTTGAGCTTTGTGAGTTCGCTTGGCGATTTCTTGGCGCGCTGGCGCTCCAGCACGAACAGCGCATCGACCCAATCGGCATCGAGATAGGCCGCGCGCAACGTATTGGCGGCGTCATAGGGCAGGAAACCGAATTCGGCGGCGATACGCTTCGGCTTGAGACCGGCCTTCGCCATGCAGGCGGTCGCTTTCTGCATCGCATCGACGGAGCCGGCCGAGGCGGTGACCGTTTCCGGTGTCCACAGCGGATGGTTCTGCGTCTGAAACTTCTCGAGCCGGTGGCCGATATAGCAGGCCTTTTCCGGCGCGCCTTTGGGATAGACCAGAACCGGCAGATAACGGCTGACGCCCGTGGCGTCCATATAGTCGAAGAAGTCGGCGCGGTGACCGCCGAGCAGATAAGCGACGTTATGTTTCGAGGTCGCAACCACGACGTCGATGCCGGCCTCATCCATCAGCCGGTCGAGACGGGTGTGATCGAAGGGAATGGCAAGACCTTGAACGGATGGCGCGCTGACATTCATGGGCGGCTCCCGAAAATTCGGCGACGTGATCGCGCCGGTCTTTCGGAAGCCTACCTGAAACGGTCCCGCAAGTCAGCCCGGGGGTGCCTTACCAGAGTTCCTTGCTGGCCAAAGCCGCGCCCGCGACCAGCGCCTCGAGCTTCGCCCACATCACGGACGGATGAACCCGGCGATAGAACGGTCCCTGCGCGAAGCCGCAATCGGTACCGGCGATGACATTCTCGCGGCCGACAATTTTCGCCAGACGGACGATGCGTTCAGCCACGAGTTCAGGATGTTCGACCACGTTGGTGGCGTGACTGATGACGCCGGGGATGAGTACCCGCCCCTCGCCGAGCTTGGCATCCTTCCAGACCTTCCATTCGTGCTCGTGACGCGGATTGGCGCCCTCGATCACAAAGGCTCCCACCTTGGCCTTGAGGATCACGTCAACGATGTCCTTGAGCGGCACGTCGGAGACATGCGGCCCCGGCCACGAGCCCCAGCAGACGTGATAGCGGATGCGGTCGGCCGGCAGGCCTTCGATGGCGTGGTTGAGAATGTCGATCTGGGTTTCCAGCCAGCGCAGATAATCGGCAAAGCTCGCGGGCGGCACCATGCGGTCATAGGTGACGGCGCTGCGCGCATCGTCGAGTTGCACCAGCAATCCAGCATCGACGATCGTCTTGTATTCGGTGCGCATCGCGGCGGCGATGGCGATCTGCAACTCCTCGTCGCTCTTGTAATATTCGTTCTTGCGGTCGGGGATCACGCTCGCCGGCGCGGCCACCGGCAGGAACGCATCTTCGGTCCGAATTTTTCCGAGCGCGGCCTTGAAATTCTCGATGTCGCGATTGAGTTCGGCCTGGCCGGAATAGCTGATCGGCCCAGAGCAGATCGCCTCGGTGACGGTCGAAACGGCTTCCTTGCTGTCGAGTTCGGCATAAAAATCGGCAAAGCGCGTGCGGTCGGCGCCGCGCTTGAACGGATTGGCCTTATCTTCCTTGATTGGCCGGCGCTCGAAACCGGAGAGCCGCGTCAACGCGTACTGCGCCCAGGAGATCGACTTGCCGAACTCGCCGTCGCTCGGCACGTCGATGCCGGTGTCGGCTTGTTGCTTGACGACAGCCGCGACGGAATCCGTCAGGCACTTTTGATAGGCCTTCTCATCGTAAGGCTTGCCGCCCTGCACTGACCGCAAGAAATCCTGAAGCTCCGGCGGCCGGATCAGACTGCCGACATGGGTGGTGAGAATCCGGGAAGTCGAGTGCTTCATCGTTCGGGCCGTCCTTCGCTATTGTGCGGACAGGCTATGCGATGCATGGCGACGAAATGCAATGGTGGGCGCGCGCCCAAACCAGTCGGAACCGTCAGGCCTTCATGACGCCAATCAATTGTTCGAGTTTGGCCGGATCGTCGCGCAAGGACGCGCTCGGTCCGTCGAACACCATCCGGCCGCGATCCATCACCACCGCGCGCCGCGCGATATCCAGCGCCAGCCGCGAATTCTGTTCGACCAGGATCAGCGCCATCGCGCCCGTCGCGGTGAGTTTCTTGACCGCTCGCGCCAGTTCCTCGACGATCACCGGCGCGAGACCCTCCGACGGTTCGTCCATCAGCAGCACGCTTGGATTGCCGATAAGCGCGCGGCCGATCGCCAGCATCTGCTGCTCGCCGCCGGACAATTGGTTGCCCCGGTTGTCGGCGCGCTCGGCGAGGCGCGGAAACAACTCGTAGACCGTCTCCAGCGTCCACGGACCCGGCCGCGCCGCCACGTCCATATTTTCGCGCACCGACAGCGACGGAAAAATCTCGCGTTCCTGCGGCACGAGGCCAAGCCCTGCGGTCACGCGCCGGTAGGTCGCGGTGTTCGATATAGCCTTGCCGTGCAGCGTGATCGTGCCGCCGTGCAGCGTCGTGTGGCCCATGATGGTCGACAGCAGCGTCGTCTTGCCGACGCCGTTGCGGCCGATGATCGACACGGTCTCGCCGGGAGCCAGGGCAAAGTCGATATTTTCCAGCACTACGGTCTCGCCGTAACCGGCGAAGACTTTTTCCAGCTTCAAGACGGCGCCATCAACCATGCCGCCCTCTGCGCTGGGCCGCTTCATGGCCTTCCTGGCCGAGATAGACCGCGCGCACGTCCTCGTTGTGCATGATCTCGTCCGGCGTGCCTTGGGTGAACACCGCGCCCTGCACCAGCACGGTGATCTCCCTGGCGAAGCGGAATACCACGTCCATATCGTGCTCGATGATCAGCACGGCGATATCGGGATCGAGGCCCGCCACCACGTCGAGGATGAGATGGCTCTCCGACGACGGCACGCCCGCCGCCGGTTCGTCGAGCAGCAGCACGCGCGGCCGTTGCGCCAATGCGATGGCGATTTCCACCAGGCGCTGGCGGCCATAAGGCAGATTGCGCACCAGCTTGAGCGCATCGTCGACCAGCCGCAGCGATTCGAGATGGTCGAGCGCCTCGTCGATGACCGATCGTTTGGCCCCGGCCGAGCGCCACATGTTGTTGTTCTCGCCGTCGCGCTCGCCGATCGCCATGCAGATGTTTTCGAGCACCGACAGGCCGCGGAACAACTGGTTGATCTGGAAGGTGCGCGCCAGCCCGTGCCGCGCGCGTGCCGCCTGTGAGGTCGCGGTGATGTCCTCGCCGTTGAGCCGCACCGTGCCGGACGACGGCCGCAGCACGCCGGTGATCAGGTTGATCAGCGTGGTCTTGCCGGCGCCGTTGGGGCCGATCAAGGCACAGCGCGCGCCGCGCTCCAACATGAGATTGACGTCGCGCGTCACATGCAGCGCACCGAAGCTGCGGTTGAGGCCCTGAACTTGCAGCGCGGCGGTCACGACATCTGCTCCTCGACCGCGGTGCGGCTGGTGATCAGGAGATAGATTGCGTTGATCCCCGCCGCGATCGCCGCGCCGAGCGCCGTGAAGATGAACGCGCGCGCCGGCATGTCGGTGACGAAGGACGTCATGAAGGTGACCTGCGCCATGTTGCCGGCAAAGCCGGCCAGAAAACCAAGAATAGCGCCGTCGAACGCCGAGGAGCCGAGCGCGTTCCACTGTTCACGCTTCCACACCAGACGGCGCGGGCCGGACGCCGCCTTGTCATTGCGGGCAAACAAGGCGCGAGCGTCTTCGGCAAGGCCGAGCAGACCGCGGCGCGCGAACAGAACCGTCAGCACCAGCAGCAAGCCGATACCGAGTTGCCAGAAGGTCGGCGATAGCTTGGAGAATGTATCCTCCAGTATCATGTAGACCGCCGCGCCGAGAAACGGACCATAGAGCCTGCCGGTGCCGCCGAGGATCAGCATCACCATCACCTTGGCGGAATAATCGAAGTCGAACACCGTCAGCGTCACATAGGCATTGGTCTGGGTGAACAGCGCACCGGCGATGCCGGCGATACCAGCGGAAATCGCGTAGACCGTGACCAGCCGGCGATGCACCGGCGAACCGATGGCATGCATGCGCCGCACATTCTCGCGGATTCCGGTCAGCGCCTGCCCGAACGGCGAATAGACGATGCGGCGCACGCCATAGAACACGACCGCCAGAACGCCAAGCACGTACCAGTAACTGGTGTGGCCGTAGAGGTCGTATTCGAAATAGCCGAGTACCGGCGCGAAGGTCAGGCCCGGCATGCCGTCATAGCCGCCGGTGATATCGGAACGCAGATTGCCGGATTCCTGGAGCATCGCGGCGAACGCGATGGTCAGCATCAGCAGCGTGAGGCCCCGGTAGCGCAGAACGAACCAGCCGATAATCGCCCCGACGATCCCGGCGACAATGCCGCCCGCGATGATGCCGCTGATCGGCTCGCTCCAGCCGAGGCGTACAGAGGCGAGCGCCACGGTATAGGCGCCGACGCCGAAAAACGCCGCGTGGCCGAGCGTGACGATGCCGGCATAGCCCAGGATCAGGTCGAGCGAGAGCGCGAACATGATCATGATCAGCACTTGGCTGCCGAAAGTCATCCGGTTCGGAAATACGAAGAAGCAGGCAATCGCAATCAGCCAAGGCAGCGCCTCGGTCCAGCGCACGTGATGCCGCTTGACGAGATATTCGGCCGCCTGCGCGCGCAAGTCGGCGGTGGCCTGACGATGGGGCGTCATCTCACTCACGGCCGAAAAATCCCGCCGGCTTGATCAGCAGCACGATCGCAACGATGGCATAGATGAACAGATTGCCCGCCACCGGAAAAGCATATTTGCCGCCAGTGTCGATAATGCCGACGACCAGCGCTGCGAGCAGCGTGCCTTTAAGACTGCCGAGACCACCGACCGCTACGACAACCAGGAACAGCACCAGATAAAGCAGCGCGAAAGATGGCGTGAGGCCGAGCAACTGAATGGCGAGGCCGCCGCCGAGCGCGGCAAGGCCGGACCCAACGGCGAAGGTCAGCGTGAACAGGCGGTCGACATTGATGCCGACCGATTCCGCCATGCGGCGGTTATCGACGGCGGCGCGGATCATCGCGCCGATCCTTGTCCTTTCAAAACCGTACCACAGGATCGCGATCAACGCGGCGCCAAGCACAATCAAAAAGGCCCGATAGCTCGGAAACGAGCGGAAGCCGAGATTGACGTCGCCTTCCAGCCACGACGGCAACGGCACCGACTTGGGGATCGGACCGTAGAAGTAAGTGAAAATCGCGATCGCCATGAAGGCAAGGCCAATCGTCAGCAGCACCTGCTCGAGATCGGTCGCCTTGTAGAAGCGGCGATAAAGCCTGCGCTCGAAGCGCACGCTAATCAGCGCAATCGAAACAGAGGCGATGATCAGCGACGGAATGAAGCCGATGCCGTAAGAGCGCGTCAGCGACACAACGAAGAAACCGCCGGCCATCGCGAACGCGCCATGCGCCAGATTCACGAAACCCATCAACCCCATCGTCACCGACAGGCCGACGGAGGTGATGAACAGGAACATGGCATAGGCCAAGCCGTCGAACAGAATGCTGACGGCAATGATGGCAAAATGCGGCACCAGTTCCACCCCGGTTCAAGGAAAACGCCGCCGCGCCTGGTAAGCGCGGCGGCGCATTTCGTTGTCAAATCTGGCCTAAAGGGCCAAGCTGATCAAGCGATCACGAGCCGCAGCGACCGATCTTGAGCACCTTGCACTCGTCCTTGACGGCCTTGGTGGTGTCGAGGATCTTTTCGCCGAGCTTGCCGTCGGGCTTGCGATAAACTTCCATCGCATGCTCGTCCTGAACGATGTCGCGGGTCGCCGGATCGATCATGACATGGCCGCGCGGACCGTCGGCCGACCAGCCCTTGAGCGCGGCGACCACTTTGGCGCCGTCCTCCATCTTGCCGTCGAGCTTTTTGATGGTGTCGAAGATGGCGTGCATGGTGTCCCAGCCGGCCGCCGACATGAAGTCCGGATAGGAGTCATTGCCATAGGCCTTGTGCCACTCGGCCTTGAACGCCTTGTTGGCCGGGCTTTCGAGATCGACCGCGTAATGGCCCATCACGATGGTGCCGATGGCGGCGTCACCCATGTCCTGGAGCTTGTTGTCCGGGATCAGGTCCATCGGACCGATGAGCTTGATGCCGGCCTTGCGCAAGCCGAGTTCGCCATAGGCCTTCATGATGCCGGTCGCGTGGGCGCCGGAAGGAATGAAGGCATAGAGGCAGTCGGGATGCGCGTCCTTGACGCGCTGGAGGAACGGCGTGAAGTCCGGCACCTGCACCGGTGAACCCATCGGAATCGACAGCGCAACCTTGCCGCCCGCCTTTTTGAAGCCGGTCTCGAAGGCTTCGACCGAGTCCTTGCCGGGCGGGAAGTCGGTATAGGCGACAGCCGCGGTCTTGCAGCCAATCTTGTCATAGGCATAAGCGCCCATCGGATAGGCGGGATGCCACATGCTGAACGACAACCGCACGATGTAGGGCGACAGATTGGTGATCCAGGCCGTGCCGGCATTGGCGATTACCATCGGCGTCTTCGACTGCGTGACCACTGGCGCGAGCGCAATTGCCGACGGCGAGAATACGAAACCAGTGACAAGATCGACCTTGTCGTTGGTGATCAGTTCGGTGGTAACCTGCTTGGCCTGCGCACCGGTCGGCGGCCCCTCGTCACGCTTGATGATCTCGATCTTGTTCGGCGCGATGTCCTTCGCGTGCAGCTTGACGTAAAGATCGAACGCCTTGTCGATCTGATGACCGAGATCGGCATTGGCCCCCGAGAACGGCAGGACGACGCCGATCTTGACGGTTTCGGCCTGCGCGGCGCCATTCACCGCCAGAGCGAGAGCGGCAAGCCCGGCCCATTTCAGAAAACGCATATCGTCCTCCCTATGATCATTTGTTTGGTATCCGACTAATTCGCGGATCACTTCGGAAATCGGCCCGAGCGGCATCGTTCCGCCGACGGTTTCAACCGGTTGTGCCCCATTCTCCCAACAGTTTCAACGGCCGCGACCGCGCCCAATGATCGCGGGGATCGTCACTTGCAGCAGCCGGGTTCGATCGCCGGGCATCTTGCGCGAGATGAAATTGCCGAACCTGGCTCTACGAATCAAATGGGCGGTCTGCGACAGCTTCAGATGGATCGCCGCGCGCTGGAAGCTGCCGCGTTCGGCGATGCTGAAAAATGCCGCAAGGCCCAGAAAATCGACGCGCACGCCCCGCTCCCCCAGACACGTCCGTTCCGTGCCGCATGAACCTGATTCATGAATACGGCAAAAGTCGCGGCCTGTCGCTTGTTGCGTGTCGCGAAAACCGGAGGCGGGACAATCTCAGGCCGCCGTTTTGGCGGCAGTTCCGGAGGGTTCGGTCGAGGGCTGCGCGGCCGCGGCGTCCCGGCGCGTGAGCAGCATTTCAAGCGAGGCCCTCTCGACCCGGTTGCGCCCGCTTTCCTTGGCGAAATACAGCGCCTGATCCGCCTGCGCCAACAATTCCGGGATATCGAGCACGGCGCCGTCGCAATGCGCCACGCCGATGCTGACGGTGGCGCAGACCGGACGGCCGTCGACGGCCTGAGCCACCTGCGCGAACACATTGCGGATGCGCTCGGCCACCACCGCCGCCGTGTCAAAACTGGTGTCATAAAGTACGGCCGAAAATTCCTCGCCGCCGATCCGGCCGATCAGGTCGGATCCGCGCACGGACTCGCGTATCGCCGCGGCAAAGATTTCCAGGACCCGGTCGCCAAGGGCATGGCCGAAACGGTCATTGATCGACTTGAAGTGATCGAGGTCGATCAACAGCACCGCGGTCGGCCGCGGCTTGCTGGCGTGCTGCTTGGCCAACAAGCCGGCTTCCTGCAGGAACGCGCGCCGGTTTGCGATGCCGGTCAAGGCATCGATCATGGCGGCGGTCCGGTGGCGGTATTCGGTGCGCTCCTTGGCCATCGCCAACAAGATAAAGGCTACGGAGATCGTGAACAGCAACGCCTCGAAGCTCAGGACGGTCAACCACACGCTCCCGAAGATCGTGTTGTCGAGCGGCGACCACGGCAACACCGCGGCCAGCGGCGTGCGCAGAAGAAACAGCGCGCCGTGCGCGAACAGCATGAAAATCGCCGGCCAGCGCGACACCAGGTTTTCGCTGCGGCCGCGCCAGAATTCGTAAGCTGTCAGCCACGTGTAGGTTGTGATGATGCCGCATGCGATCATGGTGCGGGCGCCAAGCGCATCGGTCAGCACCGGCAGGCGGCAGACCAGCAACCACAACACGGCGCCGGTCACCAGATAGACCGGTTCGACCGGGCGCCCATCGAACACGCGCGCGCCTGTCCAGGTGACGGCGAATGCGGTGAACAACAGCGCGTTGGCAAGATCAATCGATATCAGGTCCGGTGCGGAGCCGTACATGCCGAACAACACGATCGACGTGGCCCGGATCAGGTGCGCGAAGCCCCACCAGGCGACGGCACGTATCGCCATGTTCTGCGCCCAGGCGAACAGCAGCAACAGCCCGAGAATCGCCTCGACATAGATCGTCACCGTGAAGAGCGTATTGACGTCGAGCTTCATCGGATGCCTTCGCCTGCGTCCAGGTCGCGCCCGGCTTTGAATTCAAGCTTTTGTTACAAATACCGCCGGCCCGGAAAAAAAGCTGTAAACGCTCCCGGATGGCGTGGTCTAATGCATAAACATGGTTTCGGAGGCGTTGCCGGCGCGCCTTTGCTCGCGGATTGCGGCGCCAGAGGCGAGGTGTGCAACCCACGCCCCGCCTGATTTTGCCCGTCTTCATGGCTGCCCTGCCCCCGGTTTAAGCGGCGGCATCCCGTCTTGGCATGCCGGGACGTGTCATTTAGGGTCTATGCCGTCCCCGACCTCAATATCCGGAAGTGTGATGCACATTCGCAAAGGCCTTATCGACGCTATCGGCCATACGCCGCTGATCAATCTTCGGGAGGCGTCCGAGCGCACCGGATGCACCATTCTCGGCAAAGCCGAATTCATGAATCCCGGCGGCTCGGTCAAGGATCGCGCCGGCCGGCAGATGATCCTGGAGGCCGAAGCGCGCGGCGAACTGCGCCCCGGCGGCCTGGTGGTGGAGGCGACCGCCGGCAATACCGGCATCGGCCTAGCGCTGGTCGCCAACGCGCGCGGCTACCGCACGCTCATCGTCATTCCGGAGACGCAGAGCCAGGAAAAGAAGGACATGCTGCGGCTGTGCGGCGCCGAACTGGTCGAAGTGCCGGCGCTGCCGTTCGGCAACCCGAACAATTACCAGCACGTCGGCCGGCGGCTCGCCGACGAATTGAAAAAGACCGAGAAGAACGGCGTCATCTTCGCCGACCAGTGGAATAACCTCGACAACAGCAAGGCGCATTACGTCTCGACGGGGCCGGAAATCTGGGAAGACACCGGCGGCAAGATCGACGGCTTCATCTGTTCGGTCGGCTCGGGCGGCACGCTCGCCGGTGTCTCGCGTTATCTCAAGGAGCAGAACAAGAATGTCTTGACCGGCGTCGCCGATCCGCGCGGCGCCGCGATGTATAATCTGTTTGCGCACGGCGAGGCCAAATCGACCGAAGGCGGATCGATCACCGAAGGCATCGGCCTCGGCCGCGTCACGCCCATCGTCGAGCAGATGATCGTCGACAAGGCCTATCTCATTCCCGATGAGGAAGCCGTGCCGGTCGTGTTCGACTTGCTGGACCGTGAAGGCCTGTGCGTCGGCGGCTCGTCCGGCATCAATGTCGCCGGCGCAATCCGTCTCGCGCAGGAGCTCGGACCCGGCCACACCATCGTCACCGTACTGTGCGACGGCGGTGCGCGTTACCAGTCTAAACTTTTCAATCCGACGTTCTTGCGCTCGAAAAATCTGCCGGTGCCGGAGTGGTTGACGCACCGGTCAGATATCAAACCGCCTTTCGTCTGAGGCGCGCGCATGATCTCGAATAGTGGGACCGATTGCCTGTTTCGCGAAGATTCGTATCTGAAGGATTGCGACGCCCGCGTCGTCGCCGTCACCGAGCAAGGCGGCATCGTTCTCGACCGCACAGTGTTCTACGCCAATTCCGGCGGCCAGCCGGGCGACACTGGCGCACTTCTCCTCGCGGATGGCACGCGCGTGCCGGTTGAAAATGCCATCTTCATCGACAAGGCGAAAAGCGAAATCGCCCATGTCGTGGCAGCCGGCCATCCGGCGCTGCATGTCGGCGATGCCGTGCGCGCAGAAATCGACTGGGCCAAACGCTACGGCCGCATGCGCATGCACACGGCGCTGCATCTGTTGTCGGCGGCGCTGCCCTATGCCGTCACCGGCGGTTCGGTTGGCGATGCCGACGGGCGACTCGACTTCGATATTCCGGATGCCGGGCTCGACAAGGATGCAATCGCCGAAAAGCTCGCCGCGATGATCGCGACCGACGCCGCCGTCAGCAGCCGATGGATCGACGATGCCGAACTGGAAGCCAATCCGGGCCTGATCAAGACCATGTCGGTGAAGCCGCCGATGGGCACCGGACAGGTGCGGCTGATTGAGATTGCCGGCCTCGATCTCCAGCCCTGCGGCGGTACGCACGTCCGCTCGTTAAGTGAAATCGGCGCGGTGAAAGTCACTGGCATCGAGAAAAAAGGCAAGCAGAACCGACGCGTGCGCATCGCCCTCGCCTGACACTCCTGCCAAAGTACTCCTGGCAAGTGCTGGCGGAACGATTACATGCAAACAGGCATTAACGCAGACAACCCGATTGGACCGCATGACAAACGACAATTCGCCGGAAAATCCGTCCAGCAAATGGCTCAAGTCGACCGAATGGCTCGCCGGCCAACTCGGCAAGCCGGGCGTTTCCATTGTCGACGGCTCGTTCTATCTGCCGGCGCAAAAGCGCGACGCCAAGGCCGAATATCTTGACGCGCATATTCCGGGCGCGGTGTTTTTCGACATCGACGCCGTGGCGGACGATACGACCGACCTGCCGCACATGCTGCCCGGACCTAAACAGTTCGGCGACGCTGCCGGTGCGCTGGGCATCGCCGATACGGACACGATCGTTATCTATGACGGGCTCGGGCTGTTCTCCGCGCCGCGGGTATGGTGGACGTTCCGCATTTTCGGCGCGAAGAATGTCTACATTCTCGACGGCGGCCTCCCGGCCTGGAAAGCGGAAAACCGTCCGACCGAGTCCGGCGCGGCCAACGCCAAGCCCAGGACATTCAACGCCGAGATGGATACCTACGCAGTGGCCATCGCCGAAGATGTGCAGATGGCGCTCAACGAGAAGAAGGTGCAGGTCGTCGATGCCCGTCCCGCCGGACGTTTTGCCGGCCGCGATCCCGAGCCGCGTCCCGGCTTGCGTAGCGGCCACATGCCGGGCGCGTTCAATGTGCCGTCGAGCGAACTGGTCGAGAACGGCAGACTGGTATCGCCCGACAAGATTGCCGCCGCGTTTAAGAAAGCCGGCGTCAACACCGACAAGCCGATCGTCACCAGTTGCGGCTCCGGCGTGTCGGCGGTGATCCTTGCCCTCGGCCTCGATGCTCTCGGCAAGAAGCTTCCGCCGGTGTACGACGGCTCCTGGTCGGAATGGGGCGCGCGGCCGGATCTTCCGGTCGAGAAGGATTAGGCAGCGCGCCGAGTTCGCGGCAGGCATTTCTAGCTAGATGAAGCGAGCGCTAGCGCATTTCCGCGCATTGCGCCTGCCGGCGGCAAACATATAAACTAGAGCCCCGGCTTTGATGGAATAAAAGCCTGGGCTCTAGCTTTTCTGACCGGCGCGAGGCAACGGATGATCTTCCGCCAGCTTTTCGACAGCGCATCCGGCACCTACTCCTACCTGCTCGCCAGCCGCGCGGGCGGTGAGGCGCTGATCATCGATCCTGTGCTGGAGAAGGTCGATCGCTACCTGCAATTGATCGGCGAACTCAACCTCAAACTGGTCAAGGCGGTCGATACTCATTTGCATGCCGATCATATCACCGGCCTCGGCGCCCTGCGCGACCGCACCCACTGCATCACCGTCATGGGCGAGAACACGAAAGCCGACGTGGTGTCGATGCGGCTCGCCGAAGGCAACAAGCTCGCCATCGAAGGCGTCAGCCTCGACGTGCTTTTTACGCCCGGTCATACCGACGACTCCTATTCGTTCCTGATGGACGACCGGGTCTTCACCGGCGACACCCTGCTGATCCGCGGCACCGGGCGCACCGACTTCCAGAACGGCGATGCCCGCATGCAATACGAGTCGCTGTTCGGCAAGTTGCTGCGGCTGCCGGACCAAACGATGGTCTTTCCGGCGCACGATTATAAAGGCGACACGGTCTCGACCATCGGCGAAGAGAAGCGCTACAATCCGCGCCTTCAGGTCAAATCGGCCGACGATTACGTGGCGCTGATGGCGAGCCTCCATCTGCCAAATCCGAAGATGATGGACGTGGCCGTGCCGTCCAACATGAAGGTCGGGCTGGCGCAGAGTGGCATCGCGCGGCGCGGCTGGGCCTTGAGCGCCGCGCAGGCGATGGAGCTTGCCGGCCGACCCGACATTGCCTTCATCGATTTGCGC
The DNA here is from genome assembly GCA_041691675.1 of Hyphomicrobiales bacterium. Lineage (GTDB taxonomy): Bacteria > Pseudomonadota > Alphaproteobacteria > Rhizobiales > Xanthobacteraceae > Pseudolabrys. Next base: position 29,752 of record JBEPUC010000010.1, on the reverse strand, counting down.
GAGAGCGCCGAACGCGCCAAGCACGGCACTATTCCCGGGGCGTTGCATGCGCCTTATGGCGACCTGCAAACCAACATCGGACCCGGCGGCCTCGTCGCCGAACTGACGAACCGAGCGGGCAAGCGCATCGTCTTTTATTGCGCTTTCGGCGAACGCTCGGCGATGGCAGTGCAGGCAGCGCAGGACGCAGGTCTCACGTCGGCTGTCCATCTCGAAGGCGGCATTGACGCGTGGAAAAAAGCCGGCGGCGAACTGGTGCGGTAGACCGCCTTTCGCGCAGGCAATCTCGCGTCGCCGACGGTCGCCCGAGCAACGCCCGGATCAATGCAAGATCTGACTCAGGAACAACTTGGTCCGTTCGTGCTGAGGGTGGCTGAAGAACTCTTCCGGCTCGTTCATCTCGACGATCTGCCCTGCATCCATGAAGATGACGCGGTCGGCGACCTGCCGGGCGAAGCCCATTTCATGGGTAACGCACAACATGGTCATGCCGTCGTCGGCGAGTCCCACCATGGTGTCGAGCACTTCCTTGACCATTTCCGGATCGAGCGCCGAGGTCGGCTCGTCGAACAGCATGATCTTCGGGCTCATGCACAACGCGCGCGCAATCGCCACGCGCTGCTGCTGCCCGCCTGAGAGCTGGCCCGGATATTTCAGCGCCTGATCGGGAATCTTGACGCGCGTGAGATAGTGCATCGCGATTTCTTCGGCTTCTTTCTTCGGCGTCTTGCGCACCCAGATCAGCGCCAATGTGCAATTCTCCAGCACGGTCAGGTGCGGAAACAGGTTGAAATGCTGGAACACCATGCCGACCTCGCGCCTCACTTCGTCGATCTTCTTGAGGTCGTTGGTCAGTTCGACGCCATCGACGACGATACGGCCCTTCTGGTGCTCCTCAAGCCGGTTGATGCAGCGGATCATGGTCGATTTGCCGGAGCCGGAGGGCCCGCAAATCACAATACGCTCGCCGCCTTTGACGGTCAGGTTGATGTCGCGCAGCACGTGAAAGTCGCCGTACCACTTGTTCATCCCGGCGATTTCCACCGCCACGCTGCTATTGAGCCGGCTCGGCTTGATATTGACGGCGGCGTTCATGGTGAAACCCTTTGTACCCTGGCGTCTTACGTCTTGTCTTTAACGTCTTGTCTTGTGCTTTTCTCGCGCGATTAGTGTCTGTCGCCCAATGCGAGCCGGGATTCGGTCGCGCGGGCATAGCGCGACATCGAGTAACAGAAGATCAGATAGAAGATCGCCGCCACCGCGTAGCCTGTCGTCGAGGTGACCGGCGTCGCCCATTTCGGATCGATGCGCGAGACTTCGATCGTATGCAGCAGATCGAAAATGCCGACGATGAACACCAAAGTCGTGTCCTTGAACAATCCGATATAGGTGTTGACGATATTCGGGATCGTGATCTTGAGCGCCTGCGGCAGCACGATCAGTCGCATCATCTGCCAATAGCTCAGGCCCACCGCCATCGCGCCTTCAAACTGGCCCTTTGGAATTGCCTGAAGGCCGGCGCGCACGACTTCCGCCATGTAGGCGGAGGCAAACATCGCGATACCGATCAATGCGCGCAGCAGTTTGTCCGGCGAATAGGCCTCCGGCACAAACAACGGCAGCATCACGCTGGCCATGAACAGCACCGTCACCAACGGAACGCCGCGCACGAACTCGATGAATATCACCGAGAACAGCTTGACCGTCGGCATGTCGGATCGTCGCCCGAGCGCCAGCAATATGCCGATCGGCAGCGAGAACACGATGCCGACCGAGGACACCACGATCGTCACCAGCACGCCGCCCCACAGCACGGTGTCGACCACCGGCAGGCCGATCAGCGGCCAGCCATGCAGCAGAATGAATGACGCCACCGGCAGCACCAGGAAGAAATAGGCCGCGCCGAGGTCGCGCCGCGGCGCTTTCAGCCACAACAGCCAGAATACGCCGATGGTCAGCAAGGCGAAGAAGATATCGACCCGCCAACGCTGAGGGATCGGATAAGAGCCGTAGGTAAAATAGGCCGCGCGCTCCCACACGAACGGCCAGCAGGCGCCGATCTCGCGATGCTGCACGATCTCGCGGCAGGCGTCGCGGTCGGCGCCGGTCCAGACCGCGTCGAGAAACAGGAACTTGATGAGGTCGGGGATGATCCAGAGCGCCAGCAGCACGATCAGGATCGTCAGCACGATGTTGAACGGCGTCGAAATCAGGTTCTCGCGCAACCAGCCGACGGCGCCGGTCATCGATGCCGGCGGCGCCTGCTGTTCCAGCGTCGTCTCGCGCACGAACTTGAGTTCCGCGACGGCGAGATCGCCTTCCGACATGGTCATGGCCTAAGCCCTCACCGTTCCACCAGCGCGATGCGGCTGTTGTACCAATTCATCACCAGCGAGGTCACAAGGCTGATGGACAGATAGACCGCCATGGTGATGGCCACGACTTCGACGGCCTGTCCGGTCTGATTGAGCACCGTCCCGGTGAAAACCTGCACCAGATCTGGATAGCCGATGGCGACAGCCAGCGACGAGTTCTTGGTCAGGTTCAGATACTGGTTGGTCAGCGGCGGGATGATGACGCGCATCGCCTGCGGCACCACGATCAGCCGCAAAGTCGGGCCGCCACGCAAGCCGAGAGAATATGCCGCCTCGGTCTGGCCATGCGACACCGCGCGGATGCCGGCGCGCACCACCTCGGCGATGAAGGCCGCGGTGTAGATCGACAATCCGAACAGCAGCGCCGCAAACTCCGGCACGACCTCGAGGCCGCCATCGATATTGAAGCGCCCCGCCTTGGGAAAGCTGAAGGACAGCGGCATGCCGGCGAGAAGCAGTGCGATCAGCGGCAGACCGATGATCAGGCCGAGAGAGACCAGAAACACCGGCGCCTGCTGGCCGGTACGTTCTTGCCGCTTGCGGGCCCAGATATAAAACGCGATCGAGACGGCAACGGCGACAAAAAAGGCCGCGACGGCGAACTCGAAACCGGGCGCGAATATCGGCTCCGGCAGGAAAAGGCCGCGGTTGTTGAGGAAGATGCCGCCGGGGATGCGCACGCTCTCGCGCAAATCCGGCAGCGCCTTGAGAACGGCATTGTACCAGAACAGCAGTTGCAACAGCAGCGGGATGTTGCGGATGGTCTCGACGTAGAAGCTGGCCGCCTTCCTGACCAGCCAGTTCTTCGACAGCCGCGCAATACCGACGATAAAACCGAGAATTGTCGCGAGGATGATGCCGATGCCGGCGACCAGCAGCGTGTTCAGCAAGCCGACCCAGAAGGCGCGGCCGTAGGTCGACAGGTTGGAGTAAGAAATCAGCGTCTGGCTGATGTCGAAGCCGGCGGTGTTGTTCCAGAAGCCGAAGCCCGAAGCGATGTGGGCACGTTGCAGATTTTCGATGGCGTTACTGGCCGCGCCCCAGATCAGGAAGGCGATCACAACGCACAGAGCGACCTGATAGGCGATGCTCCGAACCTTGGGGTCGTTGTAGAAGGGAACGCTCGCGGGCTCAGAGCCCGCTCGAAGGTCAACTGACATTTACCCCTCATCGGGCTCGTAAAGCCGCCCGCTGGCCCGCCGGCACTCTCACTCTCTGCCGGACTGCCGCGGAGACCCGGTCCGCGGCAGCCCAGCATTCCCCTCAAATCGGTCGTCAGATGTTAGCGGATCGGCGGCGCATATTGCAGGCCGCCTTTATTCCACAGCTTGTTCAAGCCGCGTTCGATCTTGAGCGGCGAGCCCTGACCGACGTTGCGTTCGAACGACTCGCCGTAATTGCCGACCATCTTGACGATGTTGGCGGCCCAATCCTTCGACAGGCCGAGCTGTTCGCCGTAATTGCCTTCGGTGCCGACGAAGCGCTTCACGTCCGGATTGGTCGACTTCATCATCTCATCGATGTTCTTCGAGGTGATGCCCAGCTCTTCGGCATTGATCATCGCGAACAAGGTCCACTTCACGATGTCGAACCACTGGTCGTCGCCGTGACGGACCGACGGTCCGAGCGGCTCCTTCGAGATGATCTCCGGCAGCACGATGTGATCGGCCGAATTGGCCACGCGCAAACGCTCGGCGTAGAGGCCCGATGCGTCGGTGGTGTAGGCATCGCAACGCCCGGTATCGTAGGCCTTCAAGGCCTCGTTGGCGGTCGCGAAGGTCACTGTCTTGAGCTTCATGTTGTTGGCGCGGAAGTAGTCGGCCAGATTGAGCTCGGTGGTGGTGCCCTGCTGCACGCAGACCGAGGCCTCGCTGAGTTCGAGCGCCGAATTGACCTTGAGCGCCTTGCGCACCATGAAGCCCTGGCCGTCGTAATAGTTTACGCCGACGAAGTTGAGGCCGAGTTGGGTGTCGCGCGACGAGGTCCAGGTGGTATTGCGCGCCAGAACATCGACTTCACCCGACTGAAGCGCGGTGAAACGGTCCTTGGCTGAAAGCGGGACGTACTTGACCTTCTTGTCGTCACCGAGAACGGCCGCTGCGACCGCGCGGCAGAAATCGACATCGAGGCCGGTCCACTTGCCCTGCGCGTCCGGCAAACCGAAGCCCGCAAGCGTGCCGTTGGCGCCGCAATTGAGTGTCCCGCGATCCTTGACCGCCTTGAGGGTCTGAGCCGTGGCGCTCTGGACGCCGAAAGCGGCGACCAAAGCGAGAATACCAATAATTTTTTTCATCATGCAGCCCCATCCCGTGCTTTGTGAAATGCGGCGCCCCTTAGGTCAGCTTGATCCCTCGGCAGAAACACCCGGCGCCCCTCAGCACCGAGACGCTCCCTTGGCTAACCCGGGCGCCGCTCTTGATTGTATCTCAGAACGATTGCAGCAGGAGGTCAAGAGCTTAAAAGCTAGCCTTTCGTCATTTCGGCAGCGCAGCGCGGATGGATCGCCGCGTCCATTGCCCGCTTTCAGGCCGGCGCGCCCTGCCCGCCGCTGCGCAGCACAAATTGCAAATTGCGCAGATAAACGAAAACGCCGAAGGCCTGTCCGATGATAAATACCGGGTCCTTGCGATAGAGCGCATACGCCAGCAGCATGAAACCGCCGCCGATGGAGAACACCCAGAACGCCGTCGGCACCACGCTGCGGCCGGCGCGTTCCGATGCGATCCATTGCACCACGAAGCGCATGGCGAACATGATCTGTGCGACATAGCCGATGATGATGCCCCAATCGGCGTTGACGACGAACACGTCGCGCAGATAGCCGCCGACGGATGACGCGATGTCGATGAGCATAATGAGGATTCCTCTAGTGGCGCGTCGTCTCGTCCGGCAGTCAGGCCGGCAATTCAGTTGGATCGACGGGCTCGTTCTCCACGATCTCGGGGACGCGCTTCTTGCGGCGAATGAGCCACCACACGCCGGCGAGATCGAGAATGCCGACCCACAGCCGGTCCCATAATCCATAGTTCGACACCCCGGCTCCGCGCGGCCGGTCGATGACATCGACATAGCCGATCGTGAAGCCTTCGCGCTTGACCAGCGCCGGCAGGAAGCGATGCAGGCCGTCGAAATAAGGCAGTCTCAGGAACACATCGCGGCGGAATGCCTTGAGGCCGCAGCCGGTATCGCGCGTGCCGTCGCGCAGCACCACGCCGCGCACCGCATTGGCGATACGCGATTGCATTTTCTTGAATCCAGATGCCTTGCGCCCGACGCGCTGGCCGGCGACCAGCCCCATGTGCGGCGCGCCTGCTTCGAGCTTGCGCACCATCGCGGGAATGAACGCCGGATCGTTCTGCCCATCGCCGTCAATGGTGACGACGATAGGCGCGCGCGCCGCCGCAACGCCGGAGCGAACCGCCGCCGACTGGCCGCAGGACGCCTTGTGGCGCACGCGGCGCAAAAACGAATGCAGTGCCATCAAGCGGGTGAGTTCGGCCTCGGTGCCGTCGCTTGAACCGTCGTTGACGTAGATCACCTCGAACGGCCAGTGGCCCGCGAGCGTCGCGGCGATTTCGGCCACCAAAGGCGCGACATTGTCGGCCTCGTTGCGAACCGGAACCACGACCGCGACCGTTGGGACGATGCTATTCATCGCTGCTCTTTATTAAGCCAGCAGCTCGCGGGCAACCGCTTTGATGCGGCGCACCGAGGGCCCCGGAAACTGCACCAACCGGCCGTCCGGCGCGATGGCAAAACCCAGCCGTTGCAGCCCGAACCAGCGCCGCACCAGCAACACGCCGACGATCCCCAGCAAAGCCCCCACCAAGACATCGGTCGGGTAATGCGCCTTGACGACGATGCGGCTTATCAGGATCAGCACGGCATAGATCAAAAACACGGTGCGCCAGCGCGGCCACAGCGTCGAGAAAGCCGCCATGATCGCGAAGGCTGCAGTCCCGTGCCCTGACGGCAGGCTCGCATAGGCCGGCGTCCAGTGGAACGGATCGAACAAATAGGGATTAAGCGAACCACCGACCATCGGCCGGGCGCGTCCGATCATGTTCTTGACCACGGCCGCGAACAGGCCGGGCGCGCCGATGGCGACGAACAGAAAGCCGACCCGCACCATGACGGCCGCCAGCACCGCTCGCGATATCCGCGTCAAATGACGGGCCGCCGCCATCAGCATCGCGAATGCCAGGAACAGCAGTCCCAAGGGCCACAGAAACCAGCCTGATTTTCCGAAGTCGGTGGTCGAATGAAAAAACGCCACGACATAGGGCGACAGCCGCGCCACGCCTCTGGTCGCACCGGCATCGACGAACGCCATGCCCAGCACGAACAGCGCGACCGCGATCGCAGCCACGATCGCCGGACGCTGCGGCTCGTCGCGCCATTGCTCGAACCAGGGAAAGCCGCGCCGCCAGGGATGCGCGCCATAACCGGCGATCGGCCGCACCAGCCGTTGCAGCGCCAGACCGACCGTCACGAAAAAACGGCGCAGCGTCTCGATCCTCGCTCCGTCGCCCGCACGCATTGGCTCGATGCTCATGGCTTAACGCTCATGGATCGGCCGAGCGAAAGACGGTCATCGCAAATGCCTTGCCGTTGCTGATGTTGTAACCGTCGATGCGCTGCATCAACGTGTACCGCAGACCGACCGCGTTGGCACGCTGCGTAAAGCTGCGTTCGCTGCGGGCATCGATCAGCGCGAAGCGGCACGGCCCCGCGTTCATGAATTCGGCGGCCCCGGCGCCGTCGGTAAAACGGGTATCGGTGCCGAGCAAAAACACCAGGCTCGGCTCCTGATAGGCGTAGGTCGACGCCAGTTGCGGATCGGCGCAGCCGGCGCCGCGCACCACGTCCGCCACGAGCTTGCTTGGAAAGAGCTGCGGCAACATCGGGAATGTCACGGCATAAACGGTGATCGAGATGAACACCGAAGCCGCCATGCCGCGAAACAAAGACCGCTCGGCGCCGTCGACCTCATAAAGCCACCACGCAAACAGACCCAAAATGACCGCCGCCGCCGCGAACGGCCAGGCCGCCAGACCGGGATCGCGGATCAACATGAAAAAGCCGACCGGCACGGCGATGGCAATGACGGCGGGAAACAGAAACCACCAGACGGTGCCGCGGATCATCCACGCTTTGCGGAACAGGCCGCCGCCCTCCATGATGCCGGCGATCAGAATGGCAATGGCCGGATAGAGCGGCAGCACATAATGCGGCAGCTTGGTCGCCGCTGCCTCGAACACGATCCAGGACGGTATCAACCAGGCCAGAAGAAAGCGCGCGCCCGGCTCGCGCCGCGCCCGCCAGATCGCCGGCACAGCAAGGCCGGTGAGGATCGCGCCCGGCCAGAACGTCACCCAGTATAGCAACAGGTAGAAGCCCGGCGGCGCGCCATGGGCTTCCTGCCCGCTGGTGATCTTGTCCAGCATGTCATGGCCGAGCGCCTGCACGAAAAAATTGTCGCCGGATTTGGCGACGATGGCGATGAACCACGGCGACACCAACAGCAACATCCAGAGGAAGCCTAGCAACGGCCGCAGTTGCCTGATCCAGCGCAGCGACCGGTCGGCGATCGACAATGTCAGGCAAGTCAAGCCGACAAACATCAGGATCAGCGGCCCCTTGATGAGCACGCCGCCGGCCAACGCGGTCCACATGATCGCCGGCATCTGCCAGCCGACGGCGCGTTCCGGCGTGCGCCGGCAACTGAGATAGATGCGCGCCATCGCGCCCATGGCGGCGACGCTCATCATCAGCAGCGTGGCGTCAGTCTTGGCGAGACGCGCCTCGACGCCGAGCAAGATGGAACTCGCCATCATCAGCGCTGCCACCATCGCAGTGCGGCGGGAAACGAAGGCCAGCGCCGCCCAATAAGTCAGCAGCACCGCGCCGGTGGCGGCAAAGAGCGAGGGCAACCGGTACAGCCAGATCGTGGTGCGCGCGTTGGACACGCCGAGCGCCTCGCCGGCTTTCACCGCGGCGGCTTGCAGCCAATAGATGCCGACCGGCTTTTTGTAGCGGACCTCGTTCTGGAAGCGGATATCGACGTATTCGCCGGTCTCGATCATCTGCTTGGTCGCCTGGGCAAAGCGCGCCTCGTCGCGATCGACCGGTGGCACCTGGAAGAAGCCCGGCAAAAACGAAATCAACGCGCAGACGACCAGCAGCAGGCAGGCACGCCGGTGCGATCCCGTTGCGAAGGCGAGCAACGAGTCGACGAACGATGCTGGCCGCGCCGGTGGCGCCGCTACCGTATGACTTTCCATTTCTTATAAAATAAGTAGTTCGCGCTTTTGAAGACGAAGTGAACGATCCTGATAAACGGGCGCAACAGGCCCGGCAATAGCGAGGGCCGCAGAATATCGACAAACATGCAGTAACGAATCTTGTCGGAGTCGTTGAACGACTGGTGCATCAGCGTGTCGTCGAAAATGAACAGCTTGTTGTCCTGCCAGTAACTGGTCTTGTCGCCGACGACAATGTAGGCGGAGCGGTCGCTGTCGCTGATATTATAGAGCACTCGCAAGGTCGGGCGGATCGGCCCGAAATGCATCGAGGTCGAAACCTTCTTGTTGAAGACCGAGACGCCGATGGTCTGGATATATTTCCAGTTCTCGTGAAAGGCCGGCGTGTTGAGGAAGGTGTCGATGTTCTCGCCGTACCATTTGAAGAAAATCATGGTCCGGTCGAGTTCCTTGACGCGCGCCGCAAGCTGTCCGGCCAGATCGTCGCGCTTGGCGATGTCGATCATGCGCTCGACCTCTTCGCGATAGGCCGGCGGCAAATCCTCAAGCCGATAGACGCCCTTGTTGATGTAAGGCAGCGTCAGGATGTCCAGCAGGATATTGAACGGCGACAAAATCCAGGTCGGTACGCCGTTGCCGAGGAAATACTGCCGCAGGATGTAGCCATCGATGGGCCGGTTGCGCGCGACGTCGTAGAGGCCGCACAGCGAATAAAACGCCGAGAACTTCGGGAAAAAATACGCAAACACCAATGCCGCGGCGATGATGGCCGCGTATTTGACCTTCTTTTTCAGCGCCAGCGGTCCGCCGCGCGGCGCCATGGCGGTCGAGGTGGTGTCGGGTGTCACCGTCATCTTATTGTTCCGGGTGATTTGCGGCGGACCATAGAGATTTATGTATTTGGGCGAAAGCCTTCCGCCGCCCGACATGGCTGCCGTGCCGGGTTGTCCAGCTATTCCTGCCCAATTATTCCTGCAACCGCACCATGACGCTGTCCGCGGCGCCACGGGCGTCCATGACGGTCAATCGAACGAATCCGGGGCCGTCCGGCTGGAAAAACAGGGTCCTGCGGTTGCCCCGCGCCGGTAAGGGGGTGCCATTGACCATGACGGTCAGGGGCACGGCCCCGCCGGCAATCTTGACCGCGACCGGCGCGGGGAATTTTCCGGCATCAGCGGCCGCCAGTTCCAAACGCGCACCATCGGGAGGAAACATGATGCGCGGCGGCTCCGAGATCGCGATTGGGCCCTGACCGGCATTGAAGTGCCTGAGCGGCGGCGGCAGCCTCTCGGTTGTCGAGAAAAGCGCGCCCTTGGGAGCCGGCGGCAGGGCCACCGGCACCTCTCCGGAGCGGGTGAAGGCATCGAACAGGATCGGGGCGGCACTGGCGCGCCCGACGAGGCCGGGCACCGGCGCGCCGTCGGGCCGGCCGACCCAAACGCCGATGGTCATGCGGCCGTCGAAGCCGACCGCCCAAGCATCCCGGTAGCCGTATGAGGTTCCGGTCTTGAAAGCGATGCGTCCGTGCGGCGCGTTTTCCGGCGGCGGCGCGCCCATCAATACATTGCCGACATACCAGGCGGCGACCGGATCGAGCAGCCGGCGCGGGCTTGCCGCGGCCTCGCCTGCCCGCTCGATCAAAGGCTGTGCCACGCCGCCGCGCGCCAGCCCGGCGTAGAGCATCACCAGATCGTTGAGCGTGATGCCGACGCCACCCAGGCCCATGGCGAGGCCGGGCGCCTCGCCTGTCGGCAGCACCAGCGCCGCGCCCACCTGTGTGAGCCGGGCGCTCAGTCGATTGACCCCGACTTTGTCGAGGACGGCAATCGCCGGCACGTTGAGCGACAGTTGCAGCGCACGGCGCACCGTCACCGTGCCCTGGAACGTCAGATCGAAATTCTCCGGCATATAGCCGCCGTAGCGCACCGGCCGGTCGTCGATGAGGGTCTCGGGGTGGATGAAGCCGTCCTCGAACCCAAGACCGTAGATGAATGGTTTCAAGGTCGAGCCTGGCGAACGCAACGCCGCGGTCATATCGACCTGACCGGCGCGGCTGGCGTCGAAATAATCCGACGAGGCCACGCGCGCCAACACCTTGCCGCTGGCGTTATCGACCGCGAGGATGGCCACCGAAATCTGCGGCCCCAACGCGCGGGCGCGCTCCCGCGCCAGCAACTCGAGTTTGGCCTGATACGGCTGGTCGATGGTGAGACGATGAACGCGCCGGTCCGGTTCAAGCGCGACTACATGATCGGCGGCTTGCGGCGCGAAAACCGGCATCATCCGGCGGCTTTGCGGCACCGGCTCGGCCTTGGCCCCGGCGATTTCGTCGTGCCGCACCGCGTGCGCCGCCGCCAGCCGGTCGAGCACGCGGTCGCGCGCGGCCTTGGCGATTTCAGGATGGCGGTCCGGGCGGCGGCTTTCCGGCGATTGCGGCAAGGCGACCAGCAAAGCGGCCTCGGCAAGTGACAGCCGGCGCGGCTCTTTGCCGAAATAGATCAGCGAGGCGGCACGAATGCCTTCGATGTTGCCGCCATAAGGCGCCAGCGTCAGATAGAGCGCCAGGATCTGACGTTTGTTCAGGGCGTATTCGAGTTCGAGCGCCCGCGTCATCTGACGCAGCTTGGCGCCAAAGCTGCGATGCTCGCGCGGCTCCAGCAGACGCGCCACCTGCATCGTCAGCGTGCTGCCGCCGGAAACGATGTGGCCTTCCGTCAGCAGTTGAAATGCGGCGCGCACCATCGCCGCCGGGTCGATGCCGTGATGGCTGTAGAACCGCTTATCCTCGTAGGCGAACAGCATCTTGAGAAAACGCGGATCGACATCGTCAACCGTCGCCGGCAGTCGCCAGCGGCCATCCTTGGTAGCGTAGGCGCGCAACAGCCTGCCCTCGTGGTCGAGCACCGCGTGCGAGAGTTCGAGGTGCTGCCCGAGCGGCGCCGGCCCGAGCGCATAGACCCATCCGGCGGCAGCCGCGATCGTCAGCGCAATCGCGCCGGCCACGCCCGCCAGGATGATGCGCCAGCGTTTCATTTTGCCGCCGTGATATCGATCGTTCCGGTCGCCGTGCGGCCGAAACGATCCGGCCGGTACATGTCCTCGACTTTGGCCTGCGGCAATACGTAATGCCCCGGCGACACCGCCCGCACCACGTAGGCGACGGTGAAGACCGGCGGCGATTCCTTGGTGCGAGTGAACGCGGCCGTGAAGCGGTCGTCGCGGAATTCCGTATTGACCGGCTGCGCGGCGTCCGCGATCCAGGGCAGCGTCCCGGTGTCGCCCGACGACACCAGATGAGGATTGTCGATCTCGAAACCGGCAGGCAGATAATCAGCGACGATGACGCGGCCGTATTGTGGTTGCGGCTCGGTCATTTTCAACACCACGACGAAACGGTCGTTCTGCCGGACTTTGGCGGGATCGGCCGGTTCGCCGTCAAGCGTATGGTAGGTCCGCTCGATCCTGAAGCCCTGCTCGGCTGCCGGCTCGGGCACCACGAGCGCGCCCGACACCGACACAACCGCCTGCACCGTCCCACTTCCATTATTGGTAACGGTCACCGGTTGCGCCAACTGGCTGGCGACAAAGTTTCGATAATAAGCACCTTGTCGTGCGTCGCCGTTGACGGTGAGCGAGATCGCGTTGAGTTGGCCGGCGAGCGAACGCGCCGCCAACACCAGCCACGCCTCTTCCTGCGTCGAGGTCGCATCGACAAGTTTCCGCGCGCTGTCGATCCGCGCCACCGCTTGCGTGATCGTCGCTTGCGGCGCGCGCCCTTCCGAGGCGAGCGTCACCAGGGCAGCGGCGTCCCGCAATGCCGAGCCGAAATCGGCGCGGCCCAAATCGAGTTGCGCAATAGAAGTGGGATCGGGCGCAATCGCATGGAGCGCCGCGAGATAGGTGCGGTCGGCGCGTTCCTTGTCGCCGAGCATAGATAGCGCCGCCGCCACCTGCGCCTTGGCGATCGGCGTCGCCAGATCGTTGAGTTTGGTATCGGCGATGTACCGCAGATCGCCGAGCGGCGCCGCGCCGTTGCGCGCCAGCACGTAAAGGGCATAGGCAAGATCGCGGCCGCCATTTTTGTTCGGCTCCGGCGCGGTCGCGACGTAATTGCGCAGGCGATCGATGGCGAGCGTAAACACCGTCGCCGGCACGTCGAATTTCTTCTCCCGCGCGCGGGTCAGAAAGTCGGTGACATAGGCGTCGAGCCACGGGTCGTCGCCGCCGACCGACCATAGACCGAACGAGCCGTTGGCCCCCTGCCGCGACGCAAGCCGCGCGATGGCGTCCTTGATCCGGGTGTCGATCTCGCCATCGGGCGCAAGCTTCGCCTGCGCGGAAAGCTCATTGATATAGAGCATCGCCACCGCGCGGCTGGCGACCTGCTCGGTGCAGCCGAACGGATAACGGTCGAGTTCGTTGAGCAGCGTCGCAACATCGAGCGAGGTCGAGAGCGCGACCGACAGGCCGGCGCGGCCGGTACCGGGCACGAAATCGGCGAACAGGTCGTCCGACAGCGTCAGGGTCTCGCCCTTCGCCAGCGACCGCACGCTGCGGCGCGTGAGGATCTGCGTCGCCGGGCGCACGTCGAGCGGATAATTCCGCGCCAGCGTAAAGCCGTCCGGCCCGGCAATCGCAACCGAGACGGCGCTCGCGCCCGAGCGTTGCGCCGACACAGGTATCGAGACGCGGCCGCGCTCTTTGGCGCCGAGATGCAGCACCGGCGCGGTGTCGCCGTTGCGCTCGACCGCGCCTTCGGTCGCGACCGTTACGGTGTAATCGCCCGGCTCGCCCTCGACATTGTCCAGTTCAAGCTGCACCGCGCCGCGGTCGCCATTGCGCAGGAAACGCGGCAGCGTCGCCGTCAGCACGACCGGATCGCGGACGATGACATCGCCCGAGGCCTTGCCGACCTTGCCGGCGCTCCAGGCCACCGCCATCACGCGAACGCTGCCGGCGAATGCCGGAATGTCGAACGATACCGTCGCCGTGCCGTCCGGCCCGACGCTGACGATGCCGGAATACAGCGCCAGCGGTGCTTGCGTCGGCGGCGAACCGGATAATTCCGCGCCGGCAATATCGCCGCCCGATCGGATTTGCCCGCGCGCGCCCTGCATGCCGTCGATCAGTTGCCCGTACAGATCGCGCACCTCCGCCGAGAGGCGGCGCTGTCCCAGATAATAATCGTCCGGCGCCGGCGGCTTGTAATTGGTGAGATTGAGAATGCCGACGTCGACGGCGGCAACAACAACACGCGCGTCCTCGCCGGCTTTCAGCCCGCCGATCTTGATCGGAATATTGAGCGCGCTATCGGGGCGTATCGTCGCCGGCAGATCCAGTTTGACGTCAAGCGTGTGCGCGGCGCGGTCGATGGAAAACCATTGCACGCCGATGGCGCGACCGGGCATGCGCTCCGCCGGCGCGTCGAGCGGACGCCGTAACGTGGCGACGAGATAGGCGCCGGTGCCCCAGTTCTTGCCGACGCGCACGGGCACCTTCACGGTGCCGGCTTGTACGTCGAGCGCCTGGCTCGCGACCATGCGGTCGGTGAAGACGTTGAGCGCCAGCCGGCCGGCGCTGCGCGCCGTCACCGCCACGTTCATGGTGTCGTCCGAGGCATAACCCGGTTTGTCGAGCGCGAGTTCGAGGAGGTCCGGCGTGTCGGCATTGGCCTCGGCATAGAAGCCGGCATCAAAGGTCAGCCAGGTGATCGCGCCGTTGGTTGCCGGTTCCGAGACCTCAAGCCGGTAACGGGCCCAATTCACCGGCAATGACAACCGCGACGGCTTGCCATTGGTCGCGTCCAGCACGCCGTTGGCGACCCGCGTCGTGCGCTTGATCGGCTCGAAATTCCACTGCCCGTTCTGGCGGTACCACTGATAACTCGTCTCGACCTTGAGCAGTTCGTATTTCAATCCCTTGCCGTCGATCATCGCGCCTTCGGGCGACACCATCGCAATGTCGAAATCGGCATTCGCGCCATCCGCCAGCGACCGGCCCGAGAAAAGCGGCTTCACGCCAATCATCGCGCTGTCCGGCGTCACCGGCAGCGTCAGCTTACGCTCGACCGCGCGGCCGCCGGATTCAGCCATGCCGATGGTGATCTGCGCCTCGAGCGGTCGCGACGTTTCCGGCACGTCCTCAAGCGCGACGGGGAACGTCGCCTTTCCGGTGGCATCCGTCTGCGGCAGATCGCCGAGTTCCTGGCGCGTGGCGGGCGCGCTGTCGTCGGCAAGGCCGAAGCTGTAGCCGGCAAAGCCCGGCCGCTCCTTCGCCGCCGCGATGACAACGGCTCCGCTCAGCGTCAGATTGGATGCCGGCGCGCCATAAAGAAAATGTCCGTCGACGCTCACTTCGACCGGCGCGTTGCGCGGCATAGTCTTGGCCTTCGACGCGAGATCGAATTCGATGCGGTCGGCGACATAATCCTCGACCATGAACGTCGTTTCGCCGATGGCAGGGCGTTTCGGATCGGTATAGGCGCGCACTCGCCAGGTGCCTGACGCGGCGGAGGCCACCAGCGGCACGGTCAGCGAACGGCCGCCGAGGCCCTGATCGGGCACCACCACGCGGCGATAATCGACGCCATCCGGCCGCTCGACGACCAGCGTCACCGGCACGTTCGGCGCGGCGACGCCTTGCGCATCGCGCAGCAAGGCGGTGATTGCCACGCTTTCGCCGGAGCGATAAACGCCACGCTCGGTGTAGACGAAGGCATCCAGACCGACCGGCGTGGTCCTGCCGGCCACCCCGCGATCCGAGAGGTCGAACCCCGGCGACTTCAAACTCAGAAACGCATAGTCCGCGCTACCGCTGGCGACGACCGCCGCCGGTGACAGACCGCCCTCGCCGCGCGTGAGGCCAGCATCGAAATGCACATGACCGTTGAAGTCGGTCGGCCGCACCGCCAGCACTTCGTTGTTGCGAGCCATCAGGCGCACTTCCACCGCGTTCAACGGCTGGGCGTTCGACAGCGAATGCACGAAGACCTCGATGCCGTCATGGGCCGAATAGGCCGTCAGCCCGAAGTCGGAAACGATGAACCATTGCGTCGCCAGTTGCTCGTAATCGCTGGTGATCGCCTCTTTCGGCGACGCCGTCATGGCGTAAACGCCGGGTTTGAGATCGTGCAGCGCCTCGCCGACGGGAAAGGCGGTGACGACTTCGGCATTGAGCTTCGGCGCGATAGCGAGTTCCCCGCTCCAGACCTTGCTGCCGCTCTCGGCGCCGATCCGCTCGGCCTCATTGCGGCTCAAATTGCGCTGGAAATCGTAGCCCATGACGGTATCGACGAGATTGCGGTCGCCGACGCGATAAACGGCAATCGTCACGGCGCTGGTATTGACGCTCAGGATCGGAATGCCGCGCTGGCCGGTGCGCGGCAGCACGTAGGCCTTGCCAGAAAAGCGGGCAAAAGGCTTGCGGTCGCGCACGAAAATTGTGAACTCGCCCGTCTTGGCCAATGTCTCGGTGACTGTCGATGGCAGACCGGCGCGCAACGTAATCTGATAACGCTCGCCATGCTTGAGGCCTTCGACGCAAAGCTGCTTGTCGTCGGCCGAGATCGCCGGCTTGTCCTGCCCCGCGACAGCGACGTAAGGCGAGAAATCCGTGCGCTTGCCCGGCAGGGTTTCGGAAAACTGAAAGCACGCGCGCGGCGAAACCGCATCGGAGTCGACCGAATAATCCAGCAGACGGAAGCCGTGATCGGCCCGTAGCTGTTCGTATTCCGCGCGCAGATCGGCAGTCTCGCCCTTGTCGAGTGCCAGATGCAAGGCGTCGAGCGCGCTGCGCCATTGCTTGCGCTGCGCCATGGCATGGCCGAGCACGCCGAGACTCTCGGCCTCGGCGCCGGAATCCCCGGCGCGCTGGTAGGCGATATAGGCCGCGGTCGAAGCCCGCTCGAACAGCATCGCCTTTTCGCGGTCGTCGCGTGCGCGGATCGGCTCAATCGTGCGCGCCAGCCGCAGCCAGTTGGCGGCATCGTCGGGCGCGGCCGTGACCAACCGGCCGAGCACGGCCATGGCGGTGCGATAGTCTTTCTTCTGGAAGGCGGCATCGGCCTCGCGCTTGAGCGCCTGTGGCGTCTTGGTGACGTTGCCGGCGTCGCTCTTGATCTGGGCTTCAAGCTTGATTGCCGCCTGATCCAGATCGGCGTTCTGGAACGCCTTGTCGGCGGCCAGTCCCGGCATCGCCGCAATGGCTAGAAGGACGGCGGCCACAACACCAGCGAGAGCACTGGTACGGCCAGCGCGGGCGAGCATCGGCATGGAAAATCGTCCTCCGGAATCGGCTTCCGACTATCATTGCAGCGGGGGATGGTGTCGAGGCAATGGCGGAACCGGCAAGGACACCGGCCAGAAGAGCACAGGGCTCAAGAGAGGAAAGGACGCTCGGCACCGGATGCTAGCGACCTGCCTCCTTCTTAAATAAACACTGAAACTTAAGAAATTATCTGTACTATCTTGTTTCTATTATATTTTCCTGCGCCGTCGGTAACATCTATTCAGTCACGCATGACGCTCCTTCCCATCGACGCCGCAGGCGGGTAAACCCAACCATTACGGCCCCGTAGCTCAGTTGGATAGAGCGCGAGCCTTCTAAGCTTGAGGTCGCAGGTTCGAATCCTGCCGGGGTCGCCACCGTCTAATATTTTGCTGAAAAAATCAGCAACTTAGCGTTGGGTTAGTCACCGTTTCCAAAACGCTTAGTCACCGGATGTTGCCGCTCTGGACTCCGAGGCCTGCAACTTGTCAATGGCACTGTCGGCCATTCCTTCTTGCTCTACCTCTTCCAAATATTCGAGCAGTTGTTTCGCGCTGCCACCAGACGCCGTTGAGGGATCAACCGAGACGATCACCTTCGGTTTGGTCTCGTGCAAAACGACTTAAAATCCGGTGCCGTCTTCGAGCTTGACCGTCTTGTCGGGCGATGCCGATCCATATTCGTCGTGCAGATAGTTGATGGTCGCGCACCCCGTCAGCATCAGCCCGCAGAATCAATGCCGCAAATCGCAACATCACCCATCTCCCTCTACCTGTGTCGGACATTCGGAAAGTCCGGCGTCATTGTCGGTCGGTTTAGTTCTATTTTTTTCTCATCGACGCGGGTGGCGCCTTCGTCGCAGCCAGGTTCGCCCTAATTTCCGCGAGGCGGTAATCCATCTCGGGTTCGGGAACCTGTATGTAGCCATGGCTGGCCATGCATCCCTTGCCAACAACCTGAAGGCTCTGACCACGCTCGGCGCCCTGGACGGCGCAATCAACAATTCCACGACAGAATTGTGTCCCGCCGAGATTGGCGCGGGACATTTCGCCCTCACAAACCGTCTTATCCAACTCAAATTGTTGAATAAGAACAGGGTTTCACCGGATCGACTGTCCGTCGGTTCGAATGTTGACCATCTTGACCGGGGGCTGCATCGCGCACCCCGCCAGCATCAGTCCCACCACGCACAGCGCGGCAACCCCAATCACTCGCATTTTCAGTCCCCCCTGCCCCGCCTCTATCGGGCGGCGGCGGCAGCATAACCACAACTATCAGGCGAGGGAACCGCGGTCGGCTCGCGCGTGCAAACCGGTCAACACAAAAGCGAAAGCCCTTTACATCACTGAATCGGGCCGCTCCGGCGCCAGCCGCGACTGGGCGTTGAGACGGATCGGCGCGTTGATGGCGCCGAAGCCCTTGTAGCCCCGCCGCTCGACGATCTCGAGGAAGAACAGCCCCTTGAAGCTCTTGGTGTAGGCCTGGAAATATTCGCCGTCGGCGTCCTTGTCGTACAGAATGTTGTTGGACTTGAGCGTCTCCAGCCGCTCGGGCGCGAGATCGACCCGCGCTTCGAGGTCGTCGTAATAATTTTCCGGGATGCTCAGAAGCTCAAGGCCATTGGCCTTGAGCTGGGTGACCGTCGCGACGATGTCGTCGGTGTCGAAGGCGATGTGCTGGACGCCCGAGCCGAAATATTCGTTGAGGAAACGCGACGACTGGGTGCGCGAACTCTGCGAGGCGTTGAGCGGAATGCGCAACGCGCCGTCATCGCTCTCGACCACCTGGCTGCGCACGATGCCACCGGGATCGGTAATGTCGACCTGCGGCGTCTTCCGCACGTCGAGCAGCGACGTGTAAAACAGCAACCAGGACAGCATGTCCTCGTAGTGCATCGACTGCGAGATATGATCGACCACCGTGAGGCCGGCGTCGGTATTCGTGTCGGCCGCGACCGCCTCGAACTCGACGTCCCAGACCTTGCTGAGCGGGCTCACGGAATCGAGGAAATACAGCAGACTGCCGCCCATGCCGCGCACCGCCGGAATTTCCAGTTCGCCCGGCCCCACTTTCTGGCGGAACGGCGAATCCCACAACGCCTCGGCGCGGTCGAGCGCAGCGGCGGCGCTTTCGACCCGCAGGCCGATGGCGCAGACCGACGGTCCGTGCGTGATGTAATGCGAGTGGGCGAAGCCTTCTTTTTCCTGGTTGATGACCAGGTTGATCGCGCCTTGGGTCCAGCGCGTCACCGCTTTGGTTTTATGCCGGGCGGCACGGCGAAAACCGAGATTCTGGATGAATGCGCCCAATTCGTCGGCGGTGCGGTCATCGACCGCGAACTCGATGAACTCGACGCCCAGACATTTCGAGCGTGGCGGCATCGCCGGAATGTCGAGAAGCGCGGCGCCGGTTTTGCCGCGCATCCGGTCCATGAGATAGACCAGCGAGCGCTGGGCATCGACCGCGACCGCGCGCGGCGAGCCGGCGCGGAACTGATCGTTGAATATCTCCAGCGAGTATTCGCCGGTATATCCGGTCGCGCCCAACGCCTCCATGAACTCGACGATCGGCATGTCGCCCTGCCCCGGGAAATTGCGGAAATGCCGGCTCCACGACAGCACGTCCATATCGAGCCAGGGCGCGTCGGCGAGTTGGACCAGGAAAATCCTGTCGCCGGGAATGCGCTGCAACGATTGCAATTCGGTCTTGCGGGAAAACAGATGAAATGTGTCGAGCACCAGGCCGACCGACGGGTGGTCGGCGCGCCGCACCACTTCCCACGCGTCGCGGTAATCGTTGATATGACGGCCCCAAGCCAGCGCCTCGAAGGCGACACGCAAGCCACGCTTTTTGGCGCGCTCGCCAAGCTCGCGGAAATCGGCGGCGGCGCGGTCGATGCCGGGAAGCGAGTCTGGCGAGACATTGCTGCACACCATCAGAAGGTCGCAGCCGATTTCCTGCATCAGATCGAACTTGCGCTCGGCGCGGTCGAAGGTGCGGCTGCGCTGCGGCTCCGGCATGCCCTCGAAATCGCGGAACGGCTGGAAAGTGATTGCCTTGAGGCCGAGGTCGGCCATTTCCTTGGCCAGTTCGGCCGGCGTGCCGTTGTAGTTGAGAAGGTCGCTCTCGAAAATTTCAACCCCGCGAAATCCAGCCGCAGCAATGGCTTGCAGCTTTTCGCTCATGCCGCCTGAGAGGCAGACCGTGGCGATGGAGGTCTTCATGGCAGGTGTCCTCGGAATTCCCGTTGGCCGATCATAGCGCCTCGGCGGGCGCCGCGTCGCGCACGGCCAGCGCTGTGGCGAACTTACGGTCCATCCGTTCGACGTCCGGCTCGATGCCGGTAAAGAGGCGGAACGCTTCGGCCGCTTGATGAACGCACATGCCGCCGCCGGTCAGGGTACGCGCGCCCTTGGCACGGGCGGCCTTGATGAAAGCAGTATCGACCGGGCTGTAAATGACGTCGGCAGCCCAATGTTCCTTGCGCAGCCCGGCCACAGGCACCGGATTGCCCGGGATGCCGTGCATGCCGACCGGCGTGGCATTGACGACGCCATCGGCGGCAGCGACTTCGCGCTCTAGATTGTCCGCCTCCGCCAGCCGGCAGCGAGCCGGCCCGTAGTCTTTGGCCAGCGCAGCCATCAGTCCGGCCGCCTGACTGGCGTCGCGATCATGCAGAACGATAGTGGCGACGCCGAGGTCCATCAGCGCGAAGGCAACCGCGCGCCCGGCGCCCCCGGCGCCGACCTGCACGACCGTCGCGCCTTCGGCGGCGGCGCGGCCGAGGCCCTGCTCGAAACTGCGGCGGAAGCCGCGTCGGTCGGTGTTGTAGCCCGTGGTGCGTCCATCCGCATCGATGGTGACGGTGTTGACCGCGCCGATCTGGCGCGCTTCCGGATCGACCGTATCGAGCAGCGCCATCACCTCCTGCTTGAACGGAAACGTGACGTTGGTGCCGGCAAAGCCCGCCGTTTTCACGGCATCCAGCAGTTGCGGCAGCGTCCGGCCGCGCAGTACATCGACATCCATCAGGTGGTAGTGACCCTCAATCCCCGCCGCATCGAAAGCATCGTGATGCAGCGCCGGCGACAGCGACTTCATGATATTGGCGCCGATCAGGCCAACGAGCACTCGCCGTATTGTCATTGCGCGACCACCGATTCAGCCGGCGCCAGACCGCCGCCGAGGAACAACTGCGCGATGCGGGCATCGGCCAGAATATTCGGCGCGGTGTCCTCGATGCGGGCCTGACCCTGCTCCATCACCAGCCCGTAATCCGAGATCTGCAAGGCCTGCTTGGCGTTCTGCTCGATCAACAGGATCGTGACGCCGTGATCGCGCAAGTCTTTGAGGATCGCGAACACCTCCTGCACCATCAAGGGCGACAGGCCGATCGACGGCTCGTCGATCAGGATCAATTTGGGATCGAGCAGCAGGCCGCGCGCGACTTCGAGCATTTTCTGCTGGCCGCCCGACAATGTGGAGGCCTGCGCGGAAGCCTTCTCGCGCAGCATCGGAAAGCGATCCATGATCTTTTCCATGCGGCCGGGCAAACTGGCCTGGTCGGCCAGCGCGACGCCGCCCAATTCCAGATTGTGCTTGACGCTCAACTCCGGGAAAATATTGCGTCCCTGCGGTACATAAGCGACGCCGGCATCGAGGATCTGGCGCGGCGAGAAATTGGTGGTGTCGCGGCCATCCAGCACGATCGAGCCCGAGCGCACCGGCAGCAGTCCATAGATGGTCTTGAACAAAGTCGACTTGCCCGCACCGTTCGGCCCGATCACCGTGGTGATGGCGGCGCGGCGGATTTTCGCGGTGGTGCCGTTCAAAATCGTCATCTTGCCGTAGCCGGCATAGACGCCGTCAAGAACGAGGACCGCTTCGCTGGTGCTCATGGTGCCCATCCCTTTAATGGCCGAGATAGGCTTCGATAACGGCCGGGTTGCGGCGAACCTCCTGCGGCGCGCCTTCGGCGATGATGCGGCCTTCGGCCAGCACCAGCACGCGTGTGCACAAGGCCATGACGAATTCCATCTGGTGCTCGATCACGACGAAGGTCGCCTTGCGTTCGGCATGATAGGCCTGTAGCCGCTCGCGCAAGTGCCCGAGCATGGTCAGGTTGACGCCGCCGGCGGGTTCATCGAGCAGCACCAGCCGGGGGCCCGCCATGAAGGCCATGGCGGCGTCGAGCAGCTTCTGCTGACCGTAGCTGAGCATCCCTGCCTGCTCGCCGGCCAGATGCGAGAGTCGGAAGAACTCGATCATCTGGTCCGCCGCCCCTCCCAGCCCCGCATCGGCGCGGCCGAAAAGGCGCGAGACCATCGTGCCCTGATGCTCCTGCCCCGCCAGAATGAGATTGTCGCGCACCGAGAGCTGCGGGAACACCTGCAACAGTTGGAACGTGCGGCTCACCCCAAGCCGGTTGAGATCGCATGGCCGCATATTGGTGGTGACCTGGCCGTCGATCCTGACCTCGCCCTCGGTCGGCCAAAGCTGACCGAGCACGCAATTAAAGAGCGTCGACTTGCCGGAACCGTTCGGCCCGATGATGCCGAGAATATCGCCTTCGTTCACCTCGAACGACACGCCATCGACCGCGGTGATGCCGCCGAAGCTCTTGCGCAGATTGGAAACCTCGAGGACCGCGCTCATGACGTCGAGGCTCCCGCCTGGTGCGATGCGGTTTGAGCCGGCACCGTCGGCGCGCGTTTGGCGGTTGCCGCCTTGAACAGCCGTTCGACGAGGCCGAGAACGCCGGACGGGCAGAAAGCCATCAGCACCATCACCAGCATCGCATAGAGGATCAGGTAATAGCCTTGAGCCACGCGCATCCATTCCGGCAGCAGCACGGCGATGAGCGCGCCGACGAAGGGGCCGAAGAACCGACCGCTGCCGCCGACGATCACCATCAGCAGAATGTTGAACGACATGCCGAGCGCGAAAGCATTTGGCTCGATGAACTGCACCAGCGGCGCGTAAAGCCCGCCCGCAAGGCCCCCCAGCGTCGATCCGATCGCAAAGGCCATCAGCGTGTAGCGGCGGGTGTCGAGCCCGAGCGACAGCGCCCGCAACGGATTTTCGCGCAGCGCCACGAAGGCGCGGCCCCAGGGCGAACGCAGCATCCAGCCAACCGCCACTGACAGCACCGCCAGCGTGCCGAGACAGAAGAAATAGAATCGCCGCGCGTCGTCGGTCGACCAGCCGAGCAACGACGGCCGCTCGGTGCCGGCGATGCCGTAAATGCCGCCGGTCAGCCACTCCTCGTTGCGCAAAACGAGGAAAACCAACGTCGAGAAAGCCAGCGTCACGAATGCGAGATAATGATGCTGCACGCGTAGCGCCGGATAGCCAAGCACCCAGCCGATAGCGAAACACAACAGACCACCGCACAGCAGAGCGAGCGGGAACGGCACGCCGATCGGCGTCAACAGCGCGACGCTATAGGCGCCGATGCCGACGAAC
This sequence comes from Hyphomicrobiales bacterium, assembly GCA_041691675.1. Classification (GTDB taxonomy): domain Bacteria; phylum Pseudomonadota; class Alphaproteobacteria; order Rhizobiales; family Xanthobacteraceae; genus Pseudolabrys. The sequence continues at coordinate 6,384 of JBEPUC010000010.1, read as the reverse complement.
GCGCCCTGCGCCAGCGAAACCTGACCGGCATAGCCGAGCGTCAGGTTGAGGCCGATAGCGGCGAGCGTCAGCACGGCCCACATCGAAATCAGATAGATGCCGAACGGTTTGAGGAAAAACGGCAGCGCGACGGCAAAGCCAGCGGCGATCGTGACGGCGATGGTCGCGTAGCGGTTCATACCGTGCGCTCCTCAAGCCGGCCCAGCAGACCTTGCGGCCGCCACAGAATGACGACGATCAGGATGATGAGCGGGAACGCACCGCGATATTGCGACGACAAGTATGCCGCCGACAGATTGTCGAGAATGCCGAGAATGATCCCGCCGAGGATGGCGCCGCGCACCTGATTGAAGCCGCCGATAATGGCGGCGATAAAAGCGGCCATGCCCAAGGTCTCGCCGTTGGTGAATTTGGCAAGATAGATCGGGCTGATGAGGATCGAGGCGATGGCCACCAGCGCGGCATTGAGAACGAACGTGTAGAGCACCATCCGCTTGACCGGAATGCCGAGAATACGCGCCAGCGTCGAGTTCTGTGCCGTCGCCTGCATGCAACGGCCGAGCCTGGTCTTGTTGAGAAGCAGATTGAGCGCAACGACCGTGACAATAGCGACCGCCAGCACGACCAGGCTCTGTGTCGAGATGACCGCACCGAGAAAATGCACGTCTTCCGCCGAGACCAGAGACGGAAACGGCTGCGCCTGCGCGCTGTAGAAATCCTTGGCCGCCTCCTTGAGAAACAGCGAGAGCGCGATGCTTGAAATCACCAGCGGCAGCACACCATGCTTGAGCATCGGATCGACGATGATGAACTTGAAGAGAACGCCGAGAATGACGATCGACAGCGCCAGCCCGATCAACGCAGCCAGCCAGAACGGTGCGCCGACATTCATCGCGGCGAGAATGAAAAACGCCGGCAGCATGACGAATTCGCCTTGCGCGAAATTGATCGTCTGCGACGTCTGCCACAAAAGCGTGAAGCCGACGGCGATCAGCGCGTAAATCGCCCCCGTCGCCAGCCCCGATACGAGCAGTTGGATAAACGAAGCCATGGGCGATCACGTTTCGACGAGTTTGACGACGGCTATGGACTTATCGGCGCTTGAAGACGCGCATCGCGAGCGGTCACGCTCACAATCCGATAGGCTCTTGAATGCTTCGCCTCTGACGCCGGCTTTGGTCCCCGCCCGGCGCTAGCGCCGGGCGGATCGAACCAGGTAACCCGGCTTTACTTGATGCCGAGCTTCGGCAGCGTCTGGACGATCTTCTGCTTGCCGTCGACGACCTCGCCAAGGAAGCTTTCGCGGTCGATGTCGCCATTCTTGTCGAAGGTGGCTTCCATCAGCATGCCCGGCTCATCCTTCGGCGTGATGGTCATGCCGTGCAGCGCGGCGGCGAAGGCCTTGCTGTCGAATTTGCCGATCTTTTCGGTCACATACTTGATGATATACGGCGCGGTGTAGCCCTTGATGCCGTTGTGGTCGCAGACGTAATTGAAGCGCTTCTTGAACCTGGCCGCGAATTCCCGAACAGCCGGGATTGGCGCATCGACCGACAGACCGACATGGCCGCGCACGCCGTTGGCGGCGGGACCGGCAAGGTCGATGACCTTCTGGCCCAGCAACGTGGTCTCGCCGATCAGCGGCGCCTTGATGCCCTGCTTCTTGGCCTCTTTCAGGAAGCGCGCGCTCTCTTCTTCGTTGGTGTAGACGAAGATCGCGTCGGCATTGGCCGCCTTGATCTTGACCACGTCGGCGGAGAAGTCAGCCTGGCCGGATTCTGTCGAGACGTCGGCGACAACCTTAATGTCGCGCGACTTCATCTCCTTGATGAAGTTGTCGCGACCACCCTTGCCGAAGTCATTATTCACCCACAGCACGGCGACCGTCTTGGCCTTGACGCCGTCGCGGATGTAATTGGCGATTTTCGGCATGCTGAATTGCTGGCCGAACGAAGTGCGGAAGACGTAGGCATTGCCCTTCTGCGTGATCGCAGCCGCCTCGCCGCCGACGATTTCGGGAATCTCGGCCCTCTGGGTCAGCAACATGTCGACCAGAACCGAGCCGGAGAACACCGGGCCGAGAACGACGTAGGGCTTGTTGTCGAGCACCTTCTGCAATTGGGCGCGTGAGATGCCGGCGTCGCTCTGGGTGTCGAGTATCGGCGTGTCGATCTTGTGGCCGAGGATGCCGCCTTTGGCGTTGATTTCTTCGATGGCCATCAACATGCCATCGCGGAAATTGGTGCCGGAGACCGCGCCCGCGCCGGACAGTTCGAGAATGGCGGGGATGAACACGGTCTTATCTTGCGCCTGCGCGGGGTTGGCGAGCCCCAAACCCAGCGACAAGCTCAGCGAAAGGCCGGCGGCGGCCACCGAAGCGATCATTCCAGGACGTAACATTGGCGTTTCCCCTTTTTTCAATTGCGAAGGAATCTGTTTTTAACCTCCGACTCTCTTTTTCAAAATTCAGAAGACCTTACCCAAAGCCCCGCATCAACGTGACCTTTCGCCTCGACCATGCAGACCCCGTGAGCCGGGGTCAATAACGAAGACGGACGTGAAACTTAACTTCATGTTATTTTACGCGCGACGGCTTTAAGCCGCCGACGGTCGCTCCGGCGACCCTGCGGGCCGGCCGTCCCTGGCCCGAGACCTCGTTCATATGGCTGCGCAGCGCGGCGACGAAGTAAGCGGCGTAGCTCGACAGCGCGGCATCCCTGCGGTGCATCACATAGGTGTCGAAAACCGTCGGTTCGGCAATGTCGAGCATCCGGACCTTCGGCCACTGGCCGGCCGCCAGCGTGAACTCGTCAATGATGCCGACGCCAAGCCCGGTCTCGACCAGTGCGCACACCGTCGAGCCGAAGCGCGCCCGAATCGTGACCTCGTAATGCAGGCCATGACTGGAAAAGACCCCGGCCATGATCCGCCCGTATGGGTCGTTCGGATCGACTCCGATCAGCGGGTACTTGACGATTTCGGTCGCGGTCACCCGCGCGCGCCGCGCCAGCGGATGCCCCTCCGGCACGATGCACTTGAGCCGGCCGCGCGCCAGCGGCGCGTTGGTCAGCATGGGGTGATCGAATTTTGAACTCATCACCACGAGTTCGCCTTTACCGAGCAGAAGATAGTCGGTCGCATCTTCGATTTTGAGGATGTCGACCTCGATGAGCAGGTTGGGAAAGGCGCGGCGCACGTCGGCGATGGCGCGCGGCACCATGACCGTAGCAATGCTCGGCACCGAGCTGATCTTGAGCTCGATGCTGGCGCCGCGCTTGATACGCGAGATGACGAATTGCAGGTCCTCGACTTTGTCGTAGACGCCGTTGATCTGGTTGAAGATGGCATTGGCTTCGCGCGTCGGGCTGTAGCGGCCGCCTTTGCGGTTGAACAGTTTGACGCCGACGGACACTTCCGCGTGCTTCATGACCCGGCTGATCCCAGGCGATGACACGTTCAAGAGACGCGCGGCGCCGCCCACGGTCCCCGTCACCATGATGGCGCGGATCACTTCGATTTGCCGCAACGTCAGCATCGACCGTCTCGTTCAAGCGCTTCAGGCGGCGCCAGCCTAGAGTGTTTTCGCGCGAAGCGGGATACCGGTCGCGTGAAGAAACGCGTCAAAACAAAAGACTGGAGTCCGGCTTTCATTCCATCAAAGCCTGAAAGGCTCTAGCAGGTAGCGCCTCGCCGGGCACAGCGAAGGCATTGAGGGAAACGGTCGATTCAGGCGTAAGCGAGCATCGGCTGATTGAAATCTCCCGATAGACCGGGACAAGCGCCCCATCGTCACCCGTCCCGAGCTGAATTCGCGATGTCCGCCGCCAGGCCGCAATAGGAAACCTAAATTTAACAAGTTAGGCACATTGATAGCCTTTTAGGATCGTCGCATCCAAGATTGAAAGCGCGCTCGAGATTGCATGGCCGAGACGCCCAAACCATCGTCGCTCAAGGCCGATGCTGGCTTGACGTCCGCGGCTGATGCGACTTCTTTGGCTTCCAATGCCGGGCCGGCCACCGCGCCATTTTGTTACGTCGTCGATGAGGAAGCCAGCATCCGCCACTTCCTGTCGCTGGTGCTCCACGGCGCCGGCATCGACACGATGGAATTCGCCGATGGCGGCGCCATGCGCGCCGCGATCAAGCACCGCGTACCCAACGTCGTTTTCCTGAACATCTCGCTCGATGCCGCCGACGCCATCGAAACCGTGGTTGCACTCGGCAAAAGCGGTTTTGGCGGATACGTGCAATTGATGAGCACACGTGGCGCAGCCGTGCTCGATCACGTCAAGAACGTCGGTCTCCAGCACCGCCTCGCCATGCTTCCGGTGCTGAAGAAACCGTTCGAGACCGATGAGATCCTCAAGATTCTCAACGAGCGTAAACTCGGAACGCCGCCGGCCGCGGCGGCCAGCATCGATATCGATGAGGCCATCAACAACGGCTGGATTGAATTCTGGTATCAACCCAAGATCGACTTGCGCAAGAAACAACTGGCCGGCGCCGAGGCCTATGCGCGCGCCCGCCATCCCGTTCATGGCATCGTGCTTCCCGGCGCCTTCATGCCGGGAGCGGCCGACTCGAGCGTCGTCAAGCTCTCGGAAATGGCGCTGGTGAATGCGCTTGAGGCCGGACTGACGTTCTCGAAGCTCGGCCTCAACCTCTGCCTCACCGTCAACATCCCGGTCAACGTCCTGGAACGAATTCCAGTCGATGATATCGTGCGGAAATACCGGCCCCAGGCTTCCAAATGGGCGGGCCTCATCATCGACGTCCCGGAAGAGCAGATCATGACCGATCTGGCGCTCGCCGGAGAGCTGTCCCGCCGCCTCGAACGCTGCAACGTGCGTCTGGCGATCGACGATTTCGGCCGGGGCACCTCGTCGCTGGCGCGTCTCGGCGAAATGCCGTTCCACGAACTCAAGCTCGACCGCTCCTTTGTCACCGACTGCGGCACCGACAAGACCAACGCGCCGCTGTGCAAGACGGTGATCAATCTCGCCCATAATTACGGTAAGGTCGCGGTTGCCATCGGCATCGAAAAGGCTGCCGACGCGGTGGCGCTGGTCTCCATGGGCTGCGATTTCGGTCAGGGGTTTCTGCTCGGGCAACCAATGCCGGAGGAGCGATTCATTTCTCTGCTGCGTCAGCGCGCCGGCGCCAATGGCCGCGAACTGGCGGCCGCCGACGGCAAATAGAGCGTTTTCGAGCGAAGTGGATACCGGTTCGCGTGAAGAAAACGCGTCAAAACAAGAAGCTAGAGCCCGGCTTTGATTCCATCAAAGCCGGAAAGGCTCTAGGCCGCTCGAACAGCCGGCTTCTCTGTCAGGACTCGGCTTTCAGTGGGTCCAGGCGTCACGGCGCTTGAAGGCGAAATTGTCCGAATACGCCATGACGCGGCGGGTCAAGGGCTTGGCCTCGAACACCTGATAGGCAATGCCGTGGCGCTCGCAGTAAGCGACCGCGTCTTCCTTGCTCTCGAAGCGCAGATGCAGTTCCTGCCGCATGTCGCTTGCCGAGGTCCAACCCATGAGCGGTTCGACATGGCGCGGCTCGGCAAGATCGAACTCAACGATCCAGTCTTTGGTCCTGGCAAAGCCCGACTGCATGGCGGTCTTGGATGGCTTGTAAATGCGTGCGGTCATGATGGCTTTTCGCAGATCTAACGACGGATCGGAGACGGCTCAAACGGGTCCGAATAGTCGAATTCGAATACGTGCCCGTATAAGGCGATTGCGCCGCCGTAGCAACACGCCGCTATGTCGACTAATGGCTCACGCCAATAGCGGGCCGCGCGGCCGCGCGGCGTCGCGTCGGCGTCCCCCGCGGGCCATCGAGCGACCGCGCGCCGACGCTGACGCGGAAGCCGCCATCGGCCAGATCTTCAAATTCGATGTCGTTTTCGCGCCAGAGCCGTTCAATCGCACGGACCGTCGCCCTGCGCGGGTCGGTGCCGCCCTGCTCCAGCTTGTGAACGGAACGCTGGGTCAATCCGGCAAGGCTGGCCAGCTCGGTCTGGCTCCAGCCGATCGCCGCGCGCGCCATCCGGATTTTGGCGGCAAATGCCAGCCGTTCCAGCCGGACAATGTCCGTTAGATCGTGAGCGTCGTTGTAATCAATCTGTACCGACATAATCTCACCGGCTTGCTCGATACATCTATTTACGGAAAAACCCCCGGCAGTCTCCTGCCGGGGGTTCTTGTCGTTTGAGACTATCCGATCAGGGATAGAAGTTGCGCTGGGCGCGGAACATGCCCGAGAACCAGCTGTTGTCGCCGTTGCCTGCAATGCCGCTGAAAGCGGTCTGTTCGGAGTTGTACATCACTTCGACGCTCAGATCGAGGTTGGCAACCGGGGTCCACACGGTGCGGGAACCGACCTGCC
>JBEPUC010000009.1:0-105096 GCA_041691675.1 Hyphomicrobiales bacterium | reverse complement strand
AAATTTTGGCTGGGGGACTAGGATTCGAACCTAGATTGACGGAGTCAGAGTCCGCAGTTCTACCGTTGAACTATCCCCCACCTGGGGCCGGCCGCCGGGTCAACTCAATGCCCCGGCAGCCTCGCCAGCGGCTCCTGACATGGGGCAATTCGGCCGATTTGACAAGCCCATATGCGCGCGGGAAAGCGGCGAGATCGATATGAGGTCATTCGGAACCTAGACGGACTCCGCAAGCCGGGCGCCGGAATTCGAAAATTGTTTTCTGCCGAGCAGTTCGAGCGCGGCCTGGTCGAATGCGGCGGCAACGCGGGTCGCGTCATAACGCATCACGACTTCCTCCGCCGGCGGCCCGATCGTTCTGGCGCGCAATCGTTCGATCATTTCCGCCAGGCCGGCGGCAATCGTCTCCGAACTCTCCGGAGAGGCAAGCACGCCGCCGGACGCGGCGACGATGTTGGCGGTCGTCCCCGGTGGCGTCACCGCCAAAATAGGACGGCGGGCCCACAGGTATTCCACCAGCTTGCTCGGGAAAAAAACATTGCTCTCGAATGGCGCATCGACGATCAGCAGCGCGTCCGCGTCGCCCATGAGGCGAAGCGACTCTTCGTAATCGACCGACTTGGGAGCGCCCATAAGGCCATCGGGCAGACCCGTTTGCGCGGCGGACCAGCTTTCGTGGCCGACCCATCGGCCGATCAATTCGATCCGTACGTTTTCCAACAAATCCGGCTGCGTCTGATGCAGAAACGTCAGCGCCTTGACCAGCGCGAGTGGATTGCGCGGTCCGTAAAAATTGCCGATATGACGCAAAACAAGAGGCCCATCGGCCGGACGCGTCGTCGCAGCCGGACGGGTGCGCAGCGGGTCGAAAGCGTGCGGCAGGACGCTCGCCTTCTGTCGCCATTCGGCCGGGTACTTCCGCATCACCAGATCGGCGGTTTCCTCCGATGTAAACATCACCCGGTCGGCCGCCGATATGACCGCATGCTCCATTTTCCGCAGCCTTCGCTGCGTCAACCCGTTCAAATAGGGATTGTCGCTCCATGGGTCGCTAAAATGCGCGATCCACGGCACACCCAGCCGGCGCTTGATCGCCAGACCGGCCAGGTGGTCGGACATCGGCTGGCCGAAGGTCACCAACAGATCGTCGCCGGTCACGAGTTTGTCTCTCAAGACAGCCTTCGCCACCCGGTCTGCCCAGGTCCGTTCGGAGTCCGGCAAATAGACGAAGCGTTTTACAAGCCGCCACCAGCGCGACGAATTGTCCGGAAAACGCACGACATCGACACCGGCACGGATATCCACCCCGGCATCGTCTCGTCCCGCACACACGATGCGGATCGGCAGGGAGCTAAATTTTGCGACACGCGCGACCTGCACGGCCCGCGGCGCATTCTGCGGCGGAAAGGCATACGACAAAAAGACCGCTTTCACGTCCAGGCTCGCAGCCAGAATTCCAGCACGATCAGAACCCAGACTTTATGGGCCGACGCAATATCTCCGGATTCGGCACCGGCAATGACCGGCCGCGCATTTTCCATATCGAAATGTTCGGCTATTCGACTGTCATGTGCCAACAGCAGGCTGCCAGCCCAACCCTTCAAATCGCCGGCGAGCCAGCGATAAGCCGGCACGGGAAATCCTTGCTTCGGTCGATCCAGGATATTCTGCGGCAAACGCCGGCGGCAGAAATCGCGCAAAATCCGCTTTGATTGAAAGCCGGTTTCAGCATTGCCGATGCGCCACTCCAACGGCAAGGTGGAGGCCCACTCCGCCAGTCTATGGTCGAGGAAGGGTTCGCGGACCTCCAGAGAGGTCGCCATGCTCATCTTGTCTGCCTTCATCAGCAGATCTTCGGTCAGCCAGTCGCCGCAATAGACTTGCTGCACCTGGTCGATCGGATGCAGGCCTTGCGACGGGCGATAGCAATTTTGCAAATGATCGAATGTCGAACGCAGGTCGCCGGCATCGCGCCACAGCTTGCGCTTCTCCGCTTCATCCCAATGCCAGGTCATATGATACGGCTTGGCCGCAAGCATGGCGTCCGAGCCGTGCTGCCCCCAAAGACGAAGCCATTCACCGGCCTGCCCCGGGACCGGCAATGCGCCCAATATTCGCCGGGCAAAGGCCGGCGACCAACGCTCGACCCGTTGCAACCGCTCCAGCATCCGGCCCATTTTTTCGAAACTGTAGCCGGCCAGTAATTCGTCGCTGCCTTCGCCCGACAGCACGACTTTGACGTCCTGCCGCGCCAGCTTTGAGACGAAATGCAACGGCACACCGGCCAGATCCGCGAGTGGATCGTCAGTCGCTCGGACAAAGTCTGGAAGAAAGGAAATAAATTCCTCCCGGTCGATCCTGACTTCGTGATGCTGCGATCCGATATGGGCGGCGACGGCGCGCGCATAAGGCGTCTCGTCGAAGGTGCCGCCATCAGCAAACGCGACTGAAAAAGTATGGAAATCCTTGTGGCCCAACTCGACAGCGGCCGCGCTCACGGCGCTGGAATCCAAGCCTCCCGACAGCAACACGCCGACCGGAACGTCGGCGGCAACAAGACGCTTGTCCACCGCAGCAAGAAACAGGTCTTTGAATTCCGCCGGATAGTCGCGGCGCGGGTCCATATCCGACGCCGAAAAATTCAATTGCCAATACCGCACCGGATCTTCCAATCCGGTTTCCAAGTTATAAGTCAAATAATGTGCCGGAGGCAGCTTGCGAATGCCACGCCACGCAGTGTCCGGCGTCGGTATGAAACGCAAAGTCAGATAGTCATGCAGCGCTTGCCGATTGAGGTCGGGCCGGCGCGGCAGAACCTCCAGAATGGCTTTGATCTCGCTGGCAAAATAAAATGTGCCGTCAATCTCGCCGTAATAGAGCGGCTTCACCCCGAAACGGTCGCGGATCAGATGCAGTCGCCGCTGCCTCGCATCGTACAGGCAAATCGCAAACATGCCTTCCAGCCGCTGGACCATGTCGAGTCCGTAACGGCGGTAGAGATGCAACACGACTTCTGTATCGGACTGGCTTGTGAATACCGTTCCCGATCCTTCAAGCTCGGCTCGCAACGCGCGGTAATTGTAAATCTCACCGTTGAATATGATGCCGACGCCATCGTCCGACCACATCGGCTGATGGCCGCCGGCCAAATCGATGATCGACAGGCGCCGCATCGCGAACGCGAAGCCATCTGTCGCCCACAGCCCCTCCTCGTCTGGGCCGCGATGCACAATGGTGCGGTTCATCCGGTCGGCTAAATGAGCTACCTCCGGTTTGGAAAACCGGCCGGCCAGCCCAACGATGCCGCACATAATTAATCAGTCCTTGCGCCCGTGCGCCCAGAGGCTCCAGCCGAAACGGCGCGCCCAGGGTTTCTTGGCCCACGATGGCAGAAGCAATCCGAGACCCGGCAACATCGCGTGAAAAACAGTATCGAGATCGGTGCCGAGCACCCGCGTCTGCAAGTTCTTGCTATAGGGCCCAAGCATTGCACGCAGGCTCTCTTTCGTCTCAGGCCAGGTGTGCGGATTGCCTTCCGCGCGCGCACCATCGCCATACCGGCTGGCCATTTCCAGTGGTCCCAGGAAACGGTTCTCGTAGTGCAAAAAACCCTCGGTAAAGAGCGTCTTATACCAATGCAGAAACGATCGCCGGTTATAGACCATCAAGCCGAAACTGCCGCCGGGTTTCAGCACACGCATCATTTCCTGTAATGATTGCTTGAGATCCGGAGAATGATGCAACACGCCCCAACTATAAACATAATCGAAATGTGCATCCGGCAGCGCCAGTTGCCGCCCGTCCATCAGTTCGATGCGGCCATCAAGTCCCATGATCGCAAACCGCTTACTGGTCTGTTCGATGCTCGTCGGATTCAAGTCAACCGCAGTTATATCGGCACCATTGCGGGCCCAATTCATCGCCAAGGTGCCGAGACCACAGCCGATTTCCAGCACCTTGGCGCCATTTACAAAATCGGCATAAGGAAACAGCCGGTCAAACGGCCGCTTCGAATGCAGCGGGCGATTCCAGTTGTAGAATTCCTGGTCGAGCCGCTCGAAAAACGCGAGCGTGCCCATTTCATATTGACCGTCTTTGTAATCGGCGCGCCCGTGCTCGGGTGCATAGGTCATGGGGTTGTCCCGCCACCAGTTCTGAACGTCCGGGCTATCGGTCATCGCCGCCCCCGCACGGCATCGACCGTCCACAAAACCGGCGTCGCAATAATGAAAATGGGAAGCATCAGCATTTCCGGCAGCATGGTCCATTCCAGCAAGCGCCGCAGGCGCAAGCCCAACCGCGTCGCCGTATTCAACCGGAATTCGCGCCGCCGGCCATTTAGTACAACCACGTCGGCCAATGGCGATTTATGAGACAGGACGAGACGTTCGATCGGCATAAAGCCAAGGCCGATTGAATCCGGATAAAGCAGGACCACCCTGTCGGCGTCGGCAACCCGGCTTTTCAACCCTGGATCGTCTGACCTCACCCACTCGGCGCCGGGAAAGCGCTCTGCCATAAGTGCGCGCATATAATCTTCTGAGCGCGGATTGGCCTTGTACCAGACCGCATAGGCATATTGCGCCGCAAGCCGTCGACCTGGCGGCCGTTTGAGCCCCTCCGCGGGCCACAGATAATGAAACACTGCGACGGTGCGCGGCGTCATGATAATTGCGCCAGGAGCTGGTTATAGGTCACCGGCCTTGCGACCTTGGCCCAATAGGCAACCGTGTCGAAAAATTCGTCGCTATCGTGAATATGGGACGGGTCGGCGTAAAAATTCAGCAAGCCAATTCCCAGAGACTGAAATACATCTGCAGATGCGCGCCCCTCGCGCACGAAATCGTCCGCAGTAAAACGCCGGCCCGGCGCCATGAAACAGCTCCAACTGTCGAGAATTCGTAACGGCATGGACCCCATGCCCGAAACGGGCAATTCCAGCAAACCAAACTCATCGAACGCCGGCCCGTACCGGTACGCAAAGAGCGGCAAGCTCGACGTCGAGAATGTGTACCCAAGACCTTTCAGAACATCGTGCTGAAACCGCAATTGAGCTGGCTTCTGAAAGGTACCGAAATGCGGTGCGCGAAAGCCCTTAGCCTGAATTCCAAGAGTCGTACGAAGATTGCGATCCCCGGCAACGATATCTTCGCGCACCACGTCCAGCGGCTGTTGATCGTAGAAGAAGCAACTGGCGTAGCGTCCATGCTTGTTGTCAAAATAGGTATGATCTCGAAAGCCGTGGTTGATGAACTCTCCGCCAGCCTCGGCTATTTTTCCGTATATTCGCTCGCCCTTGTTCAATATCTCGCCGGGCACCGCGTAGACCGGAGACACGCCCATATCTCTCAGACGGCCGTGAACTTTCAGGACATTGTCCGCATCTTCCTTCGTGTCGCAATCAAACGACAACACGAAATAAAGATCGCGAAAACCTTCCTGCTCCGCCAAGCGTCGGTATCGCCTGTCGAGCCAATCGCGGCCTGTCCTCGCCCGCACGGAGTACATCAGCCGGTGGGGATCAGATACCAGCGCTCCGATTCTTCTCAGCATTCCCGCGCACCAATCTTCTTCACACCGCTCAAACCGCCAAGCTTACGATATATCTCGACGAACTTCGCTTCGGTGGCGGCCGGTGACCAATACGTCTGCGCATGTGCATAAGCCGCCCTGCCCAACCGCTCGCGGTACTCATGATCGGAGATCAGGCGCGTCAGCGCCCTGCGATAATCCTCCACCGTATTGTCGACCAGCAGGCACACGTCATCCGTCAGCTCCGGGACAGGTTCGCCTCGCCGCCGGTTGATGATTACCGGCAGCCCTGTCAGCAACGGCTCCAGGACGGACTTCGATATCTCCCAATATTCGCTATGCGTGGCGAATATATCGAATTCAGGAAGCTTGCCGCACAATTCGTCGTTAGGCATCGACGCATGGAATTCGACACGATCGCCAAGACCGCACTCCTGCGCAACCTGCTTAAGATAGACGTGGTGTGTCCCGTCGCCGACGATGGTAAAATGCACATTCGGCATCGTGGCGACAGCCTTGATGAGGTTGTCGACATTTTTCTCGGCAAACTGTCGGCCCACTGAAATGAGGTGTACGGGATCGTGCAACCGATAATCTTCTTTGCGCCGCAAATGCGTCGGATTGAGACTGTTGTAACAAACCTGATAACGCGAGACGCCAAGCTTTTTCAAATAAGGCACGATTGGTTCATAGACAGGCATCACCAGATCCGCATTGAGAAGACCAACCTTCTCGATATCCTGCTGCGCCCAGGTTACAAAACGCTTGACGAAACTGTTAGCCCGCCCGCGCACATCCTCGTCGGGATTAATGTGCATGCTCACGGCATAAGGGATACCATACTTCTTTTTGATCGCTGCGGCCGCGAACGTATTGAGCAAAGCGCCATGGCAGCGGATCAGCGCCGGCTGCACCGCGCCCGCCAGATCGAGCGCATGCTTCACCCAGGAACCGAGCAACCATGGCCGCCAACCCAGCGTCGGCACAAATTGCGCGCGGGCATCCGGCAGGTTGTGAACGGAAAGCCGCGCCTCGCCAACCATCTTTTGGAGCGCCGCCAGGTCCGGCGCGTCGTTGTTGGTGATGACGAGATGAACCTCGTCAAACAGATTGCCCGGATTGTAATAGCGCTCGGTAACCTCGCCCTTATTGACGAAATCAGAAATCTTGTCCGGAACAATAATCATCAAGCTTGTCATGATCGTATCGCCTTCGTAGCAACGACCATCACGGACGCCTTGAACGGATTATAGAAGCCCGCCTTCAACACCAATTTCAAGAGTGGCAGGAGACGGGCGGCATGCAATTTTTCAACGATCTGACGTGCGCGGCCGCTCTTAATAAGCTCTGGATGGTCAATCCGCAGCAGATCGAGATTCGAAGCGCGCATACCGAGGCGATTCAGCACACGAAGGATGCCCCAATTGGTGCAATAATAGATATGACGCTCAAAAAATTCCGGGTTTCTGCCGAGAATACGAAGATACCTAGACGCGAGCCGCCGAGGCAGCAAAGGCGGCCAAATGACATGATAGTGCGCCTCTCGCCGCAAGGCGGCGTAGTTCGGGCAGATGAAAATCAAACGTCCGCCCGGACGTAAAACCCGAACCGCCTCCGACAAAACGGAGCCGTAATCCGGCACGTGCTCCAGCACATTGAGGAGTGTCACGATTTCAAACGAACCATCCGGAAACGGAAGCCGGCCGCCGTCGCCATTTTGGAAAACGGTATCCGAATGCGCATCCGGTTCACAGCGCGAGAGTCTCTGTTTTGATATCTCGACCTCGAAGTCCGCCAGTTCAAAACCCGTCGCATCGAGGCCATGTTGGCGGCATGACAGGACGAAAGCGCCATATCCAGATCCGATATCCAGAAGCTTCGCGCTACCTTCACTACTCTTCGCGATCACCGCGGCCAGATTATCGGCGAGACCGGATTCGACGAATTCGCTCAGATGGGCCGCGATCATCTTCTCATCAAAGACACCACAATATTGCTCGCGCAGATGCGCTTCGATACGCGACAATTCCTCGCCGGAAAGACGCACATCCTCGTTTGCCTTTCGTAGCATTTTCAAGAAATTCCGCGACTATTCATTCACGTGTCGATGTTCAAGATGCCAGACGCACGTCGGGGCGCTGTTCAAGCCACTTGCCGAGCATAAGACCATTCATCATGAGCCTCGCGTGGTTTGAAAAGGCGACACCGCTATGTACATCGGCGACATATCCCGCCATCGCCGCGCGGAAATGCTCAGTCCGCATGCCAATGCGCTCCATCGATGCCCACGCTTGTTCAAATCCGCTAACGAAAGCCGGATCGCGCGCAATGCTGCGGTCCCAGCGAAGATTCCAGCCCATACCTTTTTTTCTGCTCCACGCAATATCCTCAGATACGTAACGTTCATAATACTTCTTCGGCAGAAATTTGTTCTTGACCGCTGCGAACATGTTACCGACCTTGTAGCGATGCGGTAACCGGGCGGCGAACTCGACCATCCGGTAGTCCAGAAATGGACTTCGCACCTCAACCTGAGCACCCATGCCCGAAATATCGGGAATCCGGAAATTGCTATCGACACCGCTATACGCCAAAGAGAAAAACATCTTTAAGTCGAGGGCGTTTTCCACGCCGCACTCGAGCGCGTCAGCAACTATAGCACCGGCGCCCGCAGCAAACTCCGCCAGCGCGTTTTCGCCGGCTCCAGCGTTAGCAGCATTCGCCATCAAGGTGGCCCCATAGGCCTCCGGGAGACTCATTCGTAAATAGGGCGAGACTTTCGCTTTTTTTAGCAAAGGCCGCGCCCAACGCATCGCCGCGATCGCACGTCCACGCAACATCGTCTTTTCGTCACCGATATAACCGGTAAACAATTCATCGGCACCGTTGCCGCTCAGGACGACCGTGGCAAAAGGTTTGACGGCTTCGTACAGGCGGTTTGAATAAGTCAGCGCGATCTGCTGACAAGGTTGATCATAATACCGATACGCATCCGGCAAGTCGCTCAGCAAATATTTATGATAATCGAAATGAATGTAGTGCCAATCGAGATTGAGTTGAGCCGCGACCACCTTGGCAATCTCGGTTTCCTCGCTTGGATCATCCTCGGTGTGATAATCTACCGTATAGCAGGCTAGCTTCCGGCCCAGCCTATGCGTGGCGATGCAAGCGATCGTCCCCGAATCGACGCCACCGGAAAAAGTCAAAGCAACGGGCACGTCGCTGCGCAGACGAATGTCGATGGCATCAGACAAAATGTGCTCATATTCATCAAGAAGGCTCGCTAGCGAAGCGGTACTCTTTATCCGAAAATCAGGCCGCCAATAAGTCTCAATCTTCGGTGGTGCTATTCGTTCGAGATGAACGATCGCATGACAGGCCGGGGGAAGAGCATGCGCCTGTTCATAGATGGTAGCGCTTTTGGCGAAAGTCCCAGTGATGCCGCTAAACAAAACGGCATTTTGGTCGATTGCCGCCTGCCATCCCGGCATGTCACGAAAAGCGTCGAGCGTCGATGAAAAGGCAAACACGCTTCCCAATATCGTCCAAAACAACGGCTTCTTGCCCAGGCGGTCACGTGCCAAAAATAGCCGCTTCTCAACCGTGTCCCAAATGACGAAGGCAAACATGCCGTTCAAATCTTCGCAGACACGGGGTCCTTTTAAACGAAAGCCTTCCAGAATAACTTCGGTATCGCTTTGGGTTCTGAAAGTGGCTCCAGCCTTGCGATAGGCATCGCGCAGTTCGCGGTAGTTATAAATCTCACCATTAAAAACGATAACATAACGGCTTGATGCGTCGTGCATCGGCTGGCTGCCGGATTTCAAGTCTATGATCGACAACCGGGTATGGAAAAGCTGGACGCAACGCCCGTCACTCCAATTTCCATGCGCATCCCGGCCGCGATAGAGCACCGCCTCCGCGAGGGTAGCGATCGCCTGCCCTTGCAACGGTATCAGCGAGCCAGATAGAACTCCTGCAATTCCGCACATGTCAGGAATAAACATCCTGACGTTTTTCGCCCCAGATACCGGTCTGCCAATCGCAAATTCCACGAATGACGATATTTGACTCGGCAAGCGTCGGGAAAAGCTCGCACTCTGTCCAAGTCTCGGCCCACCGGTTACACCAACCGTCGTAATTATTGATATACCGATAGTCCCGATCGGGGTGCATCACGGTCCCGAATATCGCGCGAAACAGATAACCTGCGATCGGAATCCTGCAGAGCGCATACCATGCATTGGATGAGAAGAATTTAATTACGCTTACTGCGTTGCCATGCGACAATTTTCTAAAAATTCGGATTTGAGTCATCGCCCAAATATATAGAAACCAATAGGGAACGAATCGGATCAGCGTCATCGACACGTCTCGGCCGATCTCTTCATTGTCGATATGCACCGGAACCGCGCCGTACACCCATACATTAACTTGACCGCCAACCTTAACCGATTGCGAGACCTGCCGAATTGCCCTGCGGGTATCTCCAGTGTGCATCAACACACCGAGCGAGAAGGCATAGTCGAAGGTTTCTGCTCGAAACGGCATTTCGAACACACTCGCCTGCACGATCAATATCTGGCGACGAAACTGTGGGAACCGTTCCAACATAATTTTACGAAAAATATCGACACCACCTGTCAGATCGACAGATACGACTTTCGTAGGCATAAATTCTTGTAAAAGTTTTATTGTGTATTGGCCAATGCCACAACCGACATCGAGCGCAAGACCGCCAGATGCGTGCCTGAATGCCTTGCCGCCGTGGCTGTTTCGATCAAATAAATCATGAATCCGGTAAGCAGGATCGGCTTTATCGAGAATCTTATAATTAAGCCCCTTACCTTGATCGATCGCCGTCCACTTGTAGTCCCAGCTTCTGTTGTAACCGCTCTGTTCGACGAAGCGTGGAATTCCATTACGAATGAAATAACGGTTTCCGCTGGGTCGGCTGACGAGCTCCCCCGTCATAACCTCACCGTCCTCATCGCTGACCACGTTGACGAGTTCGAATGGCTCTCCCGTCAGAGGACAACAAATAAGCGACAAATCATCTAAATACACTTAGTCGCTCCGCCGTGAGTAACCAAAAGTGGTTGGCAACCGCCCGTCAATGCGGCATTGCAGAATTCCAATTTCTTCGGGTGTCAGATAGTCGACATAGCCACCCACTTGACCGCGTCGAACATGTAAAGAATCCGCATTACCATTGTCTCCAGACGCGAAAATATTGAGGCCCGACGATTTATAACTTGGCCCTTTGCCTGACATCTCAACCTTCTTCATGTTCTCAAAATCGGATTCGGCGACGGCCTGCTGAAGCAACTCTTCGTGCAAAGGAATCGCCAAAAATTCAAGCACGTCAGCAAACGCCGATAGAGGTTCGACACGCATGTCCTCATAGCGAACCAACATAAACTCTTTCACGTGTCCGCTATATTCAGACCATAGCTCATAAAATCGAAAAAATTTCTCAATTCCCAAGACCGGATTTTCAATCATGTCGGTCAGCGCATCAGTGTAACCATCCTTAACCCGGTGAATCTGCTGCATCCACAATGAAACCAATGCGTCCAACGGATGACGGACGAGCAACACAACGCGCTTCTCGGCGAAAGGCCGGATTACATTGTTGTAATCGAGGTCCGAGGCCTTTTGACTCTGCCAGAGTAGCGGCCGATGTGTAAAATGCATCGCCGGACCGGAACAGAAGCGCTCGCACCGCCCCAAGCCATCGGCACCATCGAAAAGCGGCATCCTAGGCAGGCCACATAGCAACTGCACATACCGCCCCAACATATACCGCATCCAGGTATTGCCGGTCTTGGGGAAGCCGACGAAATAAAGCTCTGTCGTCCGATGATGATTTAGTTTGCGGAGAATCCGCGCGGGAAGCGACCTTGGACTCAACACGACCGCCTCTTCGCTGCATTTATTGCTGTCATGCCAAGCTCCCGAGACTTGCGTCCGCCTTGTGCCGGAAGACCATGCCCGCCAACGGCAGTAACAAAGCCAAGGTAATGACAACACGCAAACCCACATTGAGATGAGCCGCGTATCGGCCCAGAAGCGCAGTCAAAACGCCGAGCACCGCAACGTGCACTATAATGCGACTCGGCAACGGAACATCCAGGTAACGCCGTGCAATCCAATAGCGCACGACGTTAAAGATCAAAATTGCCGACAACGCGGCCCAAGGCGCCAGGGCGATACCGTAGTAATAACCAGCCGCAGCCAAACTCAGCATCATGGTCGCTGCATAACCGAGATTGAGCCAGAAGATGAGATCGGTTCGCTTTACCAAGTGAAAGACGTACTGATATATGCCCATCATCTGCTCAAAGCCGACGGCAAAAGAAAGAATCAGCAGGACTGACGCGGCGCCGGAATAAGCTTCGCCACCGGTCCAGGCGATGATGTTCACCGACCACAACGCGAGGAATGCCATGCCCCCCGTCCAAAGCAAGACGAAGAACCTTTGTGCGTCTTGAAACAGAGTTTTAACGGCGACGGCATCACCTTCATCATGAAGCCTGCTCGCGGCCGGCAAAAGCAAGGGGTAGACGGCATAGCCAAGAAATACAACGTAGGTCGCGAGCGATGCGCCGAACACATACACACCCAAATCAGCCTTGGAAACAAAGTGACTGAGCACGAGTCTGTCGCTCTGGCTTACTAGCCAAAGCGCCAAGACCGTCGGCACCATCGGCAGACCATATTTAAGAAATTGTCGCCGCTGCTCACGCGACGAAGATTGATCCTTCATCATCGTGCCGAAAAGCAGCAGCGGATAAATCAATAACTTGCCGACGGCAACGACGCCGATATAGCCCGCCAGACGCGTCTGTTCGCTCTCGAGATAAGGCAACGTGACAACGAAAATCAAGACGACGGCTGTAATCTCGACAAACGTGCGTACCGCAATGAAGATGATCTGACGTTTGACTGCCATCCGAGCTTTGAAATACGCGTCTAAATATCCATCTGCGACACCCCCGCTTGCCATCAATACCGCTAACGGCAAAAGCCAATCCATTTCAGGTTTAATGCCGAGAAGCCGACCGAGCGGCGCGCTAAAGCCGTAACTGAGAGCCCCAATCGCAAGAAGCGGAACCACACACAACAGAAAGGCATATCGTAGATAAGCCGAGGCCAATTCGGGCGTGCTGGCGGGAACGAAGCGAGACAAGGACGAAGACAATCCAAGTCCAGCGAACCCGGCCACAAAGACCTGAAATGTCAGGATCAACACCCAGTTACCAAAATTCTCCGTGCCGATGCTGCGCGCAAGATAGCCTACGGTAAAAATCAGCGGCAGCCGACAAAGGACTTCCGCCAGTCCGATCATCGCATTCTTGTGAAAAAACGACATTAAGCCGCTGCCAATGTTGGGACGGCTTTGGTGACTGCTGCGCCAATCCGCTGCCAATCGTCGGACGATAGATTTGGACGAATTGAGACAGCAAAAACGTTGCGCCAAAGAGATTCCGCGACGTCCATGCTGGTGCGCCTGAAGTCACGTGCTTCAACACGCAAGTGTAAAGGCACATAACACGGCTCTGTCGCAATTCCACCGCGCTCCAAGTTTCGACGGAACTGATCGGCCGCCTGACCGCCATTCTTTCCTTCGAACCAGAGCGGAAATACCGTGTAGATATTTCCCACGGCCGTCGGTAACCGACACGGCACCTTTGAAGCCGCCAGAAGCTTGCTCCATCGCTCCGCATTCTGTCGGCGTCGCTCGATATTATCGTCGATCCGCTCGATCTGCTTCAACGTCAACCAAGCGTCGATGGCAGCGATTCCGCGAACGCGGCATTCGTTGCCAGCCCATGCCCGCCGGTCGAAGCCGGGCTGATGCCGCATACGCACGGCGAGACGTGCCGGCAATGCGTGGGCAATTTCTCCGCAGCCGCGCCGCCAACGTTTGCCGGTAAAGCGAGACACAAAGTCCCTTACCCGCCGTCGCGCTTCGTCGGGCGGTTCGACGCCGAGTTGAGGTTGGCCGGTGACCGTCCGGTTCATGACCACCCACCCGCCGCCCGGTCCCGTAATTGGCTTGCCCAGCCCGGCGCTGAATATGGCCGCATCGCCAACGCTTCCGGCAAGCGAACCGTTTTCCAATCGCAGCCCAAAGGCCTGCGCAACATCTTCGATGACGGCGATGCCGCGCCGCTTCGCAAGCGTAATGATGGCATCCAGAGACGCCGCCCTCGTGCCGAACAGATACACAACGAGGACTGCTTTCGTCTTCGGCGAAAGTGCTACGGCGACGCTGTGTTCTGAAATATTGAAGTGCTCGTCACAATCCGCGAGGACCGGGACACACCCGGCCCGCAGAACAGATGCAATGATGCTGGAACAACAATATGATGGGACGATAACCTCGTCCTGATGGCCTAAATCCAGCATATTGAGAGCGACAAATAATGCTGTCTTGCCCGTATCGGTCAGAATGACGTCAGCGCTCTCAGGAAAAAGAGATCGTAATTTACGCGTAAGGTCGTCCCGAACGTCATCAAGCGAACCAGTCTTCAGCCATCCGTCCACGGCGGCAACGTCCCGCTCATTCCAATAGGGTTCGAGATAAGGGACATAACACCCACTCAATCGACGCAAGGCACGAGTCAGATCATCCATTTCAAGCTTTCCTCAGCAGAAATAGATGGCGGAAGGCGATACGTCGTAAGATAGGCGCGCCGCTAATAAATGAATCCAACAGTCGACCGCGAATCTTCAGGCCTAAGGGATATTTGAACAGCGACGTCGAAAATGGAAGCAGTAGCTGAACGAGCCGCGGCCCAAACAGCGGCAAGATTTGAAATGCATGATGCTCCTCGATTGAAAACCCTGCTCTCGACACCGCCTCGATGATTTTCTTGTAGGGAATAGCATAAGGCTTTGCCCAGCCGTACCATCGATGGCTCATGGCACCCGTTAATGTCGCAAGGCTTCTCGAATTGCCAAGATCGAGAATTGCAACACCGCCGGGTCGCAGTACGCGCGCTGATTCCGATATCGCCTTCTGCACATCTGGCACGTAATATAGCGAAGCGAAGGAGAAAACCGTATCAAAACTTTCAGCGACAAACGGCAGAATTCTCGCGTCGCCCTCGACGAACGCCACCGCTTCGCTTTTGAAGCGTGTCGCGGCGGCCTCGATTAAGTTTCGGCTGAAATCAAGACCAACGACAGATTTCGCGTAGCCAAGCAAATCAACGATGTACGCTCCGCTACCGCAACAGAGATCGAGCACATCTTTGCCGTTACAGTAATTGCGCAATAAACGTTGACGTAGCGCCAATATCGCGGCGTCATAGGGTGTCTTCGGCGCAAATTCCAGTTGCCCCGGCGCATAGCGCTCGTTGTATATTCTCTTATTAAGGTCTGAGCTCATTTCTGCTTTTTAAACACAACGCAGAAACAATCCGCTAAAGTCGGGAAGTAACGGCCAAATCCGAGGCTCAGCGACAACGGCAGCAAGTTCCGATTGGTTTTCGGAATACGAAGGGAGACGCCATAGGCAAAGCTGCCAAAATAGTCCAGCCCATTCTCACGACCAAATGCAATCAGATCGTTCGCCACATATTCGCGAAAATGCTGCGGGTCTCCAAGGGTCGCATGTCCGCCGGCGAGAGTTCTCAGCCTGTTCGATAACCGCAAACGATTTGGTGTGACCGCAGCCACATAACCGCCTGATGCAACCTGATGCAAGCAGTTACGCAGAAAGCCCGCCGGATCCGTCAGGTGCTCGATGACCTGAAAACTAACGACGAGGTCGAATTGCCCGATCTCCGCGGCTTGACCGATATCCTCGACGCGCCGGCGCACTTTCGGGTGCGGATAAAATCGATTGGCGGCTTCTATACTCTTTTCCGAGTAGTCAATGCCGACAACATCCGTGACGCCGATCTTTTCCGCCATCAGCACGTCATGAAAGCCACAACCACAACCGACGTCCAACACAGTTCGCGGCGATACCAAGCGAAACAGGCTGTCGATTTCAAAACGACGACGCCGGTCCCAATCTGCGCTCTGATAGGTTTGCCACTCACCCGAAATCAGCTCATCGAAGAATTGGCGCTGGTCATCGAGAAATTCCGGGTATTTCTCTTGCGCGGAAGGCGCCCGAATGGTCACGGTCGACCTCCCTGGAGGCAGCCGTAAAGTCTTTCCCAGGCGGTGTTCATGGGCAAGCGTCCCTTGAAATATGGATACAGTTCGCCGCCAAAACTGCGCTTGAAGTCGCTGATGCCTTTGCTTTTGCCGGAATCAGACTGCGGAAACGCTTCACCCGTCTCGTACCATTCGATTTCATTGTTCAACATCCACGTCATTGCCGTCCACTGCAGCAGCGAATTCGCTTCCGTCTGCAAGCCTCTGGAATTGGATGCTCCCGTCCAATAGATCGCCGCGTGCTTGTAGATGCCGAAATTTTCCGCAGCGACGGGCTCGCCGTCCAGTTCGGCGATCCAGATGCGGGACAGCCCGTTGGCAAGAAAGCGATCCCAGATTGCTCGGAAATATTGCTCCGGATGTGGCGGCGTTCCGGTGCGGTCATACGTCTCTCGATGCAGACGGTAATAGGCCGGCAAATCATCGTGCACCGCTTCACGAATTGTGATGCCTGCCTTCTCGGACTTGCGCACCGCCGTACGCGCTCGGCCTTCCATCTTTTCCCACACCTGATCGCGGCCAGCACGCAAATCGACAACCCAGGTCTGGGTGAGCGCATTGCTGCAACCGACGTCGAGAAGCGGGTTCACCCGCGGACACAACGCGCCGCGCAGCGCAGGCGCCATTGCCGGCAGCGACAACCGAATTTCGCCGACGATGCCGCGACCCGCCCGGCCGACGATGAAATCGCGTACAGCCATGAGAAGTGCGCGCCGACGCCTGTCTCCGATATCGTTAAGCGTTGCAACGCCCCCGAGCGATTCAAAAATGCTGACGGGAATACATCCGCCGATTCTTTTCGTCACCCGACGCAACGGAACAAGTGCCAGTACGCGCCCGCCATCGGGTTCAAGCAATGCGAAGCTTTCGTCGGTGCTGCCTGCCCAGGTTTGCAGCGCCTCCTGAAGATCAAACCGGTGCCAGAGCCAGGCTTCATCGGACGCATCCGCAAATGCATCCCAGGCGTCGCGGCCAAGCTCTTTGCGCGCAACTATTTTAAACACAGCTCTTATTTCGACAGGAGCACGTACAGGCTCGACGCCTGCGCCGGGAAGAAACGGCGGCCAACCCATTCGAGTCCGTCATCCACCCACTTGAAACGTCTGACCACGGCGTCCAGCGTCCAGTGCGGCACGCCCCATCCGATGTGATGAGTTTTCTCGACGGACAGCCCGGCTGCCTCGCATCGCGCGGCAACCATTTCGGCTGTATAGAAGTGTTTATGGTCGCTGGTCGCCAGAACCTTCGGTTGCAATCGGTAAGCAAATTGCCACCACGCAGCGCCTTCATTCGGCACGCCGAGGATGAGCAAGCCACCAGGCTTCAAAATGCGAGCGACTTCGCGAAGCGCGGCCGCATCATCTGGAATATGCTCCAGCACATGGTTGAAAAATATAACGTCAAAAGAATTATCTTCGGCCGGGTAATTGCAAATATCGGCCATGAATAGCCGCACGTTGAAGCCCAGCTTCGCGGCGCGCTGCAAACGGACAACGTTGTAATCGCTGCCATAGAGATTGGAAAATCTCTCGTGCAGCCAGGTCAGGTTGGAGCCATCTCCGCAGCCGAGATCGAGGGCGTTGACCGGCCTGGAACCTGATCCCCTCATCCGGGTCGCCAACACCTCTTCCAGCCATTGCCGGCGTTTCTTGATATGATGTCGATAGGGCCCTTCCCACTGTCCGAGTTGCGGCTGCGTATACCAGGCATCAAGCCCCTGCCGCTTGGCGTCGGCAATCGTCTCCTCCAGCAAATGGCGATCGCTCACAAGTAGCGGAATGCCATCGACGAACTCGATCGCAAAATGGCATTGCGGGCACGACGGGGCGCCGGCTGGCTCGGGATATTCCAAAGCCGCGTGACATGCAGGGCAGCGAAACATATTCACGCCTCAACTAACGACATTACGAAGGACGGCAACGATGCGCTCGGCGGCGTGTCCGTCCCATAGTTCGGGCCGACGACCGGGACGGCGCGCACCGGTGAGAACGTTGGCAGCTTCGGCATATATGCGAGACGGGTCGGTTCCGACCAGAATATTGGTGCCTTCGGCGACCGTTATCGGACGTTCGGTATTTTCCCGCAACGTGATGCAAGACACGCCGATCGCCGTTGTTTCTTCCTGAAGACCACCGCTATCGGTAAGGACAACGGCTGCGTCTTTCCAGAGATTGAGAAACTCCATGTAAGACAACGGCGGCAAGAGATGAATATTCGGCCCGGGATCGAGATCGAAAGCGTCCATCTGTTTGCGGGTGCGCGGATGAACCGGAAAAACTAGCGGCAATTCGATCGCTATTTTCTTCAGCGCATCCAGGATGCGCGCGAACGTTTCGCGATCATCGACATTGGAAGCCCGGTGCAAAGTCACGACGCCATATCGGTGCAGCTTCGCCTTCAATGCGTCCGTCGTCATCGCCATGCCGACGCCTGACTCCAGTTTCGCTTTTTGATAAAGCAAATTGTCTATCATGACGTGACCGACGTGATGAATCCGATCCGGCGAATGACCTTCCCGCAAGAGATTAGTCACAGCTTCAGGTTCGGTCGCGAAGAACTGATCGGAAATCGCATCAGTAACCAGACGATTGATCTCTTCCGGCATCGTTCTATCTCCGCTGCGTAGTCCAGCTTCGACATGGGCCACCGAACGATTGAGTTTCTTGGAAACGACCGCGCAAGCCAGCGTGGAATTGACGTCGCCGACCAGCATAACCATGTCGGGCCGCGCAGCGGAGCAGTAGTCTTCGAAACCGGTCATAATGCGCGCGGTCTGTTGCGCATGCGATCCGCCGCCGCCATGAAGAAGGATCGACGGCGTCGGAATTCCCAGTTCCCGCAAAAAGACTGCGTTCATTTCCTCGTCGTAATGCTGTCCCGTATGAACGATCTCATAGGAGAACCGATCTCGCGCATGATCGAGCGCTCGCACGATCGGCGCGATTTTCATGAAATTAGGACGAGCGCCGGCAACCAGCGCAATCAGCGATGTCATTGCATTATCTTTTTGATACTTTTTTGCACGCTACCGCAGTCCGGGTGACAAGCCCCAGAACAAATAGAGTATTGGTGGCCGCGCAAACTAAAACGCAATCACCGAACCGATACCGGCCTTCACTCGAAACCGGCAACCGCGCCGTCGTGAACTCCGAACGGTAATCTCGTCGTACAACGCCGGCTAATCTTGTCGACCCTGGTCGCTCGTCCGTAGTCTCAATCGTAGTAGTTCCGGCACCAGCACACGGTCGATACCAAAACGCGCCACCGCCATTTCGCTGACTTCACCAGGAGCGCCGAGATCGGTGATAAAAACCGCGTCGAACGGCTTCGAGACTGAATCGAAATCGCTAAAGACCGGCAGTCCAACGAACGAAGTGCTCGTCGCCGTTACCTCAACAATCCCGACAATTTCGATGTCGCTCTCTAAAGCGCAAAGTGCGGCAATCTCGGCAAGCTCGGATTGTCCCACCAGCACGATACGTTTGTAGTTACGTGCTATTGCCGATTGAAAGAGCTCACTACAGTCAGTTTTCGCCCGACGGAAAAAACTGAAGGACGCCGAGAGGTATTCGACGGTCAGTCGCGATTTTTCGGCAAAACCTTGCGGCGTGAGATAATAAGCATAGCGCCGGGCGGGCGCCTCGCTGACTTTGACCAGACCTTTTTTGACGCAGCGCTTAAGGTAGGCGTTGACCAGTCCGAGAGCGATGCCAAGCTCGGATGCCAGCAATCGCTGCGATTGCGCCCGTTCCTGCCCCACGGCGTCGAGCAACCCGAGCAGAATGCGAGGGTCTTCAACATCCTGTTCGCCGGCGCCACGCATTGAATCAATCGCTCCGCTCCAGGGGTCCGGATACTACGTTCATTACATGAACGTCAAGCTTTTGTTCACTGGATGAACACGTTTTAGAATTTAGATGCAGAAAATACCTATTGTTTTTCTTACACTTAGGGGCGACGGCGGAATTGGCCGAACGTCGAAAATGGCGCCTGGAGCAAACGCTCCGCCGCGCGGCCGGTTTGCAATCGCGGAAACTTTGCGTATGTGAACGTGTCCATAAACTCCTCACCGGCAGCGAAGTAAATTCATGAAGGCCGATTTCGCCCGAAATGTTGCACCCGCCGTCGCCCGCGGGTTCGGGAAGGAATGGTCGACGTTTCGACAAGGCGAGCAGAACCTTTCACGGCAGCAACGTGAGGTTATCTTCGAGAATTACTTCAGTGTTTTTCCGTGGAAACGCTTGCCCGCCGATGGCGGCATCGGCATAGACGTGGGTTGCGGCACCGGACGGTGGTCCATGATGGTCGCGTCGCGCGTCGGACATTTACATCTGCTGGATGTCAGTCCGGAAGCTTTGGCGGTCGCCCGGGAAAACCTCGCACCGTTTGAAAACGTGAGCTTCCATGCCGGCAGCGTCGCTGAAATTCCGTTTCCTGCACAATCGTTCGATTTTGCGTTTTCGCTCGGCGTATTGCATCACGTGCCGGACACCCGCGCAGCAATCCACTCAGTGGCGGAGAAGCTAAAGCCGGGCGCGCCATTTCTCATATATCTGTATTACGCATTCGATAATCAGCCGGCGTGGTACCGATGGCTTTGGGCTTTCAGCAATGCGGCGCGTGTTGTCGTCGCGCGTCTGCCGCATCCGGCGCGACGCTTCATCAGCGAGATTATAGCGGCGTTGATCTATTGGCCGTTGGCGCGCCTATCCGGATTGCTGGGCCGTCTGGGATTCAGAGAACGATCTCTCCCGCTGTCCTGGTACGCCAACAAATCTTTCTACGTGATGCGCACCGACGCCTATGATCGTTTTTGCACTCAGTTGGAGCAGCGATTTACCAAAGCGCAGATCGGATCGATGCTGTCTGAGGCGGGCTTTGAGGAGATCATCTTCTCGGACAAGGCGCCCTACTGGTGTGCCGTCGGCATCAAATCGGCAAATGAAAGTCCGATGCCGGACATTGCGTAAGTCAAGCCGCTTCTTTTCCGGTCGTGCCTTCAACCCATGCGGTCGAAAGGCCTGCTCTCTGGCTTTCACGTATGTTCCGTATGTCATACGTAGACAAACAAGCCACGGCAGTAGGACGTACTTAGCTCTAAGCCTCTGTTCGGCTGGCTAAAAACAGCCACGCAATGTTCATTTTCACAAATAGAAATTACGCCGCGGTTATGTTCATAGTCTGTGGTCTCCTTGGAATATTCGCTAGTCAGCATTTCAATTGTGGCTCATTGTCGCAGGCGGTGCTGGACAACGAATTCAACAAATTAAAAATCGGGGATAGGAGACAACCATGGCTCAAACAGTCGAGGCCTTTGTCGGCAACGCCTTGGATACGGCAAAGATATCGCCGCTCCACAAAAGAATCGTCGGCCTGATCGCCGCCGGATACTTCTTCGATGTGATCGATTTCACTATCTTCGGATCGATGGTGCCTTACATTCTGCAATCGAAATTCGCTACCGGGGCCGAGGTCGCAGCGATTGGCAGCGCAACGATTTTCGGCATGTTCATCGGTACCGCCGGCCAGGGTCAGTTCGCTGACCGCTTCGGCCGCCGCTTCATCTATCAGTTCAATTTGCTGCTGTTTGGCGTGTTCACCATCATCGGCGCTTTGTCGCCAAGCGTCACCCTGCTGATCGCCTGCCGCTTCATCGCCGGACTTGGGCTCGGCGCCGAGCAACCGCTGGCATTTGCTTATGCCGGCGAATACGCGCCAAAGGCGATCCGCGGGCGTATTTTGGCAATCGTGCATTTCATCGGCGGCGCCTGCGTGTGGCCGATCGGAACGGCACTGGCGCTTGTCTTCGGCGGCATGCTTGATTCCCCGGATCACGTCTGGCGCGGCATCTGGCTGTGCATCGGCGTCGGTTCGCTGATCGTCTGGATGCTGCGCTTCTCGCTGCCGGAATCGCCGCGCTTTCTCGCGACCCATGGCCGCGGCAAGGAGGCGATCGAGGTTCTCAAGAAGCTCGGCATTGCCGGACCGACCCAACCCCTGAGCGAGGATGCCGCCAGCAACACCCAGTCCGATCCGTTCGGCGTCGTGTTCCGGCTGTTCCCGAAGCGCGTCATCGCGGGCATGATCTGCTTCACCGCATTCTTCGGTATTGCCATCGGTCTCAGTGCCTGGTTGCCCAACATCATGAATGCCAAGGGCTTCTCGATCACCAAGTCGCTGCAATATATCCTGGCGATGAACTTCGCCGTGCCCTGCGCCAGTCTGTTCATGATGTATGCGCTCGATAAGTTCGGCCGCAAAATCACGTCGATCTGCGCCTTCATCGGCGCGGGCATCATGGCAATGGTTTTCAGCAGTGCCGTGTCCGCCGTCCAACTGATGGTTGCCGGTTTCGTCATGATCTTCTTCGTCCAGGTCGCCGGCAATTCGATGCAGATCTTCGCTTCCGAAGTGTTCCCGACCAACGCGCGCGCGTCAGGCTTCGGCTGGGCGTCCGGTGTCGGCCGGCTGGCCACCGCGTTCATCATGCCTGCGATCCTCTGGGTACAAACCGGCTTTGGTCTGACGACCGTATTCGTCTGCCTCGCCGCATTGCTGGTGATTGCAGCGGGAGCCGTGACGCAGCTCGGCCCGGAGTCGAAGCAGCTCGGCCTCGACGACGTCGCAGCCCCGACCGGCTGATCGGCACCACGTGAAAACGACGAGGCCCGGTCCGGCATGCCGCCGGGCCGGGCCTCGACAATTTTAGCAATAAGGGCTCTAAAATGACGGCCTATCCGGGCGCCACAGCCAAGAATGTGAGCTTCCTGTCACGGTGCGACCAGGGCGGCCGTCTCGACGGCGTGCAGGTACTCCTCCACAAGAACCATGCCTTTATCGGACATATGTTCGCCGACGGTTTTTCCGTCGTTGACGTCAACGATCCGCGCAAGCCGAAAACCGTCGCTTTCGTCGCGGCGCCCAAGAACACCCGTTCGCATCATTTGCAGATCCACGACGACATCCTGATGGTCGTCAACGGACCGAATATCTGGGCGATGCAGCAATATGCCAGCCAAGCTGACTACTATGCAAAGTCGCTCGCTGACTCGGTCCAGATCGAGAAGCCGTTCGGCGCCGGCGTGCGTATTTTCGACATCTCCAATCCCGCCGCTCCGCGCGAGATCGCCTATCTCGGGATGCCGGGGCTGGGCGCGCATCGCATCTGGTGGGTCGGCGGGCGTTACGCCTATGTCTCAGTCCATCTTGAAGGCTTCATCGATCACGTCCTGGCCATTATCGATATGGCCGATCCCGCGAAGCCCGTGCTCGCCGGCCACTGGTGGCTTCCCGGCATGTGGCGCGCCGGCGGTGAGACGCCGCCCGCCTCCTTCGGCAAGCGCGCGGCGCTGCATCACATGATCACCGCCGGTAATCGTGGCTATGCGGCATGGCGCGACGGCGGTTACACCATTCACGATCTGACCGATCCGGTTAAACCGAAGCTGCTCTCGCATCGCAATTATTCACCGCCGTTCGGTGGTGGCGCCCATACGCCGCTGCCGCTGCCGGGCCGCAATCTTCTGATTTTGGGAGATGAGGCGACAACGAACAGTTGCGCCAACGGCCTCGCTTACACCTGGGTGATCGACGTGCGCACGCCGGAAAACCCGGTGTCGATCGCGACCTTGCCGACGCCTGCTGAAGAGGACTTCTGCGCCAAGGGCGCCAAATTCGGCCCGCATAATATGCATGAAAACCGGCCGGGATCGTTCATCTCGGAAGAGATCATCTTCGCGACCTATCACAATGCCGGCTTGCGCATTTTCGACGTTCGCAATGCCTTCCAGCCGAAGGAAATCGGTTTCTTTGTGCCGCCGGCGCCAGAAACGATCGTCGACCAGAGGCCGAACCCGGTGCAGGTCATTCAGTCCTGCGACGTTTATGTCGATCCCAACGGCATCATGTATCTTACCGACACCAATGCCGGACTTTATATCCTGCAATACGAAGGCTAATGCACAATGGCTGACAAGTTCGGGCGTCTCGCCCTGCATATGTGGACTATCGACACGACGCCGCTTGCTGCCGGGCTCGCCGCCGCCAAACAAGGCGGATTCGACGCGGTCGAACTGCGCCGTACCGATTTCAAGCGCTGCTTCGATGAAGGCATGAGCAACACGCAGGTGCTCGACATCATCAAGGCCAGTAGCATTCCGGTCGGGGTGCTCGGCGTCGAATATGGCTGGTTGTTTGCGACCGGCGATGAGAGCAAGCGGCTCTTCAAAGTGTTCCGCGAGTCATGCGAGAACGCCATCGCGCTCGGCTGCGACACCTTGATGAGTGCGCCCGGCCAGATTTCCGGCCCGATCCCGGATGCGATCAAGTATCTGAAAGACGCTGGCGACATCGCCGCCGAATACAAACTGAAACTCGGAATCGAGTTTAATTCGCAGCATGACGTGCTCAACAGCCTGCCTGTCCTCACAACCTTGATCGAAGGCGCTGATAAGCCGAATTGCGGCTATCTGATCGACGCCTATCACTTCACGCGCAGCGGTGCGGGCGGACGCGGATTCTATAACGTGCCAGCCGATAAGATATTCTGCTTCCAGTATAGCGACGTTTCGCCTAATCCGGTCACCGGTGTGCGTCGACCGACGGATCGGCTCGCGCCCGGCAAAGGCATCGTCAAATGGCGCGAAATGCTCGGCCTGCTCTATGAGAAGGGCTACACCGGCTACCTCTCCTACGAGGCGCCAAATCCCGAACTGTGGGCGCGCCCGCCGGTCGAGGTCGCGCGCGAGGGTGTCGAACTGACGCGCGAACTTCTGCATGAAGCCGTGCCGAATTATAAAAACTGAGGAAATGAAATGACCGACTCCACCGACCCGCTTTTTGCCGGCCTGTTTGACAAAACGATTACCGCCATTCCCGCTGATGTCGCCAAGCAGCGCTACATGACAAGCGTCGCCCCGATGGCCGCCAATCCGGGGAAGTGGGTCGAGCAGCCGCGCTTGCCGATCCCGACGGGCGAGCACGCGGTGATCGAATGTCAGGGCAAGATTCATATTGTCGCCGGTTATGCGCGCCACCGCGTCGACGGCAATTTTCACCAAGTGTTTGATTCCAAAACCGGACAATGGTCGCTCAAGGCGGAATTTCCGACGCCGTGCAATCACGTTGCCGGCGTCGCCATCGGCTCGAAGGTCTACACCTTCGGCGGTTTCATCGAGCAGAACCGCTGCCCGCATTCGCTTTGCTATGTCTATGACACCGCCGCCGATACGTGGTCGCGCATTGCGTCTCTGTCACGCCCGCGCGGTGCCATTTCCGCGGTGATGCTGGAAGGCAAAATCCATCTTCTGGGCGGTCGGGACGTGCGCTCTGTCGAATGGCACGAAGTCTACGATCCCGCGACCGACAAATACGAAGATCGCGCCTCCATGCGCGGTTCGACCATGACGCAGCCCTTCGTCGGCCAGCGTGACCATATGGGCGTCGCCGTCGCCGACGGGCTGATCTATGCCATTGCCGGCCGCATGGACTCCTACGACTTCAACACCAGCCTGAATGCCGTGTACGATCCGAAAAAAGATTCCTGGTCGTTCCGCGCTCCGCTGCCGACCGCGCGTTCGGGGCCTTCGGCGGTCTATATCGGCGGCAAGATCGTGGTCTTCGGTGGCGAGGCCACCGGCAAGGTGTTCGGCACGAACGAGATTTACGATCCGAAAAGTGACACCTGGGAAGCCGGCGCGCCGATGGCCATTCCGCGTCATGGCCTGCACGGCGCCACGGTCGCCGTGATCGGAAATATGGTGCATGTGCCGGGCGGCGGGCCTATTCCCGGCGGTCGCATTCAGGGCGCCTACCACGACGCCTTCACCTTCGGCTGACCGCCCGCGAAGCCAACGACGCTGCCTGCGCCTGTCCCGGTCGCAAAGAAAAACGGCCGTCCTTTTTGGACGACCGTTTTCCTTCGCTTGAGATGAGGCGCTATCGGGCCGGGCGCAGAGTCAGTCCGGCGACACCAACTGCCAGGTTCAAACCGGTCTGTCCCTGCACTGATAACGGCTGCAAGGTCACGGTGCGGTCCGAGCCACCCACCAGAACATTGGCGCCGAGGCCGGCTCCAACGGTCGCTTCGGCGCTGACGCCGCCATAGTTGCCGGCGAGCGCGCCGAATTTCTTGTTGCTGGGCGCGAACACCGTCCACACCATTTCGCCGCCCGACGTCGCACCGAGGTCGAGACCGAATTTGGTGATCGAGCCGGTGTAAACCTCGCGCGGCGCCGGCTGCGATGGCGTATAGATGCAGCTCACTTCTTTCTTCGACGCAATGATGAGACCGAGGCCTCCCGATATATCGCAGGTCAAAGTCCCGACCTTTGTCCGATTGGGCGCCTGGGCCGTTGCCGGAACGGGTACGGAAAATGTCGCAACCATCGCCAAGGCGATCAATCCGCTCAACGGCTTATTCATCTGTCTCTCCTCGTGTACCTGAAACCCACGGAATCAACGCTCGGCAACAATGCAAGTTCCCGGTGCCGAACTTTGTCGCGCAATCTGATTGGGGAGAGTTAACGTGCGTTATAGAAACGCTAGCGCGGCGCCAATATCCAGCTCGCCGGAATAACCACGCGGCATTGCAGTCCGTCCGGCTCGAATTTCATTTCGACTTCGGCATCGAGCGCCCGCGCGAGATTCTTCTCTATAACCATGCTGCCGAAGCCGTGCTTTCGCCGTCCTCTGACCTTCGGTCCAGCGCTTTCGCGCCAGTCGAGCTCAAGCGCCGCGTCCCCGCCACCGCCATCGAGCTTCCGCCAGGCAATCATGACGCGCCCTTCCGGGATCGACAGCGCGCCGAATTTAGCGGCGTTGACGCTCAACTCATGTAACGCCAGCCCGAGATTCTGCGCTGCCTCCGGTTTCAGAGCGACGTCGAGGCCCTCGACCGAAATCTGTTCCTCTCCACGGTCGAGATAGGCCGTCAGTTGGGAGCGCACCAACTCACCGAGGGAAGCTCCGTACCAGCTTTCCCTCACCAGCAAATCGTGTGATGCCGCCAGCGCCTGCAACCGCGCACTGAACCGATCGAGAAAATTGTCGATCGATCCGGTGTGGCGAGCCGTCTGGCGCGCCATCGCCTGGATCACGGCCAACAAATTTTTCGAGCGATGTGTCAGCTCTCGCAGAAGCAAACGGAGATGCGCCTCGCCTTCCTTGCGATCGGTGACGTCGACGGACGCACTGGTCAACCCGATGATTTCACCAGTATCGTTGTGCAGAGGTTCGATATGCAGGTCGTGCCAGCAAACCCGACGCGAACCGTCGAATGCAATCTCGGTTCGCTTCGACTCGCCGGTCGCAAGGGCCTCGCGCTTGAGCGCCGCGACCCTGCTGCCCGCTTCCGCCGGCAGAATATCTTCATCCGTGCGGCCAAGAATGTCGGCAATCGAATGACCGAGCATCGGATGGCTGATCGAGGTGTACCGCAGATTCAGATCCTGCGTATAAACGACGATATTCGATCCCCGCAATGCAGTTTCGTAACGCAGGAACCGCCCACGCAGGAGGCTCAGTTCAAACGCTTGCGACTTGACCTGGGCTTCGAGCTGGCGGCACCTCTCCTCGAGTTCGTCCCGAGGATTGGCGCTCTCTGTGGCGTTCGCCGCCTGATTGTCGCGCGCCATCTTTCGCTTCCACTTTTCGTCCCCCACCGCTCAACGTCCGGCTCGGCGCGAGGTTCGCCGAATTTTCAGGCAGCAGCCCCCTTTCCACCTCCACCGTTCGCGCGGCAGTCGCTCGTTGCAATAGTTCTCTCCGCCGGTAAGAGAACAATCTTTTGGAGGAGCATGATCTTTGTCGCCGCGACCCGCCGCCTAGGCGGAATTAACTTGCCTTGCGCTCCCGACGCTTGGCATTGCGCGCAAAAAACAGCGCCTGGCTTAGTACAGCCGATACGGTTGCCGGTTGGAACGGTTTGGCGATTAGGAAGGCCGGTTCTGGCCGTTCCCCCGTCAGGAAGCGTTCCGGATAAGCCGTGATGAAAATCACCGGCACTTCAAACGAGCGCAGCATCTCATTGACGGCATCGAGCCCGGAACTGCCGTCCGCCAGTTGAATGTCCGCCAATATGACGCCGGGCTGTTTGACCTTTGCGAGCGCGACTGCCTCGGTGTGGGTGCGCGCGACACCCAGCACTTTGTGACCAAGCCCTTCGACCAAAGCTTCAAGATCGAGCGCAATAAAGGTTTCGTCCTCGATAATCAGCACGTCGGTGGCGATTTCAGCGGCCAGCTCGCGACCGGAGTCTTCCACCAGTTGGCGCAGCTTCGGCACGTCGATATCCAGCACCTTGGAGGCCTCGTCCTCGGACAGACCTTCCAGCGCAACCAGGAGAAACGCCTGGCGCGGCATCGGCGCAATTTGCGACAGATGGCGTTCAACCGGTTGGTTAACGTCACCGATACCCTCACCCGCCTGGGCATTAACGCCGACCGAATTCCAGATCTTGCTGAACAACCGGTACAGCGCGATCCGGGTCGAGGCATTGCCGTCCAGGACCTTCGGGTCCTGGATCAGCGCTTCCAGGGTCGCCGCGACATAGGCGTCGCCCGACGCCTGGTTGCCGGTCAGCGCGCGCGCGTAGCGCCGAAGGTAAGGCAGATGCTGTGCAACTGATTGAGATGTCGACAAGAATCCCTCCGAAACGAAAATTGCCCTGATCTTGGCGGGCACGACCCCCATAAGCTCCGCTGAACTTACACGACCCAACGCCCTGTTCACAAAAAAGTTCCCAAACCGGGGAACCATCTGCCCGGTCACGGGTTTTCAATGAACCGGATCGGGGAACCTACGTCCAGCAACGGACATGGTGATTGGGGCCTTGCATATGAATGACAGCGACAAACCTTTGGGACAACAAAAACCGATGGAAACCCCGGCCCCGCGGAGCAAGAAAACCGAAGCCAAGCCGGCAAAGCTTGGCCGTGAAGTGCAGGCCCGGCTCGGCCAGCAACTCCGCGCCATGTACGACGACGTACTCAACCAGGGTGTGCCTGATCGTTTTTCCGATTTGATCAAGCGCATCGAAAGTGGCAGCGACAACAAGGACAGGCAGTAATGCCCATGGACGATCAGGTCCGAAAATCTGTTCTTGCCGCGGTGCCGAGCCTCCGCGCCTTTGCCATCTCGCTGTGCGGGAATGTCGATCGCGCCGATGATTTGGTGCAAGAGACAATGTTGCGCGCCATTGCCAACATCGACTCGTTTCAGCCCGGCACGAACATGTCGGCTTGGCTTTTCACCATCCTGCGCAACCATTTTCGCTCCGAATACCGCAAGCGCCGGCGCGAAGTCGAAGACAGCGACGGCCATTACGCCGACAGCTTGAAATCGCAACCCGAGCAGCATGGTCACGTGGAGTTCGCGGAATTCCGTGAAGCCTTGAACCAGTTGCCGGCGGACCAGCGCGAAGCCCTCATTCTGGTTGGCGCGTCGGGTTTCTCCTACGAAGAAGCGGCCAATATCTGCGGCTGCGCGGTCGGCACCATCAAATCGCGCGTCAATCGCGCCCGTACCCGGCTCGCCGAACTCCTCAACGTCAATAGCGCCGAGGATTTCGGCCCCGATGAGCAAACCCGCGCGGTGCTGGCCAGCGGCGAGTAATTTAATCAATCTGCGATTTAAGAAAAGCGGTGCGAACCTTGAGGGTCCGCGCCGCTTTTTCTGGTGACGAATTCGAGAGAGCGCGGTCAGGCCGTTATTTTGGTGGAATGACGGGAAGCAGAAGATAGGATTCCCGCTCGCCGCCGGCGTACACTGTGTTGGTGCCGGTGTTGTAGTCGGCGTGATAGTGCATGTAGGACTGGCTGCCGATGCCATCGCGCGGTTGCACGTCGAGCCGGATGCGATGGCCCTTCTTGAACACCATGGAGGTCGGCCAGATCTCTACATCAACCTTCACGACTTCCCCGGGCTTCAGGAACAGCCGTCGTTGATGCTTGTGATAAGGCCGGTAAGGCAGCGTCAGTTCCGGGTCGAGTTCGCGGTGTGACACCCGCAGCCATCCTTTCGCCACCGGCACCGGCGTGCCCTGCTGGCCGGTCTCCAGCACTTCGTTTCCGTCCGCATCGAAATTCCGCAATGTCAGGAACAGGTCCATGTCTTCGGTCGAACTCGACACCCAGAACGAGGCGGCGATTGGTCCTGTGACTTCGACATCGGCGGGCAAGGGCGGCGTTTCCAGCGCGATACCCATGCCTGGCTTGATGCCGCCGCCCATCACCTGCGACGACGCCGCCGAGGTCGAGCCCATCGAGCCGAGGCTGGTGGCGGCATAGGTGCGCGATGCGGTTGTCGCCGGATTGGCCGAAGCCAGAGCGCCCGGGTTGTCGGCCGATCCCGCCGCCGGGGCCGACAGATCGAAATAGAATTTGGTCCACTGCGTCCGCGCCAGCGGCCATTCGTTCTCGAAGCGCCATTCGATCTCGTCGCGGCCCTTGCGGATCGCCAACTTCACCGGCGGCTCCTCCATCACACCGTTATCAATGCCCTTGAGCCAGTGATCGAAAAAGCGAATCTGATCTTCCCTGCCCTCGTTGGTGTAATACGGATGGACATGGGTGCCGGCCTGTATGCGCAGCTTCTTGTGTTTCGAGGCAGCCCGCATGAAGGCTTCGGTGTTGCCGCGCAGATGCAAAGCCATTCCCGACCAGTTGCCGACCGAGAGCATCGGGACGGTGATCTTGTCCCATTGCGCCTGCGCGCCGCGGAACGCGCCGGAATCGAGATTGTTGCTCAGCCAGAAATGAAGCGTGTTGACCGCCCAGGCGTTCGGGACCTGCTGCGACGCGCGACCGACGGTATGGTGCATCAGATGCGCGGTGAACCAGTTGGTCATGAACACCGACAGAATGCCGCCATGGAACAAGGCGTCGCGATAGATGTCGGCGAAGCCTTCCCAAGGAATGATGGCCTTGAGCGACGGCGGTTGATGGTTGGCGGCGAACCACTGGTTGATGGCGAAATAGGAAATGCCGGACAAACCGACATTGCCGTTGCACCACGGCTGCGCCGCTGCCCATTCAATGGCGTCATAAAAATCGATCGACTCGGCCAAGGACCACGGCTCGCATTGGCCGGGTGATTTGCCGGTGCCGCGTCCGTCAACACGGACCGACGCGTAGCCGCGCGGAACCCACCAGAGCGGATTCACCGTTTCCCAGTTCATCAAGGAATTGGGCTTCTCCTCCAAATTGGACGGTGGAATCCAGATCTTGTCTTTTTGATAGGGACCGAGATTGAGCAGTGCCGGCACACGCGGCCCATCCTTCGGCCGGAACACGTCGGCCTTGAGCCGTGCGCCATCGCGCATCGTGACATCGACATCCCGCTCGATCAGGATGTCATCGACGGTGGCATCTACCGCATTCATTCGGTCGTCCCCATAAGGAAATTAGTGGTCACCGCCGTTCCGGCGATCACCGCAGGTCGGTTCAAGGCGCGGACTTTAGATCGTCTTTTGCTTCGAAGTCGACGCCGGAGAGATAACTGTCGGTTATTTTCAAGATACGGATTCGAAATTGTCGATACCCGAATTCCGTCTTTTCACGCGCTGAATTTTCGCTCCCAGAAAGTTATCGCCTGTGGGCGTCGATAACCAATGCTGGCGCTGCCTCTGATCGTCTACTAACATATACGCGACATGCCTGATCTCGCCGGGGAGTAACTCATGTCCGAACAGCCGACCGCACGCACGCCTGGCGCTACGCGCGCCGCCACGGGGCAATACCTTTTCGACCTTGGGACCGCCGCTTCAATCATGGGCGGCCCCGATTACTCGACAGCGCAGGGCCCTTGCATCGAAGGCGATCGCATGATCGTCGGGCTTATGCGCATGCGTGCCGGAACCGGCGCCGAAGCGCATTCGCATCCAAATGAACAGTGGATCTACATTCTGGAAGGCACCTTCCGCGCCACCATCGACGGCGAGCAGATCGATGCCACCGCGGGCTCGGTGGTCTACATTCCGGCCAACACGATCCATTCCGGCAAGGCCACTCCGGAAGCTGACGTGGTGTTTTTCACGTGCAAAGATGCCTCGCATAGCCTGCACGGCATCAAGGCCAAATAATACCTGCTACGCGAGACTTAAAACAACGCGAGCTTTAAAAACTTCAAGGGAGGATGCTTTAATGAAACGTCTGACTGTGAATTTGCTTTCGGTCTGCTTTGCCGTCACTTTCGGCCTCGGCGTCACGGCGGCCACCGCGCAAGACCATTATCCGAGCCGATCCGTCAAAGTGATCGTGCCTTACGCACCGGGCGGCGCGACCGATATAACCGCACGCATCGTCGGCGATGCCCTTAAAAAGCTGACTGGGCAGGGTTTTGTCGTCATCAACAGGCCCGGCGCCTTTGGCATGATAGCGATCGACGAAATGGCCAAGTCGGAGCCCGACGGTTACACGCTGATGATCGGCAATGTCTCGACCAACGCCATCACGCCGGTCCTGTACGCAAAAAAGATGAATTCGGATTATCTCAAGTCCGTAGTCGCGGTCACTAATCTGATTGACGTGCCGGCGTTTCTGGTGGTGACGACGGCCAATGATTTCCCCGTCAAAAGCGTCAAGGAATTGATCGACTACGCGAAGAAAAACCCAAACAAATTGCACTATGGCACCGTCGGCGTCGGCTCCTATCCGCATTACGACATGGCCTATTTCGCCAAGCGCGCGGGCGATCTCGACATCGTCGCCTTGCCGAACAAGAACGGTGCTGCCGGCGTGATCCAGGACATGTTGCGCGGCGACGTGCAGGCCGCCTTCCTCAATGTCGCCAGCACCGCGGGCCAGATAAAAGCCGGAAAATTCCGCGCCATCGCTGTCGTCAGTCACGCGCGACTGCCGGATTATCCCGACGTGCCGACAATGGCCGAAGTCGGCTATCCCGATGTCGGCACGATCGCGTGGAACGCGATGTTCGCGCCATCGGGAACGCCGAAGCCGGTGCTCGAAACGCTCTACCGGGACGTGGCCAAGGTTTTGGCCTCGCCGGAACTGGCCGAGAAGTTCAGCAAACAGAACATGGCGCCCAATCCGAACAAATCATTGGCGGACTCGCAGACATGGCTTAACGGCCAAATGAAGCATTGGACCACCATAACCCAGGCCGTGAAGCTCGATATCGCGCAATAGCGACCTCGATAAAACTGCCGCTCGGTGATCGGCTTTAAAGATAGATGGCCGCCGGTGCGTTCCGATCCGCTTTAGAGGACGATCGGACTTTGTGGCATCGGACTTTGTGGTTTGGCAAACAGTGCCCGCAAGGCGTCGCGGTTGGACAATACCGCCAGCGTCTCGGGTCCCGTCAGTAACGCAATCGCTTCGACGTAATCAGTCGCTTCGTCGATGCGGGCACGGGCCACCACGAGGTTGGTATCGACATCGCCGCGCGCCCGTTTCGGGCGTTCGCCGAGCATGTCCAGGTGTGCCTCATAAAGGTCAGGATGACGCCCGAGCATCACCAGCGGCGAGGCCGTTCCCGCTCCTTCTTCTCCGGCGGCTTCCTTCGCCAAGGCGTTGGCGCGCACCAGCACCGGGGGCGTCCACCGCTCTTCCGGCGTCAACAACAGGCCGAGCCGCCGCAATTGCCGTCCGACGATACGATGTGAGGTCAACCAGGCGGTCGGGAGCGCCAGCGCCAGGCCCGCGATCACAGGCGACATCCAGATCAGCAGCGGAAGCGAAACGAGATAAGCGCCGACACCGAGCGCCAGCCCAAGCAAGGTCGGCAGCGCAAACTTGGCGAGGAGATCGCTACCGGACAGCGAGCCGTCATCACGGCGCTGCGCCGACCAGCCGGAATCACGGCCCAGCAATATCTCGCTGATCGATCGCACCTGCATCAGCATCATCGCCGGTGCGATCAGCGCCGAAATCACGATTTCCAGCAAGACGCTGACAAAGCCACGCAACATTCCGCCGATGCCGCGCCGGTCGTGACGGCGCGGCAGCATGGCGACGTACCCGAGCAACTTCGGCACCACCAGCATGGCCATCGTCACCCCAAAGACATAGGCCGCGCGCACCGGATCCTGCGCCGGCCATTGCGGAAACAGCGACACGCCTGAGGGGAAATACTCGGGGCGGATAAATTGCGCCTGCAACGAAATCAGAATGCCCACCAGCAGAAACAGCAGCCACAACGGCGAGGTGATGTAGGAGCCGATGCCGGTCAACAGATGCAATCGCGACAGCCAGTGCAGCCCTCGCGCTGGCAGCACACCGGCGTGCTGGAGATTGCCCTGGCACCAGCGGCGGTCGCGCATCGCATAATCGATCAAGGTCGGCGGACATTCTTCAAAGGAGCCCGAAAGGCTCGGCGCCATGTGGATGCCCCAACCGGCGCGCCGCAGCAACGCAGCCTCGACAAAGTCGTGGCTCAGGATATGACCGCCGAACGGCTTCGGCCCGCGCAATAGCGGCAAGCCGGCCTGATCGGCAAAGGCCCGCACGCGGATGATGGCATTATGGCCCCAATAATTGCTCTCCGAACCATGCCACCAGGCAATGCCGCGCGCGATCAGCGGTCCATAGACGCGGCCCGCGAATTGCTGAATACGGGCAAACAGCGTGTTGCCGTTAACGAGGATCGGCAGCGTCTGGATCAAGCCGACCCGCGGATGCTGCTCCATCGCCGCGGCGAGCCGCACCACGGTGTCGCCGGCCATCAGGCTGTCGGCATCGAGCACCAGCATATTGTCGTAGCCGCCACCGAAACGGGTAACCCACTCGGCGATATTGCCGGCCTTGCGTCCGATATTGGCGGCGCGGCGGCGGTAAAAAATGCGCTCGCATTGGCTGCGCTGTCGCAGGCGTAGATAGGCCGCCTCCTCCGCAATCCAGACCGAAGGATCGGTGGTGTCGCTGAGGATGAAGAAATCGAAATCAGCGATGCGCCCGGTCTCGGCCACTGATTCCACGATGGCCTGGAGCCGCGCCATCACCTGCCCCGGCTCCTCGTTATAAGTCGGTAGCAGCATCGCGGTGCGGGTAGACAGTTCGGGCAGCGGCTGCGCGGCGTCGATGTCGAGAGCGTGGTTTGGCCCGAAGAAGGATGCAAAGAACCCGATCAGCATGCTGACAAAGGACAGCGCCACCCAGGCAAACAACAACACAAACAGCAGCATGATGACGGCTTCCGGTACCGTCAGGCCGCCGACCTTCAGCACCTCGTACATCTGGTAGGCGGCGATCCCGGTCATGCCGACGGCGCCACCAAACACTAACGCGCGCCGCAATGGCACATTGCGCGAAGCCGTCCCGGGCGAGGTCGGCGCAGGGCCACGTCGTTCCCATAAAGACTGGCTCGGCATCGCCAGCGGATGTTCGGCCGGCAGGCCTTCGAGCGGACCGGCCAAGTTTACCGCGCCGAACCGTGCCGGGCTCAGGGCGCCCATCGGTAAATCCATACTTCGGATACCGCTTGATCCTCGCGCATCAATTGGGCCCGCAGTTCGATGACTTTCTCGTTCTTCGTGCCAAGCTCAAAGCTGATACGCGCGCCGCCGGTCTGCTGGTTTTTCTGCAACACCAGATTCTTGATCTCTCCCTTATCGGCCGCGACCAGCGGCTTAAGCCCGGTAAGCTCGCCGCGTACCGCCGCTCCTGACAGCTCGAGCACAAAGCGTCGGCCGTTATCAGGGGCGGCACCGCTGCGGGTCTTGATGAATTTGACGGTGTCCTTGGGTTCGGATTTGTCCTCGTCCCAATGCAGCCGGTAAGTGACCGTGTACTCGCCCTTGGCTTTGAGCGCGTCTTTGGGCCGCCAGAACGTCACGATGTTGTCGTGGATTTCCTCCTTGGTCGGAATTTCGACCAGTTGGACGGCGCCCTCACCCCAGTCCCCGATCGGCTCGACCCAAGCGCTCGGCCGCTTTTCGAAATGCGACTCGAGGTCCTCGTAGGCAAAGAAGTCGCGCTCGCGCTGCATCAAACCGAAGCCTCGCGGATTGACGTCCGAGAAAATGCTGACCTGCAAATCGCGCGGGTTGCTCAGCGGCCGCCAGATTTCCTCACCCCGGCCGTTGCGGACGGCCAGACCGTCGGAATCGTGAACACCGGGTCTGAAGTCGTCGACCCCGACGCGATCATTGGCATCGAAGAAGAACATGCTGGTGAGCGAACCGATACCAGCTTCGGCAATATCGTTGCGCGGGTAAATCGACATTTCGATGTCGTAAATCGTGGTCGCGCCCGGCCGGATGGTAAAGCGGTAGGCGGCCGCGGCGCTGGGTGAATCGAGCAGGGCGTGGACGACAATCGAGTTGGTGCCCTTGGCCGGCTTCTCGATCCAGAATGTCCTGAAGGCCGGAAACTCCTCGCCTTTGGGGTCCGCCGTGCGGATCGAAAGTCCGCGCGCCGACAGGCCATAAATCTGGCCCTTGGCGACGGCGCGGAAATAGCTGGCGCCGAGAAAGACACCGACTTCATCGTAATAGTCCGGTCGATTGATCGGCGCGTGCAGCCGAAAGCCCGCAAATCCGACATCTGTGTTCTGCGCCGGCGGCTTCACGCGGCCAAGATCGAACAGGTCCGGCGAATAGACGACCGGATGGGCCTGCCCTTCCGAAACGACAAAGACGTCGATACGGTCGGTGAAAATGAAGCCGCGATGAAAAAACTCGACTTGAAACGGCAGCCCCTCGCCACGCCATAGCGCGCGATCCGGCCGGAAGCGAATGCTGCGGTAAGCGTCGTAATCAAGGTCTTTAAAGGCCGCCGGTAGTGACTTGTCCGGCGCCTTATAGGGCTTTGCCGCCATTTCTTGCGCCAGCCGGCGAACGGCCTGCGCGTCGAAAGACTGGTTCGGTTGAGGCTGGGTCGCGGCAATCCCCTCGCTTCCACCTTCGGCGAGAGCGGATAAGGTCGCGAGCGAGCCGGCGAGGAATCGTCGGCGGTCCAAGTCACGTAACTCCAAGAATCAAAGTCGCAAATCGGATCGAGCGGCCGCGATCCTCATCGACAACAAGCGTTTGCCGGGTTTCAAGTTCCATGCGTCTTTATGTCTGGACCCGATTTGCCGGAATCCGGCGCTTTCCGGCAAAGCCGGAACTTGTTTCAGCGGCTGTGAGTTCATGTTCCGGTATTATTGTGAGTTCACGTTCCGGTATTATGGAGTAACGTCATGGCGCCGCGGCCGAATTGGAAGGGTTTTCTCAAACTGTCGCTGGTGTCGTGTTCGGTGGCGCTTTATCCGGCGACCTCGACCAGCCAGCGGATACGTTTCAACATCCTGAACCGCGACACCGGCAACCGCATCCGCAACGAAGTGGTAGATGCCGAAACCGGCGACCCCGTCGAACCCGAAGATCGCGTCAAGGGCTACCAGGTCGAGAAGAATCAATACGTTCTGGTCGAGGACGAAGAACTCGACAATGTTGCGCTCGAGAGTACGCACACGATCGATATCGACGAGTTCATTCCGATGTCGGATGTCGATCGCATTTATCTCGACGAGTCATATTACATCGTGCCTCAAGACGAGGTCGCGCAGGAAGCTTTCGCGGTGATCCGCGAGGCCATGCGCAAGGAAGATCTCGCCGGCCTTGCGCGTGTCGTCGTGTATCGCCGCGAGCGACTTCTGCTACTTCGGCCGCGCGGGAAAGGCTTGCTGGCAACGACATTGCGCTACAAAAACGAGGTGCGCGACGAGGACTCCTATTTCGACGACATTCCGGCGATCAAAGTGCCAGGCGACATGCTCAAGCTCGCCACCCACATTCTTGAGACCAAGAAAGGCGAATTCGACCCCGCCAAGTTTGAGGATCGTTACGAGACCGCATTGATCGAATTGATGAAAGCAAAACAGGCCGGCCGCAAGCCGCAGGCAACGCCCGAAGCCAAGCCGAGCAACGTCATAAACCTGATGGATGCATTGCGCCGCAGCGCCAAAAGCGAGCAGCCCGCTCCGGCGTCCCACCGCAAGAAACCTACCAAGGCAGCAAGCAAGGCTGCCCCCAAGGCCAAGCGCACCACGACCCGTCGCAAGGTCCGAAAAGCCGGATAACACAGGCGCGTAATGGCTGAACTTGGCACTTATCGCACCAAGCGCCGCTTCGGTGTCACCGCCGAACCGAAAGGCAAAGTAGGTGGCAAGCGCGGCCACGCCTTCGTCATCCAGAAGCACGATGCTACGCGGCTGCACTACGACCTGCGTCTCGAACTCGATGGCGTGATGAAAAGCTGGGCCGTGACGCGCGGCCCCAGTCTCGTGCCCGGCGACAAGCGGCTGGCGGTGCAGGTCGAGGACCATCCGATTGACTATAATAAGTTCGAGGGGACAATCCCGGAGGGCGAATACGGCGGCGGCACGGTGATGGTGTGGGATCGCGGAACCTGGCAACCGGAGCACGATCCGCATAAAGGGCTTAAGAAAGGTCATTTGTCATTCACGCTCGAAGGCGAGAAGCTGCACGGCGCGTGGCATCTTGTGCGAATGCATCGGCGTCGCGGCGAAAAACGCGACAACTGGCTGCTGATAAAATCCGAAGACGATGCCGCGCGTGGCGCCCGCGACAAGGATATCCTTGAACAGGCGCCGCTCTCCGTGAAGACAGGCCGCAGCCTGGAGGAGATCGCCGACGGCGCGCGGAAACCCGCGGCACCCCGGGCGAAGAAGGCAGCCATCACGCCGGCGAAAAGGACGACAAGGAAGGCAACAAAGACAACCGCCAGGAAGCCGGCGAATACCAAAGGCGCCCGAAA
Source organism: Hyphomicrobiales bacterium (assembly GCA_041691675.1). Taxonomy (GTDB): domain Bacteria; phylum Pseudomonadota; class Alphaproteobacteria; order Rhizobiales; family Xanthobacteraceae; genus Pseudolabrys. The sequence goes on along the minus strand of JBEPUC010000009.1, from coordinate 66,670 downwards.
AGGATCAGGAAAAACGCATGCGACCAAGCGCGCACAAGGCACCGCGATCAAACCGTTGCGCAAGATGGCCGAAGTCGAGAGCGACGATGGCCCGCTGCCACTGGTCGACGCGCGCCGCGCCGCATTGCCTGATTTTATTCAACCGGCCTTGGCCACTCTCGCGGCCGAAGCCCCCGCAGGCGACAACTGGATTCATGAACTGAAATTCGACGGCTATCGGCTGCAAGCGCGTCTCAATAACGGAAAGGTCAAGTTGCTGACCCGCACTGGTCTCGACTGGACGAAGAAGTTTTCATCCATTGCGGATGTCGTCGCCAGGCTGCCGGCAGACCGCGCGCTCGTAGATGGCGAATTGACGGTCGACAATGCTGCGGGCATTTCAAGCTTTTCGCTGCTTCAGGAAGACCTCAAGGCCGGGCGGCAGGATCGCATGAGGCTATACGTATTCGATCTCATGCATCTCGACGGCAACGATCTGAGGCGGCTACCACTCCATGCGCGCAAAGAAGCGCTGGCAAAGCTGCTCCGCGGGACGCAAGGCGACGCTTCAGGCCCGTTGCGACTGAGCGAATCGCTCGCCGAACCAGGTCCGGTGCTTCTCAAACATGCCTGCAAGATGGGCCTGGAGGGCATCATCTCGAAACGTGACGATGCGCCCTATCGCTCCGGACGCCGCCACGACTGGATCAAGACCAAATGTATCGACCGGCAGGAATTCATTGTTGCCGGGTTCGTCCCTTCCGCCGCTGACGCCCACGCGGTCGGCGCCCTCGTCCTCGGCGTCCATGAGCACGACAAGCTGCATTATGCCGGCCGCACCGGCACGGGATTTACCCACACGTCCGCGCGTGCGTTGTTCAAGAAACTTAATGCGCTCAAGCGGCACAAGACGCCATTCCCAGCGGTGCCGGCCGAAGAACGCGGCGTCCGTGGTCCCATCTGGGTCGAGCCAAAACTGGTCGTGGAAGTCGATTTCCGCGGCTGGACGCATGGCGAGCGCATCCGCCATGCCTCGTTTCAGGGCCTGCGCGAAGACAAGGCCGCGAAGGACGTCGTGCTTGAAAAGGCGCGTCCGGTAAAAGAGGTCGCATCGATGCCAGCCGTCAGCAAATCAGACCCCGTCAAAAAGCGTCGCGCACCGGCAAAGAAACCGGTCAGCGAGAAAAGTATCAAAAAGAGCGTCAAGAAGAATGCCAGCGCGGCCATCGGCGACGTCATCCTCTCCCACCCCGATCGCGTCTACTGGGAAGATGCCGGCATCACCAAACGCGACCTTGCGGAATATTACCGCGACGTCTGGAAATGGATGGCGCCGCACGTCGCTGGACGGCCGATCTCGCTGCTGCGCTGTCCGGAGGGGGCCGCCGGGCAATGTTTCTTCCAGAAACATGCCGCCGCCGGCATCGCCACCGACCACCTCCATTTATTGCCGGAGAAAGGCGACAAGATTATCTCCATCGATAATCTCGACGGCCTTATTTCGTTGGTGCAGGCCGGTGTGCTCGAAGTCCACACCCGCGGCACAATAGCCTCCGATCGCGACAACGCCGATCGGCTCGTGTTCGATCTTGATCCTGGACCCGGCACCGGCTGGAAGGACGTTGTCGCCGCGGCGCATGACGTGCGCAGCCGGCTCAAAGCTCTCAAACTTACCACCTTCCTGAAAACGTCGGGCGGTAAGGGCCTTCACGTCGTATTGCCGATTACGCCGACGCCTTGGGACGATGCCAAGGCCTTCACGCAGGCGGTCGCGGCGGCAATGGTGGCCGACGACCCCGACCGCTACGTTGCGACCGCGACCAAGGCCAAACGCAACAATCGCATTTTCATCGATTATCTACGCAACAGTCATGACGCGACTGCCGTCGCCCCCTACTCCACCCGTGCACGCCCCGGTGCAGCCGTTTCGATGCCGATCGACTGGTCCGAGTTGGGCACGCTCAAAAGCGCCGACCAGTACACGGTGATGAATGCCCGCGCGCGGCTCAAGCGCCAGCGCAAGGACCCGTGGGCGACCATCGGCCGCTACCGGCAGACGCTGCCTAATCTCAAGAAGTAACGGCGCGCGTTGCGTCCTGCCCCAATGGAACTCTGAACCGCTATCGCGCGTTTGCTGGAACCACGCGCCGATCCGGGGCGCAAATCGGGGGAAATCAATGGCGAAAAAATCGGCTCCAGCGAGTTCGGGTCATCAAAGCAGCAAACCTGGTGCATTGGGCGCCATGTTCGCAAGTTTCGCGCAGAAGACCGCGTCATGGACCGGACATGGGGCCGCCTTCCTGCTCGCAGTCTCCGTCGTGATCGTGTGGATCATCAGCGGACCATTCTTTGGATACAGCGATACCTGGCAACTCGTCATTAACACCGGCACAACGATCATCACGTTCTTGATGGTGTTTTTGATTCAAAACACCCAGAATCGCGACATGCTGTCGATGCAGCTTAAATTGTCGGAATTGGTGCTGGCCATGAAAGGCGCCGAAGACAAATTCGCCTCGATCGAGGATTTGTCCGACGACGAATTGCGCGAGTTGCAAGATGAGTCGCGGCAGCGCGCCGAAATTGCTTGTCACCATCTCGAAACACGCAAAGCCGGAAAGCCGGCAAAAGTCGCCGCCCATCGCGTCAAAACACCGCACCGCCGATCGGCAAAGACTTAAAACGCCCCGCGCCCGGAACCAATGTTCCCCGCGGTGGTTATTGGGCCAGCGCGCCGGCATCTATTACCAGTTGATCGGGTCGATACGCGTAGAGGCGAAACACCGTCCGCTCCTCGGGCGAGCGGAATCAGGGAGAAACTCACGATGCGGAAGATACTTATTGTCATCGGCGCAACGCTGATGCTCGCGGGCTGTCAGACCGATCAGCAGGATCGCGCTTTGACTGGAGCCGCGATCGGCGGCCTGGCCGGAACGGCGGTCGGCGCGGCCGCGGGCGGCTCGGTTGGCAGCGCTGTCGCTGGTGGCGCTATCGGCGCGGCGGCGGGCGGCATTATTGGAGCCTCGACCGCGGATAGCCACGGTCGCTGCTACGTACGCGACCGTTATGGGTATCGCCATCGCGTGCGCTGCTAATTCAGCCACGTGATTGACCTGCGGGGGCCCGCGGCATCACCACGGGCCCCCGTTTCTCGGCGCTCTTTTTAGTCTTCATTTTTTTGCCACATGATCGAACTAACGCGGCTGCCGTTCTAATGGGAATTACCTGACTCTCAGGGGCGTACCATGCGCGGCTTTTGGCTTTACGGCGTCGGGCTGGCATTGGCATTCGGCGGCATGAGCAGCGATCACGCGCTGGCTCAAAGCTCAAGAACGATCTCCGGCATCGCCTCGTTTTACGATAAGCATTACAAAGGCAAGACCGCCTGCGGCGACCGTTATGACGGCACGAAATTCACCGCCGCCCATCGGACCCTGCCCTTCGGCACAAAGCTTCGCGTCACCGACAAGCATACAAAGCGCAGCGTGACGGTCACGGTCAATGACCGGGGGCCATTCATCAAGGGTCGCGTTCTCGATCTTTCTTATGCCGCGGCGACAGCCTTGCACATGCAGGGGCGCGGCCTCGCCAAGGTAACGGCGTCGATCGAATGACGGGTTGTTAAATCGGTTTCAAGCCTCTCGCGAACCGTTCTCCCCATTGCGCTCCCGCGATTTATCGGATTAAACGCCGACCTGTCGGTTAGACACTCGATTTTAAGTCTCCAAAATCTCCCCTCGGCATCCACCGCCATCAAGGAATTGCCATGCCCTCCATGCCCTCCAAGCGCCCGGCGCCGCGCCTGCCCGTCCTCGACGAGCCATCCATGAACACCGCGCAACGCGCGCTGATGGATGCGATCCGGTCCGGCCCGCGCGGCAAATCCGTGGTCCCGCGCGGCCCCTTCGCGGTCTGGCTCCACGCACCGGAATTCGGGCAGTTGGCACAGGCGCTGGGCGGTCATGTCCGTTACAAGACGTCGTTGCCGCCCCGCCTGTCGGAATTCGCCATTCTATGCACCGCGCGTCTCTGGCGAGCGCAATATGAATGGTACGCCCACGCTCCGATTGCCGAGAAGGCTGGCGTCAAGCCGAAGACGATCCAGGATCTGCGCGCCGGCCGGGCGCCGAAGTCCGCAGCCAAGGATGAGCGCGCAATCTACGATTTCGTTCAGGAGATTTACAAAAAGCGCCGCGTCAGCGACCGCACCTACAAACGCGTAACCGGCATTCTCGGCGAGGCCGGCACTGTCGAACTGGTTGGCATCCTCGGATACTACGTCATGATCTCGATGACGCTCAATGTATTCCAGATGATGCCGCCGCCAGACGCCAAGCTGGCTTTCGCCGAACCGAAATAAGCGCGGCGTACATTAAAAAGTCCCGGCGCCGTGACGGTGCCGGGACTTTTCAACATTAGAAACAACGTTCGAATTAGCAGGTGCGGCGGGTACGCACGATCACGCGACCGCTCGGCGTCGTCGTGCGGGTTTTCACCGTGCGGCAATCGTCGTGATGACGGCGGTGATGACGATAGAAATTGCGATCGTGGCGACGCTCGCTCACATAGTAACCGTTATTGTGATGACGCTCGCCAACGGCGACGCCACCCGGACCGGCTCGGACGACGACCTCTGCGGAAGCCGGCAACGCGCCGAGCACCGTCGCGGCCAAAACCGCACCTATAATTGCAAATTTCATAGTTGCCTCCTCGGTTAAATTACTTGCACTAAGCAACGTCGAGGTCTGCATTTGGTTGCACACAGGTACAGCCATTTTGCATGAACAGATATTCAGTTAAGGCCGAAGAACCGAGACAAACCGAGACAAATCTTAGTTGCCGCGCCACGTCACCGAATAAAGATCGAATCTGCGATCCTTCAAATTCTGTACGGTGCCGCCCTGGCGGGCCGCGCGCAAGCTGTCGAGCGGCAAATCGGCGATCGCCACCATTTCGACATTTGGCGTTGTATCGGCGGCGATGCCATCGCGGGCAAATGGAAAGTCGCATGGTGTCAGCACGCAACTCTGTGAATACTGGATATCCATATTGTCGACCTTCGGCAGATTGCCGACATTGCCCGCCATCACGACATAACACTGGTTTTCGACGGCGCGCGCCTGCGCGCAATAACGCACCCGCAAGTAGCTCTGCCGCTCATCCGTGCAGAACGGAATGAACACGATGGCCGCGCCCTGATCGACGACGTGCCGCACCACTTCCGGGAATTCGCAATCGTAGCAAATCAAAACGCCGATCGGCCCGCAATCGGTATCGATGAGGTTGACTTTATTGCCACCCTTGACGTTCCACCAATAGCGCTCGTTGGGTGTCGGGTGGATCTTGTATTGTTCGTGAACGCTGCCATCGCGCAGAAACACGTAACAAATATTGTAAACCTCGCCATCGGCCTCACGGGTCGGGTGCGAGCCGCCGATGATGTTGACGTTGTAACTCACCGCGAGCTTGCTCATCGTCTCCTTGAAGCGCGCGGTATATTGCGTCAGTTTGGCGATGGCCTCGGCCGCCGGTATCTGTGCATTTTCGATCGACAGAAGCTGCAAGGTAAACAATTCGGGAAATACGGCGAAGTCGGCCTTGTAGTCGGCGACCACATCGACGAAATACTCGACCTGCTGGGCGAACTCCTCGAACGACTTTACGGCGCGCAACTGATACTGCACGGCCGCGACCCGCACGCTCTGCGGCCTGCGCCCGAGACGCGCCTTGGCCGCGCTGGTGTCCTGATCGACCTGCGGATTGCGCCAGATCATGTGGGTGGCATAGCCGCGCGATTCAGCATCGAACGACAGATAATCGGGAAGCACGCCGATAACTTCGAAGCCGTTGCGAACCTGGAAGCCGATGACAGGATCGCGTTGCTTGCCCTCGAGCACCAGTTGCAGGTAGCGCTCGGCGGAGCCGACGGCGTTCCAGCGCCGCGCCAAATTGGGCATGCGGCCGGCGAACACGACACCTTTGAGACGCAAATGCTGGCACAACTTTTTGCGCTCGTTGTAAAGGCGCTGGCCGATCCGATTGCCGCGATATTCGGGATCGACGCAGACATCCATGCCGTAGAGCCAGTCGCCGTCAGGGTCGTGACGTGAGGCGTAGCCGCGTCCGGTGATGGTCGCCCAGTCGTGCTTCTTCAGCGCCAACTCTCCCGGAATACGGAAGGTAGCGCAGTAGCCGATAATCCGGCCCTCATAAGTGGCGACGAATTGTCCTTCCGGAAAATGATGCAACTGGCCCAGCAACTGGGCCTCGGAATAGACGCCGTGAGTGCCGAAGGACGGATAGGCTTTGGCCATGACGGCGCGGATGCCGTCGATATCGGCGGCCACTGCGTTGCGAATGACGAGTTTGGGCTGCGGCTTTGATTTGAGGTTCATGGGCCCGATATGGCAGCGATTCCTTGCAATGCCAACCCTGCCGGATATTGCTGCGGGCGGTATTTTATCGCGGCATCGTTCCCCGCCGGATTCCCGCTCGGCCGCCGTGAACCATTTAATTTCACGGCGGCAGGTGCGCGGGAATGAGCGACACAGTTCGCCGGTGGCGCTACTTCATCTTCATGCCAGGCATGTCGTGGCCGCCCTGCTGCCCACCTTGCCCGCTATCGGCCTTCATCGCGCCGATACCTTCAATGGCAAAATCGACATCCACCTTGCCGGCCTTCTCGAACTGCAACGTCGCCTTGAAGTGCTGGCCTTGCACCAACTGCCGCTTGAGGCCCATCATCATGATGTGATAGCCGCCCGGCTTGAGTTCGACGGTCTCACCCGGCTTGATGTCGACGCCAGCCGGCACGGCGCGCATCTTCATGACGCCGTTGTCCATGCTCATTCGATGAATCTCGAACGTGTTGGCGACATCGGTCGAACCGCCGACCAGATGATCGGCCGTTGTCCCGGCATTGGTGATGGTGAAATAGCCGCCGCCGACTTTGGCGCCTTTCGGCGTCGCGCGCGCCCATGGCGCGGAAATTTTGAGCGAGCCGACAGTTACGTCGTCGGCCAGTGCCGGCATCGTCAACGACACGCAGACCAAGGCGGCAGCAAGCACAGAAATACGAGACATTGATCACTCCTGACGGTGCATCGCCGCGAGTTTAGGCGCTTCGCCCGAACAGGTCTATTCGCTTGCGATTTCCTTGCCCGATTTCCTTCCCCGATTTCCTTGCCGGATTCGCTTGCCCGATCAGGCCGAGGCTGGATAACGCTTGATCAACTTCGATTGCGCGAACAGGCTGGAAACGAATTCGCCGATCTTGGTCGGCCGGAATCCGCGCGCGCGGTTGCGCTTGCCGATGAGAAACAGCAGGCGTTGCTGTTCGACGAGCCGACGATAGCATTCGCGCACCGGCAAATGCGGGTCCCAGCAATCAATCGCCTCGCCCCCGATGCCGTTGATTTCGACGATCGAGAAACCCTCGGCGCGCATCAACGCCTCGATGGTATCGAAGCGCAGGTCGAACCGGCCGTAATGGAATTCGGTCATGCTACAGGCGATGGCATCGAAACGTTCCTCCAGCGCCGTCGTGATGTGACGGCGGCCATCGCGATAGAGCGCGCCGGCCCGCTGGTTGCCGATCAGCGCAATGCGCACGACCTCGCCACGCTCAGGAATGCGATCGAGATCGGCCGGATCGATGCCGCGATGGCTGGGGTCGATGCCAAGATGCAGCGCGGATTTCCATTGCGCGCGCGCATCGCCGTTGACGAGTTCGCGTACCGTCATGCGACCGTCGCCGACCACGTGCGGGAAATATCGCAGCGTCAGCGACAGGATACGGCCCCGCGCCTCGCCCGGCAGCCGCGCGTAAAGCACGGCCGCTTCGGCGGGATACGGCACGTAGCGTTGAAGCACCACGGTATGGCCTTGCGGGAAATTGTCGATGTAGGCGGCTAGTTGCGTAGCGTCCTCGATACGCCGCACGCCATGGCCATGCCAGCCGATGTCGGGCTTGGCGATCAGCGGAAACGTCAGGCCGCGTTCGTCAAGCGCCGCTTCGGCGCGCGCGATATCCTCACCGCCCTTTCGGTCGAGCAGGACGAAATCGGCGACCCATCGCCGTTCGGCCGGCGCAATGTCGGCAAAATAGGAGCTCTTGGTCTCGCCCCACATGCCGCCGGTGAAAATCCTCGGATTGGCCGCCGTCGGCAGGGTCAATGAACGGTGCTTGAGGCCGAGCCTGATCCAGTTGAGCACCAGCGGTATATAAAACAGCGCCGGCGGAATGCGCTCGGCCATCGCGACCTTACGGTCGGCGCGCGACAGCGGCGGCATGCCAAAGCAACTATTCGGCAGCGCCATATTGTCCTCTGCTGACGCCGGCTCGCTCGAGTCGCGAAATGCGAAAATGCGTTTGCGCGCGAAGCTGGTAAGGCCGATGGCGACGAACAGCAGTGGCCAGGCCCATAGCCCGATGCGGTCGTCCAGTGCGTCGCCGAACATGATGACGAGATAGAGCATCAGCGGCAGATAAAGCGCGGAGACCACGAAGCTGGCGATGGCAAAACGCAACAGCGATACCCGGGACCAGCCGCAAGCGACGAAGGCGACGAAGACGATGCCCGGCACCACCCGGCACAGAGCGACCAGGCCGAAGACGTTCCGCTTGAGCGTATCGCCGACGCGGCGCACGCGATCGTCAACCGCGTAGCGCGAAAGCCAGGGCACATGGCGCGCCGCTGCGCCTAATCCGTATAGCGCGAAATCGCTGGCGACGATGCCGCCGTAAATGCTGAGCACCACGACAGTGGGCGACATCAGTTTATTGACGATGAGGTAGCTGCCAAGAATGATCGCAAGATCTTCATGCGCAAACGGCAAAGCCATCAACGACGTGATCTTGGTAAAGCCGGACAAGTCCGCCGTCAGGACATGCCCAAGCGCCGCTATCGATTGAAACAAGTGCTTCCCCAATCCCCACAAGGCCTTTTCGTCGTTGCGAAAAGACCGTCAAACCTTCGTCCGGCGCGCCACGATGAACACTTCTTTCCGGTCGCCGGTTGAAAGAACCGATGCCGGACAAAAGGCAGTGCCCCTCGTTTTTTACGTGTGACCCCGGATTTTTATGTTGGCGTAACGCGGCGCTATCGACAAAAAACTTGGGCACGCAACGTGCAATATTCCTAAATCCTGCGGTCCGCCATCAAAATCAAGCAGCGATCTCGATTTTACACTGGGCACCAGAACGGGACAAAAACCTTGGTATTTCAATGAGATAATGGCATAATGCGACCATGGCTGGCGGGACGGCCGAATGTTCGCGCCAAGCTGGCAAAAAAGGCACTGGCCGATATGGCGAAAGCCGTTACCTTCCCTGCGGCGGAAGCGGTCGACGCGGCAGCCGGGGGTGCTACATTCGGGACGTTATGACCGGCGATGACCCGTCCTCACCAAAGTCGAGCGCGCGCATCCTGAGCTTTCGCCGCGGCCGCGAGGCTCTGCGTCCGCGTGCATCGAGCCACGTGCGGGATTTGGCGAAGTACGAGGGCGGGGCCGGCCCTGACGACTATCGCCACCGCATGCTCGTCAATCTGGCAGCCTTCCTGTTCGTCGTCGTCCTGACATGCATCGGATATTGGCTGGCCGACTCCATGGCCCGGATGCGCAAGGATCACGATTGTGTCCTGTCCGGCCGGCGGGATTGCGCCCCGATCCACGTGGTCCCTCAAAACCGCTGGCAATAGCCGTTTGGCCGGGCGCCAGTTATCCCGCTAAACGGCCGCCGCCATTGAACTTGACCGGGCGCTTCGCTATACGGGCTGCCAACCGATACCGGTCTAGATTCCGGGGCTGGCGCCTATTTCCGCGGAGATTTCGACCGTACCGTAGGCAATCGCCAAAAATACAATTAAATCAGAGAGTTATCGATGTCCTCAACATTCGAAGCGATCGCTAATATTATCGCCGAAACTTGCGATATTCCGCGCGACTCCATTACGCCGGAAAGTCACGCCATCAACGATTTGGGCATCGACAGCCTGGATTTCCTCGATATCGCCTTTGCCATCGACAAGGCGTTCGGCATCAAGCTGCCGCTGGAACAATGGACCCAGGAAGTCAGCGACGGCAAAGCCACCACCGATCAGTATTTTGTGCTCAAGAACCTGGCCGCGCGCATCGACGAACTCGTCGCCGCCAAGGGAGCGTAAGCACGACAGCACATGCGGATCGAGTATTTCCAACTCATCGATCGCATCGTCGATCTCTCCCTGGCGGATCGCAAGATTACCTGTGAAGCCACGGTTCCTACGACATGCACGATATTCGAGGGCCACTTCCCCGGCTATCCGCTAATGCCGGGCGTGCTTCTGATCGAGTCCATGGCGCAGGCCTCAGGATGGCTGGTCGTGGCCGCCAACAGGTTCGAACGTATGCCGTTTCTGGCGTCGGTTAAGGAGGCCAAGCTCCGGACCTTCGTTCTGCCTGGGCAGGTCCTCTCCATCACATCGCGGCTTGTGCATGAAGGCTCCGGCTATGCGGTGCTCGACGCCAAGGTCAGGCGCGACGGCAAGATCGTCAGCGACGCCACGCTCACGCTCCGCGTACTCGAATTCCCCAATGCCGAAATGGCCGAACAGATGCGCAACGTCGCCGATCGTATCGGGCTGAAGATCGAGGCGCAGGCCGATGGCTGACGCTCCGCGCGAAGCCTGGATTACCGGCGTCGGGATCGTATCGTCTCTGGGTGAAGGCGCCGAAGCCCATTGGCAGAAGTTGATGGCGGCGCAGCCGCAGGCCGACCTGACGACCTTCGCGCCTTATGCCGTACATCCGATCGCGCCGATCAATTTCGACGCCCAGATCCCCAAAAAGGGCGATCAGCGCCAGATGGAACCCTGGCAGCGCATCGGCACTTATGCGGCGGGCCTCGCGCTCGATAGCGCCGGGGTTAAGGGCAATACCGAAATCCTGTCGCGGATGGACATGATTGTAGCCGCCGGTGGCGGCGAACGCGATCTCAACGTCGATTCCGCGATCCTGACCGGCACCGCGAAGGCGGCCAATCCGGCGGCATTCCTGAACGAACGGCTGATGGGCGATCTCCGTCCGACGCTGTTTCTGGCGCAGCTCTCCAATCTGCTCGCCGGCAATATTTCGATTGTCCATGGCGTCACCGGGTCGTCGCGCACCTTCATGGGCGAGGAAGCCTCGGGCGTCGATGCCGTGCGCATCGCGCTCTCGCGTATCGCGGCCGGCCAAAGCGACATTGCGCTGGTCGGCGGCGCCCATAATGGCGAGCGCCCCGACCTGCTGATGCTCTATGAATTTGCCGGCAACTGCCTGAAAAACGAATTCAAGCCCGTTTGGGAGCGCAATCCGGCTGGCGGCTTCGCCCTTGGGTCGCTGGGTGCGTTCCTCGTGATCGAGGCGCGCGAGCATGCCGAGGCGCGTGGCGCAAAACCGTTGGCGCGGCTAACCGCTGTCCTGTCTGACCGCTCGAAGCGGCAACCTGGCACCGTCACCGCGGCGCTCACCCGCCACTGGGACAAGATCAAAAGCAACATCAAGTCAGGTCCTGTCGCGGTGCTGTCCGGCGCCACCGGCGCCGGCAGCGCGACTGCGGAGGAGCGCTCTTTTCTTGAGTCGCATAGCGCGCTTGCCGTTCGCGCCACCGGCACCTATGTCGGTCACGGGTTGGAACCGCAGTTTCCCATGAACGTGGCGCTGGCCGCCGTCGCCATCGGGCATGCCGAACTGTTTCCGCCCTGCGATGCGTCTGGACTTGAGAAGCCAATGAGCGGTCAACTGGATCAAGTGGTTGTAACCAGCGTCGGGCATTGGCGTGGTGAAGGCCTCGCGCTGGTTGAACGCGCCGGCTGACAAGAAGCGCAAATTTGGCGCAGACAAAGAAGCTTAAACTTGCGGCGCGCTGACTGACGGAGAACACCGAATGGCTTCGGGCAAGGATAAATTCGGCAGGCCGATCGTCGTGGTCACCGGCCTTGGCGTCGTGACATCGCTCGGCGCCGGCAAGAAAGACAACTGGGCCCAATTGACAGCCGGCGAGTCCGGCATTCGCGCAATTACCCGTTTCGCCACCGACGGACTCAAAACCCGCATCGCCGGCACCATCGACTTCCTCGGTCCACAGCCCTCTTCCGCTGCGTTGTCAGAGTGTTTCGCCGAGCTCGTCGCCGAGGAAGCCATTGCCGAATCCGGTCTCGGCGCGAAAGGCAGCTTTCCCGGTCCGCTCTTTTTGGCCGTGCCGCCCATCGAGATCGAATGGCCGCAGCGCATCGAAATCAGCGCCAGATCGGGCGCCAACGATACGATCGGCTACAGCGATCTTCTGCGCGTCAGTGCGCAGTTTCCGGCCTTCCATCACCGTTTTCAGTTCGGCTCGGTGGCCGATCATCTGGCCGAGAAATTCGGCACCGAAGGCTCGCCGATCTCGCTTTCCACGGCTTGCGCCTCCGGCGCGAGCGCTATCCAGCTCGGCGTCGAAGCGATCCGCCGCGGCGAAACCGATGCCGCGCTGTGCATCGGCACGGATGGCTCGATCAATCCGGAAGCCCTGATCCGCTTTTCGCTGCTGTCGGCGCTGTCGATGAGCAACGATGTACCCGGCGCGGCGTCGAAGCCGTTCAGCAAAAACCGTGACGGTTTCGTCATGGCGGAAGGCGCCGGCGCGGTGGTGCTGGAAAGCTATGATTCCGCCCGCGCGCGCGGCGCCAGGATCATCGGCGTTCTCGAAGGCTGCGGCGAAATGGCCGACAGCTTCCATCGCACCCGTTCCAGCCCGGATGGCAAGCCGATCGTCGGCTGCATCGCCAATGCCATCAAGGACGCGGGGCTAGCGCCGGACGACATCGACTACGTCAACGCGCACGGCACCAGCACGCCCGAGAACGACAAGATGGAGTATCTTGGCGTCTCAACCGTCTTCGGCGAACGCATGAATACGGTGCCGATCTCATCCAACAAATCCATGATCGGCCATACGCTGTCGGCAGCCGGCGCAATCGAAGCGGTGTTCTCGCTGCTGACGCTGCAACACCAGCGCATTCCTCCCACCATCAATTACATCCCCGATCCAGCGATACCGCTCGACGTGGTGCCGAACACGGCCCGCGATGTCGGCCTGCGCCACGCCATTTCCAATTCCTTCGGCTTCGGCGGACAGAATGTTTCGCTGGTGATGGGCCTGGAGCCGGCTGCGTAACGCCGCCTTCTACCCTCGCTTGACGGACACCTAAAGATCATGCGCGCACTTCAACTCATCGGCGACCGCAAGCTCGAACTCATCGAGGTGCCCGATCCGCCTCCGCCCGCCCCTGGAGAAGTGCAGGTCCGCATCAAGGCGGTGGCACTCAATCACCTCGACGTCTGGGGTTTCCGCGGCATGGCTTTCGCCAAGCGCAAGCTGCCGCTGGTGGTTGGCGCCGAAGCCTCGGCCGAAATCGCCGCTGTCGGTGACGGCGTGAGCAATTTCAAGACCGGCGACAAGGTGGTGATGTATGGCGCGATGACGTGCGGCCATTGCACGGCCTGCCGTGAGGGCCGTGATAATCTGTGCGAGAACGTCGCCGGCATCATGGGCTTCCATATCGACGGCTTTGCCCGCGATTTGATCAACCTACCGGCGCGGCTGGTCATCCCGGTTCCGGAAGGCATTTCATTCCGCGATGCCGCTTGCGCGCCCATCGCATTCAGCACTACCGAACACATGCTGTTCGACAACGCCAAGCTCAAGCCCGGCGAAACGATTCTGGTTCATGCCGCCGGCTCTGGCATCGGCTCGGTGGCGATCAAAATGGCCAAGGCGCTTGGCTGCACGATCATCACGACGGTCGGTGACGATGCCAAGGCCGAGAAAGCCAGGGCGCTGGGCGCCGACCACGTCATCAATTACAAGACCGAACGCTTCGAGGGCGTCGTACGCAAGCTCACCGCCAAAAAAGGCGTCGATGTCGTATTCGAGCACGTCGGCGGCGAAGGTTTCAACGCGTCGCTGTTCTGCCTCAAGCGTGGCGGGCGGCTTGTCACCTGCGGCTCGACCGCCGGCCCGACCGTCACCATCAACCTGATGCAGTTGTTTCAGCAGCAGTACAAGATTTTGGCGTCGTTCGGCGCCTCGATGCGCAATATCCGCGACAGCCTGTCCAAGATCGCTGCCGGCATGGCGCCGATCATCGACAGCGAATTCGCTCTCGCCGATTTCGAGCGCGGCCTTGAGCGCCTTGAAGGCCGGCAGGTGTTCGGCAAAGTGATCGTCAATTTCTAGAGCGCCAAACGCGCTCTAGCTTATTCCGCGTGCGGTTCGCGCATCCCGCTTGCGCGAGAACGAACCGAATGGCACGCGATGCATATGAAATCTTCCCGACCATGAGCACCTTGAAACGCAAGCTGCGCCTCGCTCTCAACACCGCCGGCGACGCCGTTGCCGGCGGTCTTGCGGTCGGCCTGCTCAAGACGATGCGGCTGGCAAGTCCCGACACGATGGCAAATTTCGGCGTCTTCTGGGCACGCACGCTGGGGCCGCTGTTTAAGGAACATGAACTCGCGCGGCGGCAACTGGTCGCCGCTTTTCCGGAAAAGTCGTCGGCCGAGATCGAGACAATTCTGCGCGGCGTCTGGGACAATCTCGGCCGCGTCGGAGCTGAATTCGCCCAACTCGACCGGCTTTGGGATTATGACGCCGCCCATCCGGAAAAGCCAAGCCGCGTTGAATTCCGTCCCGAGGACACCGAGCGCTTCTACAAGCTCGCCCACGACGGCAAGCCGGCGCTTATTTTCGCCAGCCATCTCGCCAATTGGGAATTATCGGCGATTTGCGCGGCGACCCACGACCTCGATAGCGCGGTGCTGTACCGGCGGCCCAACGTTACCGCGATCGACCAATGGCTGCGCCGGACCCGCGCCGCCAGCATGGGGACTTTGATCGCGACCGGGTTGGATGCGCCGATGAAGATCGCGGAGGCGCTTAAGCGCGGGGCGCATGTCGGCATGCTGGTTGATCAGTATTTCGTGCGCGGTGTCGAAGTCACCTTTTTCGGTCAGCGCACCATGGCCAATCCGCTGCTAGCGCGACTGGCGCAGCATTTCGACTGCCCGATCCATGGCACGCGCATTGTCCGGCTGCCGAATAACCGCTTCCGTGCCGAGCTGACCGACGAGATTGCACCCGCACGAGGTGCTGACGGCAGGATCGACATTGCCGCCACGACACAGATCATCACCGACGTGATCGAAAGCTGGGTCCGCGAGCACCCGGAGCAGTGGCTTTGGCTGCATCGGCGCTGGCGGCCGGACGATGGGGCGAAGCGATCGTCCCGATGACAACCCGAGTCTGCCCGCCGCAAGGCCCGCAAACCGATTCGATCAGTTATTTATAAATTATCCCCACGAATCGGATATTGATGGAACTTCTAGTCACCTGACGAGAGGTTTCCAGCTTCATCAATAATCTTCCTTAGGGGATACATATGCGCCTAACCGTGACAAGGTTTGTCGGTGGTGCGTTTGTAGCGTTTTTGTCGGTCGTTTCAGCCTCCGCCGCCGATTTGCGGCCCGTGTACAAAGCGCCCGCTTATCTCGACCCGGCTCCGATTTTCTCATGGACCGGCTTTTATATCGGCGCACACGCCGGTTACGGCTGGAGCAGACTTTCCGGATCGGGCACGTTCGGCACCGGCAGCGCCGATCTCAAGGGCTTCCTGGCCGGCGGCCAGATTGGCTACAACTACCAGTTCGGCCAGTACGTCGTCGGCATCGAGGGGGAGTACTCGTGGGCCGATGTCAAACATGAAGAAGCGCTCTTTGCAGGCACGCTGAGCGTCAAGAACGACTACTTCATCACCGCGGCCGCAAGACTTGGCTACGCCTTCGATCGCTTCCTGGTCTATGGCAAACTCGGCGGCGCCTGGACGCGCGACAAATGGGACGCCAACGATGGCATCGGCGGCACCGCCACCGGCAACTTCAATCGCAATGGCTGGCTGTTCGGCGTCGGCGCGGAATATGCGCTGACCAACAACTGGTCGGCGAAGCTTGAATATAATTACCTCAGGTTTCCCTCGATCAGTCCGACACTCACGACCACCGGCGGTCTGGTGGTCACCGGAGCCGGTGACATCAAACTGGATACGCATATCGTGAAGGCCGGCGTCAACTACCGATTCAACACGTTCTGAACCGCTGCGGCCGGAAATCCGCGCCGCATCGTCACACAAATCGAACAAGCCCGGTTATCGGCCGGGCTTGTTCCTTTCAGGTTCAGGTCTTGGTCGGCAGCCCGGCTTGCTTCCACGCGATGATGCCGCCGGCCATATGCATGTCGTAGGGAAACCCGGCGTCCTGCGCGGCGACCGAAGCAGTGATCGAGCGCCGCCCCGAGCGGCAGGAAAATACGACCTGCTTGCCCTGCGGATCGGGAATGGCGCCCGGATCGAATACGGACAGCGGTACGACGACAGCATCGGGATAGGCCTCGACCGCGACCTCGTTTGGCTCGCGCACATCGACCAGCAGCATGCGCCCGGCGCGCAGGCCTTCGGCAACCTCCTCCGGCGTGAGGTTGGTCACCTCATCGGCACGCGGCATTTCGTCGGCCATCCGCTACTCCCGTTTTCACGCCGCCGTTTCTAGCGGGAAATCCGGCCGGACGCATCAGCCATTTTCAAGCGTCCGGCGCCTAGACGGTCACCTGCGTGCCCACTTCCACGACGCGCCCGGTCGGAATCTGGAAGTAATCCGTCGCGTCGTTGGCGGCCCGCGACAGCGATATGAACAAAAGGTTCTGCCAGCGCGGCATTCCCGACCGGGACGCGGATTTTAGCCGCCGACGGGATAAGAAGAATGACGTGGACATGATGTCGAACTGCCAGCCAAGCCGCCGGGCGATGGCCAGGGCCTTCGGCACGTTCGGGGTTTCCATGAAGCCAAAGCGCAGAACCACACGTGAGAACGTTTCTCCGACCGGTTCGATACGAACACGTTCGACCGGATCGACATGCGGCGTGTCGGCCGTCTCGACGGTCAGGATAACGTTTTTCTCGTGCAGCACTTTATAATGTTTGAGGCTGTGCATGAGCGCGGTCGGCGCAAAGTCCGGATCGCTCGTCAGGAACACCGCAGTGCCGGGCACCCGCATCGGCGGATGTCTCTCCATACTAGCCACCAGTGAGTCTAGCGGAATTTCCAGCTTGCGGGTTTTGAACACGAGCAATTTGGTGCCGCGCCGCCAAGTGTACATCAACACCATCACCAGAGCGCCGAGCGCCAGCGGCATCCAGCCGCCCTCCAAGATTTTGAGCATGTTGGCGGCAAGAAAGGTCAAGTCGATGAACAGGAATGGCAGCATCAGCGCTAAAGCCGCGACAAGCGGCCAACGCCAGACCTTGCGGACAACCACGATCGCCATCAACGCGGTTACCACCATGGTGCCAGTCACGGCGATGCCATAGGCGGAGGCGAGCGCGCTCGACGAGCGGAACAGCGCCACCAGCAAGAGTACGCCGACGAGTAGCAGCATATTTATGCGCGGCATATAGATTTGGCCGGCCAAAGAACCAGACGTGTGACGGATTTCCAGCCGCGGCAAAAGGCCGAGTTGGATCGCCTGACGCGTCAGCGAATAAGCACCGGTGATTACCGCCTGACTGGCGATAACCGTCGCGGCGGTGGCCAGCAATACCATCGGTATCAGCGCCCAATGCGGATAAAGCAGAAAGAAGGGGTTCTCGATGGCCTTCGGATCCGCCAGCACGAGCGCGCCCTGCCCGAGATAGTTGATTAGCAACGCCGGAAGCACCACGACCAGCCATGCGAAACGGATAGGCCCACGGCCGAAATGGCCAAGGTCGGCGTAAAGCGCCTCTGACCCGGTCACCACCAGAAACACGGCGCCGAGCGTGAAGAACCCGACGATGCCGTGATGCAGAAGAAAATCGACGCCGTAATACGGATTGAAGGCGTTGAGGACGGTCAGGTTCTGTCCGATATGAAACAGCCCCGCCGCGGCGATCGCTGCAAACCAGATCAATGTCAGTGGTCCGAAGACAATCGCCACCTTCGCTGTGCCGCGCGATTGCACGGCAAACAGAACGATCAGAATAAGAACGGTGATCGGTACGACGTAGTTGTCGAACGCCGGCGTGACGATTTTCACACCTTCTACCGCTGAGAGCACCGACAATGCCGGTGTGATGATGGCATCACCGTAAAACAGCGCGCCGCTGACAATGCCGAGGAGGATGACAAGACCGCTCGTCCTGCCGAGCGCGCGGGAGGCCAAAGCCATCAGCGCCAGCGTGCCGCCCTCGCCGCTGTTATCGGCGCGGAGCAAAATCAACACGTACTTGGCTGTCACGACGAGAAAAAGCGCCCAGATGATCAGCGAAAGGATGCCAAGCACCACCGGCTCACTCGCAGGTTTGCCAGGGCCGACAGCAGCCAGAATCGATTCGCGGAAGGCATAAAGGGGGCTGGTGCCGATGTCGCCGTAAACAACACCGATGCTGCCAAGCGTGAGAGCCCAGAAACTCGTCTTGTGAGGCAACGCGAGGCCATCGACGAGCGGAAGCGAACCGCCGGAGGCGGCAGTGATGCTGTGTGACATGTGATGACGACCTTGAGGTCAAACCTGGCTTTGTTGCGGGATGCACAAGAACCGTGGGGCGCGGCTTATAACGCGGCCACGGATCAAACAGCACGGCACCTGGTGCAATGCAGCAAATCGAGCCATGCAGGAATCGCAAGACCAAGAATTGATATTACTGTTTTATTTCAATATCTTAATGAAATGGCTTGTAACCTCGAGGTTTGCCGTCGCCTTTGAGACTTTGGTTTAACCCACGCCTAGACGGTCACCTGCGTGCCCACTTCCACCACACGTCCGGTCGGAATCTGGAAGAAGTCCGTGGCGTCGGAGGCCGAGCGCGCCAGCGCAATAAACAGGTGATCCTGCCAGCCGGGCATGCCCGATTGCGGCGACGGCCGCAGCGTGCGTCGCGACAGGAAAAACGACGTCGACATGATGTCGAACTGCCAGCCGTGCTTGCGCGCGATGGCCAGCGCCTTCGGCACGTTTGGTTCGTCCATGTAGCCGAACTTCAGCGACACCCGGGCGAAGTGTTCGGATAGCGGCGTGAACTGGACACGATCCTCATCCGGCACGCGCGGCGTGTCGGCGGTGACGATGGTCAGGATCACGTTGTGCTCATGCATCACTTTATTGTGCTTGAGATTGTGCAGCATCGCCGTCGGCGCGAAGTCCGGGTCGCTGGTGAGGAACACCGCGGTGCCCGGCACGACATGCGGCATCTTCTTTTCGAGACTACGGAACAGCGTGTCGATGGGGACTTCGGTACGCCTGGTCTTGTTAACCAGAATACCGGTGCCGCGCCGCCACGTCATGATGACAAGCACCAGACAGGCGCCGAACAGGATCGGCGCCCAGGCGCCCTCGAACAGCTTGAGCAGGTTCGCCGAAAAAAATGTGACGTCGACGACCACGAAAGGGATCATCATCAACAAAGCCTGCCACAGCCGCCACTTCCACAACTTCCACAGTACGATGAAGAATAGCAATCCATCGACCACCATGGTGGTCGCAACCGCGATGCCGTAAGCGGACGCCAGTGCGCCCGAACTGCGGAACAAGCCGACCAGCAGCAGGACGCCGAGCAGCAGCGCGATGGTTACACGCGGAATGTAGATCTGACCAACATGCGATGCCGACGTATGAAGGATCGCCAGCCGCGGCAGCAGACCGAGTTGAATCGCCTGATGCACGAGTGAATAGGCACCGGTGATGACCGCCTGGCTTGCGATCACGGTCGCTGCGGTCGCGAGTAAGATGATCGGCAGCAAGAAAGCGTCTGGCACCAGACGATAGAACGGATTTTCGATCGCCGCCGGATCGGCGAGCACTTTGGCGCCTTGACCGAAGTAGTTGATCAGCAGCGCCGGAAGCACCAGACATAGCCAGGCGGTTTGGATCGGCCGTCGGCCAAAGTGGCCAAGGTCGGCATAGAGCGCCTCGCCGCCTGTTACCGCCAGAAACACGGCGCCCAATGTCACCAGACCGATCGTGCCGTGGGTCAGCAAAAACGAAACTGCGTAATAGGGATTAAGCGCCCAGAGCACGCCCGGATCGTCGTGAATGTGCAGCGCGCCGGCAATGGCGATGGACACGAACCACACCACCATGACCGGCCCGAAAAACGAGGCAACGGTCGCGGTGCCTCTGCTCTGCGCGGCAAAAAGCCCGATCAGAATGACGACCGTGAGCGGCGCGACATATTCCGCGAACGCGGGATTGGCGAGTTTGAGACCTTCGACGGCCGACAGCACGGAAATCGCCGGCGTTATGACCGAATCGCCGAGGAACATCGAGGCGCCGATGACCCCGAGGATCAGAATGAACGGGGTGCGACGGCCGAAGGCCCGCGTCGCCAGCGCCATAAGCGACAGGGTACCGCCCTCGCCGTTATTGTCGGCTCGCAGCAGCAGCAGAACATACTTCAACGTCACGGTGACGATCAGCGCCCAGACAATCAGCGACAGCACACCAAGAACGATCGCACTGGTGACGCCCTGATCGCTGCTGGCGGCCAGAACCGCCTCGCGGAACGCGTAAAGAGGACTGGTGCCGATATCCCCGTAGACGACGCCCACGCTGCCAAGCGCAAGAGCGATAAAGCCCGGATGTGCGCCCTTGCCGCTGCCCGCGTTGCCGGCCTCGGCGGAGGCTGCCGTCTCGTTCACGCCATGACTCATGTTTTTTGAAAGGCCCACCTGGACCGGAAGGCGCGCCTTATATCACCGCAACACCGGAGAGAATACCGGCCATTTGCCGAGCCTGTTGATCAGAACTGGGAAATGGAACCTTGGAAGCCGGCGACTAAGGGGTGAAATTGGCAGGAATCGGCGGTTCTTCCCGCATCAGCGTAATCGTTACGCGGCGGTTGGGCGCCATCTGCGGGTTGTCGGGAAACAGCGGATCGGTGTCGGCTTTGCCCGACACCATATAGAAATGCCCTGGGGGAACACCCTCGGCCGCGAGAATCGCGCGCACCGCATTGGCGCGGTCGGCGGAGAGTTCCCACGGCCCGTAGCCGGGCAGCGCTGGAATCTTGCTGGTCGCGGTATGGCCGGAAATCGAAATCCGGAACGGCATCGCCTTGAGCGACGGCGCCAACTTCCGGATCAATTGCCGCGTGCGCTCGTAGGGTTCCTTCGCGCCGTCGGGAAACATGGATCGCCCGTCCTGATCGACTATCTCGATATTGAGCCCCTGCTTGGTTTCCTCAAGCATGACATGTTTCGAGACTTCGGTGATTTCCGGCATCTGCTGCATCGCCTGGCGCAGCGACGCGGACGCAAGGGCGAACTTCTTGTCTTCCTTGAAGCGCGCGCCATAGGCCCGGTTGCGGTCGTTGTCGTTCGGCGCCGGCGTCGCGGACGCATCCTTCGGATCGATATTGGCGACGTTCTTGAGCTTCGGCCGCGTCGGCAGACCCATCATTTCGATGATGCCGGAATAGCGCACCTTGTCCTGCACACCGAACGCATCGCGCATCGAGCCGGCGACCACCTGGAGTTTGGCCTGATCCTGGGTCGAGAACGCCACCAGCATCACGAAGAACGCCACCAGAAGCGCCATCAGATCGGCGAAGGTGACGAACCAGCCGTGGCCGCCTGCGTGTCCGCCGCGATTTTTCTTGGCCATCGCCGTTGCCCGCTAGGCCGTCGCCGGCTCGGCTTCGCCATCTTCGGCATGGCGATGCTTTTCCGGCAGATAGGCCAGCAGCATTTCGCGCACCAAAGTCGGGCTCTTGGCCTCGCGGATCATCAGAATCCCG
This sequence comes from Hyphomicrobiales bacterium, assembly GCA_041691675.1. GTDB lineage: Bacteria > Pseudomonadota > Alphaproteobacteria > Rhizobiales > Xanthobacteraceae > Pseudolabrys. The sequence continues at coordinate 44,867 of JBEPUC010000009.1, read as the reverse complement.
TCGATGATGAGCGAACGGTTGATTTCCTCATCGACCACCTTGAGGTGCAGCTTGTCGGCCAGCGGCAGGCAGAACAGGTTGGCGATGGTCGCGCCGTAGAACGTCGCCAGCAGCGCGCCTGCCATGAACGGGCCGAGCTTGGACGGGTCCGACATGTTGGAGAACATCTGCACCATACCGATCAGCGTACCGATCATGCCGAAGGCCGGGGCGCAATCGCCGATGGCGCGGTAGATTTTCTGGCCCTCATCAAGATGGGTCAGGAAGTTGTCGCGGTCGCGCTCCAGATTGTCGCGGATGAAATTGGTGTCGTAGCCGTCGGCGACGAAACGGACGCCCTTGGCGAGAAAGGGATCGTCGATCTCGACCTTCTCGAGGCCGACCGGACCGGACTTGCGGGCAACCTCGGCGATGCCGGCGATTTCGTCGACCAGTTCGCGCAGCGTCAGGCGGCGCATCGAAAACGCGAATTTCATGCCCAACGGCACGCCGTGCATGATGGAGGAGAAAGGAAACCGGATCAGGGTCGCCGCCGTGCAGCCGCCGAAAATCAGGATCGCCGCATGCTCGGACACGAACATGTGCAGATCGCCACCCATCAGAATAACGAGACTGATGACGCCGATACCGGCCGCCAGACCGAGACTTGTCGCCAAATCCATAACGCTTACCCCACCGACGCAAACCGACTGCCGCGGCCGCAACGACCGCCTCGGGAACCCTAAACGGACGCCGTTAAGAGCGCGTAAAGCCTACCCAGTGGTGAACGAATTCCGCCGGAGGCCAGCCGTGCCAAGGCCCTTGAGCCCGGATGCGGAAATCCTGCTAAAGACCTCGCCAAAAGAGTGTCGAGGGTTCAAAAGGGCCGCGAACAGATTATAAGCGCCCAAAATTGGAGGAGAGAGACCCATGCGTGAGATCGGTCATTTCATCGGCGGCAAGACCGTCAAAGGCTCATCCGGGCGTATGGGCGATGTCTTCGACCCCAACACCGGCGAGGTGCAGGCCAAAGTCGCCCTCGCCAGCAAGAGCGAAGTCGAGGCGGCAATCGCCAATGCCGAAGCCGCGCAGCCGGCCTGGGCCGCGACCAATCCGCAGCGCCGCGCCCGCGTAATGTTTAAATTCCTTGAACTGGTGAACAAGGAATACGACGAACTGGCAAAGCTGCTGTCCTCCGAACACGGCAAGACCGTGCCGGACGCCCGCGGCGACATTCAGCGGGGCCTCGAAGTCGTGGAGTTCGCCTGCGGCATCCCCCATTTGCTCAAGGGCGAATACAGCGAAGGCGCCGGACCCAATATCGATCTCTATTCCGTGCGCCAAGCGCTCGGCGTCGTCGCCGGCATCACGCCGTTCAACTTCCCGGCCATGATCCCGTTGTGGAAATGCGCACCGGCCATCGCGTGCGGCAACGCTTTCATCCTCAAGCCGTCCGAACGCGATCCGTCCGTGCCGATGCGGATCGCCGAACTGTTCCTCGCCGCCGGATTGCCCGAGGGCATCCTCAACGTCGTCAATGGCGACAAGGAGTCCGTCGATACGCTGCTGACCGACCATCGCGTCAAGGCGATCGGTTTCGTCGGTTCATCCGATATCGCGCAGTACATCTATTCGACCGGCTCCGCGCACGGTAAGCGCGTGCAATGTTTCGGCGGCGCCAAGAACCACATGATCGTGATGCCCGATGCCGATATGAACCAGGCCGTCGATGCCTTAATCGGCGCCGGCTACGGTTCCGCCGGTGAGCGCTGCATGGCGATTTCGGTGGCGGTGCCGGTCGGCCAGAAGACCGCCGATCTCCTGATGGAGAAGCTGATCCCGCGCGTCGAGAACCTCAAGATCGGCCCTTCGACCGATCCGCAGGCCGATTACGGCCCGCTGGTGACCAAAGCAGCTCTCAATCGAGTTCGCGATTATGTCGATCTCGGCGTCAAGGAAGGCGCCAAGCTCGCCGTCGACGGCCGCGACTTCAAGATGCAGGGCTACGAGAAAGGCTACTTCATGGGTGGCTGCCTGTTCGACGAGGTCAAGCCGGACATGCGCATCTACAAGGAAGAGATATTCGGTCCCGTCCTGTCGGTGGTACGCGCCAAGGATTATGAGGAGGCCGTGCGTTTGCCATCCGAACACGATTACGGCAACGGCGTCGCTATCTTCACCCGCGACGGCGACACCGCCCGCGATTTCGTCAGCCGCGTGCAGGTCGGCATGGTCGGCGTCAATTTCCCGATTCCGGTGCCGCTCGCCTATCACACCTTCGGCGGCTGGAAACGCTCGGGCTTCGGCGACCTCAACCAGCACGGCCCGGACTCGGTGCGCTTTTACACCAAGACCAAGACGGTCACTTCGCGCTGGCCGAGCGGCACCAAGGAAGGCGCCGAGTTCTCGATTCCAACGATGAAGTAAGGACCCGCGCGGGAATGCGCGGAGAAGGACTTGCGGCACTCATCGCATTGACGCTCGCCGGCTGCGCCGGCGGGCCGGCGTTGCTGTCGGACGCACCGTCGGCGGTAGCAACAACGGCAGAAACGTCCGAGCTGGCGATGACCGGCCGCTGGATACTGTCGGCTCCCAATGCGCCGTCCTGTGGCATGAGCTTCAACGCCAAACCGGGAATAGACAGCGGCACCATCGTGCCGGAGGGCGGCTGTCCGGAACGCTTTTTCCTGAGCCGGCGCTGGACGCTTGGTAAAGATGGGCTCACCATCGCCGATGACGATAACAACCCGCTCGCGACGTTGAGCTACGCGGCCGATCACTTCGAGGGAAAATCCGTCGCTGAAACGCCGGTCACGCTGGCGCGCTAACCGTTATATTCTCGTGCAATGAAATACGAAAAGAGGACGACTTCCGATGTCCGAGTACAAGCTCTATTGCTTCGCCCAATCCGGCAACGCTTATCGCGCCGCGTTGATGCTCAATCTAATCGGCGCCGACTGGGAGCCGGCCTGGATCGACTTCTTCGGCGCGGGCGTGCAGCGCCAGCCTGACTATCGCGAGGGCGTCAATGAAATGGGCGAGGTGCCAGTCCTCGTCGATGGCGCGAAGAAGCTGTCACAATCGGGCGTCATTCTCACCTATCTCGCCCGCAAGTCGGGTCAATATCTGCCGAAAGGCGATGACGAGGAACTGGAATCGCTGCGCTGGATTATTTTTGACAACCAGAAGATCAACGGATTTCTGGGGCCGTTTCGGTTTCTCAAGAATTTTGCGTCAAAGCCCGGCGATCCGGCGGTGATGAGTTTCATGAAGGCGCGCTTCGACAGCGCGCTCGCCATCGCCAACAAGCGGCTGGAGAAGGTGCCGTTTCTCGTCGGCGATCGGCCGACCATCGCCGATATTTCGCTGACCGGTTATCTGTTCTATCCGGCGGAAGAATTCGGTTTCGATATCGCGCAGGACCATCCCGCCATCGGCGCATGGCTCAAGCGCATGCAGGCGCTGCCCGGCTGGGCACACCCTTACGATCTGATGCCGGGATATCCGTTCGGCACGCAGGGCTTCCGGAATAAATAGCTAGAGCGTTTTCGAGCGAAGTGGGTACCGGTTCGCGTGAAGAAAACGCGTCAAAACAGAAAGCTAGAGCCCGGCTTTGATTCCATCAAAGCCGGGCTCTAGTCGTGCTGATGATGTGCGTGGCCGTGAGCATGATCATGGCCACAACTTTCATCATGCGTGTGACCATGGGTGTGCCGGTGATCATGCTTCTGACTGTGGTCGATTGTATGTGCAGGCGCTGCGTAAGCGCCGCCTTCGGGTTCGAACGGCGCTTCGATCATCGTCAGTTTTGCGCCGAGTGAAGTCAGCAGCGTTTCGACCGCGACGTCGCGGCGCACACGAATGCGGTTCGGCAACAATTCGACCGCGATATGCCGATCGCCGAGATGCCATGCCACCCGCGAAAGATCGCTCGCCCGCGCCTCGATCAAAAGCTCGGGCGCGGCCACCACTTCGATCAAGGAGCCGTCGTCGATCTCAAGCAGATCGTCGGTGCGCAGCCGCACGGGGCCGCGCAGATCGACCTCGACGGCGATGCCATTGACGGTCGTCACGGTCCCGCGCGCGGCGCTGCGTTGAGCGAAATCGAGGATAACGGTGTCCGAGACGGGGCGGCTTTCCGCACGATTATTGTGACCGTGCCCTGCGCTGATGACGCCCGTTGCGCGCGGCATCGTCGTCAGTTCAGCCGTGCCGGGCGGTCGGGATCAGCATCGATCTCAGGCACAGGATCGAGACCAGCGTCCGGCGAGGCGGGCGCGCCGTTCTCGGCCGCCATGGCGGACTGCGCGGCGGCCTTGGCGTCCTCACGCATATAATTGCGATAAGAAATCCATCCGAGCGGCAGGCAGGCAAGATAGACGAGCGCGCTGATCGTCAGGACTTCCCAAGGATAGCTGATCAGCAGAGCGAACGCCAAGACCACGATGACGAAGACGGGCAGGACCATTTCCGGCGGCACACGCTTGCCGACCCTTTTACCGGAAAACACCGGCAACCGCGACACCATCAAGAGCCCGATGGCCAGCGTGTAGAAGAACGTCACCCAGATGGTGACGAGGCCATTCGAGACGCCGAGGAAGTAAACATAGATCGGCAGCAGCACCGTCATGGCGCCGGCGGGCGCCGGAATGCCGGTAAAGAAATTACCGGCCCAGGCCGGCTTGTCCGGATCGTCGATCATCACGTTGAAGCGCGCCAGCCGTAGCGCCGCGCAAATCGCAAACACCAGCGCGGCGATCCAGCCGGCCGACTTGAGTTCATGCAGGCCCCAGAAGTACAGGATCAGCGCCGGCGCCACGCCGAAATTGACGAAGTCGGCGAGGCTGTCGAGTTCGGCGCCGAAGCGCGACGTTCCCCGTAGCATGCGGGCGACGCGGCCATCGACACCGTCAAGCAGCGCCGCGAACACGATCGCCGCCAGCGCCAGTTCAAGCCTGCTCTCGAAGGCCAGCCGGATCGCGGTCAGCCCGGCGCATAACGCCAGCAGCGTGATGAGGTTGGGCACAAGGACGCGAATCGGAACCGCCTTGAAGCGGCGCGGGCGTCGGTGCGGCGAAACTGGATCGATGGGGTTAAACACCATGTGCCCAATATAGCGGTTTAGCGCCGGCTGCGCCATGCATGCCATGCGCCAGAGTTCCCGCCGGTGATTATCAGCCCGCTCGGAAGGCCCTGCCCTCGTCGCTGCCCTTGAGATCGGCGAGCACGGTTTCGCCGGCAAGCGCCGTCTGCCCGACCGCCACCAAGGGCGCGGTGCCTTCCGGGAGATAAATATCGAGCCGGGAGCCGAAGCGGATCATGCCGAAGCGTTCGCCGGCGCCGACCGGCTGGGTTTCGCGCACGTAGCACACGATCCGGCGGGCAATCAGACCGGCGATCTGCACCACCGCGATGCGGGTGCCGGCCGCCTGGATGACCACCGAGTTGCGTTCGTTATCGACCGACGCCTTGTCGAGATCGGCGTTGAAGAACTTGCCCGGCTGATAAAGGATTTTCTCGACGCGGCCCGACACCGGGCTACGGTTTACGTGACAGTCGAACACGCTCATGAACACAGAAATGCGCAACATCGGCGCCGGGCCGAGGCCAAGCTCATGCGGCGGCGGTACGGTCGTCACCATGCTGACCCGGCCATCGGCCGGCGACACCACGAGTCCTTCGCGCACCGGTGTAACACGCGGCGGATCGCGGAAGAAATAGACGCACCACAGCGTGAGCACGGTGCCGAGCCAGCCCAGCGGCGTCCACAGCCAGAACAGGATCAGGCTGACGAGCGCGAAGGCCCCGATGAATGGATAACCCTCCGGCGTAATCGGCACCAGTTGCTTGCGGATCGAATCATAAATCGACATTGAGGGCCTTCAGTCGCAGGGTTCGGTTCGCTTCGTTTCCCCGGGGACGGGGCGCAGCGTGCCGCGCTTCGATTCCCTCTTATATATCCTACTCCGCCGCGTCCGCAGGCACTTCTTCGACCGGCGCCGCCATGGCCGCGGCAAGACCATCCTGAGCGGGCGGTGGATTGCGATTGGGCGCGTCCTCCCCCTCACTGGCCCGGGCCAGCAATTCGCGTGCCTCCTCGGCCTCGCGCTGCCTGTTCCACATGCTGGCATAAAGTCCGTCTTCGGCGAGCAAGACGCTATGGCGGCCGCGCTCGACGATCTCGCCCTGGTCGAGCACGATGATCTCGTCGGCCCCGACGATCGTCGACAGCCGGTGCGCGATCACCAGAGTGGTGCGGCCCTTCGACACGCGCTCGAGCGCGTCCTGGATTTCCTTTTCGGTGTGGCTATCGAGCGCCGAAGTGGCCTCGTCCAGCACCAGAATCGGCGGCGCCTTGAGAATCGTGCGGGCAATGGCGACGCGCTGTTTCTCGCCGCCCGACAATTTGAGCCCGCGCTCGCCCACCTCGGCATCGTAGCCTTTGGGTGCAAGACGGATGAAGCCGTCGATCTGGGCCAGCGCCGCCGCCGCTTCGACTTCGGCGTCGGTCGCTTCCCAGCGGCCGTAACGGATGTTGTAGCGGATCGTATCGTTGAACAGCACGGTGTCCTGCGGCACCATGCCGATGACCTGGCGTAGCGACTTCTGCGTGACCTTGGCGATGTCCTGGCCGTCGATCACGATGCGCCCACCCGACAGATCGTAGAACCGGAACAGCAGCCGCGAGATCGTCGACTTGCCGGCGCCCGAAGGACCGACCACGGCAACCGTCTTGCCGGCGGGCACCTCGAAGCTGATGCCCTTCAATATCTCCCGGCCGGTTTCATAGGCGAAAGCGACGTTCTCGAAACGTATGTTGCCGTCGCCGACCTTCAGCGGTTGCGCGCCGGGCACGTCCTCGATCTCCGGCTCGCGGGTCAAAATCGAGAACATCAGTTCAATATCGGTGATCGCCTGCTTGATCTCGCGATAGACCATGCCCATGAAATTGAGCGGCTGGTAAAGCTGGATCATCATGGCATTGATGAGGACGAAATCGCCGACCGTCTTGGTACCGGCGCTAACCTCGGTGGCGCAAAGGACCATCGCCCCGGCGAGCCCGACGGTGAAGATCACCGCCTGCCCGGCATTGAGTACCGCAAGCGACGTATAGGAACTGGTCGAGGCTTTCTCGTAGCGCGCCACGGCGCGGTCGTAGCGTTCGGCTTCGCGCTCTTCGGCGCTGAAATATTTCACCGTCTCGTAGTTCAACAGCGAGTCGATGGCCTTGACGTTGGCATCGGTATCGCTGTCGTTCATCCGACGGCGAATGCCGATGCGCCATTCGGTGGCGTAATAGGTGTAAACCAGATAGCAGGCGACGGTGGCGAGGACGATGACGACGTAGCGCCAGTCGAAATGCCACATCAGGATGACGGAGATCAGCAACAGCTCGATGATTGTCGGCGTCAGTTGCAGAATGACCATGCGCACGATGGTCTCGATGGCGTTGCGGCCGCGTTCCAGAACGCGCGTCAGGCCGCCGGTCTTTCGTTCGAGATGAAAACGCAGCGACAATTCGTGCATATGAATGAAGGTGCGGAAGGCGAGCCGCCGCACCGCGTGCATCGCCACTTTGGCGAAGACCCCGTCGCGGGTCTGCGTCAGCACAGCCATCAGAATGCGCATGCCGCCATAGGCCAGCGTCATCGCCAGCGGCACGCCGAGCGCCGCAACCAGCCAATTTGAACTGACGGCAGAGGCATTGGACGCGCCGGCCAGCGCGTCAGTCGCCCATTTGAAGGTAAACGGCACCACCATGGTCGCGAGCTTGGCGGCGAGCAGCAGGACCATGGCCCCCGCAATCCGCGCCTTTAGGTCCGCCCGGTCTTGCGGCCAGATATAGGGCCACAAATGGATGACCGTGCGCAGCAACGATCCGCGGTCGGCGGAAACGTGCGGTTGCGGGGCGGCAGGGTGATGGGCGTGGTCGGTCATTGCGGCCTTCATATAGGGGGATTCACGCCGCACATCACCCTTTCGACATGATTTCGCCGGTGCAGAACTGGAATTCCGGCGGCCATCTTGACGATAAACCGGCCCCGTTGCACATGCAGGGCATGAACCCGCCGGTGAAAATGAACAAAATCAGCAAAATCTGCGTCTATTGCGGCTCGGGGCCGGGTAACGACCCCGCTTTCATCGAGGCCGCCACCGCTTTCGGTACATTGCTGGCCAAAGCCGGCATCGGTCTCGTCTATGGCGGCGGCGGCGACGGCATGATGGGCGCGGTCGCTCACGCCGTCCTCGGCGGCGGCGGCGGCGTGACCGGCATCATCCCCGAATTCCTGACCCGGCGCGAACATGCGCTCAAAGGCGCTCAGGAACTTATCGTCACCAAGGACATGCACGAGCGCAAGCGCAAGATGTTCGATCTGGCCGACGCCTTCGTTGCCATGCCCGGCGGTGTCGGCACGCTCGAGGAAATCGTCGAGCAGATGACATGGGCCCAGCTCGGCCGTCACAAGAAGCCGCTTCTGCTCGCCAACGTCAAAGACTTCTGGCGGCCTCTGTGCGCGCTCCTCGATCACATGACGTCGCTCGACTTCATCCGCAACGGCATGGACTTCGATCTGCTGGTCGCCGACCGTGTCGAAGACATCCTGCCGATGCTGCAAAAGGCGGCCGACGCCGTGCCCGAAGCCGCCAAGGAAATGCCGCCCACGGTCGCCGGGCGGCTTTAAGCTTCGTCCCGCCTTCCCGGGGGACGAGCGGGCCGGCGGCCCTATTTCGCGCGGACGAAAGTCACCGCCTCGATGCGGTTGCCGTCGGGGTCGCGGATGAAGGCGGCGTAATAGCCCTCGCCGTGCTGGGGACGCAGACCTGGCGCGCCGTCGCTCAGGCCGCCGGCGGCGAGCGCCGCGGCATGAAAAGCATCAACGAGATCCGGCGTGCGCGCCCGGAAACAAACATGCGCACCGCTTGTCGCATCGACCGGCGCCATATCCGGCCGCAGGTTGATCCAGAAATCCGGATAGGTCTTGCCGAAGCCAATCGTCGCCGCGCGGCTTTCCAGAATGCCGATCCCGAGCACCGCAAGCACCGCCCCATAAAACCGGCTGGCGGCTTCGAGGTCGCGCACTGGAACGGAAACATGGTCGATCATTAGAACTCCTTCACCTCTCCCCGCCTGCGGGGAGAGGGTTCACCCCGGCGCGCCCGATTTCACCAGCTTGTAGATAATCGAGTCCATCAACGCCTGAAACGACGCGTCGATGATATTGGGCGACACGCCGATCGTGGTCCAGTGATCGCCGGTTTCATCCTCGCTTTCGATCAGCACGCGCGTCACCGCCTCGGTTCCGCCGTTGAGGATACGCACGCGATAGTCGGTCAACGACAGGCCTTCGATATATTTCTGATACTTGCCGAGATCCTTGCGCAACGCGAGATCGAGCGCGTTGACCGGGCCGTTGCCCTCCGCCGCCGAGATCATGTTGTCGTCGCCAACACTGACCTTGACCACCGCCATCGTAACGGTGACGCGCTCGCCCATGGCATTGTTGCGTTGCTCGACATTGACGTCGAACTGCGTGACGTCGAAATAATTCGCCACGGTGCCGAGCGTGCGTCGCGCCAGCAATTCAAAGGATGCATCGGCGGCTTCATAGGCATAGCCGATGGCCTCGCGCTCCTTGACGATTTCCAGTAGCCGTCCAATGCGCGGGTCATCCTTCGCCGCCTTGATGCCGATGCGTTCCAGCTCGGCGAGCACGTTGGATTTACCGGCCTGCTCTGAAACCAGCACCTTGCGCTTGTTGCCCACCAGATCGGGCGTGATGTGTTCGTAGGTCGCGGGGTCCTTGGCCATAGCGGAGGCGTGGATGCCGGCCTTGGTGGCAAAGGCGTTCTCGCCGACATAGGGCGAGTAACGGTTCGCTGGGCGATTCAATCGCTCGTCCAGCGCGTGCGAGACGTGCGACAGCTTCTTGAGCTGTTCGGCACCGACGCCGATGTCGAAGGCGTCGGCAAATTCCGGCTTGAGCTTGAGTGTCGGGATGATCGATACCAGATTGGCATTGCCGCAGCGCTCGCCCAGACCGTTGAGCGTGCCCTGAATGTGACGCGCGCCGGCGCGCACGGCGGCGAACGAATTGGCGACCGCCTGCTCGGTGTCGTTATGCGCGTGGATGCCGACGTGGTCGCCAGGAATTACCTTGACCACTTCGCCGACAATTTTTTCTACTTCATTCGGCAGCGTGCCGCCATTGGTGTCGCACAGCACGACCCACCGCGCGCCTTCGTCGTAGGCCACCTTGGCGCAAGACAGCGCGAATGCCGGATTGGCCTTGTAGCCGTCGAAGAAATGCTCGCAGTCGAGCATCACTTCGCGGCCTTTGCTTTTGGCTGCCTTCACGCTGTCGCGGATCGAAGCGATATTCTCCTCCGGAGTCGTTTCAAGCGCGACCCGCACCTGATATTCCGAAGCCTTGGCAACGAAACAGATGGCGTCGGCGTGCGCATCGAGCAACGCAGCGAGTCCCGGATCGTTCGACGCCGAGCGGCCCGGCCGTCGCGTCATGCCGAACGCGGTGAACTTGGTCTTGAAACCGCGATCGCTGCCAAACAATTCGGTGTCGGTCGGATTGGCGCCGGGATAGCCGCCTTCGACGTAATCAATGCCGAGATCGTCGAGCATACCGGCAATCGCCAGCTTGTCGGCCAGCGTGAAATCGACGCCATTGGTCTGCGCGCCATCGCGCAGCGTTGTGTCGAACAGATAGAGACGTTCTTTTGCGACTTTGGGGGCCATCTGGCGTTCTCAGGTCAGGCGCACGGCAACGTACAGCGCCAGCAGCACGGCCACGGCCAGGACAGCGTATTTCAGCACGATGTAATATTTCCAGTGACGCGGAAATGGCGTGTCGGGCCTATTCGGGTTGGGTTTGGTCGGTTCGGTCATGTCAGGTTTCGTCATGTCAGGTTTAGTCATGGCGACTCGTAAACCTCCGGCTTGGCGGAAAGCTGCTTATGCATCGTGGTGTTGGCGAGCCATTCGTCGCCAACCGAAATCGAATTGCGCTGCTGCATGACGTAGCCGCGCTTGACGAAAAACTCGCGTGCCGTGTCGCTGGCATCGACGACAAGAATTTTCGCGCCCCGCGCGCCGGCCAGCTTTTCCAGCGCGTCGATGAGCATGCTGCCGACGCCCTGCCCCGCCGCCACCGGATGCACGTACAGGAGGTCGATCTTGTTAGGTCCGGCGAGCGATGCAAATGCCACCGGCGAACCTTGCAGCGTGCCGATCAGCGTAAGCTGACTACCGAGTCGCCTGGCGAAGGCTTCAAGATCGTCGATCGCCGAGAGCCAGGCTTGCTGCTGCGCTTCGGTGTAATCTTCGACGGTCAATTCCGTGACGCTTTCGCGGAAGATTTCCGCCAGCAATGGCGTGTCCTCCACCAGAAACGGCCGCAGCGCGAGCTTGGGATCGGCGGTCGCCGTCATCGTGCGATCTCCCAGGTTGTGCCTTCCTTGGAATCCTTGAGAACAACGCCCATGGCGGCGAGTTCGTCGCGGATGCGATCGGATGCCGCAAAGTCCCTGGCCGCGCGCGCGGCGGTGCGGGCGTCGATCAGCGACTGGACTTTCGAGGCATCGACTTTGGCATCGACCTGACGGCGCGCGGCCCATTGCGCCGCGCTCTCGCGCAGGAAGCCGAGCATGCGCAAGGACCAAGCGAATTCGTTGCGCGCATTTTCGTCGCCACCCTGCGCCTTGTTGCGAAGGCCGTGCAGCACGGTGATGACCTGATGCGTGTTGAGATCATCGCCGAGCGCGGCCAGTACCGGCTTGCAGATCCGGTCGCCCGTCGCGTCACCCGCGACCCAATACCAGTCGTCGAGCGTTTTCCAGCTTTCCTCCAGTCCCTTCAGGGTCCAGTCGATCGGCTGGCGATAGTGCGTCCGCAGCATGTTGAAGCGCAGCACCTCGCCCGGCCAATCGGCGAGCAATTCGTTGATCGTGAAGAAATTGCCGAGACTCTTCGACATCTTCTCGCCTTCGACCTGAAGGAAGCCGTTGTGCATCCAGGTGTTCGCCATCACCGGTGTGCCGTGAGCGCAACGCGATTGCGCGATCTCGTTTTCGTGGTGCGGGAAGATCAGGTCGAGGCCGCCGCCGTGAATATCGAACACGTCGCCGAGATAGGCGGCGCTCATCGCCGAGCATTCGATGTGCCAGCCAGGCCGTCCCCTGCCCCATGGACTGTCCCAGCCCGGCTCGTCGGCCGAAGACTGCTTCCACAGCACGAAATCGCTCGGGTGTTTCTTGTGCGCGTCGACCGCGATGCGAGCGCCTGCTTTTTGCTCCTCAAGATTGCGGCCCGACAGCGCGCCATAATCCGCCATTGAGGTGGTGTCGAACAACACCTCGCCGCCAGCCTCGTAGGCATGCCCGCGTGCGATCAACTGCTTGATGAGCGTGACCATGTCGGCCTTGCCGTCGGCGCGCGGCAGCACGAAATCGGTGGCGCGCGGCTCGACGGTCGGGCGCAGGCAGCCCAGTGCGTCGACATCGGCATGAAACTGCCGCTCGGTCTTTTCGGTGACTTTGCGGATCGCCTCGTTCAGTGGGACTCCCGGAAAGTCGCGCGCCGCACGCGCGTTGATCTTGTCGTCGACGTCGGTGATGTTGCGCACATAGGTGACGTGGTTTTCGCCGTAGACATGGCGCAGTAGCCGGAACAGCACGTCGAACACGATGACCGGGCGCGCATTGCCGATGTGGGCGAAGTCATAAACGGTCGGTCCGCACACATACATACGCACGTTGTTCCGGTCGATCGGCACAAACGGCCGCTTCGTCCGCGTCAGCGTATCGTAAAGCTGTAATTCCATAAGGGTCACCAATGCCGGCGGTCCCGCTGGCCGGGGCGTCCCTTTGTATCTCGATTCGAGAAAAGACGGCCGCAGCCAGCGTTTGCGCGCTAGCTAATAATCCGGCGGCAAATGCCGCAGATGCGTGTCGGGCCGTTCATGCCGGCTACCATGATGACTTGGGCGGAAACCGTCAAGGCCTTGGAATGTTTACGAGGTCCACCCCCGCCGGACTCTCCCGCGCGACTCTGCCAGCATCCGTTAAGTCTTAAGCGGACCTTAATATTTTCCCGTCATTTGTAGAGACTACCAGTATCCGAGGGTACGGGTGGCGCCGGTTGTGCGCCGCTCCAGAAGGCGGGCGGATCCCGATGCGGACACTCCTGATCGGTCTCAGCGTCGCGCTCTGTTTGGGTGTGGCCCATAGCGCCAAGGCCGAGCGTCGGATCTTCGTCATCACCGGCGACGCCAACGGCTACGGCATCGATCGCTGTCTCGCGTCCGGCGACAAATGCGGCACGGCGGCCGCCGGCGCTTATTGCAGGTCCCACGATTTCGCCACCGCGATGTCCTTCCACAAGGTCGACCGCGACGACATTACCGGTGCGATCCCGACCGGCGGCAGCGGCGGCTGCAAGGGACCCAATTGCGACGATATCGTCGCCATCGTCTGCACGCGCTGATCCCGATAGCGGACGGTGCGAAGCTAGCCAACGGGGCGATCCCTCGCCACCTTTGCCAGCGCCAATGCCTCCTTGAGCACATCGAGATCGCCGATGTGGTTGGCCAGGATCAGCGCCAGCCGGGTATCGAGCGCGCTTGCTTCCGCTTCGCTCAAGCCGCGCCGCGCCTCGACAAGCGCCACATAGGCGGCGTCCGGTTCGGCGAATTGCGACGCCGTGATGAGCTTGGTCATGACATTCGCCCCAATGCCCGGTCGCGCGCGGCGGCGACCTTGGCGTGATCGAAGGCGCGCCAGCGCCCGCATAGATGATGATCGGGCCGCACCAGATAGGCTGCGCCCGGCGTTGCATCGAGCCGCTGCGCCAGCAGGCCCTGCGTATCGATCAGGTCGTCGCCGATGGTCGTCAGCGCGATGCCGTCCGGCGGTCGCGGCGTTATTTCACTCCCGATCGATAGCAGCATGAAGCCGTTGCCGATATTGTCGAGCAGATGACCGTCGCGGCCGTCACGCGCCTGAACCGGGCAATCGGGCAGCGGCGCACCAAGCCGCGCGGCGCCCGCGAATGGACTTTCATCGGGCGTCGTCAGCGCCGAGTCATAAACTGTTGCCGTCGACAGCCGGCCGGAATTGATCATGCGCCGCGCAAATTCGGCGTGCGGCGCAAGCCGCAAGACAGCATCGCGCAGGCCACGCTCGGCCGGAGAATGCGCCGCGATGAAATCGGTCGAACGCGTCGAATGCGCGATGTTCTCATCCGCCGCCTGAATGCGCTCCGCCTCATAGCTGTCGATCAGGCGTGGCCCGGCCTCATTCCTGATGACGGCAGCCAGCTTCCACGCCAGATTTTCCGCATCCTGGATACCCGAATTGGCGCCGCGCGCGCCGAACGGCGACACCTGATGCGCGGCATCGCCGGCAAACATCACGCGGCCATGGACAAAACGGTCAAGCCGGCGACAGTTGAAGCGGTAGATCGAAATCCATTCAAGCTCGAAGGCGCGCTCGCCCAGCATGCGCGCGAGCCGGGCGCGCACCCGCTCCGGCTTCTGCTCCTCAATCACATCGGCATCGGGGCCGAGTTGCAGGTCGATACGCCAGATATTGTCGGGCTGGCGATGCATCAACGCCGATTGTCCCGTGTGAAACGACGGCGAGAACCAGAACCGGCGTTCGGTTGGAAGGTCGGCTGCCATCTTGATATCGGCGATCAGGAACTTGTCGTCGAAGGTGACACCGGAAAACGACAGGCCCATAAGGTCCCGTGTCGCCGAGCGCGCGCCGTCGGCGGCAACCAGCCAGTCGGCGTCGAGATCATAAGGTCCGTCCGGCGTCTCGATGGTGAGACGCACGTGATCGTTGCGTCTATCGAGCCCAACCAGCCGGTTCCGCCAGCGCAGATCAATCGCCGCTATCTCGGAGACACGTTCGACCAACGCCCTCTCGACCTGAAACTGCGGAAGATTGATGAAGGCCGGCATCTTGTGGCCCTCCTCCGGCTGCAAGTCGAAGGAGAACACGAGTTCTTCGCCATGAAAGACCTTGCCGAGCTTCCAGGTGACGCCCTGCGCCACCAGACTTTCGCCGACGCCAAGCCGGTCGAAGATTTCCAGCGTGCGCTTGGCCCAGCAGATGCCGCGCGAGCCCACGCCGATGCGGTCGGCATCGTCGATCAGGACAACCGGAATGCCCCGCAAGCCGAGGTCGATGGCGCAGGCCAGACCGACAGGTCCGGCGCCGACAACGACCACCGGCCGCCGAACGGGCTCAGCGGCATCCTGATCGGCATTGCGCCGGTAGCCGTAACGATAAATGGTCTTGTGAGCGGCCGATGCTGCCATGACGGGGCCCTGCCCCTTCTTGTTACGAGAAGAGGCAGGGCATTTCAATTGCGCACGCTGGAGACTTGCGAAAGGTCAGAACTCTCGCGCCATTTTGCCGTCGAGCGCACAATTGCCGCCGCCGCGGATCGCAAACACCAGCGCGGCGGCGAGAATCAAGAGAGAGTATTCGAAGCCGCCGGCCGTCCAGAAAAAACCCTTGGCCGAGGTGACCCAGATCGCGTTCACCATGAACAGCGCGACGAGCAGCGCGGCGGCTCGGGTGAACAGGCCAAGCACCAGACAGATGCCGCCGCCGATCTCGACCAGGATGATGACGGACACCCAGAAAGCGCCCGGCTTATAACCGATCGTTTCAAAAATCTGACTGAATCTGGCAAAGCCCAAACCGCCGAACCAGCCGAATGCCTTCTGGCAACCATGCGGGATAAGGATCAATCCCAGCACAATGCGCAGCATCGGCAAAGCGCAGGCATCAAACCTGGCGTAGAACGGTGCCAGCGCCGGGATGTAGAGACGATTGGAATTCATGACCATCGATTAGCCCCCCTTTGAAATGTTATCAGATGCCGCCTCGCGCGGACGGCTGCCGATAGACTAGCAAAAGAAATAACACCGCATAACGCATAAACTTCCCGCAGCGCGGCGCACTTTAGGCATTTGAAATGTCTAGCCCTGCAGCGCCGCCCATAATTCACGGTCACGCTCGGCGGTCCAGATCACCGGCCAAACGATGCCGCGGGCTTCGTCATACGCGCGCGCGACATTGAACGGCAGACAATGCTCGTAGATCGCAAACGCCTTGAACTTCGGGTCCATCGCCAGCCGCGCGCAATCGAAGGCATCCTTGAGCGAGAGGCCTTTGCTCACGCTGTCCTGCACGGACCCGTACAAGGTCGAGATGAAGTCACTGGTCAGCGCAATGCCTTCGGCCGCCATTTGCGGCGTGGTCAGCGCCGCGCCGCGGCCGGGCACCAGCGCGTTCGCCTTCATCTCGGCGAGAATGTCGAGCGTGGCCGGCCAGTCGGTGAAATGCGCATCGCCGCAATAGCAGGCCGATTTGTACTCGACCAGATCGCCGGAAAACACCACGCCGGCGTCCGGCACCACCGCGATGACATCGCCGGCGGTGTGGCCGCGCCCGATGTGCATGATCCGCACCTCGCGGCGACCGAGCCAGACCGACATCTGATCGGGAAACGTGACCGTCGGCCATGTCAGGCCGGGGATGCTCTCGACCGCGCGGAACAGTCTTGGAAACCGGCCGATCTCGGATTCCATGTCCTGCTGCCCGCGCTCCGCGATCATGTCGCGCGCCATGTCGGAGCATATGATCTCGGCCCCCTTGAAGGCCGAAGCGCCCAGCACCCGCACCGCATGATAGTGCGTCAGCAGCACATATTTGATTGGCTTGTCCGTCACCTTGGCGACGCGCGCGATCAGCTCCTCGGCCATTATCGGCGTCGCCATGGCGTCGATCACCATCACGCCGTCGTCGCCGATAATGACGCCCGAATTGGGATCGCCCTCAGCCGTATAGGCGTATAGCCCTGGCCCGAGTTGGTCGAACGACACTTTCTTTTCACCGAGGTCGGTGGTCGAAGCGAAACCTTTAGCCGACATCGTCAACCTCCCGTCCGGGCGCCAAGCCTAAATCGCGGGGTGCGGCGGCATGACAAAGCGCCGCAGCATCAAGTAGCGTCTCAATTTCTCCGCTCGCCACATCCATGATGAATTTGGCGAACTGGTCAGTGTCGCGGCGTTTGGCTTGGCTGATATCCAGTACTCTTTCGGCAGATAAGATAGCGCAATGACAGGCCATCTCAAAGACTGGTCGCGAGCGATCAAGCGTGACGTTCGGGCGCTCTATTCCGCCAGCCAGGACCCGCGTGTCCCATGGTATGCGAAGGCGTTAGGAATCGCCGTGGCAGGCTATGCGCTTTCTCCTATCGACCTCATTCCAGATTTCATTCCCGTCCTTGGCTACTTGGATGACGCCATCATCGTTCCTCTCGGCATCCTGCTGGTGGTCAAGATGATCCCGCCTGGTGTTATGGCGGAGCATCGTGCATTGGCCTTGGCTTCGCAGGATCGGCCCATCAGTCTCGTCGCTGCCGGCGTGATTGTCTGTCTATGGGCAGGATCAATCGCGCTGAGCGTCTGGCTGATCTATCGATATTTCGCCGGGCCGGTTTCAAACTGACTCATGGCCAGCATCGCTCAATGGCGCTCGTAGGCTACCACTTCCTGATCGATGGCGCCGAAGATCGAGCGGCCCTGTTCATCCTGCATCTCGATCCGAATCCGATTGCCGAACCTGAGGAACGGCGTCAACGGCTTGCCCGTTTGCAGGGTCTCGACGGTGCGCAGTTCCGCGATACAGGAATAGCCGAGTCCGCCATCGGCGATCGGCTTGCCCGGTCCGCCGTCCGGATCGCGGTTAGACACCGTGCCGGAGCCGATGATGGTGCCGGCGGACAGGGCCCGGGTTTTGGCCGCGTGCATGATCAATGACGGAAAATCGAACGTCATGTCGTCGCCCGCATTCGGTTTACCGAACGGCTTGCCGTCGATGGACGACAACAACGGCAGTTTGATCTTGGCGCCGTCGAAGGCCGTGCCCAGTTCATCCGGCGTCACCGCCACCGGCGTGAAACTCGACGCCGCTTTCGATTGGACGAAGCCGAAACCCTTGGCGAGTTCGGGCGGGATCAGGTTGCGCAGGCTGACGTCGTTGACCAGCATGATCAGCTTGATGGCTTTCGCGGCCTCCTCGCGGCTCGCGCCCATCGGCACGTCGCCAAGGATCACCACGACTTCAGCTTCGAGATCAATGCCCCAGGACTCATCGGCGAGCGCAACGGGATCGCACGGCCCGAGCATCGTGTCGGAGCCGCCCTGATACATCAGCGGATCAGTCCAGAACGACGCCGGTACCTCGGCGCCGCGCGCCTTGCGCACCAGCGCGACGTGATTGACGTAGGCCGAACCATCGAGCCACTGATATGCGCGCGGCAGCGGCGCGGTACACGCGGCTTGATCGAATGGTTCGGAAGCGCCCTCATTTCTTTCAAGCGATGCGGCCAGATGATTAAGCTCCGGCGACACGCGTTCCCAATCGTCGAGCGCGGCCTGTAGTGTTGGCGCGACCGCGGCTGCGCTGACACAGCGCTTCAAATCCTTGGCAACGACGACAAGGCGGCCATCGCGGCCGCCTTTGAGTGAAGCAAGTTTCATGACTATTCTTCTTTTCGCTTATCGCGGTTCGCGGCGGTTGGGGTCGAAATATTTTTTCAAGCCGCTCCAGCAATCAACGTAGCTATCTTGCAAGCTATCGAGCGTGGCGGCATAGCGGGTGACGCGCTGGCGGAACCGGGTCTCGAACATGAAGGCCAGCGTATTGGTCAATTTGACCGGCTTTAACTCGACATTGCTGGCATGCTCGAAGGCGTCGGTGTCGGGGCCGTGCGGCAGCATCTGGTTGTGCAAGCTAAAGCCCCCGGGCGTGAAGCCTTCCGGCTTGGCGTCATAGACGCCGTAAACCAGCCCCATGAACTCGGACATGATGTTGCGATGATACCACGGCGGCCGGAACGTGTTTTCGCCAACCAGCCAGCGCTCGGGAAAAATGACGAAATCGACATTGGCGGTGCCCGCCGTCTCCGACGGCGAGGTCAGCACCGTGAAAATCGACGGGTCCGGGTGGTCGAAAGAGATCGCCCCGACCGGCGAGTAACGCCGCAGATCGTATTTGTACGGATAGTAGTTGCCGTGCCAGGCGACGACGTCGAGCGGCGATTGGCCGACCTCGGTCTTGTAGAGTTCGCCGCCCCATTTGACGTACAGCGTATGCGCCGCATCGACATCTTCATACGCCGCAACCGGCGCCAGAAAATCGCGCGGATTGGCCAAGCAATTGGCGCCGATCGGCCCGCGATCCGGCAGCGTGAAGCCGCCACCGTAATTCTCGCAGACATAGGCCCGCGCCGGCCCGTCAATCAATTCGACGCGGAAGATCACGCCGCGCGGGATGACGCAGATTTCCCCCGGCTCGATTTCGATAATGCCGAATTCGGTTCTAAACCGCATCCGGCCCTGTTGCGCGACGATCAGGAATTCGCCGTCGGCGTTTGAAACGTGCTCGCGTGTCATCGACTCGGTGACGAACAGCAGATGGCTCGCCATGCCGGTCAGCGTTTCGGCGTCGCCGGCGGTGGTTACGGTGCGCAGGCCGTTCACAAAAGTGAGCTTCTCCTGCGGGATCGGCACCGGCGACCAGCGCATCTGGCCGAGCGGCGCCTGACCATCGTCACGGCATGGCGCCGTCCGCAACTGGCCCTGCTCCACCCGCTCGAACCGGCCGGTGTGCCGCACCGTCGGGCGGATGCGATAGAGCCAGGACCGTTCGTTGGAGGCCTGCGGCGCGGTGAAAGCCGAGCCAGATAGCTGCTCGGCGTAAAGCCCGTAATTGACCTTCTGCGGCGAATTACGGCCGACCGGCAGCGCCCCGGGCAGCGCCTCGGTTTCAAAGCTGTTGCCGAAACCCGACATGTAGGCGGTGGCCATCGCTGTCACCTCCGTTATCGACAAGTCACTCCAAGACAATTAGTTACTTTTGCAACCAATGTCAATTCTCGGAAACGTTGCACGCAAACATCGTTTCGGCCAAGGTTTCGGAAAGCGAAAGGATGAGGTCGTGGGGCCTCGTCCGCACGCTTGGGAACGCGGTAATAGCGATGATCGACCAGACGACCGCAGCTACACCCCTCGCCTCCGGCCAGACCGAGGCCCTGCTCAAGCTCGAAGAATTCCTGCCCTATCGTCTCAATGTCTGCGCCAATATCGTCTCGCAGGCGCTATCGGCCCTCTACGCCACCCGCTACGAGATCGGCGTGCCCGAATGGCGCGTACTGGTCACGCTCGGGCAGTTCGGCTGGATGACCGCCAAGGCGGTCGGCGCGCACAGTCACATGCACAAAACCAAGGTGTCGCGCGCGGTCGCGCTGCTGGAGCGACGCAAGCTTCTCACCCGGCGCGCCAATCACGACGACTTGCGCGAAGCGTTCCTGTCGCTGACGCAGGCCGGCCGCGACATCTACAGCGAAATCGCGCCGGGCGCGGTGGAATTCGGCCGCCAGCTTCTCGCCATGATCGAGCCGGCCGAGCGCGCCGCCCTGGAAAATGCCCTCGGCAAGCTGACGGAACGCTCGGCCCAGATCGCCGCCGATATCGCCAAGAGCGCCATTCCACGATAGCTTTCCGGCAACGCTGCAAAAAACGCAGAAACACGTCTCACCGGAGGAAAAGTCGTTGAAGCTCTATTCCTATTTTCGCTCGTCAGCCGCCTATCGTGTGCGAATCGCGCTCAATCTCAAGGGCCTGCCTTACGAGATGGCGGCGATCCATCTGACCAAAGACGGCGGTCAACAGCACAAACCGGAATTCCGCGCCATCAATCCGCAACGGCGGGTACCGGCACTCGAACTGTCGAGCGGCGAAGTGCTGACGCAATCGCTGGCGATCATCGCCTATCTCGACGAGGTCTATGAAGAACCGCCCTTGCTGCCGGTCGATGCGCTGGAGCGCGCCCACGTCCGCGCCATCGCGCAGATCGTCGCCTGCGATATCCATCCGCTAAACAATCTTATCTCGCTCCAATATCTCAAGCGCACGCTCAAGCACGAACAAGCGGAAATCGACGCCTGGTATCACCACTGGGTAATCGAGGGCTTCACCGCGCTCGAGGCGATGATAACGCCAGCGCTCTATGCCTGCGGCTCGCATGTCACTTTGGCCGACGTTTGCCTCATTCCGCAGGTGTACAATGCGCGCCGGCTCAAGGTGCCGCTCGACAACTTCCCGAAAATCGTCGCGGTCGAAGCGGCGTGTCTGAAACTGCCCGCCTTCGACAAGGCGCGGCCGGAGAATCAGCCGGATGCGGAGTGACCGCGAACGGCCATAGCCCCTCACCCGGATTGCCAGCGCGTCGAAGACGCGCGTAAACGCGCTAATGGCATCCACTTCGCTCGAAAACGCTCTAGCCGGCCTTTAACGCCGAAAGCTGCTCGGTGTCGTAGCGGCGTCTCAATTCCGCGATGGCATCGGCATCGGGCGGGTTGCTGCGCCCGACCAGTTTCACAAGCTCTTCAAAATAATGCTCGTGACCGGGTGGCGATACGGTCATGATCATTCTTGCCGGCTTGTCGCTTGCGTTGGCGATGTTGTGCGGCACGCCCGGTGGAATGAACAGGTACGTTCCGGGTTTGGCACGAACCGTTTGGTCGCCGATCTGCCACTCGCATTCGCCTTCCAGCACGTAGAAGGTTTCTTCCTGAACGCGATGAACGTGACGGCCGGTGGAAAAACCCGCTGGCAGCGTCCAGTCGAACAGGGACGTGTGCTTCGTATCGTCCCCGGTCACGAGGAACGTCATGGGTTTGCCGGCCAATGTGACTTCCTTGCCCTCGCCTGGCATCCGAATGACTGCTTTCGCGCTCATGGTGCTCTCTCCCAAGTTTGGCGCTCGGCGCGCGCCATGGTCGACGCAGCCTGCTCCTGTGGCACCGCGAAGTCGCGAATTGGCGCCGAAAGAGTTGCAAAATGTTTCCGAATGGTACCCACTTAGCCCATGGCTACGATCCACGAATTTGGCCCGTTTCGCCTCGATGCCGATGCCAAAATACTTTTTTGCGGTGCTGTACCGACGGCGCTAGGCCAACGCGCCGTGGCACTTCTCCGGCTGCTTCTGGAGCGGGCGGATACACCAGTTTCCAAAGATGCACTGATCGAGGCCGCCTGGCCGGGGCTTGCAGTCGAGGACAGCAATCTGACGGTTCAGATTGCCGCCTTGCGCCGGGTCTTTGAAGAAAATGCTGGATCTACGAATTGGATCGAGACTCTGCCGCGCCGCGGCTACCGCTATGTCGGGCCCGCGGTCACGACTGATCATCGGCCCGCCAAAGCAAACCCGCGGACGGCACCGGCGCCTGCGTTGCCTCACAAGCCATCTATAGCGGTGCTTCCGTTCTCGAATTTGAGCGGCGATCCCGGACAGGAATATTTTGCCGAAGGTATGGTCGAAGACATAATCGCCGGATTGTCTCGCATCAAATGGCTGTTCGTGGCCGCGCGCCATTCAAGTTTCGTCTACAAAGGCAGAGCCGTTGACGTAAAGCAGATCGGGCGCGAACTCGGTGTGCGCTACCTGCTTCAGGGAAGCCTGCGGAAGGATGGCAATCGCATCCGTGTCTCCGCGCAGATGATAGAGGCCGAAACCGGCGGCCATTTGTGGACCGAACGCTTCGACCGCCCGCTTGACGACATTTTCGCACTTCAAGACGAGATCGCCCTGAACGTCGTCGGCGAAATCGAACCGAGCCTGCGGCAAGCCGAAGTTGAGCGCGTCCGACGTAAGCGGCCGGACAGCCTCGACGCCTATGATCTTGTCCTTCAAGCCCAGGCGGACGTTTATTCCGGAATGCCGGATCGCGTGACAAAGGCGTTGGTGCTTCTGGACCGGGCGCTTGCCCTCGACCCGATTTATCCATTGGCGCACGCATTTTCCGCAATGTGCCATCACTGCTTATTTCTTCGCGCCGGGCTGCGTGAAGAAAGCCGGGCGGCCTCGATACGCCATGCGCAGGCCGCCATCCTGAACGGCCAGGACGATGCGCTTGCATTAACATTCGCGGGATTTTCGATAGGCATGGACGGGCATGACCACGCCGCTGCATTTACCGCGCTTGAGGCGGCCTTGGCGATCAGCCCGTCATCGGCCCTCACCTATATTGTGGGAGGTGTAATTTTCGGTTGGGCCGGAGAAGCCCAACGTGCGATTGAATGGGGCGAGCGGGCGATGCGTCTGAGTCCATTCGATCCTTGGGCTTGGTCCGCTTGCCACGCGTTAACGCTCGGATACTTCCACCGGGGCAGTTACGAGGCAGCGGCCAAGGCCGCCCACAGGGCGGTCCAACTAAATCCAGGCCACAGTATCTCCCATATGCTGCTGGCGGCGTCGCTCGCCAAGCTCGGGCAACTCCAGCAGGCCAGGGTTGCCGCGGCTCGCGTTTTGGAACTACAGCCAGCGTTCCGGTACAGCCGGCAATTTGCTGGCGTGAATTGCGCACCGGCGCTGGCCGATGCTCTGGGCGCATCGCTCCGCGCTGCTGGCCTCCCGGAATAACACACCGAAGTATATTCGTGGTGTCTCGCTACATTCGCCGCCTCGCAAACGCTTGTACCGTTGGACGCAGGGCCGAATTTTGCCGGCCATCCGACCCACGTTTATGAGTTCAAGCCTTAGTGACGCCGGCGGGTGGGCCTGCTAGACCCGGATGCGAGATACGCCCCGCGAGAACCAGCCTGCAACACCCGCCCGTTCCCTCACCATACGCGAATAAATCAGTGACCAGCTCCAACCTTGTCCGCGTCGTCCTCTGGATGATCGGCGCGTTGCTGTCGTTTTCGGCGATGGCCATTTCGATTCGGGAATTGTCGCGCGGCGGTTTGAGCATCTTTGAGATCCTCGCCATCCGCAGCGGCGGCGCGCTGCTGTTCATGCTGCTGCTGTTGCTGCTGCGCCCGGAATTGCGTGCGCTGGCGCGCCCACAGCGCATGGGGCTGAACATCCTGCGCAATACCGTACATTACGCCGGGCAATTCGCCTGGTCGGTGAGCCTGACGATGCTGCCGCTGGCCGTGGTGTTCGCGCTCGAATTCACGATGCCGGCCTGGACTGCGCTGCTCGCGGTATGGCTGCTCTCGGAAAAGCTGACGCCGAGCCGGATCGGCATCGTCGTTCTGGGATTGATTGGCGTACTGGTGATCCTGCGGCCGGGCGTCGACAGCATCAATCCCTATGCCGGACTGGTGCTGCTGGCGGCGTTTTTTTACGCCATCACCATGATCGCCACCAAGAAACTGACAGCGACGCAATCGACCTTCAGCATCATTTTCTGGATGGCCATGATTCAATTTCCGCTGTCGATCTTCGGCAGCGACGTGACCGCGTTCCTCAATCCGGCGATTTACGATCTCGGTCACATTTTGCCCGCAATCGCGCTCGGCGCCGGTGGCCTGAGTTCGCACTACTGCCTTAGTAATGCCTTCCGGGCGGGTGATGCCACATTGGTCGTGCCGCTCGACTTCATGCGCATCCCGCTAATCGCGGTCGTGGGCTGGGCCTTCTACGGCGAGCAGCTCGATATTTTCGTGTTGATCGGCTCGCTGATCATCGTTGCCGGCGTGCTGTGGAACCTGCATTCCGAGCACCGCCAGACCAGAGCCCTCGTGACGCCCTGATTTTGGACCTAGAGTAATCAACATGAGAGCTTTGATTTTCAGACCTCTAATCGCCGCCCTTTTGATGTCGGCCGGGGCCGCCAGCGCGCAGCAGGCGCCAATGACACCCGGGCTGCCGGCGAACCCGACCTGCCAGCGCCTGGAAGCTCAATTGACCTCGCTCGACCGCGGCAACAGCGATCCGGCGCGCGCCGAGCGCATCCGCCGCACCGAGGACGCGCTCAACCGCCAGCAGAACGAGGTCGACCGGCTGGTGGCGCAGGGACGCCAGAACAACTGCGAGCGTTCCGGCTTCTTCTCGATTTTCAGCAATCCGCCACCGCAGTGCAGCGCCCTCAACCGGCAAATCGACCAGCAGCGCAACGCGCTGGAGCGCATGCAGAACGATTTCGAGCGGCTCAACGGCGGCACCACCGAACGCGCCGCTCAGCGACAGTCGTTGCTGATCGCGCTCGGCGACAACAATTGCGGTCCGCAATATCGTTCGGCGGCGCTGCGAGGTCAGCGAGGCGGCTTCTTCGACCGCCTGTTCGGCGGCAGCGATGGCGGCGGTGCGCCCGCCGGCGGCGTCGAGGGCGATGGATTGTCAGCGCCACCGAGCGGCCCGATGGGATCGAACTTCAAGACCATCTGCGTGCGCACGTGCGACGGCTACTACTTCCCGATCTCGTTCTCGACGTCGTCCAGCCGTTTCAGCGAAGATGCCCAGACCTGCCAGCGCATGTGCCCGGCGGCGGAAGTCTCGCTTTACGCCTATCACAACCCCGGCGAGGAAGTGTCGCAGGCGGTTTCGGTCAATGGCGGCCAGTCCTACTCGGCGCTGCCGACCGCGTTCAGCTATCGCAAGGCGCTCACGCCCTCTTGCAGTTGCCGCCGGCCGGGCGAAAGCTGGGCCGAGGCGCTCAAGGCGGTCGGTGGCAACGACAACACCGTCGCGCCGGGTGACGTTGTCGTCACGGAGCAGAACGCCAAACGGCTGTCGCAGCCGCGCGCCGGCGCCGACAGCAAAGCGCCCCACCGCGACCCGCGAACCGGCAAAGAAACGAGCAAGGAAACCGTGGAGCAGCCGTCGACCTCCGAACAACGCATGGTCGACGCGCCAGGCGTGCCGGACCCGGGCAAGCGCGACGTGCGCACCGTAGGCCCGCGCTTTTTGCCCGCTCGATAATCAAAAATCGAAGGCTTCGCTTTTCGCCGGCTGGCCGGTGACCAGAGACACATCGGGCTCCGGCAGCGGCGCGCCGGAATCGCGAAAGCGATTGACGATTGGATAGCGCCGGTCGCGGCCGAAATTCTTCAGCGTCACCTTGACGCCAGGCGCTGCCTGGCGGCGCTTGTATTCGGCGATGTTGAGCAGACGCTCGACCCGCACCACGATGTCGCGCTCGAAGCCCGCTGCAATAATCGTTGAGATCGGCTCCTCGCGCTCGACCAGACGCTCGAGGATCGGATCGAGCACGCTGTATGGCGGCAACGAATCCTCGTCCTTCTGGTCTTCGCGCAGTTCGGCGCTCGGCGGCCGCGTGATGATGTTGTCCGGAATGACGACGCCATCGGGACCGAGCGCGTCGGCCGGCTTCCAATGATTGCGCAGCCGCGACAGCCGGAACACTTCGCTCTTGTACAAATCCTTGACCGGATTGAAACCGCCATTCATATCGCCATAGAGCGTGGCGTAGCCGACCGACATTTCCGACTTGTTGCCGGTGGTGACAACCATGCAGTTGAACTTGTTGGAGATCGCCATCAGGATTGCGCCGCGCGCGCGCGATTGCAGGTTTTCTTCCGTGACGTCGCGGGGCTTGCCGGCGAAGGTCGCTGCGAGCGCCTTCTCAAGACCTTCGACCGCCGGCGCGATCGGAATGATTTCATAAGCGACGCCGAGCGCCTTCGCGCACGAGGCGGCGTCAGTCAGCGACTCCTGCGCGGTGTATTTATACGGCATCATCACGCAGCGGACGCGGTCCGGGCCCAGCGCATCGACCGCCATCGCCGCGACCAGTGCGGAGTCGATGCCGCCCGATAGACCAAGGACGACACCGGGAAAGCCGTTCTTGTTGACATAATCGCGCAGCCCAAGGATGCACGCCGCGTAATCGGCGCGGTCGGCCTCGATCGCTGCGACCATCGGTCCCTTGTCGCAAACCCAGGTGCCGTCGCGACGGACCCAATGCGTGGTGGCGACTGTTTCCTCGAAAGCGGCAAGCTGAAACGCCAGCGAACAGTCTGCTTGCAGGCCGAACGAGACGCCGTCGAAAATCAGTTCATCCTGGCCGCCGCACTGGTTGCCGTAAATCAACGGCAGCCCAGACTGGACGACGCGCGCCACCGCAATATTGAGACGGACCTCGGCCTTGCGGCGCGAATAGGGGGAGGCATTCGGCACGATCAGAATTTCTGCGCCGGTCTCGGCCAGACACTCGACCACGTCCTCGTAGGCGCTCGATTCTTCCATCCAGATGTCTTCGCACACCGGCACACCGAGCCGCACGCCGCGAAAATTGATCGGTCCCGGCAGAGGCCCCGGCGAGAACACGCGCTTTTCATCGAACACGCCGTAGTTCGGCAAATTGACCTTGAAGCGCAGCGCCGCAATCGCGCCGCCGTCGAGCAGCGCCACCGCGTTATAGAGCTTGCCGCCGTCAACCCAGGGCGTGCCGACCAGCAGTGCGGGGCCGCCGCTTAAGGTTTCGCGCGCGAGCTTTTCGATTTCGGCGCGGCAGGCGGCCTGAAATGCCGGCTTGAGCACGAGGTCTTCCGGCGGATAACCGGCGATGAAAAGCTCCGGGAATACGACGAGATCGGCGCCTTGCGCCGCCGCTTCGTCGCGGGCGCGGCGCACCTTGTCGGCATTGCCGGCGATGTCGCCGACCGTCGAATTGAGTTGCGCGCAGGCTATCGCGAGTTTGTCGGCGGGGCGGCTGTTCATGATCGTTTTATCTACCGCTTCAGCGTCTGGCCCGACAATGGTCCGTCCCGCAGGGCGGCAGGACTGCAACGCAGCCCTGCCGCTCGCGTGACCCTCGCGCTTAGAGCCCGGCGACGGCCTGAATTGGCATCGCCGCGCGCTCCTTGCGCAGCCGGTCGGCCAGCAGGAAGGCCATATCGATGGCCTGCTCGGCATTGAGGCGCGGATCGCAGACCGTGTGATAGCGGTCGTTGAGGTCGGCGTCGGAAATGGCGCGGGCGCCACCAGTGCATTCGGTGACGTTCTGGCCGGTCATTTCCAGATGCACGCCACCGGCATAGGTGCCTTCGGCCGCATGCACGTCGAAGAAGCTGCGCACTTCCTTGAGCACCAGATCGAACGGCCGCGTTTTGTAACCGGAGGCCGAGGTGATGGTGTTGCCGTGCATTGGGTCGCACGACCACAGCACCACCCTGCCCTCGCGCTTGAGCGCGCGTACCAAAGCCGGCAGATGATCGCCAACCTTGTCGGCGCCGAAGCGGCCGATCAGCGTCAGCCGGCCGGGTTCGTTGTCGGGATTGAGGGTATCGACCAACCGCAGCAGATCGTCGGCTTTCAGCGACGGGCCGCATTTCAGCCCGATCGGGTTTTTGATGCCGCGCGCCCATTCGATGTGGGCGTGATCGTGTTGGCGCGTGCGGTCGCCGATCCAGATCATGTGGCCGGACGTCGCGTACCAATCACCGGTCGTTGAATCGATGCGGGTGAAAGCCTGCTCGTAGCCGAGCAGCAACGCCTCGTGGCTAGTATAGAAATCGGTCGTGCCGAGCGCGCTATCGACCGCGAAAGTCAGACCGCAGGCGCGCATGAAATCGAGCGCGCCGGAGACGCGGTCGGCCAGATCAGAATAGGCCTTCGACTGCGGTGAATCGCTCACCGACTGCAGCATCCACTGATGCACGTTCTCGACGCTGGCGTAGCCGCCCTTGGCGAAGGCGCGCAGCAGGTTCAGCGTCGCCGCCGACTGGCGATAGGCGTCAAGCTGCCGGCGAGGATCGGGTGTGCGCGCTTCGGGCGTGAAGGCGTTGTCGTTGACAATGTCGCCGCGATAGCTCGGCAGTTCGACGCCATCGCGCTTCTCGGTCGGCGATGAGCGCGGCTTGGCGAACTGGCCGGCGATGCGGCCGACCTTCACCACCGGCGACGCGCCGGCATAGGTCAGCACGATCGCCATCTGCAAGAACACGCGGAAGAAGTCGCGGATGTTGTTGGCGCCATGCTCGCCGAAGCTTTCGGCGCAGTCGCCGCCTTGCAGCAGGAAGGCCTGGCCTTGTGCGACGCGGCCGAGCGCCTTCTTCAGATTGCGCGCCTCACCCGCAAAAACCAGCGGCGGGAAGGTCGCAAGCTGCTTTTCGGTGTCGGCCAAAGCCTGCGCATTCGGGTAATCCGGCACTTGCAGGATCGGCTTTTTGCGCCAGCTATCCGGCGTCCAACGCTCGGGCATCGTCAATACTCCAACGAGTTTCGGGGGTTATACACCAGTGTGGAGGATTTGAAGCGCCTTCTTGCGTCCAATCGCGGCGCCAAGGCACTTCAAATAAAAAATCGCAATAAAATCAATTATTTATTTGCGCTCGGCGGCGACAAAGTTGGCCCGGAGGCCGCCACGGCCCGGGCGAACATCTCAACCGCGATGTGCCCGTAAAAGTCGGCGGGGTTCCGCATTCGTCAAATCTTGTCGAAGCCGCCGCCTGCCGCCACGAAGCCGCCGGTCACACGCAACGAGTCGATGGCGCCGTGCTGCTCGATCGGGGCGACGCCAGCTCCGTTAGTCTTGATGCCGCCGGAGATCTCGATCTCGCGTGCCGAACCGCCCGGCTTGATGCTCAGCGCGATGGCCGACAGCGTGACGACGACACCTTTGACCAGCGACGGGCCGGTAC
This sequence comes from Hyphomicrobiales bacterium, assembly GCA_041691675.1. Classification (GTDB taxonomy): domain Bacteria; phylum Pseudomonadota; class Alphaproteobacteria; order Rhizobiales; family Xanthobacteraceae; genus Pseudolabrys. Next base: position 15,399 of record JBEPUC010000009.1, on the reverse strand, counting down.
CGCCGAACGTCTCGATGCCGCGATGCACGACGAGCTTGCCGATCGGCTGGCTGATCTGCACGCCCACCGCGCCGTCGGCGTGGGTGATGACGCGGTCGAACTCGGCGAGGTTCACCGTGCCGGTGTAGACATTGAAGCCGCGCGAGCCCTGGCCGAAGGTCTCTATCGGCGCGTTGACTTTCAGTTCATGCACGATGCCGAAATTGACGAAACCGATGCCGCTCGGGCCGTGCGAGGTGATTTTCGCCTCGGCGGTCCAGCGATCGACGACGCCCCAATTGTCGAGCACCATGTCGTTGACGCCGTAAGTCACGACCGGACCACGGTTTCGGACGACATCGACATAGGCGCCGTAAACTGTGAAGACGCCGCCGGTGATCTGGTCTGCCGTGCCGGGCGCAATACCGCCGTCGCTGTAGACCGCGTCGGTCTCCAGCCGCCGCACGTTGAGCCGGCCGGCCTTGTCGCCGCCGCCGCTGACGAAGATACCGCTGCCCCGCACTGGAGCGCCGTCGCGACCAGCCGAAAGGCCGACGAGATCAGCACTGACGACCACGCTGGTATCCTGCTGCATGTTCCAGAGCGTGAACGCACCATTGATGACGTAGACGCCGTAACCGTGCGGGCGTTCTTTCTCGCCGCGAGCATCGGCCGCGATGATATCAAGTCCATTCACATCGACGTGGCCGCCGCGCACTTTGTCACGGGCGAGAATCTGAACGCAGCCGGTCGTCGTGACGCCGCGCAATTCGATCCGCCCGAGGCTTTCGACCGAGGTGTCGTTGAAGATCGCGCGCTTGTCCTCGGAGGCGTTTAGACGAATGTTGTGAACCCGATTGTCCGACGATAATTGAAGACCATCGACGCCCGCAGCGAAAGTCACGGAAGAGTGTTCATGTTCACCCCGGAGAAACTGGCCAGGGGCGAGGCGGACGGAAGGGACATTGACCAAATTGCCGTGAACAACAATTCGCTGAATGTTCTTGTCTTTGGTCAGAGCAACGAATTCTTCGACAGTGGCCGCTGACTTTTCATTATTATTCATCGATGAGCCCTCCGGCAGCCGATCTGAGAAGCGACTTCATCGTACCATATACAGTCTACCCGACGTGCAAAATCGGCACCCGCAAGCCGGCAATCTCCGGCTTTGAATCCGGAATGCACGAGTGCATAGGTCGCGATCAATCGAAGTTCTATCGAAGCAAGCGCTCCTGCAATCAGGACCCGCGCCTTGCGGCTATTCGGCCGCCGCCGCCCGGGTGTAGCGGGCCGCCCGCTCGCGCATCGTGACCAATTCCTCGGCCATCGTCGGGTGAACAGCCATGGTGGCGTCGAAATCAGCCTTCGTCGCCCCCATTTTGACCGCGATGCCGATGACCTGGATCAGTTCGCCGGCGTCCGGGCCGGCAACGTGGCAGCCGACGACCCGACCACTGATGCCGTCCACCAGGAGCTTCATGAAGACGCGCGTGGCGCGGCCCGACAGCGTCGCTTTCATCGGCCGGAAGGTGGTCTTGTAGACATCGACAATGTCGAACGTATCGCGCGCCTGCGCTTCGGTCAGTCCGATGACGCCAAGCTCGGGCTCGGAAAACACCGCCGTCGGCACATCCGCGTGGTCGACGCGCGTTGGCTTGCCGCCGTAGACCGTGTCGGCGAAAGCGTGACCTTCGCGGATCGCGACCGGCGTCAGATTGACGCGGTTGGTGACGTCGCCAACGGCATAGATATTCGGAACAGACGTCCGCGAATATTCATCGACCGAGATGCCACCGTGCTCGTGGCATTCCATCCCGAGCGTCTCGCAGCCAATTCCCATGATGTTCGGCCGCCGGCCGATTGCAAACATTACTTTGTCGGCTGTCAGCGAGGTGCCATCCGAGAGGCTGGTGCGATATTCATCGCCCGCTTTCTCGATCGCATCGATCGTGTGGCCGCACAGCACCTTTATGCCACGCATCGTCATCTCGTTGCGCAGATGTTCGCGCAAATCGTCGTCGAAACCACGCAGAATATTCTCGCCGCGATAGACGAGCGTGACCTTGCTGCCGAGCCCCGCGAAGATGCAGGCGAATTCGACGGCGATATAGCCGCCGCCCTGGATGACGATGCGTTCCGGCAGCTCGGTCAGATGGAAAGCTTCGTTCGACGAGATGGCATGTTCGATGCCGGGGATATTCGGGCCCATGTGCGGCCAGCCGCCGGTCGCGATCAGGATGGTTTCGGCCCGCACCCGCGCGCCCGTCGCCAACAACCGAACGGTATGCGCATCTTCAAATACCGCCCGGCTGCGCACAATGTTGACATTGTTGCGCTCGAGCGTCGCGACATAGGCCGCTTCGAGCCGGTCGATTTCGCGGTCCTTGTTGGCGATCAGCGTCGGCCAACTGAATGTCGGCTGCGTCGGCACGGTCCAGCCGAAGCCGGCGGCATCCTCGAATTCGTGACCGAAACGGGAGGCGTAGACCAGCAGCTTTTTCGGCACGCAACCGCGGATCACGCAGGTGCCGCCAACCCGGAATTCCTCGGCGATGGTGACGCGCGCGCCATAGCTCGCCGCGATCCGCGCGGCACGCACGCCGCCCGAACCTGCTCCGATCACAAAGAGATCGACGTCGTTGTCCGCCATTGCCGAATTACCCGCCAAAGTCGCCCGCTTCTTCCGCCCCGTCCGGTGTTTAGCTCAGTTAAGCGCCGGTCGCCGTCGCGGCTATAGCGCGTGACCTTTCTTTTTCAATTCGTCGCGCATCTTGGCGGTGACTTCTTCGGAGAGTTTGTTCGCCCAGTCCTGTGCGAATTTCAGGCTGGCCGTCACGATATAGGATTGCTCGGCGACCATCTTCTTGCCGATGGAAGAATTATAGAAAGCCAGCAGTTCTTTAAGCTCGGCCTCGCTGTAACGCTGCGTGTAGATCTTGGCGACCTCCCCGGTCAGTTCGGCGGTACGCGGCTCAAGATCGGTGCGCATCTGGGCCGCGATTTCATTGAGGTCCTTGGCAAGGCTAGGGTCCTGCTGAAGGAACAGAAGCTTCGATTGCTCAATCACGCCGGGAATGAGCGGCGTGAACAACGCGGTGGCGCCGGTCAGCTTGACGATTTCGTTGGCGCTGGCCGTCGCGGCAGCCGACGGCGGCGCGGCCAGCACCGGGCTCGACGCGACCAGCGAGCCGACGATAATGGACAGACGCGCCAGGCGCGAAACACCCTGCATGCTCGGGCCTCGCAGAAACATCATAGTCAAACTCCGCTGTTAAGATTGTCAGGGCCGCTCGATCAGCCTGACGCCGTCATGTCCGCCGACGATCGCAAGCCGGGCGAGGCCGATAAAAAGACCGTGCTCCATCACGCCCGGGATGCCGGACAGCGCATGCGCCAATGTCCTGGGATCGTCAATGCGTCCCAATTGCGCGTCTATGATCCAGTGGCCGCCATCCGTGACGAAAGGATGGCCGTCCTTGGTCATCCGCTGTTTAAGCGGGCCGCGGCACTGCACGGCGGCAATCGCCTTTTCGACTGCGCGCAACGTCGCCAGAAAGCCGAAAGGGGTGACCTCGATCGGCAGAGGAAAAGCGCCGAGCGCACCGACGAGTTTGCTTTCATCGGCGATGACGACCATACGTTTCGAGGCCGCCGCGACGATCTTTTCCCGCAACAGAGCGCCACCGCCCCCTTTGATCAGGTTGAGGCCGGCATCGAGTTCATCGGCGCCGTCGACGGTGAGGTCGAGTTCGGGCGTCTCGTCAAGCGTCGTCAGCGCAATGCCGCAAGCCAGCGCCTGCGCATGTGTGGCTTCGGATGTCGGCACCGCGACGACATCAAGGCCGGCGCGCACGCGCTCACCGACGAGATCGACAAAGTGCCTGGCGGTCGAGCCGGTGCCGAGCCCCAGCCGCATTCCGGGCGTCACTAATTCGACGGCGCGTGCGGCGGCGGCGCGCTTCTGATCGTCGGCATTCATCGGGGCGACCGGTTTCCTGGCGGAGTCAATATGTTCAATAGCGGGCGAGCCAACTGTCTAACGCCGATTATCCGGCCTGAACAGCCGGAATCGCCGTGAAATACAGGGGAATTCCGTCTTGCATTGAGACGAAACGGCCGTTAGCGATCCTCCGATGACCGCAACCACCATCGTTTTCGACCTCGACGGCACCCTCATCGAAACCGCGCCCGACCTGGTCGCAGCCCTCAACATCGTGCTGGATCGCAATGGCATTGCACCGGTCGCCTACGACACCGCGCGCAATTACGTTGGCGCCGGCGCGCGGGTGATGCTGGCACGCGGCATCGAAGCGCGAGGGCACCCCGTCGAGCAGGATGCGCTCGACGGCATGTTCAACGATTTCATCGCCTATTACGCGGAGCATGTCGCCGACCACTCGCGGCCGTTTCCCGGATTGGTGGATGCGCTCGATGCACTCGATGCGAGCGGCTATCGCCTCGCGGTGTGTACGAATAAGCTCGAACATTTATCGGTGATGCTGCTCAAGGCGCTCAATCTGCTCAATCGATTCAAGGTGGTTTGCGGACAGGATACCTTCGGCATGATGAAACCGGATCCCGAAGTGCTGCGCCGCACCATCGTCGCTGCGGGCGGCGACCCGCGCCGGGCCATCATGATCGGCGATTCCGAAACCGACATCCTGACGGCGAAGGCTGCGCGCATTCCGGTGATCGCGGTCGACTTCGGCTACAGCGAACGCCCCGTGTCCGACTACGGACCGGACCGGGTGATCGGCCATTTCGCGCAGCTTCCCGACGCGATTGCCGGCTTTTCGTTTGGAAACTGAACGCCCACGCCCCCGTTAAGGTTAACGGCGCGCGGCATGTTGCCTCATAATGACCACATCCCTATTCTTGTTACGGTCGGGCAGAGTGTGTGTGAGTTTCGTTCCGCCAGCCCCCGGTCCAGATTGGGTTAAATAAATGTATCGAGTCATTGCAATCACGATCGGCGCATTTTCGCTTGCGGCGTGTTCGTCGACCAACCTTGATGCGCTAAAACCGGCGCCGTCGGTCGATAGCGTGCAGTTTGAATCGCAACCGCCGGGCGCCGAAGCCAAGGTATCGAACGGCCAGACCTGCACCACCCCGTGTGCGCTGGCGCTGCCAACCGACGCACCGCTCACGGTGACGTTCAGCCTGAACGGCTACAATCCCGATCAGGAAAGCCTCGAGCCGCTCATCGAAACCGGCCGTCAGACTAAGTTGCAACCCAACCCGATCCGGGTGGAACTTGCCGCCGCGGCAAAGCCGGCCGTCAAGAAGCCGACTCGCAAGCGCGCCGTCAGGAAACCGGCAGCGCGCAAACCGGCGGCCCCCAAGCCGGCAGCCGAAGCGCCCGTAGCCGCCCCCGCGGCGCCCGCGCCCCCTCCCATGATTGCCGCGCCCGAACCGCAGCAGCCGGCGCCCTGGCCGGCGCCGCCGAAGCAATAAGCGGGGCTTTCCGCTCCTCTCCTTTAAAAACGCCGTCACCTCATGGTGGCGGCGTTTTTGTATGCGTTTCGCCTGGAAGCGCCGCCGCCTGCCGGACACCGGGCGCGGTGGTCATTGCCGGCCGGACATCCTATATAAAGCGGAATACGTTGATCTCGCTGGGACAGACGATGGCATCCGCCGCTCCTCTTTCGACAATCGACGCACCCGGCGTGTCGCCGCGCCCGCTGATCGATCCGTTCGCCCGGGCGATCACCTATTTGCGTGTCTCGGTCACCGACCGCTGCGATTTCCGCTGTGTCTATTGCATGTCCGAGCATATGAGTTTTCTGCCGAAGGCCGACCTCCTGAGCCTGGAGGAACTCGATCGGCTGTGCAGCGCGTTCATTGCCAAGGGCGTCACCAAGCTGCGCCTGACCGGCGGCGAACCGCTGGTTCGCCGAGGCATCATGACTTTGGTGTCGTCGCTGTCGCGCCATCTCGAAAGCGGCGCGCTCAAGGAGTTGACGCTGACCACGAACGGCTCGCAATTGGCGAAATACGCCGCCGAGTTGAAGAGCCATGGCGTCGAACGCATCAACGTCTCGCTCGATACGCTCGACGCCGATAAATTCCGCGCAATTACGCGCTGGGGCGATCTCGGCAAAGTCATTGCCGGCATCGATGCCGCGCAGGCCGCCGGCCTCAAGGTCAAGATCAACGCGGTCGCCCTCAAGGGCGTCAACGAAGACGAACTCGGCGGCCTCATGGAATGGGCGCACGGACGCGGCATGGACCTCACGGTGATCGAGGTGATGCCGCTCGGCGATGTCGGCGAATACCGCATCGATCAGTATCTGCCGCTGTCGATGGTGCGCGCGCGGCTCGCGGAACGCTACACGCTGGACGATATCGACTATCAAACCGGCGGGCCGGCGCGCTACGTGCGCGTGAAGGAAACCGGCGGACGTCTCGGCTTCATCACGCCGATGACGCATAATTTCTGCGAGTCCTGCAATCGCGTCCGCGTGACATGCACCGGCACGCTTTACATGTGTCTCGGTCAGGAGGATGCCGCCGATCTGCGAGTTCCCTTGCGCGCCTCGGAAAGCGACGGCCTGATCCACGCCGCGATTGACGATGCCATCACCCGCAAGCCGAAAGGCCATGATTTCGTGATCGACCGGCGTCAGCACCGGCCCGCGCTGTCGCGCCACATGAGCGTCACCGGCGGCTAAATCGCCGGATGCCCCTGCCCGCCATAAGCGGGTAAATCGCCGGTCCTGTGGATATCCCCTCTGCCGTCTCAACCGCCTTTGCTGGCGTGTTAGCGGCCACCGGGACACCCTGCACCGGCAATCTCCCCCGTTTCCTCACCTATCGACATTTTCACCATTGACGCCTCCTGCCGCCATCGGATTAAGGTAGCGTCAGCGGCTGTGGGGCCGCTAAGGGCCGAAAAAGACCAGAACCTAAAGAGTTGGCCTAAAAGAGTTCGCCTAAAAGCAGAATAAAATTCCGGCCGGGGAAACTCGAAGCCGTAATGAGGGGAAATTCAAGTGAGCGCTCTCGACGCATTGGTGAAGGCGTTGCTGCCGCTTTCGCGCGCCATCGACGCCATTAATACATGGCTCGGCAAGCATCTCGCGTGGCTCATTCTCGCCGCCGTGATCGTTTCGGCTGCGAACGCCACAATCCGCAAGATCTTCGATATTTCATCCAACTCCTGGCTGGAACTGCAATGGGTGCTCTTTAGCGTCGTATTTCTGTTGTGCGCGCCCTGGACGCTGCTTTGCAATGAGCACATCCGCATCGACATCGTAAACAACCTGATGCCGCGGCGGGTCCGCAGTTGGATCGACCTGGTAGGGCACACGTTTTTCCTGATGCCCTTCTGCGTGATCATGGTCGTAACCGGCATCCCGTTCTTTATGCGCTCGGTCGAGATCAACGAGCAGTCGGGAAATGCCGGCGGATTGCCCCAGTGGCCGACCAAATCGCTGATCATGATCGGCTTCGCGCTGCTGTTCATTCAGGCCGTGTCCGAATTGATCAAGCGTATTGCGGTCATGCGCGGCCAAATTCCCGATCCTTACGAAAATCAGACCAAGGCCATCGAAGCCGAAGTCGAACACATTGTCGAAGCGATCGAAAAGCGCTGAGCGCCTGTGGCGATTTTCCCGGAGTTTTGAATGTTAAGTTTCTTTATCGAAAACATGGCCCCGATTATGTTCGCGGCCCTTGTGGTCTTTCTGCTGCTCGGTTATCCGGCGGCCTTTTCGCTCGCCGCCGTCGGTCTGATCTTCGCGCTCATCGGCATCGACCTCGGGTTGTTCGTGCCCGATTTCCTGCAAGCGCTGCCGGAACGCGTCTACGGCGTTATGAGCAATGATACGTTGCTCGCGATCCCGTTCTTCACCTTCATGGGATTGGTGCTGGAACGATCTGGCATGGCCGAAGATCTGCTCGACACCATCGGGCAACTGTTCGGCACCGTGCGCGGCGGCCTTGCTTACGCGGTCATATTCGTCGGGGCGCTGCTTGCTGCCACCACCGGCGTGGTGGCTGCATCGGTGATCTCGATGGGATTGATTTCGTTGCCGATCATGCTGCGCTACGGCTATGACCGCCGCGTCGCCTCCGGCGTCATCGCCGCGTCCGGTACGCTGGCGCAGATCATTCCGCCATCGCTGGTGCTGATCGTCATGGCCGACCAACTCGGCAAGTCGGTGGGCGATATGTACGAAGGCGCCTTCATTCCCGGCCTCGTGCTTTCCGGCCTCTATGCTTTTTATGTCTTCCTGGTGTCGATCCTCTACCCCAAAGCAACGCCCGGCCTTCCGGTGGAAGCCATCGGCTTTCGTGAAGCGGGCGGCAAGCGGGGTCTGACGTCGCTCGGCGTGCTAACTGCCGCGAGCATTGTGTTCGCCTGGTTCGCCATGCGGAGCTCCACATCCCACGGCGCAGACTTTGTCGTTCTCAGCATGTTCAACGGCATTCTTTTCGCCTTCGCCATCACCGTTGTAAACTGGCTGGCCAATCGTTTTTTCGGCTTCCGCTTTCTATCGCATATTGCGCAACAGACCACCTTCGTGATGGTACCGCCGCTGTTTCTCATCTTCCTGGTGCTCGGCACGATCTTCATCGGCGTCGCGACGCCGACCGAAGGCGGCGCGATGGGTGCCGTCGGTGCGCTATTGCTCGGGGGCGCCAAGCGCCGCCTCACCTGGGATTTGATCCGCCAGGCTGTCGAATCGACGGCCAAGCTGTCGGCCTTTGTCGTCTTCATCCTGCTCGGCGCGCGCGTTTTCTCGCTGACGTTCTACGGCGTCAGCGGTCATGTCTGGGTCGAGCATTTGTTGACGTCGCTGCCGGGCGGCCAGATCGGCTTCCTCATCTTCGTCAACGCCTTTGTCTTCGTCCTGGCGTTCTTCCTCGATTTCTTTGAACTGGCCTTCATCATCATTCCACTGCTCGGACCCGCTGCGGAGCATCTCGGCATCGACCTGATCTGGTTCGGCGTCATCCTCGGCGTTAATATGCAGACATCGTTCATGCATCCGCCGTTCGGGTTCGCACTGTTCTACCTGCGTTCGGTGGCGCCGAAAGAACCGTATAACGACCGTGTCACCGGCCTGCGCATGGAGCCGGTCACCACCGGCCAGATTTATTGGGGCGCAATGCCGTTCGTGGTGATCCAGGTGATCATGGTGCTGCTGGTCATCATGTTTCCGGCGATGGTCATGCACTACAAACGGGGAGTATCGACCATCGATCCCAATACAATCAAGATCGAGATTCCACAGATCAATATTCCATCGTTCGACAGTCAGGCGCCAATATTCAAATGACCGACTCTCGAGGCGACGCATAAAAAAACAGCCCCGGAGCCTTCGCTCCGGGGCTTTTTGCTATTCGGGTATCGAACTGTTTAGCCGCGCATCGCGCGGATCATGAACTGGTCGTAGGTATTTTCCGCCACCTGGAACCACTGATACGCGTTCTTGGTGAAGCCCATCATGGAGTCGTTGACCTTCTTGAAGCTCGCGTTTTCCTTCGCGACTTCCGCGTGCAGCTCCATGGTCGCCTTGTACGAGGCATCCATGATCGCCGGCGAGAAGACATGAAGCTTGGTGCCGCCGGCAAGCAGCTTGCGCAAGGCCTGGGGATTGAGCGCATCGTATTTGGCCATGCACCACGTATTGGCGTAATGACCGGCCTGCGTCAGCACCGCCTGATAATGCTTCGGCAGGGCATTCCACTTGTCGAGGTTGACGAAGGCATGAAGCATCGAGCCGCCTTCCCACCAGCCGGGCGCGTAATAATGCGGCGCCACCTTGAAGAAGCCGAGCTTTTCGTCGTCATAAGGGCCGACCCATTCGCAGGCATCCAGCGTGCCTTTTTCCAGTGCCGGATAGATGTCGCCGCCGGCGATCTGCTGCGGAACGCCGCCAAGCTTCTGGAGCACCTTGCCGGCCCAGCCGCCGATACGCATCTTCAGGCCCTTGAGATCGTCGATCGTATTGATTTCCTTGCGATACCAGCCGCCCATCTGGCAGCCGGTGTTGCCGGCCAGCAGCGCCTTGGCACTGTACTTCTTGTAGAACTCGTCGAGCACGGCCTCGCCGCCGCCCTGCGTCCACCAGGCCTGATTGATACGGGCGTTCGGGCCGAAGGGCACCGACGTGCCAAAGCCGAAGGTCGGATCCTTGCCGAAATAATAGTAAGAAGCGGTGTGGCCGATCTCGACCGTTCCGTTTTGAACGGAATCGACAATGGCGAGGCCGGGTACGATTTCGCCGGCCGCGAATGGCTGGATCTGGAATTTGCCGTCGGTCGCTTCTCCGACTGCCTTGCACATGACTTCCGCCGCCCCGTAGAGCGTGTCCAGCGACTTCGGCCAACTGCACGGCATGCGCCATTTAAGCGTGGGGGTCGACTGCGCGATGGCGGGCGCGGCAATCGCCGCTCCGGCAACGCCCAAACCGGCCGCCTGGATAAATTGACGTCTTTTCATAAGGTATCCTCCCGTGATGATGTTTATTGGCGGGAGCCCCCTTCGCACCCGCGCACCCTTGATTCCCACAAATCGGGGGCTTGCCGGAACCATGACGGAGCCGGCCGACTAAATCCAGTCTGCAATGGTTCGACGAAAGTTGTAAGGGGCATTTTCCACCTCAAAACGATCGCCGCCGGCTGGCAAACAGTCTGGTAAACAGTCCGGCAAAAATGAACAGCCCCGCCCCGGTGTCCCGGGGCGGGGCTGTCTTTTCCGGAATTCCGGTCGCGTCCGGCGTCAGCCGCGCTGGCGCAGGCGCACCATGAAGGCGTCGAAGCCGAGTTCGGCGACCTGCCACCACAGATACTCGTCGCCGCGGAAAGCCACCATGCTGTCATACACCTTCTTGAAGTCGGCGTTCTTGGCGCTGACTTCATTGTAGGTGTCGGTCGCGGCCTTGTACGAGGCTTCCATCACGGGTTGCGGGAACGGGCGCAATAGCGCGCCACCCGCGATCAGGCGCTTGAGCGCCTGAGGATTGCCGGCATCGTATTTCGCCAGCATCCAACCGTGCGCCTGCGCCGAGGCCGCCTTCACCACCGCCTGATAATTCTTCGGCAGCGCGTTCCATTTGTCGAGGTTGATGAAGTTGTGCAGCATCGCGCCGCCTTCCCACCAGCCGGGGTAGTAGTAGTACTTGGCGACCTTGTAGAAGCCGAGCTTCTCGTCATCGTAGGGGCCGACCCATTCGACGGCGTCGATGGTGCCCTTCTCCAGCGCCGGATAAATGTCGCCGCCGGCGACCTGCTGCGGCACCGCGCCCATCTTGCTGAAGATCTGACCGTTGAAGCCGGCGGTGCGGAATTTCAGGCCCTTGAGATCATCGACGGTTTTGATTTCCTTACGAAACCAGCCGCCCATCTGCGTGCCGGTATTGCCGGCCGGCAAGGACATAAAATTATACTTTTTATAGAAAGCATCGGCGAGTTGCTGCGCGCCGCCGAATTCAAACCAGGCCGACTGCATGCGGGCGTTGAGACCGAAAGGCTGCGCGGTGAACAGCGAGAAGGTCGGGTCCTTGCCGACGTAATAATACGACGCCGTATGCGCCATTTCGACGGTGCCGTTGCTGACCGCATCGGCGGCCTGCAAGCCCGGCACGAGTTCGCCGGCCGCGAAGGTCTGAATCTGGAACTTGTTGTCGGTCGCTTCCGCCACCGCCTTGGCGAAGACTTCGCAGGCGCCGAAGATGGTATCGAGCGACTTCGGGAAGCTCGACGTCAGACGCCACTTCACCTCAGGCGACGATTGCGCAATCGCGGGCTTTGCCACCGCGGCCGCCGCAAGACCCAAACCTGCCGCGCCAATAAACTGTCGGCGTTTCATTTCAATGCCACTCCCGATATTCATGTGAGGATTTGATCGTCCATCGATGGACGAAAACGCCCCGTGGTAAGCAGGTCAGCGCCATCATGACCAGCGTCATGGCTGCATTGCATGCATGCGGGATGCGCGCGAGATCAAACTTTAGTTCAAGCCTCGATCACGATCTTCGGCGCGGTGCGGCCGGATGCCGCGCCGCCCTTGATCTGCGCCAGCACGTTGGCGGCGATGTCGCGATAGATTTTCGCGTGCGGACCGTCCGGCTCGGTCGCCACCACCGGAAGGCCGGCGTCGGATTTCTCGCGGATGGTGATGTGCAGCGGAACCTCGCCGAGGAACGGCACGCCGAGCCGTTCCGCCTCGTGCCGCGCGCCGCCGTGACCGAAAATGTCGGAGCGGGTGCCGCATTCCGGGCACAGGAAGTAACTCATGTTCTCGACCACGCCGAGCACCGGCACGTTGACGCGCTTGAACATGGCGACGCCGCGCCGCGCGTCGATCAGCGCCAGGTCCTGCGGCGTCGAGACGATCACGGCGCCTTTAAGCGGCACCTGCTGCGCCATCGTCAATTGCGCGTCGCCGGTGCCGGGCGGCATGTCGACCACCATGACGTCGAGCTTGCCCCACTCGACCTCGCGCAGCATCTGCGTGATCGCCGACATCACCATCGGACCGCGCCAGATCATCGGCGTCTCTTCATCGATCAGGAAACCGATCGACATGATTTGCAGGCCGTAGCGTTCGATCGGCTTGAGCCGCGTGCCGCCGATGGTCTGCGGCTTTTCCTTGATGGCGAACAGCTTCGGCAGCGACGGCCCGTAAATGTCGGCGTCCAGCATGCCGACTTTGAGACCGAGGTCGCGCAGGCCGAGCGCGATGTTGACGGCGGTGGTCGATTTGCCGACGCCGCCTTTGCCGGACGCCACCGCTATGATGGCATCGACGCCGGGAATGCCGGGCTGCGCCTTGGCCGCCGGCTGGGCAGGAGAATGGGAATGCGAATGCGGAGCCGGTTTCGCGGCATTGGCGGCCTGATGCGCCGGTTGCGGCCCGCGCCCCGCCGCGCGTTCCGCCGTGAGCGCCACCAGCGCCGACTGCACGCCCGGTACGGCGCGCACCGCCTTTTCAGCGGCGTCCCGGATTGGCTCCCAGCCTTTCACCGCGCCGGCATCGACCGAGATCGAGAAGAACACCTTGCCGTCGGACACGACGATGTCGGACAGGACTCCGGCGTCGGTCAGCGCGGTCCCGTCGGGCGCCTTCACTTTCGCCAATGCGCCGAGAACCTGATCCTTCGTCACCGCCATGATCGTCTTCCTTGTCCGTTGGCCGCCACCATAGGCATGGGCCACGGCCGGTCAATGTGAGCTATCTGGGCTCTTGGGAACTGCCGGGCAAGGGAGGAACAAGGGGAGCAAGGGAGGTTGACGCGGCCACCCCGGCAATGACCTATTGCGCCCCGAGCGACCACGGGATCGATTTGAACCGGCCGGAACGGGCCGTATGGCTTAAGGGAGAAATTGTCATGGCAAAGGTTGCGTTTCTGGGCTTGGGCGTCATGGGCTACCCCATGGCCGGACACCTCAAGAACAAGGGCGGCCACGAGGTCACCGTCTACAACCGCACCACGGCAAAGGCCGAGAAATGGGCCGCGCAGTTCGGCGGCAAAGTCGGCAAAACCCCGGCCGAAGCGGCCAAGGGCCAGGACTTCGTGATGTGCTGCGTCGGCAATGACAACGACCTGCGCGACGTCACGCTCGGCAAGGACGGCGCCTTCGCTGCCATGGGCAAAGGCACGATCTTCGTCGATCACACCACCGCCTCGGCCGAGATCGCCCGCGAACTCTACGAGGCCTCGACCAAGGCCGGTTTCGGCTTCGTCGATGGCCCCGTCTCCGGCGGCCAAGCCGGCGCGGAGAATGGCGTCCTCACCGTGATGTGCGGCGGCGACAAGCCGATTTTCGACAAGGCCAAGCCGGTGATCGACGCTTACGCCCGCGCCTGTAACCTGATGGGGGCGCCCGGCTCGGGCCAGCTCGCCAAGATGGTCAACCAGATCTGCATCGCCGGTCTGGTGCAGGGCCTGTCCGAAGGATTGCACTTCGCGCAGAAGGCCGGTCTCGACATCGAGATGCTGATCGCCACCATCTCCAAGGGCGCGGCGCAATCGTGGCAGATGGAAAACCGCTACAAGACCATGGTCGCCGGCAAGTTCGATCACGGCTTTGCGGTCGACTGGATGCGCAAGGATCTGAGCATCTGCCTCGGCGAAGCGCGCAAGAACGGCGCCAGCCTCCCCGTCACCGCGCTGGTGGATCAGTTCTACGGTCAGGTGCAGAAGATGGGCGGCAAGCGTTGGGATACCTCGGCGTTGATGGCGTTGCTCGATCGCAGCGACGCGAAGTAAGAACGCGCCCTGGCTTTACCCTCCCCTGGAGGGGGAGGGTGAGAAAATCAAATCTCCATCTTGAGGCCGTCGGCGGCGAGCAGAACGCCGGCGGCCTTTATCTCGTCGAGCCGCGCCAGCATCGTCGGGTTCATGTGCGTCAGCATGATCTTGCGCGCCTGCAAATCGCCGAGACGCTTTTGCAGAATTTCCCAACTCATGTGGCCGGAAAGCTTGCCGGAATAGCCATAGCATTCGCAGATGAACAGGTCGGCGTCGCGCGCCACCGGCAACAAAGATTCGGTCCATTCGGTATCGCCGGAATAAGCGAACAGCTTCTCGCCATCCTCGATGCGCAACGCGGTCGATGGCGCACCGGATTGATGCACGACTTCGGTTGTCACGATGCGATGGCCTTGAATTTCCGTCGGTACACCGACTGAAATCTCCTCAACGCGCCAGTCGAAGCGCCATTTGATGCCGGCCTTCGATTTCGGAAAACAGGCTTCGAGCAAAACATCGAGCCGTTCGCGCGTGGTCGGCGGCCCCGCGATCAGCAACGGCTTGTCGCGGCGGGACAGAAACTGCGCATTGAGAAGGAAGAACGGCAGGCCGCCGAAGTGATCGCCATGCAGATGCGACAGGACGATGGCATCGATGTCATTGGTGTCGATATTCTGCGCGTTGAGCGCCGGCATCGACGATGCGCCGCAATCGACCAAGAGCGTAGCCTTCGCGGTTTTCAGCATGAAGCAGGTGTTGTAGCGGCCACCGGAACCGAAGGCGTCGCCGCAGCCGACAATGGTGAGGTGCATGGGAGAAGTCTCATGTGGTTTGCGTTTGTAGGATCGATAGCGCATCGCAGCGAGCACGGCCATTATTCTTGTCGCCGCCCTCATCCTGAGGCGCATCGCGCCAGCGATGCGTCTCGAAGGATAGGGCGGCCTCGTCCTTCGAGACGCCCGCCTTCGCTACGCTTTGGCGGGCTCCTCAGGATGAGGCCGGGAGAAGTACAGACGTGATTCATCGCCCCTGTTTTTGCGGCGCGGGGACGCCGTAGCTTGATTTAGTCTTCCGTCTTCGCCCTTTGGGCTTCGACGGGCACGCCTTGCCCGCACCTCATAAACGAGGGCGCGCGGAGCGCCGGGGCCACAACAGCCCCGTAGCCTCGTGTGATGTTTAAATTTTTGTCACACGAGCATAGTCACCACGAAGATGC